>CAWJLH010000014.1:0-36866 GCA_963843665.1 uncultured Caryophanaceae bacterium
GTCCACCTCTTCGTTACTGATACCCAATTTCGCTCTCATTCCCGATAGCCAATACGAATCATATCGTTCTGGATACTGTTCAATCACTTCCTGTGCAAGCTCAACTGCCTTCTCTGGATCCGCATCCAGTAACGGAAGTAACGCTTCAGCTAAGCGCGCGAGATTCCATCCGACGATCGGCGGTTGATTGCCATAGGCATAGCGGCCATCCCTGTCAATTGAACTGAAGACAGTTGCCGGGTCATAGACATCCATGAAGGCACAAGGGCCATAATCAATCGTCTCTCCGCTGATTGTCATATTGTCCGTGTTCATGACCCCGTGGATAAAGCCTACCTGTTGCCATTTGGCGACGAGCTTTGCTTGACGCTCTAGCACAGCTTCAAAAAGCGCGAGATAGCGATTCTCATTCAGTTCAATTTCGGGATAATGGCGCTTTAATGCATAGTCGGCTAGAATTTGGAGTTCTTCAACTGTTCCCCAATGGGAAGCATATTGGAAGGTGCCGAAGCGTAAATGACTGCTTGCCACGCGCGTTAAGATAGCACCAGGCAACAGTTCTTCACGGCTAACGGCCTCACCCGTTGTCACCACCGCCAGACTTCGGGTAGTTGGGATTCCTAGACCATGCATGGCTTCACTGATAATGTATTCGCGCAGCATCGGACCGAGCGTCGCCCGACCATCGCCCCCACGGGAATACGGCGTTCGACCCGAACCTTTGAGTTGAATATCAAACCGTTCACCTAAAGGAGTGATCTGTTCACCGATCAACATCGCCCGGCCGTCCCCTAATTTCGTAAAATGCCCGAACTGGTGCCCCGCATACGCTTGCGCAAGCGGCATTGCACCATCAGGAATCCGGTTACCGGCAAAAACAGCTACACTCTCTTCACTTTTCAACGCATCTGCATCTAATCCTAAAGATGTTGCCAACGTATCGTTTAGGACAATCAACTTCGGCGCACTTACAGGGCTTGGTTTAATGTTCAAAAAAAAAGTTTCTGGCAGAAGTGCATAACTATTGTCGAAATTCCATCCTGTTTGTTCCTTGTTGTTTGTCATTGTATCCCCTACCTGTTGCTGTCATTTTGTAGTCATTAGTCTCTACTGCAGTCATTTAATTATACTTAATTGCGTAGGCTTCATAATTGATTCAGCACTTTCAACGATTCCAGAACATGATAAAGAAAATCCGGAATGTCGCCCATATGTTCCTCATTAATTTTACGCTTAAATTTCAGCTCAATGCGATCCAAGTAATTTGAATTCTCCTGTTCATAAGCGAAGCTTAGGGTTTGTGATAATTCAATATCGTCTTTCCAAATAGCGTTTAACACTGTCTCAATCTGCTGGCACTGGCTATTTACATCCTCAATACGTTTCGTAAATCGCAAGCACATGGCACAACCTGGATTTTCCCCTGGCACTTCCAATATCTCTCCTGCCAAATCATTCAAGGAAGCCTGTAAACTAATTTCTGCCGTAACGTCTTGTTGACCAACAAGCTTAAATTGAATGGCAAAATCCCTGGCGAGAATTGAAAAATCCATTCGATCGAAGCGATTCGTAATCATGATTTTCCTTTCTACATTGTCTAAATCATAGACGCGATTCTCAAAAGCCACTTTTAAATTCTCAAATATGGTTGGATCATACATAGTGAGCCTCCAATTGAAGTTCCATTGCAATTACGAATTCAGTGATGACATTCAACTGATTGGGTTGTCTGTCCTTTCCATCATACGCCAATTCACCGTTTTCATCGACTGAGATTCGAACCCTTTCCTTTATCATAATCTCGTTAAAGTCTGAAATATAGTAGCTGATTAAATGTAACAAACCGTACCCACTAGCGTAAATGTCCTCGACTGTTATCGCTCACCTGGTCGTTTCACGAAATTCAACATTCAATACTTCTTCCGTTTCGGTCGTATAGACAATGTTTATAAAAACGCCGAATTCCTTATCACCGTCTTTTAACCAAAGT
Organism: uncultured Caryophanaceae bacterium; assembly: GCA_963843665.1. GTDB lineage: Bacteria > Bacillota > Bacilli > Bacillales_A > Planococcaceae > Sporosarcina. The sequence goes on from CAWJLH010000014.1 coordinate 1,991, forward strand.
TTAAATTTTTCAATCGTTGTATCCCCCTTCGTTTCGCTACCTTCATGCAAGTAGTCAATAACCGTTGCATCGGGATACTTTGATTGTACTTCTTTTACTGCGAGTCTCCCCCACTTGGCGTAGGCTGGAATTTCTTCTTGTGTATAGGCAATACTTGGGATATGTGTCAATGCCGAGTTAATTGTGATTACAACTCCTAGTACAACAAGCAGGTTGCGCATAAATGCATCTCATCTCCTTTTCGGTAGGATCAGCAATGAGGTAAAGGGAACAGCAACTTCATTTCCACTAGAACATTCTCCAAAACCCAATGAATGGGCTTTGATTCCTTCCTTATAAGGTGTCCAAAACAGAAGTTCCAATACAAACCGAAGTTGTGTTGGAATTACGTGGACCACTTAATTATGTGTGTGATTTCAATCATAAAAAGACCATCATAGAAAGCCGCTTTGACTGACTTTCTGCGATGGTCCTTAAGATTATATAGTCCTTACGAATCCTTCTTCGGCTAGTGATCCAGTTCTTCTGGCTGTGCACGGTAGACAGTAAACGCCAAAATAACCGCTACGATGGACATAGCGAAAGCGACTAAATAGACAAGTTCAATACCAGCTACCATTGCCTCACTAATGTTGACCGGATCTTTAGGCGCGTCTGTTTTTTGTAGATAGTTAAACTGCCTTGCGTTCATGATACTGATAAACACGGAAACACCGATTGCACCCGCAACAGGCTGTAAGGTGGACATGACTGCAGTCCCGTGTGGGTAGAGCCTTTTAGGTAGCTGATTTAACCCGTTCGTCTCTGCAGGCATCATGATAGCGGAAACAGTCAACATCAACAAAGTATAGCCGACAATGACAACCCATAAGGATGTCTCCGTCGTCAGTCTACTCATCATAAACATTGTACCACTCAGCACAATGGTTGCCGGAATCATCAATACGCGAGGTCCAAACTTATCAAAAAGATGCCCCATAAAGGGTGACATGATTCCATTTAAAATACTCCCCGGCAATAGGACTAAACCTGCTGTCGCGGCCGTTAACGCTAAAGGCCCTTGCATATAAATCGGCAAAATGATTTCTGAAGCGAACATCGCCATGATGATGATTAAAAACATCAGAACCGCATGTGTGAACATCGGGTATTTAAAGACTCTTAAATCCATTACGGGTTCATCCAATTTCAGTTGCCGTATTGCAAACAGGCCGATGCCTGCGACTCCCAAAATAATTGCAATCAACACATTGGGACTTAAAAATCCATTTGCACTTTCCCCAACCGCACTGAAGCCATAAACAATAGAGCCAAAACCGATAGTAGAGAAAATAATGGATACAACATCGATTTTCGGCTTTGTCACTTCTGATACATTGACTAAGTATTTATAAGCAAACGCGATTGAAAACAAAGCGAACGGAATAACCGTGATAAACAAATAACGCCATCCTAAATATTCAACAATAATACCGGAAAGCGTTGGGCCGATAGCAGGTGCAAACATAATCACAAGGCCCACCAAACCCATTACTTTCCCGCGTCTATTCGGCGGGTAAATTAATAGGAATACATTAAAGACAATCGGCATTAGCAATCCTGTTCCAGCTGCCTGGATTAACCGGCCGACTAACAAAATTGGAAAAGTTGGTGCACTCGCACTGATAATTGTACCAATGGTGAAAACAACCATTGTCCCTAAAAATAAGTGTCGTGTTGTAAACCATTGCAATAGCAGCGCAGATACAGGGATTACGATCCCCATCACGAGCATGAATCCTGTCGCCATCCATTGTACCGTCGTCAATTGAATCGAAAATTCGTCCATCAATGTAATTAAGGCGATATTCAAAAGCGTTTCATTTAGAATCGCAAAAAAGGCTCCAATAATGATGGAAAGCATAATGGGTAACACTTTCACGTCCGGGTTATCGGCCAAGTACTCGTATTTCTTTGGTTCATGAGGATCTTTCATCAACAAAACTCCCTTTAAAAGATAACCCACTATCCTCCAAACATGCCCTAAGGATAGGCAGAGAAGCTGGACCTATACCATGAAACTTCAGAATCTCTTTTTCACTGAACGTGGCCAGTTGTTCCAACGTTGTGATGCCATTATGCTCCAGCGCCCTTCTTGCGGGTGCTGAAAGCTTTGAGAGAAATCCATCTGCAGGCTTACGTTCTTGCTCACATGTCGGACAGACAAGGCAATCACTGCTCTTATAGTATTCGTGACCGTGGCTGCATATCCGTAAACTTTTATTCGAATTTGTCATGGTTAATCATTCCTTCCTGAAGACCCACATTCCTTATTCTATAATGGCTCTTTTGATGAAAGGTATCAAGCTCTAAGGCAAATTATTTGAATCGAATTCCACACTCTTTCTACAACCAAAAGAGTCAGCCATCAATATGAAATGGCTGACTACCAGAAAACTTCAATATGTGAAAACCTCCCTTATTTCAAATAGAATATTCCACCGTTGAGGATGTCGATTTTAATCCGCGCTTCGTACTGTTGGTCCATCGCTTCTTTCTCGATTTCATAACAATCCGGCTTGTTATCAACCCCTTCATAGAAATGTTCCAATACCGCCCTGTCCTTTTCCCATCGCAATTTCGCTTCCTCGGCCCATGTATGATCGTCTTGCCCGATGCGATCTTCAATCACACCATCCAACCGTTCAAGTGCACGAATGGGCTTGACAATATACGGTAATTTATAAGTGTTTTCCGGAACTGTATAATCCAAATCCTTCTTGCTCAACGATTCCTGAAAATCTTCGACAACTTCGCCTGTCATCAAGTTAATGCCCAGGGATAAGAGCATTTCTTTCGTTTGATCGCTGAGATACGCGATTTTATAATTGACACCTAACCAAGGTGTCAAAATCATTTGCTCAGGCTTATCCCATCCTTTTTCATACATCTGTACAATAGAACCCATCTCATTCATCACTTGAAAAAGTTGGGTGAGCCGCGGGGAACCAAAATGGATGACTTCCCCTTTGATGTCATCAACGAGCCTATTCTTGTCCGTGATGAATGTGACTTGGGCAGGTCTTGGCTCATCATTTGTACTCTCCACATACTTCCAATAAAACGGCCGATTCATTATTTTTTTATCCATATCAATCGTTAATTGGACATGGAGGTAATGGTCATGGTCTTTTAAGATTTGGCAATTGTTTTCTTTAAACAACTCGCGTAAATAACCGTTGATTTGTTGTGGGTACATACACATCCTCCTTGGAATTTCCTAGCGATAGCTGTTGGTCGATTAAACGTTCTGAATACTGTATATACTAAAAGCAATGGGCCTTGTTATTTTTAGATGGTCTTTTTATAGGTTGACAAAATATCATCCAACTCGCCCACCACTTTTTCAAAAACCTCGATTTTATCATAGAGCAGGTCCAATATATGGTCTTCGATTGTATTCTGAATGGCCAAATTGTAAATATGGACATCGTGTTCCTGTCCCAACCGGTGGACACGGCCGATTCGCTGCTCCAACTTCATGGGGTTCCAAGGCAAATCGAAATTGATGACGTGGTGGCAAAACTGAAGGTTTATCCCCTCACTGCCAGATTCCGTGGCGATCAACACTTGCGCTTGTTCTTTAAATAGCTGCTTCATCCATTCCCGTTTACTCTTGCTGAATTGTCCGTTGAAAGGGACGCTTGTGATTCCTTTTGATTGTAAATACCACTGTAAATAGGTTTGACTCGCTCGATATTCGGTAAAGATAATAACCTTACCATTTGCCTGAGAAATAATTTCAAAAGTCTTTTCCGCTTTCGAGTTAATTTCTAGCCGCATGAGCTTTTGAACAATGTCTTCAATATAAGAAATGTCTTCCGCTTTCGTACATTTTTCAAGGATTTTAGTTAAGGTCAAGGCCGTTGCTTCCTTACTGCTACACATTTCTCTTTGCAGCGTAATCATAGAGAATGCATCCGAAACGACGGACGAAACATTTTTAAGATTCGAAATCATATCGTATACCTCTTGCTCTTCTTTTGTGAAATCAAGAGGAATGATTTGAACGCGGCGATTTGTCCATTCGACACCGGTATCCTGTCTTCGATTTCGGACCATCACCTGATTCACCAGTTCTTTTAAATAATCATCGTGTTCCAAACTCCGTTTACGGGCAGAAAAGACCGATTGGAATGTCTCGTAATTCCCCAGATGCCCCGGTTTGAGTAATGATATAAGATGAAACAGTTCAAACACATCATTTTGAATAGGGGTCGCTGTTAACAACAAGCAAAACTTTTTCTTTAAATTTTGGACAAACTCATAGTTCTTCGTTTTGTGGTTCTTTAATTTATGGGCTTCGTCAATGATGATCAAATCATAATCCTGAGCATAGATATTTTCTTTGTGTGGGCTTCTTTTTGCCATATCTATACTCATGACAACAATCGTACAATGGTCTAAATCGTAATTTTTTTTATACTGGATGGCGGGTATGTGGAATTTTTGATTCATTTCCCCGATCCATTGATCGACAAGGGATGCCGGAGCCAAAATTAATGCTTTTTTCACCAGACCCCTGATCAAATACTCTTTCAGTATCAACCCCGCTTCAATCGTTTTCCCGAGACCCACTTCGTCAGCTAGAATTGCTTTTCCGTTCATCCTTTCGATGACCGTTTCCGCCGCTTCCAATTGATGGGCCAGAGGCGTAAGATTGGGTAAATAGTTCGGGGATTGAAGACCGCGGAAATCTGTGATTAAGTTCTTTTTGGCGATTTCATAACTCATCTTGAATAATGTCCAATTGTCCCATGCTTCACGGTTCTCCAATCGCTCGATAAATCCTTCCCTCCACGTAGACGACTTATCAATGATCATCGCTATCACCTCACCTTTTTCTTTTTTAGTAGGTTGTCCAGAAATGTAGTTCCTATGTTACGCGAATTGAATGGACAAAAAAGACATGAAACGCCCGACCACTAAGGTCAAGCATTCCATGTCTTATAAGCATTTCATTTATATTTTCAATTCGATGGTAGCAGCTGCTCTTAGCTCTTCGACATGTGCAGCAAGCAGTTTTTGCTGTTGTTGTTGTTCAATCATCCCTTGGATATCCTGACTTACTTCTTCAAGTGGTGGCATCTCCTGACCAGCTTCTTTTGATGAGGCGGCTACTTGGTCATAGTATTCCTTAATTTCTTTGTCCGTCACCTTTCCAACTGGTGCCACTTTTTCCAAGTACTTTTCAAATAGGATGGAATCGGCAATTTGTTCTTTTATTGCTTTCTTATCCATACCTTGGCTTTTGAGCATTTTTTCCATTTCTTGTTCGCCGCCCACTTGCTCTTCAATGGATGCATACTGTTCATCGATTTCTGAAGCCGATGCTTCCAGTTTTGCCTCTTTCGCTTTTTGAAGAATCAAGGTTTGATTCACAAGCGTATCAAGTGTTTGTGTTTTTACCTGTTCAGCTATCTCTTTGCTCGTTGGATCTTGTCCCATTTGTTGCATCTGCCCTTGAATAGACGTTAACGCAATATTATAAATCTCGCCGGTCAGTTCTTCTTCATTTACGACAGCAACGACTTTATCCTTGTCCACTTGCTGCTCGGTCAGCTTCGCTTGCATCGATTCTGCGGATTCCTTTTGTTCCTCAGGTGCGTCTTGCTTTGGCTCATCTTTTGCCGTTTTTTCTTTATCACCGCAAGCGGCTAAACCGAATGCAAGCGCGCCTGCCATAATTGGCAATAGGACTTTTTTCAACTTCATATCATATAATCCCCTTCCGGATCTGTCGCTCTTAATTTCGTAATGCTTAATTTGCATTCTAACGAAGTTTGGGCAAAATTAAAACCGATAACCCTCCATGACATTAAAATGATACCTTCCTGTAATGACAAACTATGTAATTTCGCTGACGCATGAAAAAGCGCTGACTACATGTCAGCGCTTTTCTTACTCGTTTTCCCACCGGCTATTCGGCCATTGTCCGGAATCATGCCGGTTCCTCCGGGATTGGGGTTGATTGAGCGTCGTATTGTAATTTTTGTTAACCCGTTTCCGGTTTGTACGGGGATCCTGCGCCATCATGTTTTCCAATCCCGAGCGATCCAAGTTACGCTTCACTTTTTGAATCTCATCTTCAAAAAATAGTGACATGTTGTCCCACTCCTTTCTAACAAATTGAAAGAAAGGAGATTGTTGTTGCAGCTATTCCTTCCTCTCCTCTTAAGATACGCAGTAATCCCAAGGGCAGGAGGGATAAGTGTTTACTGATGAGAAATATATTTTTTCATCGGTATTCTCCCTTCCGTTTGTTTATCGCTAAAAGTCATCTGGTGTAGATTACTAGTAGTGTAAGTGAAGGAGTTATGAATAGTTAGAAAACCATATTCGTGTTACGATACATACACGAATATTCGTATTGCGTTTTACAAACAACTTATCGTAACAATTATTTTGGAAGGGGTTATACAATGGCATATATCTTACAAGTTGATTTCAAACACGATGGTCCTTTCGGTGAAGAAATGGTTAATGCATTTTCGGATTTGGCAAACAGCATTAACGAAGAAAAGGGATTCATCTGGAAAATTTGGACAGAGAATGAACAGGCGAAAGAAGCTGGCGGAATCTATTTGTTCGAAACAAAAGAGGATGCTGAAAATTACTTAACAAAACATTCGAAACGCTTAAATGGATTTGGAATTGCACAGGTTAACGGAAAAATCTTCAAAACGAACGACTCACTAACAACTATCAATAATGGTCCATTGAAATAATAACCATTTCACTGTATCTATCGCAGGTGAACCAATCAAGCCCATGCTCCTTCCGAGGACTGGGCTTTTTCTCCCCCCATAAAACAGGCGCTTCATCATGATTAACGAATTATAAGTCTTAACTTCCATGCTAAAACGATATAGTTAGGATAATAGGATCTTATGAAAGGGGATGTTGGGATGAAAAGGAGAACTGCAGAACCCTTCAAAATAAAAAGTGTGGAAACGTTAGCAATGCTCTCTTTTGAGGAAAGGAAAAAATCGCTTAACCAAGCAGGTTATAACACGTTTCTAATCGACTCGGAAGATGTCTATATCGATTTGTTGACGGATAGCGGGACAACGGCGATGAGTGATGCACAATGGGGTGCGCTTATGACAGGCGATGAAGCATATGCAGGAAGCAAAAGCTGGAAAAGGTTAGAAAAAGCTGTGCGTGACGTCTATGGTTTTCAATTTGTTCTGCCAACACACCAGGGGCGTGGGGCGGAAAATATATTATCCCAATTGAAAATTAAGAAAGGTGATACCTTACCGGGGAACATGTACTTTACAACGACACGCGCCCATCAGGAGATCAACGGCGCCACATTTGTCGATATCATTATTGATGAAGCACATGATCCTTCTAGTGAACACCCCTTCAAAGGAAATGTCGATCTGACAAAATTGCAAAGCGTAATCGATGAGGTGGGTGCTGATAAAATTCCCTATGTCTGCCTTGCAGTGACAGTAAATCTTGCCGGCGGTCAGCCCGTCAGCATGCAAAATATGAAGGACGTTTATGAGTTATGCAATACACACGGCATTGATGTCATGCTCGATGCGACGCGTTGTGTCGAAAATGCTTACTTCATAAAAGAACGGGAAGCAGGTCACGCAAATCGATCGATTTCAGCCATTTTAAAAGAGATGATGTCCTACTCGGATGGCTGTACGATGAGCGGTAAAAAAGATTGCCTTGTTAATATCGGCGGTTTCCTGGCAATGAATGACGAAGACCTGTATATACGGTCACGTGAGCTTGTCGTTGTGTATGAGGGAATGCCTTCATATGGTGGAATGGCAGGACGTGATATGGAAGCGATGGCAATCGGGATTCGGGAAGCGGTCGATGATCATTACATCGCGCATCGGATCGGTCAAGTCCGTCACCTCGGCCAACAGCTGATTGATGCGGGAATTCCGGTCGTCAAACCAATTGGAGGTCATGCCGTATTTCTAGATGCACGTGCATTTCTCCCACATTTAAGGCAAGAGGAATTCCCAGCACAGGCACTTGCTGCTGCCCTCTATCTGGATTCGGGGGTACGCAGTATGGAGCGGGGAATCGTTTCAGCTGGACGAGATCGTTCGACCGGCAAGCATAATATGCCCAATCTGGAACTCGTGCGGCTGACCATCCCCCGTCGCGTATATACGAATAATCATATGGACGTCGTCGTCGATTCGATTTTAGCTCTCTACGAAAAAAGAGATTCCATTTGCGGGCTGCGTATGGATTATGAACCGCCTACACTGCGCTTCTTCAACGCACGTTTTTCGCCGCTTTCGGCAAGTAGGGAACTATTCAGCCAAAGATAGTCAATTTTTTAAAAAGTGCCGAGTTCGTAAAATCAAAAGCAAAGACGCATTTGTGAAGGGCTTGTTACTCCTGTTCTTATGCTATACGACAAAGTATCAAAACAGTATGACCTCTCGACATAAAAACCGAAATCTAGTCCCATCATTATGCATGCAGAACTACACTGAAGAACGCCCGGAGCCTAGACGTGAAATCCCTAGGTTGTAAGTTAGCTACTATTCGAGATTCTATAGTTTCCTGCAATAAAAATAAAGCGTATCACTTGTCTATCTAAGTGATACGCTTTAGTGATTTAAATTTTACTTTTCGCCAGAATCCTCTTTTTGCTCATTTGGTTCATCGCTGCCCCGATAACGATGGTAAGGGAGAAGATTCCAAGTCCTCTCTTGCAGACGTTCGTCAGTGAGCACCTTCGGAATATCCGCAAGAATCTTTTTAGCGACATCAAGTTCACGTTGGGATTCTTCCTTATCCTGATATAAGAATTCATCGGAAGCAGTAGCTGGTGCTTGTGCCACTTTCTCCTCCAAATCCTGAATGACCATTTCCTGTTGAGCTTGCAATGACGCCCGTGCATCTGCAATCCATTCCGGCTGCAAACTGCGATTGACATCACCGACACTACTATACTCTTCAAAAATATCCCGATAGATTCGGTCCGCATTGGAACGTACATCCAAGTTTGCCGCTTCCAAGTCAAGGTTTGTGAGTTCCTCCACTGTCAAAGGCGTAGTACGTTTTCGTCCACCGAGCCTTGTCCTTTCCAAATAGAAAGGGAATATACTTTTAAGCGTTTTGCCAACTGGTGAAATCGATCGCTCAAACTCATCCAAACCTTTTGGTTGAACCCCTTGCATTGCGATACGGGCGGATTCAGGACGCACAATTTCCTTCGGCGGCATAATCCCATGTCGAAGCATTTCCCGTATCCCCGTACCCGAAATGTTAATCCGGTACTGTTCATCATGTGGACAGGACTGCCCTGTTGCTGGACTATCACAACGTGTGCAGTAAAAGACTTCATGAAATAGCCGAATTTCGATCCCTAACTCTTCCGGTTTAAACTCGTCAAATATATTATGGCTCGCATATTTATCATAATAATCACCAATCCCCGCATGATCTCGCCCGATAAGTGCATGCGTACAGCCATAGTTCTTCATAATCAAGGCATGTAAAACGGTTTCCCGCGGCCCTGCAAAAACATAGGTCACTCGCAATGGAGCCAGAATGGAACGACCTTCTGGATAATACGTATCCAAAACGCTCCGATAAGATAACATCCGGTATTCATGACGCGTATACTCACGTTTTGCCATCTCAACTAAAGGTTGAAGAAGTAAGCCGTCCAATTCTTCTAAGGCGTTCTTATGAATATATTCATGACCTCTATGCAATGGATTGGCCCCTGTTATAAAACCTGCAGCCGTACGAAACTTCTTTTCTTCGTAAAATGTATGCCACGTATCTTTCGGTTCCAAGCGGAGTTTCTCGAATGGTCCCCAATCCACTCGTTGTAATAATCGAATCGGTCCACCTAAAGAGACATCGCCCATTCTACGATGAATTGCATCGACCCCCGGGTGGTCACGATCGGTTGTACCAAAAAGGGATGACGCACGATGTTCCTTATCATACTGGAAGATATCTTCTATTTGCATAATAGCAATCGGTTCCTTATTTTCATTGGCAAGCGTTACCTCATCCCCGACCTTCAGGGACTTCACGATTTCTTTGTTTCGATTACCAATCGGAGCAAAACTTAGCGGTGCCGGCCATATAATACCATTTGTTAAACGCCCCTCCGTCAGAACGGAATGATAATCTGCTTCATTCATAAAGCCCTCATTGGGAGACAATACACCCGTCGCAATCATTTCAAGTGTTATTGCAGCCTCCATGTCTACCATAATCGTTGGTAGCGTCTTTGCCCTGACCAGCTCTTCTTCCCGCTCGATTCCCGTTACAACTCGATCCACCAATTTACCGCCATGTGGCTGTTGTGGATAGTTCGAAAACTTGTTTTTCTCTGGAACATTCACCATCCCATGCCTTCCCCCTTTAAACGATATCTATTTAATACGGAGTACTTTCCGTAGTCCCAATATTACTATAACCGTATATTCAAAAATAATCAAATACTCTGAAAGTTATTTGCGTCATTTAGGGTATGACAGGGGTATAAAAAATGAAACAGCCACCAGAATACAGTGGCTGTTTCATGTTCTATTTCAATTTGCTAGAATCCGTCCCGCCGTTCCTCTTTCTTTCCGTGCCAGTGGTGTTCATGGTATTCGTGGTGCCCGTAGTGGTACCCGTAGTTCCGTTCGTCACGTCATTGTTCTCTCGTTCCTTCCTGAAATCCGGCTCCTCGCCAAACTCAGTCCCATAATTCGGGTTGGAGAAACGTTGGCGGTCAGGTACCGTGTCTACCTCTTCGTCTGGCTTGAATAATAAACCAATACATATCAGTCCACTTATTCCAACGAGACCATAGACAACTCTAGACAGGAATGCATCTTGACCACCAAATAACGTGGCGACTAAATCAAACTGAAAGAAGCCGATCAAGCCCCAGTTCAATGCGCCAATGATTACTAAAGCCAGCGCAATCCGTGAAAGTACGCTCATGCATAAACTCCTCCTTCGATTGGATAATCGAATCTGTAATTACCGTAAGCGGATTTGAAACGCTTTTACATTAGCCGTTCCATTTACTGAAGTGCAATCGAATCACCAATCACACCTTCCGATAATTACGTGGATTCATTCTTATCTTTTGCCAAAAGAGTTTTTTAATACATCCTTATTTCTTTATGGTACCTGTCACTTACACGGCTATCAGGTAAAATACTCTATTTTAGCGTTCGGGAAGAATTTTTCCATATAGCCATATAAATGATCTTTTATTTCGTCCTCTTCGTCTTTTTGATAAATGTATTTGCCAATGCCGTACTTCCCCCACTTATAGCGCCTTTTGGTTTCATCCAGTTCCAATTTTGTCTTCGGGTAGTTCTTTTCAATCACTCGTTTAGCAGGCTTTGTAAATCGATGCTGAATAAATTCGAATGTAATATCCTCCCGTGCATCTTGAGGCAATTCTTCGTCAAGTCGCTCAAACATATGCCGGTAGCCCTCCTGCCAACCTTCATGGATGTAAATGGGTGCCACGATAAAACCAAGTGGGTAGCCTGCTCGTGCCACTTTCCCTGCCGCCTCAATCCGTTTCGCTAAAGGGGAGGTCCCAGGCTCAAAGTTTTTTATGACAAAATCTGCATTGATGCTAAATCGGAAGCGCGTATGGCCGTTATGCGCCGCATCGAGCAAATGGTCGACATGATGGAATTTCGTCACGAACCGTAGCCGTCCCAATTCCGTCTGCCCGAAATGATTAATGGCCCGTTTCAAGGTATGGGTCAGGTGATCAATCCCCACAATATCAGATGTACAAGCAGCCTCAAAACGGGTGATTTCTGGTGCACGTTCCTCGATGTACTTGTCAGCGGCGTCAAGAATCTCAGCCACGTTCACATATGTCCGGATATACGGCTTAGCCCCCATTGTGGTCTGCAAATAACAATAATGGCAATGCCCCGCGCAACCCGTCGCGAAAGGGATTGCATATTCTGCCGATGGTTTGGACGTATCGAATTTCAGTGTTTTCCGAATGCCCACGACTAACGTCGACTTCGCAATCCGATATTTTTGTGCATCCGTCTCACCTGGCAAATCTCGAATTTGGTTATGCGAGGTCGTGAAGCGCGTTTCGATCCCCAGCTTCTCAAACTTCTCTTTCAATTCCTTTCCAAGTGGATATTCCAATGCATTTGGCTCGAAATAGACAAGCTGTGGTGTAAAGGGTTTATTCATATCCCATCCTCCATCTAAGCAATTAGCAGCTAACAAATCAGCCATCTTACGCATAGCTTGTTTCAAGACCTTGGAATTATGCGAGGTCAAATTTCCGTTGAGTACTGTGCTTCCATACCAGTGATAGATTGCTATATGGATAGCTTGCCCAAACGAAGTTGAAGATTGATTTTCTACATAAAATTCAGCTGATCAGACATAATACGAAAGATGAAAACACTATATAAAAGGAGGTCCATGTGATGTCGGAGGAAAACAAAAACCGAAATAAGGATAAGAATAAGCAGCGGAATGTCATGCCGAAATACGATACAAGTCCTAAAAACGAGGAAGTCGAGTTTGCAGGCGAAAGTGAATTTCTGAATATTAACGGAAAGAGAAACAAAAGAATGCGATAAAAACAGTGCCTGTCCACAAAATCTGTGTGACAGGCACTTTGTTTTAAAGGCTTTCCCACTAAGGTGATATGTTGATCAAAACCAAGCAAGGGGACAGAAATATTGACCAAAAGAGAAAAGGCTGAATCCCTTATTGAATTCAGCCCGAATTTATGCATTTCAAATTCATTAATTCATTAAAAATATCTAAGGGCTCCAACACTGAAAGCATTCAACACCGTATTCACACACGTCGCCACTTGCCCTTTACTTTCCTCTATAAATTCAAAAAGGACTTCGTTGTACTCCTCTTTTCGTTCTAAATTTGGCAGATGCCCACATTTGTCAAATAAGATCAGTTTCGCTTGAGGCATGAACCATTTCATTTGATAAATTGCAGGAAGCGGAATCACCTCATCATACAAACTGCCAATCAGTAACGTCGGTGCTTTGACAAACGGCAACATCGGGAGATAGTTGGACTGAATGGCCGAGCGTGAAGAAGCGGCATACGGGTCCGATTTGATGCTAAACATCGTTTTTGCTTCCTCAATAAGCTCCGGCGTTTTTTGATATAAACATCTTTTAGCAGTTAGTGTTACATATTCCTCAATCGATAGCGACTGAAGATTGTTCATTCGTTCCTGTAAAGAAAGATTACCGAAAAAAGAAGGCGTGTAAGAAAATGTGTTCGATAAAATCATCGTTTGGACGCAATCCGGTTTTTGACGATAAATTTCTTGTACAACAAGCCCGCCCATTGAAAGACCACAGAAATGCGCCTGTGTGATGCCCAGCGAATCCAACAGGGCTAACACATCTTCGGCAAATCCCGCAATCGAAATCTCTTCACCATTATTGCACTCTCCGTGTCCACGAAGATCAGGAATAATGAGTCGATAATGATCGGAAAGTGCATATTGGTGCTTCCATGATTCTTTGATGCTACCCAATCCATGAATGAAAACGAGCGGATCACCTTGGCCAATATCCGCATAATGCATTTGTGATACCTCCATTAAGATGAAATACTTACTAATTCCGCGGAAGTCATTCACTTCAACTCCTTGAATCGATGAATGCCCAATATGAATCTTATCCGTGAGATTCGACTCCCGCCATACTGTGCTCCCCTGCTTCAAGCGACGTGTAAGGGGAGCACCATCGATGAAAATTCGGCGCGTATCCCCTGTGCCATTCAATAATCCGCACTTTTTCCACTGCAGTACAGATGACCGAATATGTAAAGGCTTACACTATCTTATGAAGCTAAAAAGCGTTTCGTTCATGTGTCGAATGTTGAAATCCGTTCCCTCAATAACTTACCCAATAAACGGTTGGCTAAGACATTGAAACTCCAGTGTTCATCTGTTTTTTCACCTAGTTAGAATCCGTTACAAACGCAATTAGGGTGAAGCATGCTTCTTGATATGGTTCAATTCTTTTGAAACAATAGAAAGAATGATACCGAGAAAGGGAGTCGTGGCTGATGAGAGTATTGGTAATCGGGGCAAATGGACAAATTGGTAAACATGTCGTCAAACTACTTCAAGAAAGTAATGAGTATACATTGCGAGCAATGGTACGTGATGATGCTCAGATGGCTGTTCTTAGAGAACAAGGGGTAGAAGCAGTTGTAGCTAATTTGGAAGGTTCTGTAGATGAAATTGCCAACGCTGCACAAGGCTGTGATGCGGTTATTTTCACTGCCGGTTCGGGTGGTCATACTGGCACGGACAAAACAGTAGTAGTCGATTTGGATGGGGCTGTAAAATCGATGGAAGCTGCGGAGAAAGTAGGCGCAAATCGATATGTCATGGTAAGTGCAATTCAGGCACATAACAGGGACAGCTGGGCGAATAGCCCAATTAAACCTTATATGGTTGCTAAACACTTTGCAGATAGGGCACTTGTTGCAAGTAATCTGAACTATACAATTGTACGCCCCGGCGGCTTATTAAATGAGAATGGAACTGGAAAAGTTACTGCGGGAGAGAACTTACAACGCGCATCGATACCACGTGCAGATGTCGCTAAAACACTTGTAGCAGTATTAAATGAAGAGAATACCTTTAAACGCTCATTTGATCTTGTTGCCGGTGATACAGCGATCCCAGATGCATTGAAAAATCTTTAATGCATAAATAGTACGTCGTCTAATTCAAATTGCGTTGGAATTGCGGAGAAGCTAATACCGAAGCTTAGAACTTCTGGATCCCCTTCTATTACATCTGGTAAATGTTGTTCACGTCAAAGAACTGAGATACACTTACTATATGTGAATTTTTTCAAATTATTAGGAGGTGGATGCATGAAACTTGGCGCATTCTCTGTTAGTCTACCTGTCAAAGACATTCATAAATCAAAATCTTTTTACGAAGACCTAGGATTTCAAGTTTTCGGAGGGGATATCGCCCAAAATTGGCTTATTATGAAGAATGAAAGTTGCATCATTGGGCTCTTCCAAGGAATGTTCGAAAAAAACATTCTGACTTTCAATCCTGGCTGGGATGAAAATGCCAAAAATCTCGATTCGTATACGGACATTCGAGATCTTCAAGAACGTTTGAAAGCAAAAGGAATTAAAATGCTGACTGAAGCCGACGTATCCAGCGCAGGCCCTGCGAGTTTTACAATTGAAGATCCAGATGGAAACCCTATTCTTGTAGATCAACACATTTAAAAATGAAGTGCCTATCTCCAAAATAATTTGGAAATAGGCACTTCATTTTTAGCTAGGTAGTTTAACGTTTACATACCTGGAAAACCCTCGTTTTTGTATCCAATTTAATCAGATTCGTTCAATCCCTATTCCAAAATTAAAACACCAAAGTTAAAGGCGTTCCATAGCAATTCTCGGCCTCTCCTATGTATACATTGGGTTTACCATCCGCATCTGATTTACCGAATAAGAAGTAGCTCCCCAGATTTCATATTCTTTCACGTTTTCCTGTTTGAATAGCTTTTGGAACATGAGGGATTATTCTTTTTTCGTTGTTTCAATATCGAACGGTGCTGTGTGCATTTATGACCTTTCAACTACATACATAAAAAATAAATTCAGAAGTTAACCACGACTTACTTCTTATTTTCATCCATGTTATTGCCCTTTTTTTCTGAGTAATGTGACGTACAGGCATTCAAAACCCCAAATAGCCATTCATTATAAGTTGAGTGATTATTGGTTACCATGTTTAATTGTGGTTAACGATATGGTACCTTTTATGTAGTGATGAAGATTCAACACTAATATAGCCTGATCATATATTGCCGCACATATTTTTTATGCATTTAGAAAAGGAGACATCGTATGAAGGTAACAAGTAAATCAGTCTCTGCTAAATCCCCATCTCTATTTAAACAGGCCATGCGTGTGAATCGAAAGCCGTTTCCTTGGGTAAAAGCTTTTTGTGCAGGGTTAGCTGCAGGCTTGCCAGTAATTATCGGATTATTGCTTGGCAATTTTGAATATGGGCTACTAGCCGGTATGGGGGGATTCACCTACCTTTACGTTTTCAATATTCCATATGCTCAAAATGCAAAAAAGCTGTTTTTTGTTGTACTTGGTATGACTTTGGTTTCAGCACTTGGGACACTTGCTGCACCTTACCCACTTGCAACAGCTATTTTAATGGGGATTATAGGAGCAACAGCTATTTTTATTTTTGGGGCTTTACGAATCACCGGGCCATCTGCTATGTTTTTTGTTTTAGTCTTTGCAATGACAACAGGTATGCCTGTTAATCCAGAACTTGCCCCAGTACGGGCTGGTCTCGTTTTTTCAGGTGGAATGCTATCGTGGGTTATTGCAATGATCGGTTGGTTTTTTAAACCTCATGGGCCTGAGACAGGTGTAGTAAAAAGAGTCTATTTAGAACTTGCTGCATTTGTTGATTCAGTTGGTACAGAGAAATTTAATGAGTCAAAGTTTCGAGTCATGTCCGTTTTAAAAGAAGCAGAAGAAACACTTGCAGTAGGTTATATTCCTTGGAAAAAAACAGATTTATTTAATCGACTGTATGTATATAATGAGCATGCCAACAAGATATTTTTGTATATACTCGAAAACTTTTCAGAGGCACATTCAAAATTACCACCCGAACTAGGTCAAACGATTCGGGAAATGACGATTTCACTGGATAGTAAGGATGCGTTTAAACGGGAATATAAAGAAATCCTCCAGCCAGAAGTAATGAATGAAAATGTTGCTACATTATTCGTAAAAATATATGATGCGGACGCAATCATGAATGAACATACATCAAAAATTAACAAAGCGATACGCATTTCTAAACCATCCCTTAAGATGATTTTTGCTGAAGCATTTGACAAGAATTCAATTGTATTTATCACTGCATTACGATTCTGTATAGTAACGATTATCGCAGCAATCATCGCCTTTGAATTTAATTTAGCGCGCTCCTATTGGGTGCCATTATCTTGTGTTGCCGTTATGTCAGGTGCAACGATTGTTGCTACCTATCATCGTGCGATTCAAAGAGGAATGGGTACAATCGTGGGTATTCTAATTGCTAGCTTCATTCTTGCTATACAGCCATCTGGATACATCATTGCTCTATTTATTCTATTATTGACGTTTATTACCGAGCTTTTTATTGTGAAAAACTACGGGCTAGCTGCAATGTTCTTCACACCGAATGCGTTACTTATGGCTGAAAGCACAAGTCAAGGAAGCCTCGATTTTTCATATTTCGCTTCAGCTAGATTAATTGATGTAATAATTGGGTGCGTTATTGGCTTAATTGGCGTATGGTTTGTAGGAAGAAGGAATGCGTCTAGCCGTCTACCTCATTTAGTAACCAAGACCATCCGAAGTCAAGCACAGTTATTATTACTCCTTTTCTCAGACCACAGAGGTGGATTGAATGTCGAAGAGAGCAGTGAAGTTAAAAAAATGCAAACAAATATCATTAATTTAAAAACACTCTATACGACCGCGGCGGGTGAGATTCCAGACAATCAAAAGATGTTGGATTATTATTGGCCCGTACTATTTTCCATCGAGCAATTAGGGTATTTATTAGAAAATTGCTCAAAAGTAGAGAATCGTCCAATTCTTTCAGAGGAAAAGCTCGCCCAACTGCTTTATGTTTGCGAAACTATGGCAAATGCTGCCGGACGAAAACAATCGCCATCTAATAAAAACGTTCCTGAAATAGATTCATTCCCAAGCATTCAGAATGAGATTATTCGCTTGCAAAAATCTCTTCAAGTGAATCGGAGTTAGTTCCTCTCACCTCAATATCTATTCAGTTCGATACTCTCATTTATCTGAAAAAAAGTCGTATGAAAGTGGTTTAACAGGATTATTTGCGGGTATACATAGATTACAAGGCGGAACTACCGGAGGATGATTCTTGTAGACGAGCTACCTACAAGTGATTCTGACGATGACATGCACAGCCTTGGCGGAAAATTTGCTTTGCTGGCGAATGGACACGCGTCGGGAACCGTATTGAAAGGTTTCGACCACTAGGTGTTAACCAAGCAGTAGAGGTTAAGTTTTTTGTGGAAGTGCAACTTGAAGACTGACTGCACAAGGAGCAGATTGCAGATGGATGTCTGTGAATTGGTGAAGCAGTTCAGCTCACTCAAACTGCACTGACGGGCGTAAAGGAATGATCGTCAGGAAGAACAGTTTTGAGAATTAAAAAAGACTATCAAATTTTCCGAGTGCGCCCCTTTTAGAGGGGTAAGGAAAAAGCATGATCCATCATGAGGGATCATGCTTTTTTCGTTGTTTTTAGAAGAGGGCGATTGATCCTCGCCGACTAAATTGTAGTGGATTCGCACTTCCCCATGCATGTACTAAACTGGGCTACGGAAGACCAATTGGGTACACATGCCGAAGATGGCCTGTTTATAACAATAAAACAGACCGCTCGATGCTAGTACATCGAGCGGTCAATATCTACTCGGAAAGTTCCTTCGCAGTAGGTTTTCCTGCCTCGAGTAACACTTTACTCCGGCCCAAGAAAATGCCGGCGATCAATATGAGGACCCCCGTTCCTACGAGTAACCATTCGATTTTCACAACATCCGAAATAGGGCCGAAGATAAGCATCCCGATTGGCATCATGGAAGTGGAAATCATCCCGAACACACCGAAGACCCGCCCCAGATAATTACTATCCACTTTCTCCTGGACTAATACCATCGTCGGCGTATTGAAAATCGGCATTGCAATGCCAAACACACCCATGAAAATCAAATAGATCCAAAAAATCGGGACAATTCCCAATGCAAACGTACAAACCCCCATCAACACACTCGCAAGTGTCATCGTATGCACTCTGTTGGAAAAACCGCCCCAAGCGGCAATGATGCCTCCACCTGCCATCATTCCAATCGAAAATGCGATTTCGATTGCGGTCAGGCGCCACACATCATCACCAAAGCTACGCGCCACTTGCAACGGCGTCAAAAACGCGGCAGGTGCCATCAACACAAAGAAAAACGCGAAAAAGAGAAAGAACTTTTTCAGAAACGCATGCTGCTGAATATATGACAAGCCTTCCTTAAAATCGCTGAGATAACTCGTTGTCTGTTTTTCAGCCGCCTTTGCATGCACTACAATTTTCAAAAATACAACTAACGTGAAAATCGCGATAGCCGCGGTGATCACATCGATGAAGAAAATCACTTCAAGGGAAGTCATCGACAATAACGCCGCACTGACCATCGGAGACACGAACATGATGATTGCTTGCAGACTCCCATTTATTCCATTCACTTTCGTCAGCTGATCCTCGGGGACAATTTGTGGCAATATCGCTCCGACAGCCGGGGTCTGGATGCCCGCCCCGATCGCACGGACTGCAGCCATGACAAACAGTAGCCAAATCGAGTCATATCCCATTAAAAACAAGATGGCGAGGGTTAGCGTCGACATCGCGATAAGTCCATCCGATACGATAATCAGTATCTTCCGGTTATAGCGGTCCGCCCATACACCAGCTACCGGTGATAATAAGAAAGTCGGGATAAAACCACAGATGATGAACAATGTCATCATCATCCCAGACTGTGTAGTCAACGTAATATGCCACATAATCGCATATTGGACTAGCGAAGAGCCAAAAAGGGATATCGTTTGGCTTCCTAAAAAGATAATAATATTCCTCTTCCAGTTTTCATATGCAGAATTCATCTACTCACGACCTTTATCAAATTAATGTTGCAAGTTCAAAACGGCAAGGTCCTACCCTACTGGAAAAGTTTGTTGTTCATCTATGTTTTTTAGACAGCAAAAAAGAGGGCAGACTCGTCCTCCCTCTTTCTAAATGATAAATCAAGTTTTCCTCAAATAGACAGACCAATCCCTATTCCCCTGCACATAGGCAGAGATTTTGAACGTATTCAATTAACGGTTCAAAACTTGGATTCTAAGTCTCATTGATGCTGTCAAAAGGAAAACCTCCGTTTCACTAGTATTGGTTTTTATTTTAGCATATGTCTTTCAGCCATTACAACTGTTAAAGGAAATGGCTAAGCTATTTTCATTCCATGCAAAAAGAAAAACAGCCTCAATTTGGCTGTTTTTGTCTTTAATAACGTTCATCTGGCCTATTTTTCTTGCTCCTGATCAAACCATAACAGTTCTTTGTCATCCACGTCACCATTATAATTGATCAAAATTTCTTCCCCTGCTTTGATATCTGTATGCGCATAGAAGTTAAACGTATGCTTTTCAAAACTGATATCATACGTTGCATTTGGCTCATAGGAATGGTTGAACAACATCCCATACCCAAGAAGGATAGCGGAATGATTGATGCCATACTCAAAAGCATAATCAGCGATTAACGTTTGCTCAATGTGCTTGTGTTGGTCGTTTGGATAGGCAATGACAGGCGCTTCGT
Organism: uncultured Caryophanaceae bacterium; assembly: GCA_963843665.1. Classification (GTDB taxonomy): domain Bacteria; phylum Bacillota; class Bacilli; order Bacillales_A; family Planococcaceae; genus Sporosarcina. The sequence continues at coordinate 22,473 of CAWJLH010000014.1, forward strand.
GTACCATTGTTCCTTTGCGGATATCACAAGTAGCAAATACCCCTCTATTAAATTCCCCGTCACTAAGTGAAGATGTTCTTACTTCAATCATGTCGCTCACCTACTTATCTGTAAAATGTACTGTCTAACTATAACATGAATCCACGCATTGAACCCTTTCGGTGCCTGGCAGAACAGAACAGGCTTCAGATTAGAGCTACCCTTTAGCATAATTTAAACCATAAACATGTATAACCCGGTCCTAAAATTTGGACCGGGTTAACGTTTTAATTTTTTCAAGAAAATACTGTACCGCACAACATAAAGTTACTGTTACATGATCTGAATAAGGTTACCACATGTATCATCGAAGACAGCTATTAAAGATGTTAAGCTCCCCTGGCGAGATAAACATTGCGAACACACTACGCCAAGAAGCATAACAGGGCATATTTTTTCAACAGTTGTCCCTCCTCGCCAATAAATGAAGAAGATAATCTGTTTTTAAAAAGCAAATTATTTTCACTTGCTAAATACCTATGAATTTGATTGACTTTAAATAGGATCAGTCCTCCGCAAACGGGTCATGTTTATGGAATATTGATGAAAAAATAAAAGGACGAGGAGGATACAATTATGATAAGTGATTCAGATTTGAAGCACCTGCGACGATGTGTTGAATTAGCAAAAACTGCACTAGAGCAAGGTGACGAGCCATTTGGTTCAGTACTTGTCTCGGCCAACGGAGAGGTTCTTGCAGAAGACCATAACCACGTTGCGGGTGGTGACCATACGCAACACCCTGAATTTGCTTTAGCGCGATGGGCAGCCAGTAACATGACACCTGAAGAAAGAAGCAAGGCGACAGTATATACCTCTGGCGAACATTGCCCTATGTGCGCTGCGGCCCACGGTTGGGTTGGTTTAGGTCGGATTGTTTATGCAAGTTCGTCTGAACAGTTGGCACAATGGTTGAATGAAATGGGGGTTACGCCATCGCGCGTTCGAAGCCTTCCCGTTCATGATGTTATTCGTGATACCACAGTCGATGGCCCTGTTCCTGAACTAGCGGAGCAAGTTCGTCAACTCCATCGTCAGTTTTATGCAGGGAGACGTTGAACATATCCCGCCCCGATGTTAAAACTGTCATGGTGTCAGTTCCCCACGGCTTTAAAGTAATAGGGTTATGATTTCCACCTTCCATAAAAAATAAAAATAACACGATTCATTCGCTGAATGAATCGTGTTTTGTGAAAATAGATTTAACATGACCTAAGATACCTGACTGCCGTCTCAGCATAGATCTCGGCAGAATTTACTAAGCTCTCTACTGAAACCTGCTCATCGTACCCATGGATATTGCGTTGCAGCCCTGGTCCATAAAAGGCGGTATCAATGCCATTGCGTCGGAAGTGAGTGGCATCACTTGAACCAAGCGAGAGTACGCTGAAGACAGGTTGCTCCATTCCAAGGACACGCTGGATCCCCAGTTCGATAGACCGCACAATTGGACGATTCTCTAAGGTCCAGTTCGGGTTATTATAGGGGACAATTGGCTCTACAACAGCACCTGGCGCTACAGCACTGACCAGATTCTTGGCGACACCCTGTAAAAACTCGGATGTCATACCGTATGGGACACGGGTATCCACTTCAATGATGCACTCGTCTGCGATGACGTTTACCTTTGTTCCGCCCTGGATTATACCTGGATTGTAAGAGGGACGATAAAGTAATTGTGACATGACAGGATTACCTAGACGATGAGATAAGAACCACTCCGTATTGTACAACAGCTGACCAAGTTCTGCCGGAGGCGTTGCTTTGAGCTCCCATAGTTTGGCTAGTGCTTCGACCACGGCTGCTCCTCTTCGTACAGCGGAGATTCCAGAAAGCGGATGTTGGCTGCCATGTCCTGGCTGACCTGGTATGGTCACCCGCATCCACGCCATGGTCTTTTCACCAACATTCGGATGGTGGGTGTGCGTCGGTTCGCCAATTAGACAAGCATCTCCCTTGATCAATCCTTGATCCAGGAGAGTGGCCACCTCAATGCCGCCATTCTCTTCGTCCGGAGAAGCAATAAACCCTAGGCTACCTTTCAAATTTAGAGTGGGAGCAAACTCCTGAAGCAATCCAGCCACAAATATCAGTGATGCCAAACCGCCTTTCATGTCGGAGGCTCCCCGACCCAAAAGCATCCCTGACCTGACTTCTCCCGAGAAAGGATCAAAGGTCCAATTCGAACGATCGCCTGCCGGTACGACATCTGTATGCCCGCAAAAAAGGAGTCGTGGACCAGGTGCCCTAGTTAAAGGAGCATCACAAACCACGGTTACTAGCGCATTTCCACTACTGCGGTGCTCAGTAATTAAGAACCCTTTTGCTGCTAAGTATCGGCTAATATGACGTCCCATTTCTGCAGATTGTTTCTCAAAATCGGGCGATGGATTTTCAGATGGAACTCGAATAAATGAAGCAGCAAGTTCGACTAATTCCTGTTGCCTTGACCTGATCAGCTGCCGAATCATTCTGATACTCATATAAACTCATTCCCTCCATATCCAGCAATAGCCAGTATTTCTATCCTATTCTATGTGCTTCTCCTAGACCATATACCGGACTAAAAAGGGGTAATCAGTTTCGTGATATACACAATCTCATTCAATGCTATCGGTTAACTTTTTGAACCGCAGATTTTAGTTTTGAAAAACAATTTATTAACCCCTTCCGATAATAATGCAATAAAAGACCCCGGAGCAAATTCAAAATCAAAATCCTGTTTTGGCATAATAATCCCTAGCCAACTTAAATCAGAAGCACTTCTACATATTCAAACAAAAAAAGCGAGAGATTGTCTCCCGCTTTTTTTCTATGTTTCTTATTGTAGTCCACCAATCACTTTTTCATAGTCAACCGGTTTTGGTGAAACCGTTGCTCTTTCTAAAGCAGGTGTGTCAGGACGTGCAACTTGGTATACTGCTGCACCAACGATTTCTGCTGTTTCTTGTAGTTTCTCTTTGCTGATTTTATCAATTGAATCTTCTGGTGTATGGTACCAAGGTTCAGAAGGGTCATGAATAAATAAGGCAGCTGGAATACCTGCGTAATAAAACGGCACATGGTCGCTTCGGCTCTCTTTCCCATAACTCAGTGGATTTCCTGTTCTCACACCTGCAGCTGCTGCGAGGTCAGTGACGGCATTTTTCTCTCCATCCACTGTGAACATTACCAATTCACCAGCATCTCTACTTCCAACCATATCCATTTGGAACATGCCGACAATCCGCTCACGCTCATCTGGGGATAACGTATCGACATAAGCATAGGATCCAAAAAGCCCTAATTCTTCCGCACCGAACGTCACGAAGCGGATTTCTGTATCAGTAGGCATATTTGCCATTACACGAGCCAACTCAATGGAAGTAGCTACTCCAGAAGCGTCGTCATTGGCACCTGGGGATCCTGGAACAGAGTCGTGATGGGAACCGACTACAATAATCTGGTTCGTCGCTTTCTTTTTGTTCGTGGGTTCCTTGACAGCGACAACATTATGCGATGTTTGCTCTAAAACGCCGCCTCCCATTACCTGGACAGTTGCTGTTACAGTTTGTCCATCAACTAACGATGCTGCAAGCTTCTCTCCATCGGCTTGTGATAATGCGATAGCTGGCACAAACTGATCATTCGGCCCACCAAGCGTTCCATTTAATGCACCCGGTTCATTGTTATAGATGACTACTGCTGTCGCTCCTGCTTGTGCCGCATTTAGTACCTTATCAGCGAAGGAGATTTCTCCTCTCTTGACTAAAGCAATCTTACCGGTAAGGTCCACTCCTTTCAAGTCAACCTCTTTTGCAAGTCCTACGTAAACAACTTCACCCGTTGCCTCCCCATTTGGTGTGTAGGTAAAGCTATCCGGCGAAAGTGCTGCGCCCGCTACAGTAAGTGAAATCGTTGGCTCCTGGTAATTTTCAAATTTAAAAGGTTGAATTTCGGTATCGTATCCAAATGAAGAAAATTTAGATTCGATATACTGAACTGCCTTCCATTCGGCTTCTGTACCCGCAACACGCGGCTCGCTGGAAAGATGAGCAATATCGTTATAGATGTTAGCCACATTGATTCTTTTGACAATTTTATTATCAAAAGCTTGCTGTGCCTGAGCAGGTAGAGCTGGCGCTTCCTTTGCATACGCCGCTGGGGGGCCTACCGATAAACTAATAGCCATTACTAATGCGATAAACGGTTTTCTTCTCATTCTGAATCAAGCCTCCTGAATTTGAGTTGGTTATACACTAAGTATAAATTATTTGACTATTTGGTGAAGTTTACTTAGGACTAGTTTTCAGATTAGTTCTTTGGTAGTTTACTATGGGGGTATAAGAAAATTCACACTAAGTAAATGCCTAATAACATTAAATGTAGTACGCATGACTAGCCAATTAGTAATCTCTCTTTAAAAAAAGAGCCAGGTACTCGAATGAGTACCTGGCTCCTGATGTTCAACGTTTGTTCACCAAAGAAGCAGCAGCCTGATCGGCCTTCGCGCAGACAATTGAGTAACGCGCATACATCCATCGCCTTCTATTTGATCGTGAACGTTTCGTTTTTATCGTTGATTCAATTACAATTCCTATCAGTGATGGTGATGATGATGTCCAGATGAATCTGCTTTCACTTTGCACAAAATCGAATTGTCATGCTGATGTGCAGACGTTTCTAATTGGATTGTCACATGGTGAATGTTCTGGTGTTCAAGGTCATGTTCGATTTGATGGAGCAATCGTTCACTTTCAGCTATGGACATTTGGTCATCTACCACTGCATGGCAGGAAAGTGCGTTTAATCCACTTGTTATCGACCAAACGTGTAAGTCGTGAACACTCTTTATGCCTTTTGTATTTTGGATTGTTTGGACCACATCGTCTACATTTACATTTTGTGGTGTCCCTTCCATTAAGACATGAAGCCCAGCTTTCGTAACAAAGTAGCCACTGCGTAATACGAGTGCGGCAACAATGACACTTGCGAGTGGATCTGCCCATCCCCAGCCGAAGAACATGATGAGTAATGCGGCAACAATGGCGCCAACGGAACCAAGCATATCGCTAATCACATGCAAGTATGCTCCACGCATATTCAAGTTTTCTTCTACATCTCCGCCGCGCATCATAATCCACGCAACCAAAATATTGACGAGTAAGCCAATTGTAGCAATGATTAACATTCCACTTGAAGCAACGTCAGGTGGGTTTTGAAAACGCTCAATTGCTTCATAAAAAATATAAATTGCAATTAGTATCAGCGTCACCCCGTTCAGAACAGCCGCCAATATTTCAAATCGTTTATATCCATATGTTTTACTATGGTTAGCAGCTTTTTCTCCAAGTGTAAAGGCTAATAATGCAATCCCAAGCGATATGGCGTCACTTAACATATGGCCTGCATCTGCTAGCAAGGCCAGACTATTTGTAAGAAATCCACCTATGGCCTCCACAATCATATATATCGTAATAATAATGAAGCTAACCAATAAAACCTTTTTATTTGCACCATGTGTATGGTCGTGTCCATGATTGTGTCCCATACTCAATTCCTCCTAGATTAATGATGTGCAGCATGCTCGATTGCCTGCTTAAGTAAATTCATCACGTGATCGTCATTTTCCGAATAATACAAGGATGTACCTGCTCTTCGGTATTTGACGAGTCTTAAATTTTTCAAGAAACGTAATTGGTGGGAGACACTGGATTGGCTTAAATTTAATGTCTCCGCAATATCGTTGACGGCATGCTCTCCTGTACATAATAAATTTAAAATACGAATTCTAGTTGGATCACTCAATGCTTTGAACGTTTGCGAAACGATAAACAACGTCTCTTCATCTAAATGTTGCTCCCCTTCATATAACAACTCATCCTGTTTCTGCTCTTCATTCATTTATGACACTCCTCTATAATCCATATATGAACATATAATCATATTCTCATGTATAGAGTAGTATATGCTCTTCTGAATGTCAATCAGTTACATTTACATTCATTTCATTTGCCGTTTTCTAAAAAGAGTACTACATTAACGGCAGTTTAGTTGGGGTAAGAGAGAAAGATCTAGTGATATTCAACTTCGCATGAGCCGCTATAGCTGATGGATAACAACAATTCCCTTGACACCTATGGCCTTAATCACTATAGGTTTAACCCCCTTTTATTTGACATATACAAATGCTCCTTATTGTTTTTTATATAATATGTTAGATAGATAAAAATGATTGGATGGGGTGAATGGTTCGGGCTTCATGAAGGCAACAAAATCGAAAAAGGTGCCATGCACTCAAAGAATGAGTACATGGCACCTGATGTTCACCTTTTAGTTCACCGAAGAAGCGGCAGCCTGGTCGGCCTTCGCGCAGTCAATCGCCACGACAAGCGACACGAGGAGAGGTTCCATTTCATCATTTACAATTTTCAACTCATAGCTATCGCCCCATGTGAACCACTTCTTACTGACGGCTCCGATGATTTCCCCGTTTTGTACCACTTCGAAATCCATGTCCCACCAATCTCCCCGCACTTCCATACCCGCCGCGTCAATCGAGTAACGCGCTTTCAAAAAGGAGAATTCCTTCTTAATCGTCACAGCTTCTTGGCCATTCACTTCAACAAAAAAGGTCGGCAGGAAACTGAAAGTCTTTTTCGTAATCAATGCAACTGCATTGCTCGCCGAATCCACAATCGAAAACGTCTTCGGTATTCGCATGAAGCTCCCTTCCACGAAATAAACCTCGTTCTCTTGCTCATCCTTCACTGAAAACTTGCCACTTAGACTAAACACCTTTTGCTTGATATACAGTTGTCTCATGTAAAATCCCCTCTCGTATTAAGATCATCTACGGTCAAACCGTTACATCTACTAATTCAATTTTTGGCTCGGGAGGATTCCAATACCGCTCCCTCAAACCAATCCTTAGATACTACTTATACGGTCGCTCCAGTTAAAAGTTTCGATAACTTAGTGCAATGCTTTGCCAGCTCGATTAGACAAATAAAAAAAGAGCCCACCCCAATAGTAAAGGACACGCTTCTGCTTTGAGAGTAATTTTCATGCTTTTTGGCGATAATAACAACGAGGTGATGATCATTATGCACACTGTGTGGAGAGGTGCTATATCGTTTGGGCTAGTGACAATAACGGTTAGGTTACACACAGCAACGGAGGTCGGGCGTATAGTGCTAAAGTGGGATTACTGCAAATAATAGAGATAAAATAAAATCTGTCGCTCCGTGACCACCATTATATGACAAGAATAATAACAGCAAAGGAGTGTTAATCTACATGCTTTCAAGATTTGAGTTTGAAAACAGGGGGTTAAGTGATGAAAAGCTAGCTATTAGCAAAGTTAGCGTCGAAAAAGAAGAGCCCCGCAACGAACTGCAAATGTTAATGGAGCTTTTAAAATCTGGATCTAAAGATGAACAACGTATGCTTGCACAAGCACTATTGGAATTGGGACAGCAAGCACCAAACAAGTAACTTGTTCCCAAAGGCGACCTATCTATGGGTCGCTTCTCATACATCAGTATTCGGGTAGACGATTATCGCGATAGATACTGAATTAAATATTTTTATCAGTGTATCGGTGTTAGTCTAGTTTCTTTCACTCAGTTCAGAAGAAACCACTACACTTCCTCAATATCTAGCATTAACTTAGTTTCCAGATTTATTGAATCCGCCCCCATTGTATAAAGATATTTCACAGCTTTCACGTCAATTCTAGATGTAGATTCGCTACTATTGTTTTTCATCTAAGGATTATTACTTATCATCTTGAAGCCAGTCATACAACCGCCCAATTTTATCCTGCGATAAACCTTCCTCTACTCCTCTTTTTTCTAGATGGTGCCAATTAACTTCTTCCCATTCAAAGTGAACTTCCCACTCCTGCATAACCAGTACTGCCGTTTCCAGTTGCTAGCTATTTTTGCATGGTAGTATTATCGCCATAATGACCACCTTCTTCTAATCTAATATGTTCCTTCTATAATAGAGGTTACAAATGAAGGTATCTAAAGTTCCAAACTACTCTAGTCTGGACAATCTTGATAGCACGTCTAATTTTCGTTTCTTATATGTTTATTCCTTCATTCAGTAATCCACCTTATAGTTTAAGTACATACGTAATAGATTGATGTGATTCAATACTTTCTTTTCCTGCTCCACCCCGCACTCCCAATTCAGAAGATGAGGAATTTAGGATTAAATCTACTTTCTCTCAAAATTCTAGGCATTTTATCAATTATACCCTTTTGTAAAAACTGCACCAATGATATCATGGTTGGTGACCGTGCTTATTTTTTCTTACAGGAAACGTCAAACGTTCCCTGTAAGAAAAGTAGGATAAGAGATTTTGTGCTCCGCTTAACTTAAAAGGAAATATCACGCTTCATCGGAAAGAACCATCGGCAGGAGCACGTCCTAAGGAATTGAATGTCGTGGCAGATTTTTCCGATGCGTACAAGTCTTGCTGGATCAGATGGTTACACATACCTAGGAACAAACAACCTTACAGTAAACTCGCCAAATCTAAGGTTTTTAACGCATGCTTCTCTGCGAGAAATTGCAATTCAAGTGGAAAAAGGCGCAAAAAAGCCTTTGATAACCGGCTGATTATTGATGATGATGACACTAAATTTGGTCAATCACGCACTAAGTTGTAAGATTATTCACTAAAGTAAGGGAACGGTGCTCACATGGATCTTATTACAAAAGATTTGCTCATCAATTTTCTATTTATCCTACTAGCTCTCTGTTTATTACAAATTCTACATATAACTACCTACGCTTACCGTTCAAAAGAATTAAAGAATTGGCAGATTGCTCTATTCCCTATTGTCACTCTTGTTTTGTGTATGGTATTTCCGGTATATACAAACGAAAGTAGTTTTTGGGATTTACGCTATGTTCCATTTATTTTAGGTGGTCTATATGGTGGTTATAAACTGGGGTTGACACAATTAGGTATCGTTCTTCTTGTTCGTTTCGCAATGGGAGGACTGGGTTTTTATACAGCAGCCGTAGTACTTATTATTATCGGAATTGCAACTTGTATCCTTTCCAACTATTATTTAAAAATGAATTTGAAGCAAAAACTTTTACTATCAGTGTCGTTATTGATCACCGGAATGACAGTTTGGAAACTATTGGAGTTCATTTTCCTCCCGGATTATATAGCAGGTTCGTTTCTGTTGGAATTTTATAGTATTAATATATTGGGAATTATTATTTCAACGATCTTATGGGAAGGGATTCGTACTTACTCTAGTTTATTGCAAAACTTAATTAAGGCAGAAAAATTCCAAATGGTTCACCACTTGGCAGCTAGTATTTCACATGAGGTTCGGAACCCCCTTACAGTAAGCAGAGGTTTTATTCAATTATTATCTGATGATGGTACTTCCTCTGAAAATAGAAAGGAATTCGTGAGTATTACTTTAAAAGAATTAGATCGAGCTACCGATATCATCAATAATTATTTAACCTTTGCTAAACCAGTTTTAGAAAAAAATGAAAAGATTAATATTAATAAAGAAATACAACAAGCTATCTATGTGATTAGTCCTTTAGCCACAATGAGCGGAGTTGAAATAGAGCAAAAAATAGACGATCCAGAGCAAAATCAATTTATGTCGATTGGCGAAAGAAAAAAGTTCCAACAATGTTTGATCAATGTTATGAAAAATGGAATTGAATCGATGAAGTCAGAAGGGGGTAAGCTTCAAATTCACTTGTCTGGTTTCGAAAATACAGTCAAAATTGAAATTAGTGATCAAGGTGTTGGAATGTCACAAGAACAAATTAAACGTCTTGGGCAACCCTATTTTTCAAATAAAGAAACAGGTACTGGGCTTGGACTAATGGTTTCTTATAGTATTGTCAAAGGAATGAACGGTACCATTGAAGTAAGTAGTGAAGTCGGAAAAGGTACATGTTTCAGATTAAACCTTCCAGCCTTTCAAAAACAACTTTAATGACAGGTGAAAATCATTAAGATTAAACCATATAAGCGTCCGTTAAACTAAATAATTAGTTTGCGGACGTTTTTCCATGGGATTGCAGCAGTTTCTCGGACAGACGACCCTGTTCTGTTCATCTATTTAAATTGTGTTATAGTTTACTAATATACCCTGAAAGAACTATTGGAGGCATTTTTTTGAAAAAGCTAGATGTACATACAACAAGAAAACTAAATTTTTCTAAAAGTAGTTGGCTTTTAGTCATCGGGATACTCTTCATTGGCTTCACGCTTCGTTCTCCCTTAACATCCGTTGGTCCAATTATTGGTCCGATTCGAGATGACTTAGGGATTTCGAATCTGTTGGCAGGCTTTCTCACGACGATTCCTTTGCTAGCTTTTGCAGTTATCTCACCATTCGCTCCAAGACTAGCTCGCCGATTCGGCTTGGAAATCACATTATTCGGCTCACTTATTCTAGTAACAGCTGGAATTCTCTTACGCTCTCTTGGCTCGGTACTCTTTCTACTGACAGGAACTTTTCTCATAGGTGTCGCCATTGCCTTTGCGAATGTATTATTACCAAGCTTATTGAAACTAAGTTTCCCATTGCATATTGGGTTAATGACGGGTATTTACACAATGTCCATGAATATATCTGCAACAACAGCATCAGGTGTCGCTGTTCCAATTGCAAATGGAACACGCTTTGGCTGGCAAGGGGCACTAGGCATATGGGCAGTTTTAGGTTTCGTTGCACTACTCGTTTGGTTACCACAGCTAAAGCATAAACGGTTACTGCATGCGGGCATGTCTTCATCCCCCTCCGTAAAAACAGAAAAAAACAACTCCCTGTTGCGTTCACCTATTGCTTGGAGTGTCACGTTTTTCATGGGGTTGCAATCATTGCTCTTTTATACAACTGCTGCCTGGCTTCCAGAAGTGTTACTAGCAGATGGACTTAGCGCAAGTCAAGCAGGATGGATGCTATCACTGCTCCAATTATTTCAACTGCCAATGACGTTTATCATTCCAATTATTGCCGATAAAATGAAAGATCAGCGCCCGATTGTTGTTGGTGTAGCGTTGCTGTATTTAATTGGATACGGAGGAATCTTGTCGGGTGCTACATCCCTTACTGTATTTTGGATGATTATGATCGGCATTGCGGGCGGTGCATCATTTGGACTTGCCATGATGTTCTTTACCTTACGAACCCGAACCCCCTATGAAGTGGCGGGATTATCAGGTATGGCTCAATCGATTGGCTATTCATTTGCCGCCTTGGGTCCCGTCCTTTTCGGCTCCTTACACGATTTCACGGACAACTGGACAGCACCTATGTTCATTTTCATCATCGCAACACTACTACTCTTGATAAGTGGCATGAAGGCAGGGAAAAGTGGATTTATAAGGCCGTACTAGTTGATTAAAAATTAACGAGTACGATTGCAGAGGTTATCTCTACGCTTACAAGAGGATAAGTAAATCATACCATTTGAAAATGTAACCGGTTTCTTCACGGACATTAATCTTTTCCCGGGAAATCGCGCAATGCGACAATCCAGAGCAAATCTGCGCAGAAATGATCGAAGAATGACGCAATAACGAACGTTGCCTGTATATGGTGCAATTGCTGTGCATTTTCTGAATAGCATCCGTTCGAGAACGGCGTCCCCAAGTGGTTTTGATGACAGATAGTAAGTGTTTGTTATAGGATAATGGGGATGTATGTAATGGGGAATAATCCAAAAAGAAGGACGTGCTAAACGATGAATTTGGATATAGTTATGCAGGAGCTTGAAGCCCTTGGCAAGGAACGAATGAAAAAAATGTACATATCCAATGGCGCACACGAGCCGCTTTTCGGCGTGGCTACGGGTGCTATGAAACCAATCGCAAAGAAAATAAAAACAAATCAGCCTTTAGCTGATGAGCTCTATGCCACAGGGAACTACGACGCCATGTACTTTGCAGGCATTATCGCAGATCCAAAAGCCATGACAGAGTCGGATTATAATCGTTGGATGGATGCGGCGTATTTTTATATGCTGTCCGATTATGTAGTGGCCGTAACTTTATCAGAGTCAGATATCGCTCGAGAAGTTGCTGATAAATGGATCGCAAGCGGTGATGAGCTTAGAATGTCAGCGGGCTGGAGCTGCTACTGTTGGCTTTTAGGGAATCGACCAGACGTTGATTTTTCAGAGAGCAAGATTTCCAATATGCTTGATAGTGTGAAAAATACGATTCACAATTCACCAGAACGAACGAAATCCTCTATGAATAATTTTCTATACACCGTGGGGTTTTCCTATTTGCCGCTCCATGAAAAGGCCGTCGAGACCGCAAATGCAATCGGTACTGTAGAAGTCAAACGGGATAAGAAAAAAAGCAGCATCCTAAACGCTTACGAAAGCATTCAAAAAGAAGTAGATAGAGGAAAGATTGGATTCAAACGCAAATATGTTAGATGTTAAAAAATAGCCATGCACCGCGAAACAATCTTCTATTATCGAGGGCGTTAATCCTACAAGGATGGACGCCCTCTTTTCAGTGCCTATGTAAAGATTGCTTGGCAACCTATACAAAAAAGCAGACACCCCTTCCCCGGGATGCCTGCCTGAACCTGTTCATTTTTTCAACGAATGTTTCTTTCCATTCAAGTCAATGATTTCAACCGACGTAACTGCCAACTTCATATCCTTTGCCTGGATACTGGATAGTTTTTTCGTTTTTCCGTCCAGTAAACCGTATGAAAATACACCTTTTTTATTGAAATAATACATCGTGCTGGCATCGAATTTGACGGACTTATTATTTTGCGTCACGTTTGTTGAAAATCTCGTGGATCCTTCCAGTAGTTCGAAAATGACGCGTGCGTCGAATTCCTTCATTTTCACCGGTTCCATTGTGAAAGGACTTTGATGATAGAGGATCAATGTCTGGTCCACATTTACAGCATCGTCGAATGTCGGATTGTAATCGAACACCCGCAATTTCTTCTCTACGGTGTAATAGTAGTCATGCCCGTGGACGCTGAAATTCCGCATGCTCGCTGCTTGGCCTGCATCACCCACATCCAAGATTGAATAATTTCCGCCCTGCGTATTCGTCTGGAAAACGCCATACCTATAGGGTATATTGGTCCCTTGGGATACAGCAGCCCAGTACGGGACATAAATCATGCCGTTCTGAAGGATAATCGGAAACCCTGTTTCCAAATGGACGTCAAACAATCCATCTTGAGTCGGGAAATCCCATTCCGTCAACAGTACGGTTTCCTCTTTTGTCTTTTTATCAATTTTCACGAGCTTTTCGTCTTTGATGGTGTATTGGAATCCACTCTCTTCCACCACGATCCCCTTCTGGCTGACATAGGAGATCGGTTCCGGCAATTTCATCTTGTCATCAATCGCGCGTGCAAGGAAAGAAGAGAATTGGGCCCGCGTGACCGGATTTCCTGGTTTGAACGTGCCGTCCTGGTAGCCGCCCGCAATCCGATTCAGCGCCACGCTATTGATATCGGCGAAGGCCCAGTTAGACGGCGAGACATCCCTGAAAATCGGTTTCTGCTCCAATGGAAGGTCGAATGCCCGGCGCAAGATGGCTGCCATTTGGGCACGCGTCGTCGGTTCCGCTGGTCGCATATAGCCGTTTTCTCCACGAAGAATTCCCTTATCGTTAATGGTTGCAAGCGTCCGATAGTGCGTCGACTTTTTAGACACATCTTTGAAGCTGGCAGTCGGGTTTTCCTGTAGCGGAATAGCCATCGCCCTGAGAAGCATGGAGGAAGCTTGTGCACGGGTGATCGGTTCATTCGGGCGGAACGTGCCATCCGGATAGCCCCCGATAATACCCTTCTTGTACAAGAACAAAATGTCCCACATCGCTCCGTGCCCACCCTGCATATCTTTGAATGGGATCGGGTCGTTATAGGGCGGATATTCCGTCTCCGCCTTAGCTAGGGGCAACAACGAAAACATAAGAAAGATTGTTAGCAAGGAAGTGACTACTTTTTTCAATCGCATACACCCGCTTTCTATGAGTCTCCTATTTATTCCATTTTATCATTCTTGATCAAATGGGCAAGGAATGTGTTGGTGCCTGTATGCTAATCCAGTAAAAATACTTTACCTATGTAAAGAAGTCAACCCTAGTTTGATAGGGTTGACTTCTTTGTCTATGAGGCAAAAGAGAAATTCCGTATACTACACCTGATTTCTGTTGATGGGCAGTCGGATTGTCAGTATAAACCAATCTCCCTTCAGCTCGGCATCCATGTTGCCATTCATTTTTTCAACTAATTTTTTCGAGAGATAAAGGCCTAACCCACTTGCTTCGGTATTCGTTCTACTCGATACTTCCGTATAGAAACGCGTGAATACTTTTTCGACCGC
>CAWJLH010000015.1:0-239890 GCA_963843665.1 uncultured Caryophanaceae bacterium
CTTTCAAGATGGCGCAATTCCTTCAAACAGGAATGCTGCTTCGTTAGTTCAATAAGAGATAATGCTTTACCCTTTCTTGAAGTAAAGCACCCGTTAGCTTAATTATATTTTTATACTACTCTCATAGATTCCTTGTTTTTTCTCCTGACTTAATAATAATTGAGACAAATCTTGCCTGACCACCTTCTATGTGGTTTTCCATCTGCGACACATCAATATCTGTCTCTATTATCACTCGTTTACGTTCTTTTCCTCTTAACCTGACCTCATATGGAGCATCGTTATTCATAAGTGATACCATTCGTACATTCTTCTCTAGTGGATAGCGTTCATAAAATTCAATGGTGAATTGGGTATTATTTCTACTGTAATTTTCAAAAGGAAGTTCACATACCCCATGTAGTGTTGTTTCATTTTTCATTTCAAACTTACAAGTACTTTTATCACTTTGATAGGATATTGCGTAAATGCCAGTTGCAATCGTTTTTTGAAAAGTACCGGCTATGAAAAGAGGTGCAAATATTGCTACCATAATCGCAATCAATACGAATCTAACATGATACTTCTTTAATGATTTCACTAGTAAATAAAGACTTGCAATTAGTAACAATAACGAGGCAATTCCAATATAATGGAATCCATTTACTGATGTAACAGGAATATTCAAAACCGAAACACCTGCTTCACCATAAGGGTTTTTATGTGGGAAGGGGAAATTTAATGCTATTGAAATAAAAAAAGGTATTAGGGCAAAATATATAAGTTTCTTGTCTTTTATCAATATAATCACTCCCAACTATTCTTTATTACAATGCAAATGCAAAATATCCTCTCTCTTTCTATACATTGATAGCTTACTATTCAGTATATATGTAACACCCCTTAACCTCCAGTGAATATGAACACGGTTATGTTCACTGATTTATTTGCAACAAAAAAAGGAACCCAAAAGAGTTCCTTTACTTGAATTAAAGCACCGGTTAGTGAAAAGCATTAAACATATTAATAAAAACAAAAAGGACAAAAGCAGATACAAGGAAAGATATTATTGCATTTGTCTTTCGTTTTTCTTTTAGTTCAGAAATCCCTATAACCAATACCATTGCACCAAAGAAAAACAATATATGAGGAATTAACTGGTTTTTATCAGTTATGAGTGAGTACATTGATAAACTGAATACAATCCCCCAAAAATACCCCTCATCACTTTTAACAAGTGATACCACCCCCTAATTTAAAAATCAATTCATATCCCATTAATTAGATTTTGCACATTCAATTTTTTGAACTAATCTGCACCTTTAGTTCAATAAGGAAAAAGGCTTTACTCCTTCTCGAAGTAAAGCACCCATTAGTTTAAGTTCATTCCACTCATTTTGTTGGTTTCTCCGCTACAACCTTAAAATTCGTTGTTGATGTTGATTCATCATATGAGAAGGTAATTTTATAGTCTATTACTTCATTCGTTTCTATTTTACGAATTGATGTTGTTACGGCACCATCCCCGACATAAGTTAATTGACTATTATCCGCAATTTCGTAAGTTTTTACACCATCTACTTCATTCGCTGCAAAACCCACTCGTTGAATCGTATCACCGTAAACAAAAGCAAGATTGGAATCTGTGTTCGCTTCATGGTCATGGAAGGAAATGACCGCCTTTAACAGTGGTAGTTTATCATCTTCCACCAATACATTATCGGATATTTCATAGTTGCTATAATCCTTGTCCTTCTTGAATGCCGCGATTGCGTCATCCTTGGTGTATGGCTTATCTGGTTCTTGTTGATCTAGAATTGTTGAAGTGGCTGGAGGTTCCGATGCAATCTTGGTAGTATTGGAACATCCTATTAGCGTCAGAGTCAACACTATCCCTAAAATCACTCTTGTTTTCATACATTTTTCCTCCCTCTACTTTTCACCTTAAATAACCATTAACCTTGTTGAACTATTCTGCCACTTTAGTTCAAGAAGAAAAGAGGCATTACTCCTTTTTGAACTAAACCAGCACCCGTTAGCCATCCATGTAGCGCAAAACCAGCGCTACACCACAGAGGATGAAAATTGTTTAAGAACGGGTATAGATTCGTATGGCTGGCGAAGAAGGTCGATCAACTATGGTGCCATTGAGCCCATCCGTTAGTCTGACTCCAACGACCACGGTGCATCACAGAATGTCGCACTCTATACGAGTAGCACTCATGGGAGATTAATCCTACTCTGGTTATTGCACCAGCCTTGCCTGTATTCTAAGAAGAATGGAGTTGGTTCCTGTTCTAACTATCAACTTAATATAATCATTCTGAAGGCTCAGCCTTTTTTAAAAAAACTATTTCTGAGCCTCTTTTGTTATGCAATTTTATAGCTTTTGAGCGTTTTTTAATTTTCATGGGAGTTTAACAAGACATATTGTTTATCCTTCAACGATTACAAGATATTTTTTGACTTCTCCTTCAGATTCAACAATTAAAATATCTCCTCTTTCTTTGGTGGAAAAAATCTTTGCACCAACAGGAAGTTTATTCGACATCTCGTCTTCGAAATCCATATTTGCATCATTTCTTGTTTTTATTTCCCCTACCTGCTTGCCTTTTGTTAGAGTCAGTTCTTCAACCCAATCAATTCCAGTCTTATAAATTACACCTTCAAACTGAAATATGTCGGCTTCAGCGTCTAATGTTAAAATCTCTTTTGCATCAGGATTTCCAGTGCTATGAACTTCTTCTAATTTCCCTGTACCTGATGAATTGGAACATCCATAAGCAGTTAATATTACGAAAAAAACCAAACTAAAAAACAATCTTGGTACTTTCACGTTATCCCTCCTCGTACCATTAGACTGACTAAGGTAAAATAAGTTACTTATTTGTTCTATACACTTTTCAACTAAACTGCACCTTTAGTTCAATAAGGAAAAGGGCTTTACTTCTTCTCGAAGTAAAGCACCCGTTAGTAAATTAATCATGTCTATTTCTCTTGAACATCAATTATGATGCTACCAAACAATTTATCTTCAATATAAGCATCCAGTTTCCAAATTCCTTTTGAAGGTAAATTCAAATATCCTACTGATTCAGCGTAATGATGCGGTGGCTTTATTATTTCTTCATTGGGGACACCAATCGAACTTTCAAAAGCTGTCACTTTTTTTCCGTTTTCTTTACTTGTTCCAATCACTTTCACTTGTTTATTAAAAAGTTGTTCCGTTTTTTCTGGTGTTCCTCCCCAAAAGTGAAATAATTGCTTATTATCTGTCCCCGCAATAACTGAACCATCAACAATAGCCAGTTTCCCTTCAATCCCTTTCAAACCATAAGGTACATCTTTTCCGTCTGGACCTGGTTTAGAAATTGAAAAAGAAGGACTTATATTCCAATCTTCTTCTTTTACTGTTTCTGTTTTCTCTAAACAACCACTCAAAGCAAAAATAAATACCAAAATCGAAAAAGAAAATATATGCTTGAATTTTTTCATCATAACCTCCCAATTTTGATTCTAATAATTAGACGAATTTACACCTTTTTAGTTTCAAGTTAATACCATAATTTCCTTCTTCAACAAACCTCCCTCTATAAACATTGAAGTATCAACGGTTTACATCACTTCGTGATGTGAGGAAAATTATTTTTCACATTATATTTAAACATAGATTTGAATTTATTGTTTTTATTACCAAGTAGACTATCATGCCATGAAACGAGGGTGAAAAGAAAGAGACTGACAAAAAATAATAAAATAATCGTAGCGACAAGCATTGCGCCATCCTCATTCCGGATAGAGTCCAACGGCAAACCCCCTCACTTTAACGGAATGATCCACCATGGTCACTGTAGCAATCAGTTCGGTTCCATCGAACTTAAAGCTCACCGAACGCACGCTCGTCAAGAGCGGTATATGTCCTTCGCTCCTAACCCTTTTTCGAATGACCGTACCGCTCTGATCAATATCTATCACCCCTTGGACAGTATTCATCTGGAGATGATTCCTGAACGGTAATTGGATTTCACTTACTTCAGATAATAAATACTGTAAATCCGCTGAGAATAATTCCCATTCCCTTGAAGCGTAGTCTGAGTATTGCTCCTCGATTGTTCCTTTCCATATGAAAAAGAACAGTAAAAACTGAACAAAAACCGCCATGATGATCAATTGAAAAATGCTTTCAGTAAATGTATACCCCTTCTCATCCAGCTTTCCTAACTTACGCATTTTATCAGTTCTTCTACTTCAGGTTTGTAGGATACACAAATTGACTGGCCCTCGATTGCCCAATGAAAATCCACCTTTTCAAATCGACGTATCCCACCAGTCAGACCGTGCGCTTTAAAATAAACTGCACCTTGTAAAGCGGTTTCAGCGGCATACATTTCCAACTTTTTCAGTTGCAGTTGAGCCGTTATTGCAGATGCGAATGGCAGCAATGTGCCAAAAACTAGCATGACAATCGCTAGAGTCAGAATTGCTTCTGGCCATGAGTATCCCTCCTCATTCATAGATAATCATCCTTCCTCGCTGAAATTGCAGTCGTATTTCCGTTGCACCCGTACTTGTCAAAAGTGTCATTGTTCCGGAATGGATAATATCACCATTGGCGTGAAATTCCACCGACTTCAGACGGCTTGATGATGCAAGCCGCATCCCTACCGGAAAGCGTGTTCTAGAAACTTCGGGCTGACCGGAAGTCCAGGTATAGTACTCGGTTCCGTTATATTGGAAATTCATTCCCGTGACAACATGATGCGCCATTGAATAAGCCTGCATATTTTGGATAGAAGCAATGAGCGCTTGGATGGCATCCCTTTCAGAATTCGTCTTGATCCACTTGTCGCCAAGAGGAATGATAATCGCTGTCATGACAGCAACAACAGAAAGCACCATCATCAATTCAAGAAATGTGAACCCTCCCTCATTACGCTCCTTCACCGCCACCCCCTACATCGTCGGTTATACCTTCCGCACTAACCCTGCCTTCCTCATCGATGGATAGCTCACTTCCGTCAGGGCACTGTGCCTCTCGAGGCAAGTACCCTTCCTCAGACAAAACAGTGATGGATCCAGGTAGTTTTTTCATGTCCATTTTGTAGGCTTCCACTTGCCCTTGAGCCATTTTTAGATAAGCCGCGCACCCTTTGGCATCAATCGATTTCGAGTGTTTCGTGACGTTCGGGATAGCGATGAGGATCAACACCGAAATGATAAGCAGTACAATCATCATTTCGATTAAAGTGAACCCCTTCTCATTTTTTATCCTTTGCATGCAGATTCCCCCTTATAATTGATCCATCATTCCGTAAACAGGCAATAGCAAAGCCAAATATGCAGCTAAAATACAGACAGCTATCAAGCCGAATAATATAGGTTGGAGCAGCGTCAGCCCCTTCGTCAGCTTCTCATCGACCGCTTCACCGAGATGCCCGCTATAAATGAGCAGTTCTTTGGACAGATGTCCACTATCTTCGCCGTGTTTGGCGAATGCCGCTAATTGATCAGTCAGGCCTACCGTCAACTTGGTAGCCACATGAAAAGTCTCCCCGTATACAACTTGCTCCTTCCTTAGTCCCTTCCTCAGACAAAACAGTGTTGGATCTAGGTAGTTTTTTCATGTCCATTTTGTAGGCTTCCACTTGCCCTTGAGCCATTTTTAGATAAGCTGCGCACCCTTTGGCATCAATCGATTTCGAGTGTTTCGTGACGTTCGGGATAGCGATGAGGATCAACACCGAAATGATAAGCAGTACAATCATCATTTCGATTAAAGTGAACCCCTTCTCATTTTTTATCCTTTGCATGCAGATTCCCCCTTATAATTGATCCATCATTCCGTAAACAGGCAATAGCAAAGCCAAATATGCAGCTAAAATACAGACAGCTATCAAGCCGAATAATATAGGTTGGAGCAGCGTCAGCCCCTTCGTCAGCTTCTCATCGACCGCTTCACCGAGATGCCCGCTATAAATGAGCAGTTCTTTGGACAGATGTCCACTATCTTCGCCGTGTTTGGCGAATGCCGCTAATTGATCAGTCAAGCCTACCGTCAACTTGGTGGCCACATGAAAAGTCTCCCCGTATACAACTTGATCCTTCACATTACTAGCAATCTCACTTAATACATCATCCATCTCCTGATCAATCAAAACTGCAAGCGCGTTTTGCATGGAAAGACCCGACTCAAGTAACCCGCCCAATTCTCCAGAAAAATCACGCGTGACGCGCATGATGAAAATCGTTCTAATAATTGGTACCCGAAGTAACAGCCGTATCTTTTCTCTTGGTTCAAGCCTTTTGTAGACGATTCTCCCAATGATGATAGAACAGGCTGTCAACAGCGTAGCACCTACCATAAAATCAGGTATTTTTGTCACGAGAAGCGGAAACAGCTTTGCAAATCCGGTTGTCGCTTCCTGTCTGGAGGACATGAGCATCTCCATATTGGGCAAGAAAAAACGGCGGAAAGCAATCAACAATGCAGAAATGAAAACAAATAGAATACATGGATAGACGAGCAAGCTTTTCAACTTCTTCTGCTTCCCTTCCTTTTTCCTTAAGCGATCCGCCATCCCTTCGAGCGCACGTACAAGCTGACCATCCATTTCCGCAATCGCAACTGGCAACAATGACGCAGTTGAAAACCCCAGTTGCCGAAGAATATGAGTGACGCCAAAGCCCCTTTTTAAATCAGCTTCAACCATCGATAATACGGTTTGATAATCTTTTACATGATGCGGCAACAACAATGTCGCTCCCTCACTGAACGTATAACCTTCCCCCATCAGCTCAGCTAATCGAACCAGAAAAGATGGTTGGTTGTGAAGCACCGTACTTCTACGGTTTTTGAAGTTCTGCAAAGGATTATTCATCGTTCATCACACTTACCTTTTGATATTTCTTGATAAGTGTTTCGACTCTTTCCTCTACCGCTATGACAACCCGTTCGCCTTCGATGATGGCATCTGCCACCTTGCCGAGTTTTTCTTCTTGAATAATTTCAAAGACGGCTCCCATCTTCCCTCTTTTTGATCGGATCAAGCGCTGCGCCGAAATACAAACAATTGTTTGACGTAATTCTTCTGCGGAAATGCCAAAGTCCATCATCCGGTACATGCAACCGACCGGGTCTTTCGAATGCACGGTAGTGAAAACCAGATGCCCTGTCAAAGCTGCCTCCACAGCTATCTTCGCGGTTTCCCGATCCCTAATTTCTCCAATCATAATCACATCCGGAGAATGGCGCAATATCGCCTTCAATCCGGCTGAGTAGGACATGCCGGATTGTTCGTTCACCTGTATTTGCAGCAGATGGGAATGTTTATTTTCAACAGGGTCCTCAAGGGTGATGACATGCCTCCCAAGATTGTTGACACAATAAGCCGTCAGCGAATAGATTGTCGTCGTCTTCCCACATCCGGTTGGACCTGTCAGCAGGATAAGCCCTTGTTGTTCAGATGCTGCCTTACGTAAATTATCAGCCCATTCCTTTTCGATACATAACTCATCCAGAGAAGCGATCCTATCATGTCTTTGCAGTCGGATGACAACACTTTCCCTCAACTGGATAGAAGGCATTGTTGAAACGCGGAAAGAAAAGTTATTTCCTTGGACCTGTTTATGAAAAGAACCACTTTGAGGTTTTCGACGATCACTAATATCAAGGGAAGAAAGGAATTTATAAAAGGAAATCATTCGGCTCGCCAACTGCGGGGGGAGTGTTCCGGATCGTTCAAGCTTCAACTCTTTTTTGAATGATACTTCATATCCGTCCAATACGGGCACGAGGTGAATATCCGTCGCTTCATGTCGGATTGCTTTTTCTAATAGTTGGAAACTTTTCCGTTCGATGACGTTATCATCACGAATCATTGAACATCCCTCTTTTCTTTTGGGACGGATAACAGTCTTTAGGTTATCTAATTGATGGGAGACCGCTTCCCTATCTTTTCGGCAAAGGAGCTGTATCCGCCTTACGCCAAAGTATACGGCTTGCCTCAATTATTAGGAATACTTTTCCTCAAAGTCATATTGTGTTTCTCTCCAAATAGCTTAAAATTAGAATTTGCCCTGTTTCAAGCAATCAAATCTCAACTTTAATGGTGAATTCGATGTATACACTTCTTTGTCACAATGAAAAGACGATTGGAGTTTACATCTTGAGACGTTATCCTTTATAATGAATGGGAGCTTATTGTAATGTTTTATTAAGGAGGGATGCACACATGGATAACATGTTCAAGCTGATGGGCTTCTGGACAGGCATTTTCGCTGTAATGTTTTATGTAGGTGGCATGCTACCAGCCGCACTTCTTTTTGTCGCTAACACTATTTTCTTCCTAATACTCGGGTATCTGAATCTTACCGAACGTATGTACATGTACTTATTTGGAGCATATCTGATGATTTTCATGGTCGGCTTCAGTTATTACACGACGTTCATTCACGTGCCGGGTGCTGGCCACTAAGCGTACATACAAAAAAACAGCCTTTTCATAAGGCTGTTTTTTTGTATGTAGTTTTTTGTTTTTTCAAAAACCGTTTAAAAATGGATTTGAATCTGTTTCATCTTCCACCGTCGTAGCTGGACCATGTCCTGGATAAATGATGAAATCATCCTCCAGCGTCAAGAGTTGGTCATGGATGGAAGCTAATAGAACATTCGTATTACCACCCGGCAAATCAGTTCTGCCAACACTTTGTTTAAATAGTGTATCCCCTACAACTGCAAAATGAGCATCGCCAAAAATGAACGAAACACTTCCCGGAGAATGCCCTGGCGTATGCCTCACTTCGAATTCAAAGGGCCCGACCGTCCTCAGTCCCTCTTCTTTAAACAAAAAGTCCGCTTTCCGGTTCTGAACACGGGGCAATCCCGCGTATTTTGCCGAACCATTTAAAGTTGGCTCGGACAGCCATTCCTGTTCTTCTTCATGGATATAGACCGGGATATTAAAGCGGTCCCTTACGCTATCCACAGCACCGATATGGTCAAAATGAGCATGCGTCAACAGAACGGCAACCGGATTCAACTCTTTGCTTTCGATTTTACGGATGATTCGCTTTCCTTCTTCGCCCGGATCAATCACGAGGCAATTGCCCGCATCATCTTGTACGATGTAACAATTTGTCTGCAATGGTCCCAGCGGATATGTATCAATCTTCAACATATCAACACCTCCTCCAAACCAGTTTACGCAACATGAAATACAATTTCAAATAATCGTCATTAATACACCTCGACAAAACAGATTGTTAACAGTACAATAGAAGAGGAATATTGCTACATAAGCATTCATTATTTTGCTAAATTAAGGCTCAAAAAATCCGGAAAAGTTGTATGATTGAAAAGTCATGGACTTACCAACCAATCCAATCGATTTTTTGGACAACCTCTGAAAGGAGTGTATTCTCAATGAACTTACTGATGATCATCTTTGGACTCATTGCTATTTTAGCAGTGGTCGGTACAGTCCAGGCATTCAAAGAGCGTAACATTTTAAGTATCATTTTCAACCTTGGAGCTGCAGTCGTTTTTGGAGGATTTACAATTGCGACACTCGTTTTCCAAGGGTACCCACCTGGCCTTTAAGAGTAGGCTACGAACTTAAAACAACATAAAAACAGCCTTTGTGTCGGAAAACACGAAGGCTGTTTTTATGTTGTGAATACACGGCTTTTTTCTACGCTACTTTTGATAGATACGAGCCCTTCGTTTCTTCATTCCGGAAAACGGAGCCAAGTATTCTTCTCTCCCAACTCTAGATCAATCACGGTTTCCAATGCAGTTCCGGTTATACATTTTTTCGCAGAGGGCGAGCATCGTATAAACCCCCCATCATGATTTTCCTCAACCTCTTCCACCATTCCGCCAATCACTTTAATTAAGCGAATCTGAGAGGTGATTTCATCCAATTGCCCACCGATTGCAGGAGATGAGAGGATTACAGAGTTATTTGACAGCCAATCAATTTCAGGTATGACCCATTCCGAGTAATTGCTGATTGCGGGAAGCGTCCATTCGGAACGTACTGTGCCTTCCAAATCTGAAATACGATAAAGCGCATCTTCCTGCTGATTGATTTGCACTGTCAATATGGAGTCCCCATGGGTATCAAAATAAATAACGTTCTCCTGTTCAAGTGGAACCCATGCTTCGTTCAATGGTTCATAGATATGAATTTCGCCGCCATCCAGTATATGATCTTCTACATATCCTATAGCAATCCGATTTTCACCGAACCATTTTGGAAACGGATCTTCAATCTCAAGAAGTCCCAAGTAGGATGTTCGGCCGTCGTAGAGGAAAAGATCATAGGACCAGTCATCATAGAATGCCGTCAGGAGAACCGAGGACGGATTCAAATCATTCCATTCAATGGCGAGTTCCGTCGATGCCACTTCAATTTCATCCTGTATTAAGCCATCTGTCGTAATTATTTTGACTGTTGCGGAAGTTGGATTATTGCTTGTATGCAGTAAAAGATAGTTCTTGGAGGGGTGAATAAGGAGGTCAATGATGATAGATGCCTCTTCGTAAAGAGTTTCCGTTTCTCCTGTATCAAAATCAAAACTTTTCACTAGATAGTTATTTCCCTCTTTTTCAACAAAGAGGATTTTCGAATCAGTTAACCAGTCCGCCGTGAAGTGGAATGTAGCAGGGTCGGCAAAAAATGTTTTTTCGTCCTTTTCAATGATGACATCACTATGATTTTCCGTCTCAATGTCTGCAGGTTTTCCATGACTTTCATCCGGCTTCTCTGTACATCCTGTTAATAGCAGGGTTGCCACACCGAAGGCGAATATTCTTTTTCTCACCGCGCTTCCCCTCCTGACCAAACTTTGGATAATGCAGGGCACCCCTTGGGATATGCCCGGGCAAAATACGTGAGCGCCTGGTTTCCGAGGATGCATGTATGTATATTATGCACTTCTTGAAAAAAAGGCTGCACGGAAAGACCCCGTGCAGTACCTTATCATTTTTCCATCTCTTCATTTGCGTTAACGTCTTGTTGTTTTTCTTGTTCCTCTTTAAATCTTAACAGATCCCCGTTTATAATCATGTCGGAATAATCCAAATCTGTCATAGCACGTTCGATAAACGGTGCACATGTATCCACACTGATTTCCTCACCTGTTTCACTATCGTAACAGACATCTTCTGTATAAACAGCTTTATCGGTTACAAATCGTCCATCCCGGAAGATAACAAAAGGCTCATGTTCCGGTGAAAAGATATCTGCTCCAAGCTGCATATCTTCTTTCGTTTCGACGCCCATCAAGTGAAGGATTGTCGGTCTAAGATCAATTTGACCTGAAACTTCGTCAATTGTCTCCCCTTGACCGTAACCAGGGATGTGAATATATAACGGTACGCGTTGCAATTTCGCATTGTCATAAGGCGTGATTTCCTTGTCCAAATACATACCCATCGCCTTATTATGATTTTCTGAAATCCCGTAATGATCCCCATACATGACAATGATTGAATTTTCATATAACCCGTTGGCTTTTAGGTCGTCGAAAAGGGCTTTAATCGCTTCATCCATGTACCTAACCGCTTGGAAGTACTTATTCAACGTATTCGAGTTGGACGTATACGCCGGAATCAGCTTATCCTCCTCATCCAAATCGAACGGATGGTGATTCGTCAGCGTAATCAGCCTAGAATAGAATGGTTGCGGCATATCTTTCATCAGCTCGACGGATTGTTCGAAGAACGGAATGTCCTTCATGCCCCAGTTGACTGCTTGCCCTTCACCGATTTCATAACTTTCAAGATCGTAAAACTTATCGATCCCCAGGGCTCCGTACATAATGTCACGGTTCCAGAAACTTCTGTTGTTAGCGTGCATGACATTCGTGAAATAGCCTTCCTGGCCTAATTGTTCAGCCATCGATTGGTAGGTATTTCCACTATGTGTGAAAAATACCGCGCTACCATTCCTAGGATACAGAGAGTTTTCGAGAATGAACTCCGAATCCGATGTTTTACCAAGCCCTGTCTGGTGGTAAAAATTACTGAAGTAGAATGTATCAGGGTCCTTTGTTAATTCATTTAAAAACGGTGTAATGACATGGCCATCCATTTCTTCATTAATCACGAAAGATTGTAGAGACTCAAGTGAAATTGCAATAATATTACGTCCTTCTGCAATTCCATACATGTCTGGATTAGGGGCAGCGTAATTGGCATTGATATGGTTGCTCGCTTCGACAAGCTCATTGACATCCGCAAGCGCCCGCTGCGCGTGTGACTTCGATTGGATAAACAAATCATAGAGATGATAGTTGTATGTTCCTATGTTTTTCACAAGTAGTTCCCGATCAAAACTGCGTGTCAGCAATTGCGGCCTTTCCATTTCGGCAAGGCTCAGATTGACCATCATGACAGCGGCAGTCATTACAAAATACAATTTCCGCGCAATTTTATTATTCGGTTGCCCATTCCCTTCACGTACGGGAATGAATCGGATTGCCAAATAGATGATTAAGACATCTGTAAAAAAGAAGATATCCGTCAACTGCAGGTTTGCAACGACCGAAGATTTCAAATCACCGAAATTACTCGTTTGGAAGAGTACCGGAATTGTAATGAAGTCATTGAAAAATCTATAGAATACTGCATTACTAAACATGACGATTGAAGTCGATATACTAATCGCCATTAAATAGATATTACGTCTTTTCGTACTCTTCATGAATAGCGCAACGCCATAAACAAATAACAGGAAACTGAGCGGATTCATAAAGAGAATGAATTCCTGCATCAAATTGTCTATTTTCATATTGAAGCTTGTTATATAGCCGATATACGTTGTTAACCAAGTTGCGACTATTGCAATGATGAGTACGGAATGTTTTGGCCAAGATATTTTTCTCATTCCATCTCTTCCTTTCAAATTTAACTAGATTTATTCTACGGAAAACTTTTTCTACTTCAATCCGTGCAATATATAGACGGGTTCAAGCATGAAAAGTTTCAAAAACAGACAAAAAAGGACTTATGGAGCATTTTCCCTAAGTTCTTTTCTCATAGTTGCGCAATCTCGTTCCGCAAAATCAATACTGCTTGCAGATAATCTTCCTGTAGCAACAGACCTGCGTCATATAGATCTTTCACTTCAGATAGAATCAGCTCAGTATCCACTTTCCGATCCCCTGTATAGACATAAATTCCAAAGCGCTTCAGCAATTGCAAGACGCTAAAATAATCGTTCATGATTTCCTCTCCGGTGCTCCACAAAGAATTTCCCTTTTTTCGGTCACTAGCTTACTCACCGGTATATCATGCCGTTCTACAGGAACCGGATGCCCCGTTTGGCATTCGAAAGCCAATGACATCGCGTACCCCTCATAGTCCATCATATACCGATCATAATAGCCCCCGCCGAACCCGATTCGGTAACCTTCATCAGAAAAGACTACTCCAGGTACGATTTGCAGATCAATTTCATTTTTTCGGACTGATGTTGTTTCGTCCACGATTGGTTCCAGAAGGTCTAGATAAACGGTTTCCAATTGTTTATAAGATTGAATGAGTCGAAAGTCCATTTCACGGGTCGCGTGAATACATTTTGGAACGACAATTCGTTTCCCCATTTCCCATGCAGATTCGATAATTTGCCGTGTATCAATTTCGGGAAAACGAGAAATCGTAATGCCGATTGTTTCGGCGTTACGGAATTCTTCCGACGCAAGCAATCTTTCCGTAATATGCAGTGAACACTTTTCATGGAGTGTACGATCCATACTATTCAAAGTGTCCAACACTTGATTCCTAAAAAATGTTTTATCCATTTCCAATCCCCCCAATTTCAATGAAAAAACCAAAACCGATGAAGGTTTTGGTCTGAGCGATTATTTCGTTTCACGATGCAAAGTTTGTTTCTTTTCACGTGAGCAGTATTTTTTCATTTCAATACGTTCTGGGTTGTTACGTTTGTTTTTCTTTGAAATATAGTTGCGCTCACCGCAATCTGTGCAAGCAAGTGTAATATTTACGCGCATGATAGTCCCTCCCACTCATCAGGAATTAAAAATGTTTTATGAGCATGATTTATACGACTTTTCAATTGTACCACATCAACACTAGATGTCCAGTGCTAAGGACGAATTTCTTTCATGATTTGTATGTGGTAAAATAATAGCTAATTGAACCATCAAAGGAGTGTTGAAATGGATTTGCCGATAATCCTCCTCATTATTGGACTTTTATGCGTTATAACTTCTTTTTTTGTAAGGAATTCGTCGAATTATGACGATGAATTGGAAAAAGTGTCGATTAGCCTCCATCAGGAAACAAACAGTCTGAAAAAAAGATTGAAAGCGGTCGAAGAGGAATTGATGTTCGGTATTGCTCCGATGCCAGTCAACGCTAAAAGTACAAAACCTGTACATGATATTATTGTGAATCAGATTCTATCATTACACGCCCAAGGCTATTCCATCCGTGAGATTGCTAAACGAGCTTCTCTAACAGAGGCTGAAGTCAGCACTGTTCTCCAATCCAGAGGTGTTCTTGGATGATTAGGGAATTGTTACGCGCAATCGGAATAGGCTGCATTGTCGCTGGAGGTATTTTATATTTCACAGGCGAATATCAAGCTGAAACAAATGCTGCCGAACAGGCTATGCAGGCGGATATTGAAAAACTGCACATTGAACTGGCGAAAGCGAAAGAAGAATTAGCCATCGCGCAAACCGCTTCTTCCGTTGACACGAATGAAACGGTGCAGAAAAAGAATAAGCACCGGGAAGTCAGCAGTGTTTCAGAAAAAATCGTACAGCAAGTGCTGACAATCGAATCAGGTACAAATTCGACGGTCGTGGCCGCCGCATTAGAAAGCGCAGGAATTATCGACGATGCCGGAGCATTTGATGCCTATTTAACCAATAACAATCTATCCGGAAAGATTCAGATAGGTGATCATTTAGTCGATTCCACAATGGACTTCCAGACACTCGCAAAAAGTATTACGACCGCCAAATGAAAACAGCATCGAAAAAGATATATGCCTTTTTCGATGCTGTTTTTTATTTATTTTCTTCCGTTTCAGCAACATTTTTAATCGGTTGCGTAACATCAGATGTATTTTCTTCTTGAGCTCGTTCCTGTTTCAATTCGAAATATTTATCGACAGCTTGTTGGATAATTTCATTTTGTGCGTACTTATAAACCCGTGGATTTGTAGAGATATTCGGGATAATAATCGCATAAGCGATTTCCGGATTCTCATAAGGCGCGAAGCCGACATGTGATAGATTGATTGTCGGTTTCCCTGAACTGAACGCCTGTGCAGTTCCTGTTTTCCCAGCTGCGTCGAATTCCCTTCCCGCAAAGAGGTTTCTCGCCGTTCCACGCGATCCATAATACACATAATGCATTCCGCGCTTAACTTGCTCGATTTCCGCATCCGTATTCTCGATCTTGTTCAAGATATTAATGTCTGTCTCCTGAATGAGCGGTCCAAGAATTTTGCCATCTTCGGAGGGCTCGCGAATTTCTTTTAACACTTTAGGGGCTATCCGATAACCGCCATTGGCAATAGTCGACACATATTGAGCGAGTTGAAGAGTTGTATAAGTATCATACTGCCCTACGGATAAGTCCAGAAGAAATCCGGTTAATGTACCGTTTCCGATAAGTCCCGGCGACTCACCAGGCAAATCGATGCCCGTTTTTGTCCCTAACCCGAACGATGCGAATCCTTCCCGGATTGTATCAAATGCCTTTTTGTCAATACGCAACGCCTCACCATACCTGTAATTCGCATTGGCCATGGCTATGGCAATTTTGAACATATACACGTTCGAAGATCTTCCAATCGCTTCAATATCATTGACAGCGACCCTAGAATGTTGGTTAAACAGCGATCGTTTAAACTGGGAACCGATTTTAAGCGGTTCATCAATTAGCACTTCACCGATCTGTACAGCATCCTCTTGATAGCCAGTCAGCAGCGTAGCCATTTTGACAGTTGACCCCGCTTCGTGGAGTGCAGTGAAAGTACCGTATGCATAGTCCCAAATTTCAAGCTTTCCTGTTTCTTCATTGGTCACGACTTGCTTACCGACAAGCGCAAGCACTTCACCATTATTCGGATTCATCATGACAAGGAAGGCCCTGTCAAGCTCTGATGAATTGGGACCCGCTTTCAATTCTAGCAGTTTATCCGCAATCATTTGTTCGAGTGCCGATTGCAACTCCATATCAAGCGTCAAAACGAGATCCTTGCCCGGCTCGCCTTCCCGCACCACTTTCGTTTCTATCACCCGGCCACTACGATCCTTGATATTTTTCACGATGGTTTTTTGTCCTTTGAGCAATTCTTCATAATATTGCTCGATGTAACTTCTCCCGACACGGTCATTCCTAGAATAATTCCTTGCCAGGTAATAGTTCAGATGCGTCAACGGTATCCCATCCGTCGTGGATCCTAAAATTGCGTTATTCGACCGTTTGACGCGTTCCCAGTCAGTCGTGGTGTCAACACCTGGTAATTCGCTAAGTCGTTCAGAAACAGCTGCAAATTCCTCCTCCGTTACATCACCGCTTTTCACGATTTGTGGGGAATAGGCATACCCTGACATCATTTCCCGATAGATGGCAAGCACTTCAAGATCAGCATCCGAAAATGAATTGAGTTCTTCTTCTGTTACCCGTTCTCTCGTAAGTTGGTTGATTTTCCGCTCCGCATCTTTGTTCGACAGGTCACTATCATTTTTAATGGCGGCAATTTCTTTTTTCGATACCTTCTCTAATGCTTTTTCCGAATTTGTCAAGATCCAAAAATCTCTTTTATCCCCAATTGTAATTCGTTTCGTATCTTGCTCAATCAATGTTGCAAGTTTTTTTGCAATATCATACATCTCTTTTGATGATGTTGATGTCGCCTTTGTATAGGTGATTGCATTTTTGGGGTCATTATCGACTAGCACCTGCCCTGTCCGGTCAAATAACCGGCCTCTTGGGACGCTTGTATTGACAGGGATTTCTTCTTTGCTTTCCAATAACCGGACATAGTCTTCTCCTTTGACAATTTGCAAATAGCCGAGACGGAGAATGAGTAATGAAAACAAGACGAAAATTGAAAAGAATAGGAAGTTCATTCGGAATGCAATATGCTTCCGTTGGCGTACTTTCGCCTGATCTGCTTTATGGACTTGCTTTTTCATTTTTTCCCCCTTCTCTTTTCCAACTAGAATTATAACATCCCCAATAGAAAAAGCACACATCTTGACGAACAAGATGTGTGCTTGGTTCCTTTTATAAAATTATTTAGCGAAACGTTTTGCAACTTCGTCCCAATTGACGACATTCCAGAATGCCGCAATATAGTCAGGACGACGGTTTTGATAATTCAAGTAGTACGCGTGCTCCCAAACGTCTAGTCCAAGAAGTGGCGTTTTACCTTCCATGATTGGAGAATCCTGATTTGGAGTAGATGTGATTTCAAGCTCGCCATTGTTCGACACTAGCCAAGCCCATCCTGAACCGAAACGAGTAGCTCCAGCTTTTGCGAACTCTTCTTTGAATGCATCAAAATTGCCGAATTTCGCATCAATTGCTTCAGCAAGAGCACCAGTCGGATTTCCGCCGCCGTTTGGAGAAAGGAGTTCCCAGAAAAGGGAGTGGTTCGCATGTCCACCGCCGTTATTACGGACAGCAGTGCGCGCCGCTTCAGGAACAGCGTCAAGGTTTGCAATTAGCTCTTCAACAGATTTGCTGAGTAGCTCTTCGTTTCCTTCAAGTGCATTGTTCAAGTTTGTCACATAAGTGTTGTGGTGTTTCGTGTGATGGATGTTCATCGTTTCTTTGTCAAAGTGTGGTTCCAATGCATCATATGCATATGGTAGTTCTGGTAATTTGTAAGCCATTGTCATTTCCTCCTCAGAGATTCGTAAGTATGATACGTCTTCAACATTATCAAAATTGCTAAACACGTTCAAATAAAATGGACTATTAGGAAATGAATCATGCGACGAACAGGAAAAATACAACAAGCATAACAGCCATTACTATCCCTTTGGTGACGACAGAAGTCAGAAAGCCGACAAGAGATCCGATGCCCGTTTTCAACGCCTGTTTCACGCCTATCCGGGAAACTGCAAGTTCTGCAATCACGGCGCCTAAAAAAGGACCAACCAAAATGCCAGCTACTGGAATGACGAATGGACCGATGAGAAGACCGATCGTACTGCCCCACATTCCTGCCTTTGAACCGCCAAACTTCTTGACTCCAACAAGATTCGACAATGTATCCGCTCCGAATAGCAAAATGACGAATAGAATTTGTATACTCCAGAACCAGATTGTCATCCCTTCAAACGTAGCAATCCATCCGTAAAGGAGAAAGCCTCCAAGAATGAAGAGGGCCGACGGTATGATCGGGTACACGAGTCCTGCAAAAGCGATGATGAACATGACGATTGCTACAATCCAGCCGATCATTTCCATTGCGACACCCCTTCGCGATTAGCCCCTGTTGCCAAGAATGGCTTCCGCAATATTCACTGCATGGTCACCAATCCGTTCCAAATTCGATACGATATCGACAAATACCATACCCGATGAAGCCGTACAGCGACCTTCATTCAATCGTAAAATATGATTTTTCCTAAATTTACGTTCCATCTTATCAATTAGTACTTCTTTTTGGGCAACTACCCTTGCCAAATCAACGTCATTTTGATTGAGCGAGTCAACCGCTTTCTGAACGGTTTCAATCGTCAGTGTAAACATTTCCGTCAAGTCTTCCATCGCACCCTCTGTCAACTTCACGCGGTTGACATCGCGGAAATCAATCAGTTCAACAATGTTTTCAAAATGATCGCCAATCCTTTCGATATCGCGGACCGTGTCCATGAGCATGACATGACGTGCAGATTCGACTGGTGAAATGCTGACAGAAGAAATTTCAACAAGATAGTCCGTAATTTTGCGGTCTAGATTATTAATGGCGTCTTCAATCTGATAAGCTGTTTCAGCATGTTTTTTATTACCTGTTTTCAGATACTCAAATGATTCCTGTAAACCGCGTACACCGAATTCACCCATGCGAATGATTTCCTCTTTCGCTTGTCCAATCGCTACTGCAGGGGATTGGTCGATGAAATGCCTGTCTAAATGCTTCGGTTTATATTCGATGGTGACATCTTCACCTGGAATCAGTTTAGTGACGAGCCATGCCCATACACCGATTAGCGGAAATTGGAGAATTGTATTGGCTACGTTGAAAGACCCGTGTGCAAATGCAATCTGCATCTTATTCTCCAATGCCAGAATGCCTGATATCCATTCGACATATGCCGTAAACGGGATCAAGAGCAACATAAATATGATTGTTCCGACGACGTTGAAAAGGACATGTGTAGCCGCCGCTCGTTTTGCAGCGACAGATGCACCGATTGAAGCTAGGATTGCAGTAATGGTCGTCCCGATATTATCGCCAAAAAGAATTGGCAAAGATGCCGCGAGATCTAAAAGATTTTCAGAATAGAGTCCTTGCAAAATACCTACTGTTGCACTGGAACTTTGTACAATCAATGTAAAGACCGTTCCGGCAACGACACCAAGTATTGGATTTTGACTCATCGCAAGCGTGAAATCGGAGAATGCTTCCAGCGAGCGCAGCGGCTTCATCCCGCCGCTCATCAGTTCAAGTCCAAGGAAAAGTCCACCGAATCCGAAAATGACTTCACCCAAATTTCTTACCTGGCTTTTCTTGATGAAGAAAATAAGAAATGCCCCGACGGCCATGATTGGCAATGCGTACGCCCCCACATCAAGACCGATGATGAATGCCGTTACCGTCGTTCCAATATTTGCACCCATGATGACACCAATTGCCTGGCGTAAGGTCATGAAACCTGCACTTACAAGTCCAACCGTGATAACAGTCGTTCCTGAACTCGATTGAATCAAGACCGTGACAATGATTCCGACAAGTACACCCATGAACGGATTCGTCGTGAAACGGTCAAGGATCGAGCGTAGCCTATCCCCTGCCGCTTTTTGCAACCCGTCCCCCATATACTTAATAGCAAATAAGAATATTCCAAGTCCACCAAGAAACTGGAACACCATCTCCTGCCAGTTTACCTCCATTTAACAGTCAACCTCCATACTACATTATGTACAACTTCTCAATTATGTTAAGTTTGTATAGCAATTGTAAATAGATATGATCAAATCTTTACATTCCCTTTACAATCCGATCCCGAAAAGTCACCATTTTGTCGAAAAAACACACAACCCAGTGATTCATGTAAAATGATAGACTATAGTGGACGGAGGTGGTCATATATTGAAGTTTCACCAATTGTTTAAGGCTGCGATCTATGAACCGAAAAAACTGGCTGCATTCCGATTATTGCCGATTGGAAAGGTCTTTCGGTACGTCTTCCTATTCGTAGCCCTGTTTACTCTCATATCATTCGTCCGCTTTATCGCTTCGGACGCTGTACTGTTTGAGTCATCGCCGGAATTGATGGAACACGGGGAGAAAATCGGCTGGATCATTTACCCACTAGCATTTTTACTGCAGCTAGTCATCAGCACTTTTTACATATTCGTCAGAATCATCGTTTTTGCATACGCCGGGCAACTACTGTTGAAGGGGATGAAAAGACGCGGCGAATACCGACATATGTGGAGAACATCGGCGATTGCTGTGACAGTTCCCATTTTGCTAACCATCATATGGGATTTCGTCCCGTTCTGGGACCAATATAGTACATTATTGACTTCCCTTGCACATTTCGCCTATATTGCCACCGCTGCCAAGTACTATCCGAAAATGCAAAGATGAATAATTCCCCTCTTCGTTCATATAGTGTCGGAAGGGGGAATTTTCATGAGAATACTACTACTCGCAGTTCTATTATTCGTAACGTTCCATTTCATTCGTATGGATTTGGCAGAAGGGACAATCCCACTGGCTTCCTTTACTCATGAACAACAACAATCTTGTGAAGAACAGATCGAAATGACGTCAATCCCAGTTACAACTGTCACAGGAGATACCATCGAATCCCTTTTTGCTCTGTATCCAGATCCGGCGATCAGCTTCGTCGAAAGGCTTTCTTCCTTCTATTCTTTCAATCCGCATCTTCAAAACCAAAAGATTATCGGCGGCGAACAAATCAAGTTGCCGCTTTCACAAATAGAAAAAAATGCTTGTAAAGAATAATTGTGATAAGGGCTGTCCCTTGTCTTTTTGCTCGATTGCTTGCTAAAATAGTTATAGTAATTAGGCTATAGCCAATTAAGGAGAGAAAGTAATGATTGAAATGACTCACAGATCAAAAACTCGCCCTGTCCGAGTCGGTAATTTGACGATTGGCGGTAGCGATGAACTATTCATCCAAAGTATGACGACTACGAAAACACATGATGTCGAAGCGACAGTAGCAGAAATCTTACGCTTGGAAGAGGCTGGATGCCAAATCGTCCGCGTAGCCTGCCCAGATGAGCGCGCTGCCTATTCCATCGGCGAAATCAAAAAACGGATCAACATCCCTCTCGTCGTCGACATCCATTTCGATTATAAGTTGGCGTTGATCGCAATCGAACAAGGCGCAGATAAAATCCGCATCAATCCAGGGAACATTGGGAGACAAGCCAAAGTAGAGGCCGTCGTCAATGCGGCGAAAGCGAAAGGCATTCCAATTCGGATCGGTGTCAATGCGGGATCACTCGAGAAGAAGATTCTTGAAAAGTATGGGTACCCAACTGCTGATGGGATGGTAGAAAGTGCACTCCATCATATTAAAATATTGGAAGATCTCGATTTCCACGATATTATCGTCTCTTTGAAAGCATCAGATGTTAATCTAGCGATTGAAGCATATAAGAAAGCGGCAGCAGCTTTCGACTATCCATTGCATCTCGGTATTACAGAATCCGGCACACTGTTTGCAGGTTCCATCAAGAGCGCAGCAGGGCTTGGGACACTCCTATCTGCCGGCATCGGCAACACGATGCGCGTGTCTTTGAGTGCAGATCCTGTCCAGGAGATTAAAGTTGCACGGGAACTGCTGAAAGTTTTCGGGTTGTCTTCAAATGCGGCAACACTGATTTCATGCCCGACATGCGGCCGCATCGAGATTGATCTGATTGCCATCGCAAACGAGGTAGAGGAATATATTTCAACAATTAAAGCACCAATCAAAGTCGCAGTCCTAGGCTGTGCGGTCAATGGTCCTGGTGAGGCTCGTGAAGCGGATATCGGTATTGCTGGTGCACGCGGCGAGGGACTGCTCTTCATGAATGGGAAAACAGTCCGTAAAGTCCCTGAGGAAACAATGGTTGATGAACTGAAAATCGAAATCGATAAGCTTGCGGAAGCATACTTTGAAAAGAAACGCCAGGAAGAACTACTCATTGAGGCCGGGAAATCGGAATGAGAGGTTTGCGATTCGGCATCGACATCGACGGGACGGTAACATGCCCCACTTCCCTGTTGCCGCATATCAATGAGCAATTCGGTTGTAACCTCGTCCTGGATGATATTAAGGAATATGACTTGACAAAAGCCTTCAAAGTCGATGAGCATGTGTTTTTCGAATGGTACTCGCAGGCTGAATCCTATATCTACAGTACGTCCCCTGCGCAGGCCTACGCAAAAAAGATTCTGGAAGATTGGCAGACGCAATTCGAACTGTACTATATTTCCGCCCGTGGCCAGCAAGTTTACGACACCACTTTAGACTGGTTCAAGCGGGAAGAAATTCCATATGACCATATCGAACTTGTCGGTAGCCATAACAAAATTGCAACGGCGAAGAAGCTGGGTGTCCATGCGTTTTTTGAAGACAAACACGATAATGCGGTGGATATCCACGAAGAACTCGACATTCCGGTCATTCTATTCGATACACCGTATAACCGGGAACCGATTCCCGAAGGTGTCATTCGTGTCTATGACTGGCAAGAAGCAAACCAATGGATAAAGAAATTATTTCCCCTGGAAGAAACGTTAGTCAACTAAAAACGGTGCGGCCCTCTTCAATTAGAGAGAGCCACACCGTTTTTTAATTGGCCACGCACAAAGGACATCTGCCGTAGATTTCAAATTTATGTCCTTCCACTTTATAATCAGGTAAATTCACCGCTATCATTTCCATCGGACAATGGGAAATGCTGCGTGTTTTACCACATACCGTACAGATGAAATGATGATGATGGATACCGGGATCACATTGCATCCGGAAATGACGTTCTCCGCTTAAATCGGTCTCCTCTAGAATGCCTAACTCTGAAAATGTAGATAGATTCCGATAGATTGTGTCGAAGCTGATTCCCGGATTGTCTTGTTCCATGAAATTTTTCACATCTAAAGCAGTCATATATCGATCCTTATTCGAGAAAAACTGCAAAATCGTTTCTCGGTTTTTCGTTCGCTTAAATTGGTGTTCCTGCAATATGCGCCACGCTTCATCAAGTGTCATACAATTTCCTGCCCCTTTATTGCACGTGCATTCTGCCCGGCTTGTATTTTCTTCCAAATGAGAACCAGCAACAATATAATAATCGAAGTAACGACAATCGTACCGCCAGGAGCAATGTCCATATGATATGCGGAGACAAGACCCACGATAACAGCCACCTCCCCAAATACGATGGAATAGATGAGCGCGCCTTTAAAGCTTTTTGCAAGCTGAATCGCAGCCGCCACCGGAATGGTCATCAATGAAGATACAAGTAGTATCCCAACTATTCTCATGGAAGCCCCAATGACAAGTGCTGTAATGACCATAAACACCATCTGGACATATTTCGAGCTGACACCGGACACTTTTGCGTAATCGGGATCAAATGACAAAATGAAAAGTTCTTTATATAAAAACCGGATATAAGCGATAACAACAATTGCAATAACAATAACAATCCATAAATCCTGCCTACTCACAGCCGATACGGAGCCGAACAAATAACCGACCAAATCAGAAGCAAACCCTTGCGACAAGGAGATGAAGATGGCCCCTAAACCGATGCCCGCCGATAATATGACTGGGATGGCAAGTTCTTCATAATGTCGATAAGCCCCCCTCAATTTCTCAATCAACAACGAGCCGCCGACAGCCGAAACAATGCCTAAGTAAACGGGATTCAATGCCGAGAAAAACAGGATTTGCTGACTCATATAAAGACTTCCAGCAATCCCCGCGAGTGCGACATGGCTAAGAGCATCCGCGATAAGCGCCAGTCGTCTGACGACGATAAAGAGACCAAGTAATGGCGCAATCACCCCGATAATCAAACCCGATAGAAAAGCGTTTTGCAGAAATTCATAAGATAAGATGGCACTGATCATTGTTCCACCGCCTTCGTATGCTGGTGGACCCGACGTACAGGATGACCGTACCATCTAGAGATATCCTCATCATCCATCTTCTTATAATCAGATTGGACTCCGTGGAAATGGATCGATCGATTCAAGCAAGCGACATGCGTTGCAAGATCAGTAACGAGATCAATTTCATGAGTGACGAGTACAATCG
This sequence comes from uncultured Caryophanaceae bacterium, assembly GCA_963843665.1. Taxonomy (GTDB): domain Bacteria; phylum Bacillota; class Bacilli; order Bacillales_A; family Planococcaceae; genus Sporosarcina. The sequence continues at coordinate 24,493 of CAWJLH010000015.1, forward strand.
CAATTCCATGCTCACGATTCAACTTGTTCAGCATAGTATAAAAAGATGCGACGTTTTGCTGATCGATACCGACTGTCGGTTCATCCATGATTAGCAGGTCCGGAGCTCCCGCAAGCGCCCTAGCGATAAAGACACGCTGCTGTTGACCCCCGGACAATTCACCAATATTCTGTTTTGCATACATTTCCATACCGACAATCCGCAATACTTCCAGGGAGCGTTTCTCATCTTTTTTCGTGAATCCTTTAAACAATCCTGTCTTCCGCGTTAATCCGCTACGCACAACTTCAAGTACGGTGGCAGGAAAACCGGAGTTGAAGGAATTCGATTTCTGCGACACATAACCGATCCGTTCCCGTTGCTTAAATGATCCGATATCCGCATCAAACAACTTCACCGATCCGCTCGCTGGTTTCAAGAGTCCTAATATGATATTGAGAAGCGTCGATTTGCCGGAACCATTCGGCCCGATCAAAGCCCAAAATTCCCCCTCTCTTACCTGAAGGGATATATGATCTAGTGCAATCGACTGTTCATAGCTAAAACTAACATCTTCCAATTGAATAATATTCTTTTTCATAATATTGTTCCTTTCATCAAATACACCTTAGCGTATCTGCAACTAACTTCACGGTTTAAATGTTATAAATAAGAATCATTCCGATTCACTTGTAAGATTATAAACCATTAAGCGGAAGGAAACAACTTATTGATTCAAATCAAGGGGATTGAATAATCAGGAGTGAAAGAAGGGATTAGAAAGTGGAGTATGGTCAATTATTGAATGAAATCAAAATGAGAAGTGATGAAGAAGTGAAAGTGATAGCACGTCAATATGGCATCGATCTATCAATTTCAGAAATCAGGGCGCTACGTCCATTAGTGGACGAAATTTCGTTTCATTGGCTATTTACAGGTATTCCTGAGACATTCATCAACAAAGTCCGCAATGCGATTGGCGACAAAAAAACGGAAATCCTCTTCAAAAAATACTTGGATGCCACACAATAAAAAAACCGGTCTGCATGTTAGTTCCATTGCAGACCGGTTCCTTCGTCTTACTCAGCACCCCGAGCTGTTAAGTTAGGATTTCAGTGCTTCGATTTTAGCCGGTTCAAATGTTTTTGCCTTGAGCATTTCAATTTCAAACTTGTAGGGTGCCACTTTATTTTTCGGATCCTCTCCGACAAATGGCGTTTCTAGAATTTTTGGGACCGTTTGGAACTCCGGGTGATGGACGATATAGGAAAGTGGTTTAAATCCGATATGGCCAAAGCCGATATTCTCATGACGGTCTTTCTTCGCGCCCCGTTCATTTTTGCTATCATTCACATGGATGACGGAAATACGGTCTTTACCGACGATTTTATCAAATTCGTCCAATACTCCATCAAAATCACCGACAATATCGTATCCTGCGTCATGGACGTGACACGTATCAAAGCAGACCGATAGTCGCTCGTTATGCGTGACACCATCTATGATTGCAGCAATCTCATCAAAATTGCGGCCACATTCAGTCCCTTTCCCCGCCATCGTTTCCAGTGCGATTCGGACCGGAAAGTCTTGGGAAAGCACTTCGTTCAGACCTTCAATGATTTTGGCAATTCCCTTATCGGTACCCGCACCCACATGTGCACCCGGGTGAAGGACAATCTGGTCAACACCTAGCGCAGCAGTCCGCTCAATCTCTTTTTGCAGAAAGCTGACGCCAAGTTCGAATGTCTCGGGCTTTAACGTGTTAGCGATATTAATGATATAAGGGGCATGGACAACTGCATTCGATAACCCATTCTCCTCCATATGCAGTTGACCTACTGCAATATTCAGTTCTTCAATCGGTTTTCTCCGCGTGTTTTGAGGTGCTCCGGTATAGATCATGAATGTGGTCGCCCCGTAACTGGTAGCTTCCTCACTCGAACCGAGCAACATCTTCTTGCCGCTCATCGACACATGGGAACCGAGTAAGATTGGTTTATCATTTGTCATTTTTTACGGTTCAATCTCCTTTCTCTCTTTTTAATATTCTCCATTTGCTGGGCCATTTTCTTTTTGTAGCCAGGTTTCACTTTTGTTGGCTTCTTGACGATTGACACAGCTTTACGGTCGATGTCATCTTCTTGTTTAACGCGATTTTTCCTTGCATGACGGTCTTTCACTTCAATCCATTCGCCATTCTTCACATCTTCATGGATAAACGGAATTCCCATCTTTTCAATACGGACCACTTTATCATCCTCGGATGGCTCATACAATGTAATAGCCGTCCCTTGGAGACCTGCGCGCGCAGTACGTCCCACCCGGTGAATGAAAAATTCAAGATCGTCGGGAAGTTCGTAGTTGATGACATGACTGACACCTGGAATGTCGATTCCGCGTGCAGCAAGATCCGTTGCTACGATGTATTGGAAATCGAGGTCACGAACTTGTTTCATCATCCGTGTCCGTTCACGCGGTGTCAGATCACCATGAATCCTTCCGGCCTTAATGCCATTTTCAGCGAGGTAATCGGCAAGTCCATCTGCGTTTTGTCTCGTATTTGTAAAAATGATCGCTAAGTAAGGGTTGATGGCTTCCATAACCTGCAACAGTTTTTTCTTTCGATTCATGCTGCGTACAGGGACAAGAGCGTAATGCATCCCTTCCGTCAACGGCTTGCGTTCGCCGATTTTCACGTGTACAGGAGATTCCATATACTTCGTCAGGAAAGGTTTCAGCTTTTCAGGAATTGTCGCCGAAAATACATACATTTCCAGACCGGTCGGCATTTTCGACGCAAATTTATCGATATCTTCGATAAAGCCCATATCAAATGCAAGATCCGCTTCGTCAATCACCAAAATGCCCGCAGTATGAATGACAAGTGCGCCATTCTCAGCCATATCACTGATTCTTCCTGGAGTACCGACAATGATATGCGGATTCGATTTCAGTTTACCGATCGACCGTTGCTTGTCAGTCCCTCCAATAAGCAACGAACTACGGATTTCCGTCCCGTCTATCATTTTGGCGAGTTCGTCAAATAACTGAGTCGCCAATTCTCTTGTCGGTGCTGTAATGACCGCCTGCAATTCATCTTTTTCGGGATCTGTCCGTTCTAGTATCGGAATGAGGAAACTATGGGACTTTCCAGTTCCTGTATGAGCTTGTCCAATCGCATTCGTCCCTTTTAAAATAAGTGGAATCATCTCTTTTTGGATTGGTGTCGGGTTTTCAAAGCCGAGCCTCCCAATCGCTTCTCGTATAAACGGTTTAAATTGATAATCAGTAAATTTTGACATGTTACTTCCTCCTAATCGTATCGTTATTATACCATGATTCCGTTCCGCCGTATCTGATTTTCGCATAGTATACAATGTGACAGTTCATTCTGATTTATTGAAAGGAGATAATTATGAGGTATGAATCCTTCTATCCGTTCGCACGCCAACAGCCGTCCCCGCCTCCCACGGGACATTCGGGCTTCGGACTGCCTCCTCAAATGGGTCAAAGACAGGCACCGAGACAACCGTTTCCAAATGGACCAATGAATAATCCATTCGGCGGTCCGGGACCAGGTCAAAATCCGCAACAAAGTCCTTCCAAAATGGACACCTATATGCAAACGGCAAACCGTTTTTTAAACACTGCGCAACAATTCGCACCCGTCGTCCAGCAATTTGCGCCGATGATTCAAAACTTGCCTGCTATGTGGCGACTATACAAAGGTTTCCAATCTCTCCCCCCAGCTAACGGAGGGCCAGCTACCGGAGGAGCGACTACCTCCGCACCGGTTGCACGATCTGCAGGACCAGCTGCATCCGCCGGCATATCTGTACCACGAATCTTCCAGCCGCCTAACCAATAACTTTGAATCATATGCCAGACTCAGTTATAATGGAGTTAGATCCTATTAGAGGAGTGAGTTGGCATGAAAGTGTTAAAGATTTCCCCTAGAGGTTATTGCTATGGGGTCGTCGATGCAATGATCATCGCAAGAAATGCGGCTCTCGACACATCGCTGCCGAGGCCCATTTATATATTGGGAATGATAGTCCATAACAAACATGTGACAGATGCATTCGAAGAAGATGGTATCATTACATTAGACGGTGAAAACCGTTTGGAAATCCTTGAGAAAGTCGAAACTGGAACCGTTATTTTCACAGCACACGGTGTTTCGCCTGAAGTCCGGGAATTGGCGAGAAGAAAAGGACTTGTTTCGATAGATGCGACTTGTCCGGATGTATCCGTCACGCATGATCTCATTAAAGAGAAAACTGCGGAAGGATACGATATCATTTATATCGGCAAGAGCCATCATCCCGAGCCGGAAGGGGCAATCGGTGTCGCACCGCATGCGGTTCACCTTATCGAAACAGTTACTGATGTCGAAAACTTGTCCATTCAAAACGACAAGCTTCTTGTCACAAACCAAACGACGATGAGCCAATGGGATGTTGCACTCATTATGGATACATTGAAAGTGAAATATCCACATATCCAAGTGCATAAAGAAATTTGTCTAGCAACGCAAGTGCGACAAGAAGCTGTAGCTGAACAAGCGGGAGCATCAGATCTTCTCATCGTCGTCGGAGATCCGATGAGCAACAACTCGAACCGTCTGACACAAGTCTCCGTCGAAATTGCCGGCACGCCGTCCTACCGGATTGCGGATGTTTCCGAGTTGGATGTGAAATGGTTGGAAGGTGTCCAAACCGTCGCTGTTACGGCTGGTGCTTCTACTCCGACATTGATCGTCCGGGAAGTCATTTCATTTCTTGAAAAATTCAATCCGGAAGATCCAGCTACACATCAACCGGAGCGGAAATTCCAATTGGAAAGAATCCTGCCGAAAATTAAAAATCCGACACCCGTTGTACGTATCGAACCGTACACAACAACCTAACTAAACCGGTCTCTCATTGTAGAGACCGGTTTTTATTTTTCATATAAAGTTGAATGGTTCCGTGATGACTTCCGATTTTAAGAACGTCACGTCATAACGGGCTTTCTTACAAGCCGTTTGCATATAGTCCGCGACGCCTTTAATCATCACTTTTTCAATATTATGGCCCGGATCGATGACGGCTAGCCCCATCGCTTCCGCATCATGGGCTACGTGGTAATACAAATCCCCAGTCACGAGGACGTCTGCACCGGCCCTTTTTGCTGCACCGATGTACTTGTTGCCATCCCCGCCAAGTACCGCGACTTTACGAATCTCTTTCTTCGGATTGCCGACAAAACGGAGTGCCGGTACACCGAATACACTTTTCACATGATCAGCAAACTGCGCGAGCGTTGTATGTTCCCCCAGTTTCCCGATACGGCCCAGGCCAAATTGGCTGGAGGGTTGATCAAGTAAAAAGAAATCATATGCAGGCTCTTCATATGGGTGAACCGCAAGCATAGCCTTTAATACTTTATTTTTGATGCTTTCCGGAACAATAACTTCAACTTTCTCCTCCGCCACTGCTTCCTCTGTACCACTTTCACCAATATAAGGATCAGCCTGATCATTCGGTGTAAATCGCCCTGTTCCTGTTAAGCTGAAGCTGCAATCCGCGTAATCCCCGATGGCGCCCGCCCCGGCATTTCCAAGTGCATGCCTCAACGCATCTCCATGTGTGACAGGACTATAAACGGCAAGCTTATACATACGCTCGGCATAGGTAGGTTCAACAATTTCCGTATCGATTAACCCAAGTTTTGTAGCCAGCATATCATTGACACCGCCTGGCGCGACATCCAAATTTGTATGGGCAGCATAAACTGCAATATCATTCTTGATGCATTTCTCTATCATTCTTCCTTGCGGCGTATCTGTCAATATACCCTTAAGCGGCCTGAAAATCGGGGGATGATGTGCAATGACAAGGTTTGCCCCCTTCCGAATCGCTTCATCAATGATTTCTTCATTGACATCCAATGTTACAAGAACTTTCTCCACCGGTCGATTCAATTGGCCTATATGAAGTCCGATTGGATCGCCTTCCATCGCATAGCGCTTTGGTGACCATTGTTCAAACAGTGTGATGATTTCATGTCCATTGACTTTCTTCATGTTGCCAACACCTTTCCAACAAGCTCGATCTGTGTGATCAGTTGCTTTTTTTTCAGTTGAATGGCATCTGTCTCGTCTGCATTTTCCAGCGATTGGAGTACACGTTTCCATTCTGCAGATTCACGTTCCCACTTTTCCAGGAAAACATCAGATTTCTCTGCTATCAAAAACGGGCCTACCGTCAATTCCAGTTCATCATAGTGCGCAATCCCTTTTTCCAAGACAATGATTTCGTATATTTTTCCGTCTTCTTTCAAAATATGCTCATCAATTATTTTCCAACCATTTGAAACAGCCCATTCCCGGATCACTTTGGCATAGATATTCGGTTGTGCAATAATCCGATTCACACCTTGAAGATGCTTTTTTCCATCCTCCAAAATTGAAGTGATAAGTGGGCCTCCCATCCCCGCAATCGTGACAGTATCCACCTCGTCCTGTTCTTCAATGGCGAACAGCCCGTTCGCTAATCGAACGGTAACGGCTTCTTGAAGCCCTTCCCGCCGTACATTTCTAACGGCAGAATCGAACGGTCCTTTCGCCACTTCTCCTGCAATTGCCCGCTTTACCTGACTTGTACTAACGAGAAAACACGGCAAATAGGCATGATCGCTGCCAATATCCGCGATGGTTGCTCCTTTCTCCACAAAAGAAGCGACAGCCGCTAGTCTGTTTGATAATCGTTCTGTATTCAACGAACCCCCGCCTTTCCTTGTTTTCCAGAAACCCTTCCCAAGAAACCTGGAACATAATCCTTTTCAAGAGCCCTGCGCTTTTCTTACATTATTGTATAAGAAATCGAATCCTTTTGCACTTTATACATAGAAAAAGGGCCATCAGTCGACAGAATGGTTCTGCTGACTGACAGCCCTTTACGTATTACAGATTATTTTAGTGATAAGATATACTCTGCCATTGCATCAAGCTCGGCTTCATCAGTAATACCTTGTGGTGGCATTGAGCCTTTACCGTTTTGGATGATGTCCTTGAGTTCGTCCGCCGAAAGGCTAGTTCCAACCAATCCAGGGCCCATTCCGCCTGTCAGGTCGCCACCATGACAGCCGATACATTTTCCTTGAGTGACCGCTTCAGCATCGAATTCCGCTGTTGATGCAGTTTCAGTTTCTTCAGTTGTCCCATCTTCATTCTGACTAGCGATTTCCTTTTTTTGCTCAAGCCCATAGAGGGACATGAAGAAAATAAGACCAAGTCCAAACGCAAAAATCAGGATAAAGGGTACTACAGGATTTTTACTCATTGAATTACCCTCCTTCATAAGGATCTATTCTGTAATGGATACAGTGCACAACTATTATTGTACTGTATTCATATGAAAACTGAAAGAGTTATCGATGATCTTTTGTCGTTTGTGACAAATCGGACAAATATTTTGTCGTTTTCCTAATAAAGTAGGTAATTCCGGCACTCTACACTTGCGCTTTACTAGATTAACAGCCAATTAGTTTGGCGATGACCATGCGCTGAATCTCCGATGTGCCTTCCCCAATTTCGAGAAGCTTTGCATCTCTTAAATAGCGTTCGACTTCATATTCTTTCATGTATCCATAACCGCCGTGAATTTGAATGGCTTCGTTCGCGATTTCCATCGCGATTTCCGAGGCATATAATTTACACATAGAGGCCTCTTTCGTAAATGGGCGGCCTTTATCTTTCAGCCATGCAGCTTTATGGACCATAGTACGTGCCATTTCGATTTTCATCGCCATATCGGCTAGTTTAAATTGGGTGATTTGGAATTCTGAAAGTCTTTTGCCGAACTGCTTCCGTTCTTTAGAGTAACTGAGCGCTCGATCGAAAGCAGCCTGGGCAATACCGACCGCCATCGCACCAATTCCAATCCGTCCTCCATCCAATGTCACGAGGAACTGGCGGAATCCGTTGCCGCGTTTACCGAGAAGGTTTTCTTGTGGAACACGAACATTGTCAAATACCAGTTCTGTCGTATTGGAAGCGTTCAACCCCATTTTTTCATATTTATCGATGACGGTGAAACCTTCCGCATTTGTTGGTACGATGATTGCACTGATTTCTTTCTTTTCGCCTTCATTCCCCGTAATAGCGGTAAGTGCCAGATGCTTTGCATAACTGGCATTCGTGATGAACGACTTTGCTCCGTTGATGATGAAATTATCCCCGTCCGTTCTTGCGGTCGTCTGCGTCCCCCCCGCATCCGATCCGGCATTCGGTTCCGTCAACCCAAATGCACCGAAAGATTCCCCTGTGCAAATTGGCGTCAAATACGCCTGTTTCTGCTCCTCAGTACCGAATAGGTTCAGCGGCGCCCCTCCCAATGAAATATGGGCTGAGTACGTAATCCCTGTGGACGCACAGGCACGACTCAATTCCTCCGTGACGATTGCAAAACTTACCGTATCGGCCCCACCGCCTCCGTATTGTTCGGGAAAGGGCAAGCCCATCATTCCCATTTCAGAAAGCTGTTTGAAGACTTCCACTGGAAATTCTTTTGTCCGATCACGGTCGACTGCACCTGGTGCAACGACATCATCTGCAAATGCTCTAATTGTTTTCCTAATCATCTGCTGTTCTTCTGTCAAATCGAAATTCAACATCATCATCCCCCTTTTTGCGAACGCTTACATTTAGATTATAGCGAATTAACTGATATTTTCACAGTTTAATTGCTATAACCAATTGAATTCAAAATAAACGGAGAAGAAAACCGAAAATCAACAAGAGTCCGGCTACACCAGAAATCGTAAAAAAGAGCAATTGCAATCGTCGTCCAGCGAAAATCCAAAGCACACAGTTCAACATCAGTAAACCGATTAACAACATGGATTGGCCTTCAAAAAATACGAGCCAAAGTTTCAAAGACATGGCTAAAAACATAAAAGATATCAGTATGTATAAGATAGAGCCAACAGAATGGATTCGCTTTTTACGTAAAGTCACAAACAGTAAACCGAAAGTTAGCATCGCTGCTAAAGCGATTGTAATGCCCGGATACTGATTCAGGGAGAACATGCTGCCTCCTATCGCGGCCGTTAGTAAGACAAGCCAGATGATCGTCCAGTTCAAGTTCTTTTTTCTTTTAACAAGTATGGCATCTTCGGATTTTGCATTTATATCTTCTTCGTCCTCCCCTTGTGTGTATAGGGTTATAAGAAAATCACAAAAATGGGCCGGTAACAACTTATGCTGTTTCCAGTATTTAATTTCCGAGATGATGATTCGTTTTCGCTGTTGATTCATATCTCCTAATCGCTCCTTACTCCATATAAAAAGCATCGGCATGTAAGATATGCCGATGCACCTTTTATCATTCCAAAAAGTCTTTCAACCGTTTACTTCTGGATGGGTGGCGAAGTTTGCGTAATGCTTTCGCTTCAATTTGACGGATACGCTCCCGAGTAACGCCGAATACCTTCCCAACTTCTTCTAGTGTTCGTGTACGCCCGTCATCGAGTCCGAACCGAAGACGCAGGACGTTTTCTTCCCGATCTGTCAACGTATCGAGTACATCCTCCAACTGTTCTTTCAGCAATTCATATGCAGCGTGATCAGAAGGGGATTGTGCTTCAGAGTCCTCGATAAAATCACCTAAATGAGAATCGTCTTCTTCACCAATAGGCGTTTCAAGTGAAACCGGCTCTTGTGCAATCTTCAAGATTTCCCGTACCTTTTCCGCAGTCAGGTCCATCTCTTCCCCAATTTCTTCCGGGGAAGGTTCGCGACCAAGATCTTGCAGCAATTGGCGCTGTACGCGAATGAGTTTATTGATCGTTTCGACCATATGAACCGGAATCCGGATTGTTCTTGCTTGGTCGGCGATTGCGCGCGTTATCGCCTGGCGGATCCACCATGTAGCGTACGTACTGAATTTGAAGCCTTTTGTATGGTCGAATTTCTCGACCGCTTTAATAAGCCCCATATTCCCTTCCTGTATCAAGTCAAGAAACAGCATACCACGGCCAACGTACCTTTTTGCAATACTGACAACAAGTCGTAGGTTCGCTTCAGCGAGCCGTTTTTTTGCTTCCTCATCGCCGTCCAGTATACGGATCGCCAATTCAACTTCTTCCTTACCTGTCAAGAGATCGACACGACCAATTTCTTTCAAATACATACGTACAGGGTCGTTTATTTTAACTCCAGGCGGAACGCTTAAATCATTCAAGTCGAACTGCTCTTCCGCACCTGCTTTACCGCCCTCTTCATCCGGTTTTCGATCCATTTCAATCCCTTGGGCTTCAATCTGATCTAAAAACTCCTCGAACTGCTCAGGTTCCATTTCATAGGCAGCTAATTTCTCAGTCACATCGTCAAGCGTCAGTTCACCGGCTTTTTTACCAGCCTCCAACAGGTTTGCTTTCACTTCTTCTACTGTCATTTCAACTTCCATTTCACCGGATTGTTCTTTATTAGTCATCTTACCCGTTCCTCCTTCGTACACCGGAATGCGGCTACAATACCGTCAATGATTTCCGGAGCTGAATAATTTCCCTGGCCAGCTCCAGCGCCCGGGTATGATCCTTCATCTTTTCTGCTTCTTTCGATTCGTGCATTTTCTTTTGGATCATTAGATTGATCCGATATTTTTCAAGATGACTAATACAATCATCTATTTCTTCCTCAGTATGTTCAGAATCCCTTTCAACCATCGCCGCTTCCAGAACGATTTTTCTTAACTCGCGATCCTCTAGAGTCTCGGCAAACCTGTGAAAGTCGGGGCTCCCATGCTGCTCATAAAAACCGGCGAGCCGAACAAAAATGGCGATATAATCATCCCGTACAAACAAATCCGGTTTGTCTTCCCGTATTCGGTCGAATAATGCCCCATCATTTAATAAATGATAGAGCAATGTTCGCTCCGCACGTTCAGTACCTGTCGTTTTACGGGATGGAACCGCATTTTGAAAGCGTACAGGCTCATCTGCATGGACCTGTTCCGCTTTTGCTATTTTCGACTGCTGACCTGCCATTTTGATGAATTGCTGCTGTATCGCCTCTGTAGACACACCTGTTTCATTGGACAGTTGTCGGATATATAAATCGCGTTCAACCGGCGATGATCGAAGGGCCAATTCTTCCAATACTTCATGGATATATTGCAACACATCATTTTCAAATGATAAGTTCTTTGAACGTTTCGCATAAGCCATCATGAAAGATAGGTATGAATGCGGATTGCCAATCACTTTTTCACGAAAAGCTTCGCCGCCATACTGTGTGATATAGTCGTCAGGATCCATTCTGCCCGGTAATAGGGCTATTTGAACATCCATTCCCTTTTTTGTGGCCATTTCCGCAAATCGTTTGGCAGCTTCCCATCCTGCATCATCTCCATCACAACAAATAATCAGCTCTCTTGCGATTCTCTTCAGTTTCAGAAGATGCGTGTCGGACAAGGATGTGCCCATTACTGCAACACTATTCGTCACTTCTGCCCGATCTGCCGAAATCGTATCCATAAATCCTTCAAACAGTATTACTTTACCCGTTTTCCGGACGTTAAGACGTGCATTGTGAAAATTGTATAAAATATGGCTTTTTTCAAATATTGGTGTTTCGGGGCTGTTCAAGTATTTTGCATCCTGTTTAGTGCCAGTTAATATCCTCCCCGAGAATGCGACGACATGTCCATTATCATCACGAAGCGGAAACATGATTCGGCCCCGGAACCTATCAAAATAGCCTGTCCCGTCATCTTTCATGATACAAAGGCCTGCTCGCTCCATTTCCTTCATATCAAAATCTTTCCGTTTCAATAATCCGGATAATGCTTCCCGGTCATGAAGCGACCATCCGATTCCATATTTTTCGATACTCTCTCTTGTAAAACCTCTTTTTTCTAGATATTGTAGTGCTTCCTCACCCTCCACAGTATTCAGGAGTAAATGACTGTAAAAATTTGACGCAAGAGAATGTGCCTCCAACATAGACTTGAATTCATGCCGGGTCTGGCTACCTGTAGCGGCTCCTTCACCTGCGGAACGATCAATTTCGATTCCCGTCCGCTCCGCGAGTCTGACAACCGCTTCCGTAAAAGGGCTGTTTTCGATATCCATGACAAAGGTAATCGCGTTGCCACTGGCACCGCATCCGAAACAATGGAAGAGTTGCTTATCTTCCGAAACGGAGAATGAAGGTGTGCTTTCGCCGTGAAAGGGACAAAGACCGAACCAGTTTTTCCCTCTTTTCGTCAGTTGCACGTATTCTCCGATTAAATCGACGATGTCTGTCTTCGAACGGACGGCTTCGATTGTCTCTTCTGGTATTCTCGTCATCCTATCATCATTCTCCACTCTACCTACATGATTTCGAGATAGTATTCAAAAATCCTTCCTATTCGACAAGAAATTTTCGATTATACTCCGAAACTTTCATTTTACACGAGTTCGGATGCTTTTTCTCCAATTTACTATTATTCTAGATAGAAAATTGTCTGCACCATCCGCAAAAGAAGAACCGACCCATTTCGAATGGGTGGTCCTCCTCCATTACATTGTATTCATACATTACCATAACTTTTAAATAGCCTTCCACTTATCCGTTTCGGCTATTCATTTCACTTATGATGACGTTGGCCGTTTCTTCAACTGCTCGATTGGTAACATCAATGATATTACACCCAATTTTCGACACAACATTTTTGAAATGATCGATTTCAGTTTCGATCCTATCAAGCTTTGCATAATTAGCATCATCTTTCAAACCTAATGCTATCAGTCTTTCTTTACGGATGAAGTTTAGTTTTTCAGGTGAAATGACTAGTCCGAAACATTTTTTAGGATTGATCATATATAATTCTTCCGGCGGGTCCACTTCCGGCACGAGCGGCACGTTGGCGACTTTGTATCGTTTATGGGCCAGGTACTGTGATAGTGGCGTTTTGGATGTCCTTGAAACGCCGACAAGAACGATATCCGCTTGTAGAATGCCTCTTGGATCCCTCCCGTCGTCGTATTTTACGGCAAATTCAATCGCTTCGATTTTCTTATAATAATCTTCGTCCAACTGGCGGACAAGCCCCGGTTCTTCAATGGGCTGTTCGTCCAGCTCCACACTGATTAAATCCACAATAGGGCCCATCAGATCTATGCAATGTATCCGATGCTTGCCGCATTCTTCTTTCAAATTTCGGCGCATGCTGCTTTTTACAAGCGTATAGATAATGATAGCATCTTGTCTTTCAGCTAAATAGACAATTTCCTTTAGTTGCGATTCGTCTTCGACGTGCGAGAACCTTTTCATCACAACTGTTTCAAGCCCTTGCCTGAATTGACTCGCCGCCGCTTTTGCTACTAGATCGGCCGTTTCGCCGACAGAGTCGGAAACGATGAACAATGTTAGCTTTCTCATTGTATCCCCCTCATAATTCGTGGTCATCCGCAAGCGAAAGGAAAGCCGCGGTAATGTTCGTTTTTGTAATCCTTCCGACTACTTCGAGTCCTTCCCCTTTGTCATCCACGACAGGAAGGGAATCAATCTGCTTATCTATCATTTTCTTCGCTACGTGCAACAAGGTATCCTGCTTGTTACAATACGTAATATTCGGCATCCGTGTCATGATAACGTGAACCGGAATCTTATCCAACTCATTGTTGCCTAGACTCGTCCGTAATAGGTCCTTCCTTGAAAGGACGCCTGTAAGAAGCGAAGACCCATCGACGACGAAAAGTGTTCCGACGTCTTCCAGAAACATATGACATATTGCGTCATAGACTGTGATGTTTTCCGCTACCACGACCGGGATCGATTGGAAATCACGGACTTTCATGCCGATCATGCTATCAGCAACCGATTGGACTGGTTTCTTTCCTGAATAGAAATAGCCGACACGGGGTCTTGCATCCAAAAAGCCCGCCATCGTCAATATGGCCAAATCCGGGCGAATTGTCGCCCTCGCCAAATGTAGACGCTCAGCAATTTGTTCACCAGTTATCGGACCGTCCGCCTTGACGATTTCAAGAATTTCCGTCTGGCGCTTATTCAGTTCCATATGTGTCACCGCCCTAATCGTTCAATTCTTTATCCCTGATTATTATATACGAAGATGCTTACTATTGCGAAGAAAGCGGAACCGTGCTACACTCATTTTGAAACGAATAGGCGGAGACAGGAAAATAAGTAGTGTCAAAACTGAAGCGAGCGGGGACAGTGAAAGCCTGCGTTGACATGAAAACGGCATCCTTGAGCCATTGCACTATGAAGTGGGCTGTACTAAGGCCAAACAGGGTGGAACCGCGGGTTATCATGCACTCGTCCCTGGACATATCGTCCAGGGATGGGTGCTTATTTTAATTGGAGGGATTTAACGATGGAAAAAGTAGTGAACTTAGCAAAACAAAGAGGTTTCGTCTTCCCGGGATCTGAAATTTATGGTGGTCTCGCAAATACATGGGATTACGGTCCGCTCGGCATCGAATTGAAAAACAACATCAAAAAGGCGTGGTGGCAAAAATTCGTTCAAGAGTCTCCTTACAACGTCGGTCTTGATGCAGCAATCCTCATGAATCCGAAAGTATGGGAAGCATCCGGCCATATCGGCAATTTCAATGACCCGATGATCGACTGTAAAAAATGTAAGACACGACACCGTGCAGACAAGTTGATTGAAGATGCACTGGATGCTAAAGGAATTGAACTGGTCGTCGATGGCCTTCCTTTTGAAAAGATGGAAGAACTGATTCAAGAACATGCCATCAATTGTCCCGATTGCGGAGCGATGGATTACACGGAAATCCGTCAATTCAACTTGATGTTCAAAACCCAGCAAGGCGTGACGAATTCTTCTTCCAATGAAATCTTCCTCCGTCCGGAAACGGCGCAAGGGATTTTCGTCAACTTTAAAAACGTCCAGCGTTCAATGCGTAAGAAAATGCCTTTCGGTATCGCACAAATCGGTAAAAGCTTCCGGAATGAAATCACGCCGGGGAACTTCACTTTCCGAACACGGGAATTCGAACAGATGGAACTCGAGTTCTTCTGCAAACCAGGCGAAGATATGAAATGGTACGAATACTGGCGTGATTTCTCCAAAAATTTCTTGCTGAACCTTGGCATGACAGAAGAAAATATGCGTCTACGCGAACACAATGAAGATGAGCTTTCGCACTACTCAAAAGGGACCGTAGATATCGAGTACAAATTCCCGTTTGGCTGGGGAGAATTATGGGGTATTGCAAACCGTACGGACTTCGACTTAAATCGTCACATGGAGCATTCCGGGGAAGATTTCCATTACCAAGATCCGGTCACTAACGAAAAATTCGTCCCATATTGTATCGAACCATCTCTTGGTGCTGACCGTGTCACGCTCGCTTTCCTTTGCGATGCAGTCGATGAGGAAGTTTTAGAAGGTGACGATAAACGTACTGTACTTCGCTTCCACCCTGCCCTGGCACCGGTTAAAGCCGCAGTTCTTCCTCTTTCGAAGAAGCTTGCAGAAGGTGCAGATGAAGTGTACGCAGAACTTCGTAAACATTTCGTCGTCCAATATGATGATGCACAATCCATCGGAAGACGCTACCGTCGTCAGGACGAAATTGGTACGCCGTTCTGTATCACATATGACTTTGATACCGAAGAAGATCGTCAAGTGACAGTCCGTCACCGTGATTCCATGGAACAAGTTCGTATGCCGATTGCAGACGTGAAAGATTATATCGCAAAACACCTTGAGTTTTAATTGATAAGATATAACGAATAAACCGGAGAAAGTAGGCTTATTAGCCTTCTTCCTCCGGTTTTTCTTTTCTCGGTAATAGTTCGGGAGTCGATTCGAGCTGATCAAGAAATGATCTTGATTTCAACCGAATCCCCACTTGTTCATCATAAATTGTACGGACAAGTTTCTTCATGAACTGTTTAGTTGTCTTTTTCAACGTCAAATTGCCGACCCGATTGATCGGTACTGTGTAAAACGTTCGAATGAGCTTCAGTTGTGTGGGTGAAATCCGAATCAGATACTTATCCATGTGAAAACAACGGTGACAAAGGAAACCAATCTCTTTGAATGAAAACGCAAATTCCCCTTCTGTCGCACTACAATTTGCACATTGATGGAGAATGGGATGAATGCCTGCTACCGGTAGCATTTTCCACTCCACAAAGAGCGCAATCGCCTCCGGGTCATACTGCTCATTAATGGCATGCAACGCTTCATGCAGCAAATTATAAATGCCTGCGATCCGGTTGTTGTCATCCGACAGGCGGTCAATCAACTCGACGATATAGCTTGCATATGCAGTCGCTTCCAAATCCTCGCGAATATGCCGCATCGAATCGATTGGCTCCCCTTGCTCAAGTGTTCCCATCCCCTTACCCGTGCGAATGAGGAATGAGCCATGCATGAACGGTTGCGTGACCGCTGCCAAACGACTTGCCGGTTTTTTCGCTCCGCGAGCCATCGCCGTCAATTTCCCTGCTTCCCGTGTAAAGATTGTCACAATCTTATTCGACTCACCATACGGGATACTTCTAAGAATGATCCCTTCCCATTTGTTCAGCAAGGCAATCACTCCAATTTCAAATTGTCTTGTCTCAAAGCGCCAGACACTCGGATCATAAGTAAAACGGAAAGCCGACTGTGGAGGGATTGAACCTCATCCCTCCATGGTAAAGGACGCCACGCCGTCGACTCGCCTTATGCTTGTCGCATCAAAGCGGCGCCCTACGCTTTTCTTTAATTAATACTCGTCTTCCCTGAAACCGAATTCCTTCAGTTGACCAGGTTTATTACGCCAATCTTTCTGTACTTTCACCCAAAGCTCCAGGAATACTTTAGAGCCAAGCAACATTTCGATGTCATGTCTTGCTTTCGTTCCGATTTCTTTCAGCAATGCGCCTCTTTTGCCGATGACAATGCCTTTTTGCGAATCCCGGTCGACGACGATTGTTGCCATGACATTCACCATTTCACGCTTTTCTTCTCGCTCGATTTTTTCGATGACGACAGCGACGGAATGTGGGATCTCCTCCCTTGTTAAATGCAACACTTTCTCGCGGATTAGTTCAGAGATGATGAAACGTTCCGGGTGATCGGTTACTTGATCTTCAGGGTAATATTTCGGTCCTTCCGGTAAATAGTTTGCCAGTGTCTCCATCAGACGTTCCACATTATTGCCGTTTATTGCCGAAATGGGCACGATTTCCGCAAAATCGTATTCGGTTGTGTACGTAGTGATGATCTTCAGCAGTTCGTCAGGATGTACAAGATCGATTTTATTGATGATTAAAAACACCGGTGTCTTCGTATTTTCTAACAACTCGATTATAAAGCGATCCCCACGGCCGATTGGCTCGTCCGCATTGACCATGAACATGATGACATCCACTTCTTTTAATGTGTTACGAGCTGTTTTCACCATGAAATCCCCAAGCTTGTGTTTCGGCTTGTGAATACCCGGTGTATCTATGAATATCAATTGCGAATCATCTGTCGTGACTACGCCTTGCACTTTGTTACGCGTCGTCTGCGGTTTGTCGCTCATGATAGCGATTTTCTGTCCGACGACTCGATTCAGGAATGTCGATTTTCCTACATTCGGACGCCCGATGATGGAAATGAAGCCCGATTTAAAAGATTGGTTATTTTGCTGCATAGTCAAGATCCTCCTTGGAAAAAGCACCTGGAAGCAATTCTGCGACTGTCGTCTCCAGTACATCACCTTTTAAGTTTGTTAAATAGACAGGCATCGAGCCGTCACAAAACTCGTAGATCACTTGTCTACAGGCGCCGCAAGGGGAGATTGGTCCTTCTGTATCTCCTACGATAGCGAGCGCCTTGAATTTGGTTACACCTTCCGATACAGCTTTGAAGAAGGCCGTACGCTCCGCACAATTGGTCATGCTGTACGCAGAATTTTCAATGTTACACCCTTTGTAAACCGTTCCATCTTCCGCTAGTAATGCGGCGCCTACTGGAAACTTCGAGTAAGGGACGTACGCCCTCTCCCGTGCCACTTTTGATTCTTCCATTAATTTCACTTTATCCAAATAAAAACACCTCTTCAAATTTTTAATTAAACCATTTAGGAATGAAAAGCAGCAGACCGATCAAAGCGCTGACAATCGCATAGATGAGGACTGCACCAGCAGATAAGTCTTTTGCTTGCTTGGCCAACGGATGCCATTCCGTCGTTGTCAAATCGACAACGCGTTCAATTGCGGCGTTGACCAACTCAAGCGAAAGCATCCCACCTATCAGGATGAGTACAATAAGCCATTCCATCAGTGATAGCCTCGATAGTAATCCCATGACGATGACTACGGTTGCCGCGCATCCATGCACTTTCAAATTGCGCTCGGTCTGAAAGCCGTGGCGGATGCCATTC
This sequence comes from uncultured Caryophanaceae bacterium, assembly GCA_963843665.1. Lineage (GTDB taxonomy): Bacteria > Bacillota > Bacilli > Bacillales_A > Planococcaceae > Sporosarcina. The sequence goes on from CAWJLH010000015.1 coordinate 42,859, forward strand.
CAAGCATACACGAATGCTTTGAAAAACTTCTGCATGAGCCAATCACCTCTCAAGCCCGAATGTAGCGAGGATCTCCTTCTGCCTGCCAAACATTTTTACTTCTTCTTCTTCCGTCATATGATCATAACCGAGAAGATGCAAAAAACCATGCAAGGCAAGAAAACCGATTTCCCGCTTGAAGTCATGTCCATACTCCTCCGCTTGCCGTTTGGCGGTTTCAATAGAAATCAGGATGTCCCCTAAAACTGTCGGCATCCCTTCCTCCACAACGACGGCTACTTCGCCTTCTACCATCTCTTCGAGCGCAAACGAAATGACATCTGTCGGCACATCTTTCCCACGATACTCGGCATTCACTTCTTGAATCGCTTCATCGGTCATAAATGTGATTGATACTTCGGCCCCCTTCACCACTCGCTCTTCTGCAGCCGCATGCGACAGAAGCTCACGGATCAGGTCTTCGATTGTGCCGTCAACTTCCCCCGTCTCATCTTCGAAATAGAACTCAAGCATATATATCCAACCCCCTTTCGTTTTTACTCGGGATATTCAATACGGTTATGAAATGTGCCATTTAACGTTTCACAAATCACTCTTTCGGCTTTCTTCAATTCTTTCATGGACAAATCGCATTCATCGAACTGGCCATCATTCAGTTTATCATTGATGATTGCCCGCACTAGTGCAGCGATTTTTTGCGGCGTCGGATCTTTCATGGAACGAACGGCCGCTTCCACACTGTCAGCGATAGAGATAATTGCAATCTCTTTCGTCTGCGGTTTAGGACCAGCATATCGAAACTCATCTACATCTACATCTTTCCCTGATTCCTTTGCTTTTACATAAAAGAATTTCAATGTACTCGTTCCATGATGCTGACGAGCGATGTCAATGATTTCTTTTGGCATTTTATGTTTCTCAAGAAGCCTTGCTCCATCTTCTGCATGGGCAATAATGATATCACGGCTTTTTTCAGGTGGCAATGCATCATGCGGATTTTTTCCACCGTGCTGATTCTCAATGAAAAACCCCGGCCGGACCGATTTGCCAATATCATGATAATAACTACCAACTCGTGCAAGTAACCCATTTGCGCCAATCGCTTCGCATGCTGCATCAGCAAGGTTCGCCACCATGACACTATGATGATAAGTACCTGGTGTTTCTGTTAACACTTTCTTCAATAAGGGATGGTTCGGATTCGATAATTCTATCAATCTGATATCCGACAGCAAGCCGAATGCAGATTCAAAAAATGGCATTAGCCCGATTGTCAAAGCACCTGATAAAATACCGGAAGCTGTTGCGGCAATCACATAAAAAGCTAACTCTGACATATCATAGGACGATTGTGTCATGAGTAAGTAAAAAGCGATAAACAGCATATTGCAAACAGCCACCCCCGCACTAGTCCCCAGAATACTAGAGCGTCTTCCTGCGTTGCCAAGTAGGTAAAGGCTTGTCAGGCCTCCAAACAATATGTATAACGCCACTTCCATTTGAATAATTGCGGCATACCCTTCCTGCAACATCACACCAGCAGTCGCAGCGGTTATAATGGTCGTCATGACGGCAAGTCTTTCGTTCGTCAACAGTTTGACGAGCATCGGAGCAAGTGCTGTCGGGAACATGAAGGCCAATAATACATCGAAATCCTGTTCTATAAGTGATATCAGTTTCATCAAAACAACAAGAAGAAAGAATACTGAGAGAACAATCAGCAATGCCTTTTTCTTTACAGATCCACTTTCTCTCCAAGTAATGAAATGCAGGAAAATAATCGCCGAGATGAAGAGGACAAATAGACTCAGACCTACAAATGGTTTAACGGTTGACTGATTCGTCAATAGCCCAGTCAGTTCCAGTTGTCTGTAGATTTCCCCGTCGATCATCTGGCCTTCACGGACAATTACTTGCCCTTGTAAGATCCTTGTAGGCTCGACGGCTGCCCTAGCCCGCTCGATTCCGGCTTGTGTTGCTTCTTCATTAACCGTTTCCGTTTCGACGACCAATAATCGACCGATTGTTAGGACCGTTTGCAATATCGGAGCCGGAATGGTGTCCGCCAACCGGATTTTACGTTCCACTTCATACCGGACTGTGGAAAGATCCCCGGTACGTACCGGTTTCGATAATTCATCACCGATGATTGTTGAAACAATCGACTGCACATCTCGTAGTACATCTGTTTTTTGCTCCAATAAATCGGAAATGGCCTCATCACTTAAACGCAAACCCGGCTCTTCTTTTTCCAAATTGCCGAGCTTTTTGCGCATCTCGGCTATCTGCCCTTTACGGTCCAGCAACGCACCTTCCTCTTCTTCCTCACCCATCTTTTTCACTTCGATCAGGAAATCGAAGATAGACATTGCAATGGCCTGTCTATTCGGTCCTACATCGTCGGAAAATTGGTAGACGGGCGGAACCTCAAGTGCGGCCCGCTCTCGGTCCTGTTCGGTTTTCACCGTATCCTCGACTGTTTTAATTGAGCGGATTGTATCAGGCGAAATTTGTAGTGATTCCAGTTCATAAGTCTCTTTTTTGACACTTTCATACATCAGTGAAAACAGAAGTACCGCGGACAATCCAATAAGAAAGATGGATAGGAAATTGAATTTGAGTGTAGATAAAAAATTCCTAATCTGCTGCAGCATTGGAGATTCCCCCATTTCTCTTTATCTGTAGAATGCAACGAAAAACGCAGGGCGCCGCCCAGACGCCCCGAGTCGAACCACTATCTTCTAAAGAAAGAGCAGTCAACTTAAGATGACTGCTCTTTTTCATAAGCTTCAATTATTTTTGCAACGAGCGGATGACGGACGACATCGCCTTGCTCCAAGTATTGGAAACTGACATCCTGCACCTTTTTCAAGATCGCCTCTGTTGCAATCAATCCTGATTCAACGCCTCTCGGAAGGTCAATTTGTGTCTTATCCCCGGTGATGACCATCTTCGAGCCGAAGCCTAGACGGGTCAAGAACATTTTCATTTGTGCTTTGGTCGTGTTCTGCGCCTCATCAAGGATGACGAATGCATCGTCAAGCGTCCGACCCCTCATATAGGCTAGGGGGGCAATCTCAATGACGCCCCGTTCAATCAGCCGCTCCGTATGTTCCGTTCCCAGCACATCGTGGAGAGCGTCGTAGAGCGGGCGCAGGTAAGGGTCGACTTTCTCTTTCAAATCGCCTGGAAGGAAGCCTAAGCTCTCTCCCGCTTCAACTGCCGGACGTGTCAGGATAATACGCTTGGCCGAACCGGATTTCATCGCTGCGACAGCAAGCACGACCGCTAAATACGTTTTACCTGTACCAGCCGGGCCAATACCGAAAACCAGATCTTTTGTACGGATTGCATGGACATATTCCCGTTGGCCAATCGTTTTGGCGCGTATCGCCTTCCCTTTTGTATTACGTGCAATCTCTACGTCATACAGTTCAGCGAAATATTCAATTGTACCGCTTTTCACCATCTCGATTGCCGTCGAAACATCACGCTGGTTAATATTGATACCTTTCCGTATTACTTTCAACAGCTGTTCCAAAAGTTCTTTCGCTGAATCCCGGTTCTTTTCTTCTCCACTAAGCGATATCGTATCGCCTCGTGTTACAACTGAAATGTTTAACGCTTCTTCGATCAATTTCATATTCTGGTCTGAAATCCCGAGCAGCATCACCGCTTCATTCGGGTCCTCGACATGCAGTTGAATCAAATGTTCATCCAATAGTTTCAGTCTCCTTGGGATATCGGTCTTTTGACTGCAATGTTATCGTTGATGAGAAACAGTATAGTCCCATTAACTTTATCATTATCGAATGATACGTGCAAAATTTTTTCATCTTTAACGACTGCTTTTGAGAAAGATTCCGACATTAATCTGTTCTTTAACAATGGAATCAGAACAGTTTCTTCCATTCCTTCCGCCAATTCCAGTTGCCCCGCCTTTTCTTCGACATGACGGTCCGTTCGGATAAATGCCCAAAAAGGCGTATCCTGTTCAGCTGACCCCTGATTTTTCCAAGGCAACTGAAAAGAAAAATCCACCTTTTCTTCGCCCTGTAACCGGAAATCGATTGTTTTTGGAAGGCTAAACGAATACTCTACCCAATAATCCGCATACACGGCTCCATCCGCCCCGACGATTGTTGTTTTATCGCCTTGTTCAAGGATGCCTGTGGCGAGCACATCCCCTTTTTTAACCGTCTGATGAACATGTCCCACCCTTTCCCCACTCTTCAATGCAAAACGGGTAATAACACCTCCTGTGCGCGCAACAAGGTCGGATGGGGGTCCTTCCTCCACGATAGCCTCATCCGATGAGGGTGAAAGCATCGGAATGATGGTGAGTGAAGTACCGACCCTTCTAAAGCGCACCCATGACAAAGTAGGGTCTTCAAGCATGAGATTCTGTCGGATTTCCCCCTCATCGGGTATTAAAAACAGGGGTCTAAGTAGCACTATCGAATCTTTTTCAAGTCTCTTCTCGATTCTTTCCGCAACTTCAGGCATTTCAGAATCGACATCGATATTCCATAGAAAAAAAGAGGCCGCGAATGGAATCAGGCAGGCAATGAGAAAACGATAGGAGGTAAAAACACCTTTAAATCCCCGCTCCGTTCCGGCAATCCGCACTGTCACCTTCACACGGTAACTCCGTCGATAGCGGCGAATCGACAGTAAGCCCTTTCGATTCGTTCGAAAATGCGCTGTTCCATCCTGAACAGATAATGAGGAGATTTTAGTACCATTTAAAATGAGTTTTGTGATAAAGCCCGAGACATCCGCCGTGCCTTGAACCTTAATATCGTACTGTTTATGCATCAGGTACCGCCTCCGTCATTGATGACGTTCAAGGTGGTGATGGATGTGAATGCCAGTACAGCAACCTCTTCCGACAACGTTTCGACCTTCAACTCCTCACCCGCTGCCTCTATTTTGTAATCGCCGCACCGGACGACCGCAAAGTCCGGACCAAGTTTCAACAGCGCATAAGGTCCATTGATCCTTAATGAACTAAATTCTTCAATCGTTATTGACGAGCCTGTGTCAAATAGTTTTCTCAAAAGATAAAAACCCCCTACCTCAACATATGAATTAGGTAGGGGGTAAATGATTATCGTTTTGATTTTGGCGGTGCCAATATTTCCGAGAAGATGATTCCTTTTAAGAAATCTTCGTTTGTTTTCGGTATAAAATCATGTTTATCGGCGACGGTTCGTACTTCCCGCACACCACCATGGGCAGTAAGTCGGCCGCGATGCTTTTCAGACGACTGCCGCTTCGACTCTCTTCCTATCGCTGCAGTCTGTTCAACCAAGACCGGTTTGAGTTCAGGAATGGCCGGTTGTCTAGGTGGCGAGATAGGTGGCGTTTGCCTACTTGGCGGTTCGCCTGCATCGTTTTGCAGTTCTTTCTGCAATTCCTTAACCATATCCCTCGACATTTCTTTCATCTTCTTGACGGGATTATTTGGCTCGGCAGTGAATGGCTTCGGCTGTCCCTTCTGGGGTGCTTCTTTTTTATTCTTGCCTTTAAATAATGAGCTTAAAATAAACATAGCGATAAGTATGAGTATTTGTTCCATCAGTGCATCCCCTTTCCGGGAACTGGCTTTTCATCCGTTACTCTTTCTTACCATCGGGATTTTGCGAATCTCCGCCTACTTTACTGATTGAATTTCGCATACCTGTATCTGCTTGGATATTTTTGTAGTTCATATAATCCATGATGCCAATATTGCCTGTCCGGAGCGCTTCCGCCATTGCAAGTGGTACTTCGGCTTCGGATGCCACTACTTTCGCGCGCATCTCTTCAACTCTCGCTTTCATTTCCTGTTCGCTCGCAACAGCCATCGCACGACGTTCTTCCGCTTTCGCCTGGGCAATATTCTTATCCGCCATCGCTTGCTCTGTTTGCAGTTCCGCACCAATATTCTTACCGATATCAACGTCTGCGATATCGATGGACAGAATTTCGAAAGCCGTCCCGGAATCAAGTCCTTTTGAAAGGACAGTCTGCGAAATCATATCAGGATTTTCTAGCACTTTCGCATGGTCAATCGATGCACCGATTGTTGAAATGATCCCTTCACCAACTCTCGCAATGACTGTTTCTTCACCAGCCCCACCGACGAGACGATCGATATTTGCACGCACTGTGATACGTGCTTTCGCTTTCACTTCAATCCCGTTTAGTGCGACACCGGCAATGAAAGGTGTTTCAATCACTTTCGGGTTAACGGACATTTGGACAGCTTCCAATACATCACGTCCCGCAAGGTCGATTGCTGCCGCACGTTCAAACGGCAATTCAATATTTGCACGGTGCGCAGCGATAAGCGCGTTCACGACACGGTCGACGTTACCTCCAGCCAAGTAATGGCTTTCAAGTTGGTTGATCGCAACATTAAGCCCCGCTTTGTGTGCTTTAATGAGCGGATTGACAATCCTGCTCGGGATAACCCGTCGTAGACGCATCCCGATCAGCGTAAAGATGCTCACCCGTACCCCTGCCGCCATGGCTGAAATCCATAGCGCTACAGGGACGAGCGTGAAAAATACAGCTAATATAAGTATTGCTACAAAAACGATTGCTACAGTCGTTATTAGACCTGCTGTTCCTGCGATTGCTGGCATTATTCAATCTCCCCTTTCTCTTCTGATTCCCTGACAACAATCCGGGAACCTTCCACCTTCACAATAGTAACATTTTTCCCTCTGTCAATGTAACTTCCTTCCGAAACTACATCAATCCGCTCTCCGTCAAGTTCAACTGCGCCTGATGGTCTGAGCGGCGTGGATGTTTTAGCATGACGCCCCAGTAGTTCCAGCCTGTTCACATTCGAAACATAACCACTTTCCGTATCCGTTGCATCCATCAAGACAACTTTATTGAGCAGATGCAATTTTTTGCCGAAAAATTTCATAATAATCACCATCCCTATTAGAGCGATGGCAACCGCGATAAGGACTGAAATCGCCATATACACCGGATTGCCGCCTGCCAAAATGATTCCACCGATAATTGCAAGCGCTCCTGTGATCCCTGCTATGCCGCCGGGTAAGAAAAACTCCGCGACGACTAGTCCGACCCCCAAAACAAAAAGGATGATGGACTCATAACCTGCAAGGCCTGCAACAAGATGACCGTAGAAAAATAACAATAAAGAAGTGATTGCCATTATTCCAGGCACACCAAATCCTGGCGAATACAATTCCACAACAAGTCCAAGTCCTGCAATCGATAATAGGATTGGAACAACAATCGGATGTGTGATAAAACGGGCAATTTTCTCAGGAACTGTCACTTTCGTAGAAATGACTTCCGCATTTTCGTATCCTGCCTTTTTAAGGACATCGTTGAAAGATACCACAGTTCCTTCGCTATAGCCGACTTCCAACGCTTCGCTTGCTCTTAGCGTTAACAGTTCGCCTACACCTGCCCGAAATTCAGGAAGATCCATATTGGGATCCGCCATCGCTTGTGCATACTGAGTATCACGTTCTGACGAATCCGCGGCATTTATCATATCGGCAACCCATTTACTATGAGCTTTGACGTCCGCTGCATTACCAGTTGAATCTATGACCTGTGCAGCCCCTATCGTAGCGTTGGGAGTCATATAAATTTCATTCGCATGGAGTGCGATGAACGCTCCCGCGGAAATTGCTCGATTGTTGATGTAAGCAATTTTATTTATCCGTGATTCATCCATCAGTTTCGCGATTTTATCAGCAGCGTCCGTAAATCCACCGAGTGTATCGATTTCAAGGATGATCGCATCTGCCCCCGCCTTTTCCGCCTCTGAAAATGAGCGCTGCAAAAATGCATATAAGCCTTTTTCCACTTCATCTTCTACCGGTACTTTGTAAACGATTGGCGTGTCGGCGTTTGTTGGCATGAACGGTATTGTTATGGCCGATAAAAATAAAATGAACAGGAGAATCTTCCCTATCATTTTATGCATTGTCTTTTTCACCTCTCTCCATATACCTCATTATATCTCTATATACGATTCAAATGCCCGAAAGTTTCATTTTCAAGAATAATTTATTATGGACATAATAAATAAACCGGAAAACCCCAAATGGGATTTTCCGGTTTACCAAATTTTAGATTCATTACAAGATCGAATTCATGGCTATAGAAAATTAGAATTTACGTTTTCTAGCAGCTTCAGATTTCTTTTTGCGTTTCACACTCGGTTTCTCATAAAACTCACGCTTTCTTACCTCTTGTATTGTTCCACTTTTGGATACAGTACGTTTGAAGCGGCGAAGAGCATCTTCAAGCGATTCGTTTTTACGAACAACAGTTTTCGACATATCTCTTGTCCCTCCCTCCAAACACACTATGGAACATGACCAAGTGCCATGTACTCAAGAATTATACCGCATAATTTTAAATTGGTCAATATAAAACTTTTAAATTATGAAGAATAAAAGATGAAATGCAGAATTCCTTCAACTACACTTCTCCTTCTCCTATTACGGAACATACTCATATTTTAATCAGCTTTCATTTTTTCACCTAAGTAAAAATGGATCTGATGATTAATAATCCGTTTTAGATTCAAGCCCCTGCATAATCTGAACGCCAGAGCTGGCGCCAATTCTGGTAGCCCCGGCATCAATCATCATTTTCATGTCTTCGAAGCTTCGAACGCCGCCAGATGCTTTGACGCCCATTTCGGGTCCAACGACTGCGCGCATCAGTTTGACATCATCCTCAGTCGCGCCGCCGGTAGAAAAACCTGTAGATGTCTTTACAAAATCAGCACCTGCAAGTACCGACAGTTCGCAAGCTTTTCTTTTCTCTTGTTCAGTCAGCAAAGAAGTTTCAATGATGACCTTGACCAACGCCTTACCTTTTGCCGCGTTGACGACCGCTTCGATGTCATTTCTGACGAGTGCATCATCCCCATCACGAAGCGCACCGATATTGATGACCATATCAATTTCATGTGCTCCGTTTTGAATTGCGTTTTCGGTTTCAAATGCTTTCGTTTCAGTCGTCGATGCTCCGAGTGGAAAGCCGATGACCGTACATACTTTGACAATTGACCCTTCAAGGGCAGACGCTGCCGTCGTCACCCATGTTGGATTGACACAGACTGAGGCGAACTCATATGTACGCGCTTCTTCGCACAGTCTGAGAATTTCATCCTTTTTCGTTTCTGCTTTTAACAATGTATGATCGATATAAGTGGCAAATTTCGTATTCAACTGAATACCTCCCTGTAGTTGTCCGTACTTCTCCCATCATATCAAGAACAGCATGCTTCTGCACGAAAAAACCATTCCGACCGAATCTGGTTGGAATGGCTTTACGATTAAGTTAGGCGTTTATTTCCTGTTCCTCGACAACGCGGACAAATTGACCCTCATTGTAAGGATAACCTGCTTTTGTAATCTTGACACGGACGATTTTACCGACCATCGATTCGTCTGCAGGCAGAACAACTTTCAAATAGTTGTCCGTATAACCTTCATACAGACCACTATCCGAATTGAGTTTGTATTTCTCTTCAGGAATCACTTCTAACACTTCATTTTCGAAAGTTGACGCGTATTGTTTTGCAAGTTGATTGCTCAATTCGATCAATCGGTGAACGCGTTTGTTTTTCACTTCTTCGTCGACTTGATCCTCCATACGAGCAGCAGGAGTTCCTGTCCGCTTGGAATAAGGGAAGACATGCAATTCAGAAAAACGGTGATCGCTTATGAAGTTATAGGTATCCATGAATTCCTCTTCCGTTTCACCCGGGAAACCGACGATGACGTCTGACGTGATTGCCAATTGCGGCAATGCTTCACGCAATCTGTCCAAGCGTTCTGCGAAAAATTCCATTGTATACTTCCGGCGCATCCGCTTCAAAACCGTATTCGATCCGGACTGAATTGGAATATGGAGGTGACGGACAATGGTGTTCGAATTACGAAGCACTTCAATGACTTCATCCGTCAATTGGCTCGCTTCGATAGAACTGATACGTAAACGTTTCAATCCTTTCACTTGCGTTTCGAGATCGCGAAGAAGACGAGCAAGATTATAGTCTTTCAAATCTTCACCATATCCTCCTGTATGAATCCCGGTCAGCACGATTTCAAGATACCCTGCATCGACAAGCTGTTGCGCTTGGTGAATGACTTCTTGCGGATCACGAGAACGCATTAAACCGCGTGCCCAAGGAATGATACAGAATGTACAAAAGTTATTACATCCTTCCTGGATCTTCAAGGATGCACGGGTACGGTCTGTAAAAGCAGGTACGTCCAGTTCCTCATATACTCTGTTTTTCATTATATTACGCACTGCATTGATCGGTTGGCGTTCCGTTCGGTATTCATCGATCAGACCCAGCAGTTTCGTCCGATCCTGAGTACCGACGACGATATCGACACCTGGAATCGCCATGATTTCAGCCGGTGACGTTTGCGCATAACAACCCGTTACACAAATGACTGCGTCAGGGTTATTGCGGATTGCACGACGGATGACTTGCCGGCTTTTTTTATCACCGGTATTCGTTACAGTACATGTATTGATAACGTAGACATCTGCGTTTTTTTCAAATTCCCCGCGGTCGTATCCAGCTTCTTTGAACAGTTGCCAGATCGCCTCGGTTTCGTAATGGTTCACTTTGCAGCCTAACGTATGAAAAGCGACCGAAGACATGGGCTGCTCACCTCTTTCATTCAAATTCGTAAGACATAGCGGACAATAAATACAATGGAGCCGTTTCGGTTCTTAATATGCGCGGGCCTAATGCCATTGGAAGAAAACCTGCCGAGCGTAATGCCGATGCTTCGTTCCGTGACAATCCGCCTTCCGGACCGAAAACAGCCAGTACCGTTTGTTTATGATACACGTTTTTGAGCCGCTCTGCAATCTTATGCGGATTTCCGCTTTTTGCATCTTCTTCGTCGGCAACCAATAGCACATCATAATGCTTAGCAGCAGTAAGCAATTGTTTGAAAGAATAGGGTGTTTCGACTTCAGGAACAGCTGAACGGTGACATTGCTCTGCCGCTTCCTTGGCGATTTTACGAAGTCTTTCTACCTTTTTCCCGCCCTTTTTATCATCCCATTTCACAATCGAACGCTCCGCTTCGAATGGAATGAGTCCGTGCATGCCCAGCTCCGTCCCCTTTTGGGTGATCAAATCGAGTTTATCACCTTTGGGTAGCCCACAAGCAATGGTGACACGGACAGGCATTTCGCTGGATGGAAGGGAGTCGCCTTCTCGATGGACGACGACCCCATCTACGAGCTGTTCCATTATCGTTGATACGTATGCATCGCCGTCTGAAACAGCAATCACATGGTCACCGATTGCCATCCGCATGACACGGACAATATGTTTTCCGTCCTCTCCGGAAATAGTAGCGTTCCCTTCCAGATCAAACGGCTTTGAAAGAAAATAGCGTTGCAAAACGTTACACGCCCCTTTTTTGAGCGACAATGGCAACCCAGTCTTCCATAAGTACAGACTCGACGATTTCGAATCCCTTTGCAATCAAATCTTCTTTCACTAAATCCCGTTTTTGACCAATGATGCCCGAGACGATGAACAGACCATCTTCCGGTAAAACCGCAAATGCATCCTCGGAAAACGTCATAATCACTTCCGCTAATATATTCGCAATGATAATATCGGCCGGTTCCTTGACGGAATCCAGTAAATTGCCGTGCACGACATCGACTTTCCCATCGACACGATTCAATTTAATATTTTCTCTTGCAGCTACAACGGCAACATCGTCCAAATCAAGCGCATGGACGCGGGAAGCCCCTAATAGAGCCGCTCCGATGGATAGTACTCCGGACCCGGTTCCGACATCGACGACCGTGTCACCTTCCTGTACATACTTTTCAAGCGCTTGTAAGCACATGACCGTCGTGGGGTGCGTTCCGGTTCCGAATGCCATGCCAGGATCCAATTCAATAATCAACTCATCCGAATCGACGGGATCATATTGTTCCCATGTCGGTAGAATTGTAAAACGACCGGATATTTTAACGGGGTGATAATATTTCTTCCAAGCGGTTGCCCAATCCTCTTCGTCGATTTCATGCGTTTGAATGATGTTCTGTCCGACATCCAATCCGAATTCGACCAATCCGCCAATGGCCTGCTCGATGTCTTTCGTCGTTTCAATTAGAAAACTGTTAACTGGTAAATAAGCTTTGACGATGACCCCTTCAGCCGGAAAATCCTTTTTATCAAGTGCGTAGATTTCACCGAAACGGTCTTCATGGATTCGGTCCGGTTCCACCGAGTCTTCAATCACGACACCGCTGGCACCCGCTTCATGTAAAATATTCGCTACCGCTTCAGTCGCTTCGTGCGTTGTATGGATGGAGATTTCCGACCACTTCACATCAATTCATCCCTTTCAGTCGCCTTTGATTGTCCGCTTTATTTTATCAAACAACGAACTAGAATACTCATCCGGCGAATTCCCACTGATTGCCGCAAATTCACGCATCAATTCTTTCTGCTTTTCCGTCATTTTTTTAGGTGTGATCACCTTTACGACTACATGCTGATCCCCTACACCACGCCCGTGGACATTTTTTACCCCTTTGCCTTTCAGACGGAAACGGGTTCCGGTTTGTGTTCCTGCCGGAATTTTCAAATTCACATTACCTTGCACAGTCGGCACTTCGATTTCATCTCCAAGTGCAGCTTGCGGGTATGATAGGCCGAGTTCCAAATAGATATCGTCTTCTTCACGGATGAATTTTTCATGCGGTCGAACACGGAATACAATATACAAATCACCCGCTGGTCCGCCATTGTAGCCCGCTTCACCATGTCCTGAGACACGGAGCTGCTGACCATCATCGACACCTTCAGGAATTGTCACTTTGATTTTTTTATTTTTGGTCACGCGTCCCTCACCGTGACAAGTACCACATTTCTCAGGAATGATTTTCCCAGAACCTTGACAGCGCGGACATGCTCTGCGGTTGACCATTTGACCAAGTGGTGTGTTTTGCGTAACGCTGATCTGGCCTGAACCGCTACAATGAGTACACGTTGTTGCTGAAGTACCTTTTTTAGCACCTGAACCATCACACGTATCACATGACTCCTCTTTCGGTATTTCGATTTCCGTCTCTTTACCGAATACTGCTTCCATGAAATCGATGGTCATTGAATATTGCAGATCATCACCTTTACGGGGAGCATTCGGATCGCGACGTCTTGTGCTGCCGCCGAAAAACGTGCTAAAGATATCATCGAAACCGAAACCATCAGCGCCACCACCGCCGAAGCCGCCAAAACCTTGGTTCGGATCCGCATGGCCGAACTGGTCATAATTCGCTTTTTTCGTTTCATCACTCAATACTTCATAGGCTTCTGTCACTTCTTTAAATTTATCTACCGCATCCGCCTCTTTGTTCAAATCCGGATGATACATTTTCGAAAGCTTTCGATAGGCTTTCCTGATTTCATCTTTAGACGCGGATTTCGTCAATCCCAGTACGTCATAATAATCTCGTTTGCTCATTTTTTCCACTCCCCAAAAATTCTTTACATGTAGCCTATTGTAACACTAGATACGCTCAATAAAAATCGAAAAAGCCAAAGCCGGAATATCGGACTTTGACTTTTCCGTCAAGAAATTTATCAATTACGCATCGGCGTAATTGTGTCCAAATTTCGAAATGCGTTAACGCAATTAACTTCTTTCAAAATTTGTGACACCGGCCGGAGGCATAACTTGAATTCAAGTTAAACTTATTTTTTGTCGTCCACTTCTTCAAATTCGGCATCTACAACATCATCTTTGGATCCGTCTGCATTTTCAGTACCTTCCGCCGACTCAGCCGCTGCTTGCTCATATAGTTTCATAGATAATTGTTGGACGATTTCTTCCAATTTCTCTTTCTTCGTACGGATATCATCGAAGTTCGCTGCCTCGATTGCAGCTTTTAATTCTTCTTTCGCTTCTTCAACATTTTTCACTTCTTCTTCGGTAACTTTTCCTTCAAGGTCTTTCAATGTCTTTTCAGCCATGAAGACTAGTTGATCCGCTTCGTTTTTCAAGTCCGCTTCTTCTTTACGCTTTTTGTCTTCTTCCGCATTCGCTTCTGCGTCTTTTACCATACGCTCAATTTCGTCGTCGGATAGACCTGAGCTTGACTGGATTGTAATATTTTGTTCCTTTTGTGTGCCAAGGTCTTTCGCTTTAACTGTAACAATTCCGTTTTTATCGATATCGAACGTTACTTCGATTTGTGGAATGCCACGTGGTGCCGGCGGAATATCCGTCAACTGGAAACGGCCAAGCGTTTTGTTGTCCGCAGACATCGGGCGCTCCCCTTGCAATACGTGAATATCAACCGCAGGTTGGTTATCCGCTGCTGTAGAGAACACTTGTGATTTACTCGTCGGAATTGTCGTGTTACGCTCAATCAGCTTCGTGAATACGTTGCCCATCGTTTCGATACCGAGTGATAGTGGTGTTACGTCTAGAAGTACGACGTCTTTCACATCTCCGCTCAGGATTGATCCTTGAACAGCAGCTCCCATCGCAACGACTTCATCTGGGTTTACGCCTTTATATGCTTCTTTACCTGTCTCTTTTTGAATCGCTTCTTGAACAGCTGGAATACGTGTCGATCCACCAACAAGGATGACGCGATCGATTTCGGATGCGGATAGGTTCGCATCTTTCATTGCCTGACGAGTCGGTACCATCGAACGCTCGACAAGATGCGCTGTCAATTCGTCAAATTTCGCACGGGACAATGTTACCTCAAGGTGAAGCGGACCTGCTTCTCCTGCTGTGATGAACGGCAATGAGATTTGTGCAGATGTAACACCTGAAAGGTCTTTTTTCGCTTTTTCAGCACCGTCTTTCAAACGTTGCATTGCCATTTTGTCTTTAGAAAGGTCGATGCCGTTCTCTTTACGGAATTCGTCAACAAGGTAGTTGATGATGACATCGTCAAAATCGTCTCCGCCTAATTGGTTATCGCCCGCAGTAGATAGTACTTGGAATACACCGTCGCCCAATTCAAGGATGGATACGTCAAATGTACCGCCACCAAGGTCATATACGAGGATGACTTGATCTTCATCCGTCTTATCAAGTCCGTATGCCAATGCTGCTGCTGTCGGCTCGTTAATGATACGCTCAACTTCAAGTCCCGCAATTTTCCCAGCATCTTGAGTCGCTTGACGTTGTGCATCACTAAAGTATGCTGGAACTGTAATAACTGCTTTCGTCACTTTTTCCCCAAGATAATCTTCTGCATAGCCCTTCATATATTGAAGGATCATTGCTGAAACTTCCTGCGGTGTATATTCTTTTTCTTCAGCTGTCACTTTATAGTCTGTACCCATATGACGCTTAACGGACATAATCGTATTCGGATTTGTAATAGATTGACGCTTCGCAACTTCTCCAACTTGTCTCTCACCGTTTTTGAAAGCCACAACGGATGGTGTTGTACGGTTGCCTTCCGGGTTTGGAATTACTTTTGGCTCTCCGCCTTCATATACTGCCACTACTGAGTTTGTTGTTCCTAAGTCAATACCGATAATTTTGCTCATAATCAAATTCCTCCTAGATAAAATGCTTCTATTATCTTACTCGTTCACTTTAACCATTGTCGGCCGAAGTACACGATCTTTCAACATATACCCTTTTTGCAATTCTTCAAGTACAATTCCGGACGACTTTTCTTCATCCGTTCCCGTCATGATGGCCTGGTGGTAATTCGGGTCGAACTCCTGATCAAGCGCTTTTATCTCAACAAGCCCTTCAGTTTCCAGTGCTTCAACGAGATTCCGGTAGATCATTTCCATCCCCGTCATCATCGACTGGGCCTCTTCGGTTTTCGCTTCCACCGTCAAGGCACGCGCAAAATTATCAAGTACCGGAATCAGATTCGTCAGAACGTTCTGCGCCCGATACTTTTGCAACGCCTCTTTATCTAGCGAAGCTCTCCGCTTGAAATTTTCGTAGTCCGCAAGTAATCTCAGCCGCTTATTTTCTTCTTCTTCTAGCTTGGCATTCAGTTCTTCCAACTGACTGACCATGCTGTTTTCAGCAGAGTCTTCTTCCGACTGACTAGCATCATCCACTTTAATTTCTTCAGCTAGTAAGTCTTCGTTTTTTTGATCGACGGATTGCGTTTCATCTACCGTCGAGTCCTTTTCAACTAATTCGTCTTTCATTTCTGTCAATGTTCTTTCCTCCCTGCTGTTCCGCCACCGATTGTCAGCCTGGCCAGTTCTCTGGACAAGTCACTACTCATCAAATCGAGCAATGTGATCACCCTTGCGTAATCCATTCGTTTAGGACCGATGATTGCAATCGATCCCATCATGTCATCACCTGCGGTATAAGTCGCCGTAATGACGCTGCAATCTTCCATCGCATTGTTTTTGTTTTCAGAACCGATGCGGACATGAATCCCCGCTGTGCCTTCCTGAAAAAACGTCATCGCCGGTACTCCTTTTTCCAAGAGCTCAAAAAGAGTTTTCATCTTCTGGACATCATTGAATTCGGGCTGTTTCATCATATTCATTTTCCCGCCGAAGTACAGACGTTCTTCCGGTTCGATTGAAATCGCATGTTGGAAGGAAGCGTAAAGTTCCGATGCATGGTGAATATGACGTTCCAATACTGTTTTCGTTTCCCGAGCAAGTGATTTCTGCAATTGGACTAGCGGAGTCCCGACAAGCCGATCGTTCAGTATATTCACCATTTTTTCGATATCTGACGCATTAAACCCTTCCGGTACAGTGAATAGTCGATTTTCAACTCTTCCGTTGTCCGTCACAATGATGGCGACTGCTGTTGTCTCATCCAATGGGACGATTGAAAATCGTTTCACTGCGTGCAGTGATGTATCCGGACCTAGAAGGATGGAAGTGTAATTCGTTAAATCGGAAAGAATTGTCGCCGATTTCCGGATCAATTCTTCCGTCTCAACAATCTTTTCCTGGAATAGCGAACGCATTTGAAAACTGTCTTCCGTCTTCAGTTTTTCCGGCGTCAATAAATGATCGACGTAAAACCGGTATCCTTTTTCAGACGGCACTCTTCCTGAAGAGGTATGTGTCTTTTCCAAATAGCCCATTTCCTCAAGTTCCGCCAGTTCATTCCGGATTGTCGCCGAACTAAATGGCGCTTCTTTTTTTTCGGAAAGTTGCCTAGATCCGACAGGTTGCGCGGATTCGATGAAATCGTTAACCGTCAGTTGCAAAATAAGCAATTGTCTGTTCGTCAACATGATCATCACTCCTATCAGCACTAAGCTACGCCAAGTGCCATCTTAGCACTCTACAACCCCGAGTGCTAATGCTACTGATAATTTATCAAATTCAAATCAACGTGTCAACGAATTGACTCCGATTCACACAAGAAATTGTTGAAATACTTCGTTCCCTCTGAATACCCCAATCCGCGTCAGTTTAACCCGACCATCCGATTGTTCAACAAGTCCTTCTCGAACAAGCGACTGCAATGTTTCACCATAAACATCTTCTAACGACTTCCCGAATTTCTGTTGGAATAATGAATATGAAACACCTTTCGCTTTACGAAGCCCAAGAAACATCTCTTCTTCCATCGCTTCAGTTTCTGTGACGACATGGGTCTGTTGTAATGGGCGTTCGCCCGCAGCCGTCTTCTCCATATACTTTGCAATGGGGCCGATATTGGAATAGCGCTGACCGTTCAAATAGCCATGCGCACCTGCACCGATACCTGCATATGTCGCGTTCTCCCAATAGATAAGATTATGGGTTGATTCGTAGCCAGGAACAGCGAAGTTGCTGATTTCGTACCGTTTACGGCCGTGTTTTTCCATATGATCCATGAGCATCGCGAACATTTCAGATTCTATATCTTCACCAGGTAGAGGTAAACGGCCTTTGTTCATTAAATTATAAAAAACGGTTTTCGGCTCTACAATGAGCGAGTACCCTGAATAATGAGGTAAATCGAGCTCCGACGCTTTTTTCAGCGTATCTTGCCACTGGGCGATTGTTTGTCCCGGCAGGCCGTAAATGAGATCGATGCTCATATTTTCAAAACCGGCTTTCCGTGCATCCGCGATGACGCGGACTGGGTCATCGGCACTATGCGTTCTTCCGATTTTCGTCAGCAAATCCGCATCGAATGATTGTACGCCAATGCTGAGACGATTTAGTCCCCCGCTCTTCAACACCTTTAACTTTCCATAGGTCAGCTCATCGGGATTCGCTTCTGTCGAGAATTCAGTAAGCGATGGTACATCCACATAGTCATGGATGATGGATAGCAAACGGTCGAGCTGTTGTTCTGACAAAGACGTCGGTGTACCGCCGCCCAAGAAAACCGTTTCAAGCCCCTCAAAAGAAATCCCTTCATGACGCATGACAGCAAGTTCTTGCCCAATCGATTCAATATACGCATCAACAGGCTGATTCTTAAAAAACACTTTATTGAAATCACAATAGTGACAAATTTGATGGCAAAATGGGATATGGATATACATTCCTCTCATTACCTTCACTTCCTTCCTTCACAGCAAAAAGGGGGCTATGCTGCCCCCTTTTCACCCCTCTATCAATTTTCGTTCATTATTAAATGAGCCATGAATGCTACTGAATTATTTTATGTACTGAATACTATCATACAGCATTTTGGCGAGTCATACAAACGTTGGGCTGATGACTGTTCGTTATAAATAACGGTTATTTAATTGATGGAAAAGTTGAGTTAGTTATTTCAATATACCTAAATGCGTGAATATGCGTTTTCGATAATTCAATGACTTCTTGGATAAAATCCTCTTCAGACTCTTTGAAGCCATTTTGGATCCAATTCTGAAGCAGTCCGTAAAATCCATATGCCGTATAACGTTTAAAGTACTCCATATTGACCGGGATATTGTTGATTGTTTCAAAAACAAATTGTTCCTTATAGATTTTTATTATGGTTTGAGGGAACCCTATGTGTAATCCAGGCAATGTGTCTTCGAAGTTAATCAGCTCAAAAAATGCACTGTGATTATAGATATACGAAACGATGTTAAAAGATGGTGCATTTAGTTCGGCAGTATAAAATTTGTGACCAGGTACATATGGCGTGCCTACAGAGGCTTCCAACCCTTGAAGCATGGAAACCAGTAAGTCTTCGGCTAATTCGACCTTGTCCTGGTAATGGACATAAAAGGTGCTGCGATTATAAACGGCAGAATCAACAATGTTTTTTACAGTAACCGAATGGTAACCCTTCTCCTTTATAAGTTCAATTAAAGCTTTTTTTAAATGTTCTCGTGTCCGATTCTGTCGATGAGATATCGTATTTTCTTCGTTATTCATGAAATATCCTCCCTCAAAATAGACAGTACCATCATAAATGTCTACTTAGTAGACACTTCATGACATCTTAATGATTGATGAGTCTGAATAATCCAGTATAATTAAGTTGTAAACAAGCAACATAGTAATAATTTCTCTATCTCTCCACTCTAAAAAACGGTAAGAAACATCACATCTTAGGAGGAGTCAGAATGTCAAAATTACAAGACAAGGTAGCGATAATTACGGGTGGCGCATCTGGAATCGGGGCAGCAGCGGCAAGTCTATTCGTTTCAGAAGGTGCAAAAGTAGTTCTTGTTGATTTAAATGAGGAAAAAGGGAAAGCTTTTGAAGCAGAGTTAAAGGCGAAGAATGCCGAAGCTCTTTTTATAAAAGCAAATATAACGAGTGAAGAAGAAGTTGCAAATATCTTTAAACAAACTGTTGACACGTTCGGTAAAGTGGATATTGTCTTCAACAATGCAGGTATTGGACGCGTTCAGCCTTCTCATGAATTAGAGTACTCAGAATGGCGCAACACTGTCAACGTTGACTTAGACGGTGTCTTCTTGGTCGCTCGCGAAGCCATCCGCGAAATGTTGAAAATAGGCGGCGGTACGATTGTGAATACGGCTTCTATGTATGGTTGGGTTGGGTCCCCCGGTTCAGCTGCCTATAACGCAGCAAAAGGTGGCGTCATTAACCTAACTCGTTCTCTGGCTCTTGAATATGCAGAGCAAAATATTCGCGTCAACACATTATGCCCAGGATTTATCGATACACCGATTATACCGGAAGAAAGCAAACAAGCGCTAGCTGCAGCAACACCGTTAAAACGGCTTGGGAATGTGGAAGAAATGGCAAAAGCGGTCTTATTCCTGGCTTCTGATGATTCTTCATACATGACCGGTAATAGTTTAACGATTGACGGCGGGTATACAGCGCAATAATAAAAGATAGGCCAGATAGCATTGTTTTAACCAAACTATTGCGCAGGGCGCCTGTTCTTTTCAGCGGACAAGGTTAGGAGTGAATGCTCCTGACCTTTTTCTTTTGCACTTACGCTTTTAATTACAAAACGGAGCCCCCATAAGGACTCCGATCATGTATACGTGAAATAACCTTCCCAAAAACATTGTCTTATGGGTGCAATACAGAGGCTATTCGCTATTTAAAAAAAGAAATAACAAAACACTTACTGCTTATTACTCCTCGTCCATCTTCAACACTGCCATGAACGCTTCTTGCGGTACTTCAACGGATCCAACTTGTTTCATCCGTTTTTTACCTTCTTTTTGTTTTTCAAGCAATTTACGTTTACGAGAGATGTCTCCGCCGTAACATTTCGCCAGGACATTCTTCCCCATCGATTTGATCGTGGAGCGTGCAACGATTTTTTGTCCAATTGCGGCCTGTACAGGCACTTCGAATTGCTGTCTTGGAATCAATTTCCTCAGCTTCTCAACAATCGCTTTTCCGCGGTCATAAGAGAAGTCTCGGTGAACGATGAAGCTAAGCGCATCCACTTGTTCACCGTTTAGCAGGATATCCATCTTGACAAGTTTCGATTGTTTATAGCCAATCAATTCATAATCGAACGATGCATAACCTTTCGTGCCCGATTTCAACTGATCAAAGAAGTCATACACGATTTCCGCAAGTGGTAATTCGTAGATGATGTTGACACGTGTTGCATCGATATAATCCATTGTTATGAAGTTTCCACGTTTATGCTGACAAAGTTCCATAACAGAACCGACGTAATCATTAGGTACCATGATGGACGCTTTAACGTACGGCTCTTCGACATAGTCGATTTTCTGTGCGTCCGGCATCATCGCAGGGTTGTCCACTTTCAATTCAACGCCATCTGTCATGACGACATTGTAAATAACGCTTGGTGCCGTCGTAATCAGATCAATTTTGAATTCACGCTCGATCCGTTCCTGAATGATTTCCATGTGTAATAGGCCCAGGAATCCACAACGGTAACCAAAACCGAGTGCTTGTGACGTCTCCGCCTCATATTCGAGGGCAGAGTCGTTCAACTCTAATTTTTCAAGTGCATCACGTAAATCATTATACTTCGACGTATCAATCGGATATAGTCCGCAGAACACCATCGGATTCAGGCGTCGATATCCAGCAAGTGGTTCACTCGCTCCATTTTTCACGGTGGTAATCGTATCCCCTACTCGGGTATCTCCAACATTTTTAATAGATGCGGATAGATAACCAACATCCCCGACAGTCAACTCGTCACGATGTTTTGCAGCAGGTGTGAATACACCTGTTTCAAGTACTTCGAATTCTTTACCCGTTGCCATCATCCGGATTTTATCACCCGGTTTGACGGAACCTTGCACAATTCTAATGTTGACAATAACCCCTTTGTACGCATCATAATGCGAGTCAAAGATGAGCGCTTTCAACGGCGCTGCAGGATCTCCTGTAGGGGCCGGCACTTTTTCAACAATCTGTTCTAAAATGTCTTCAATTCCGATGCCGGCTTTTGCAGAAGCAAGTACGGCTTCTGAAGCATCCAATCCGATAACATCTTCAATCTCCTGCTTCACACGATCCGGATCAGCTGCTGGTAGGTCGATTTTGTTGATAACCGGTAAAATTTCAAGATCATTATCAAGTGCCAAGTAAACGTTCGCAAGCGTTTGGGCTTCAATTCCTTGCGCCGCATCTACAACCAGGATAGCCCCCTCGCACGCCGCAAGACTTCGAGACACTTCATATGTAAAGTCGACGTGTCCAGGCGTATCGATCAGGTGGAAGGTATATTCCTGCCCGTCTTTAGCCGTATACGTCAACTGCACAGCATTCAATTTAATCGTGATCCCACGTTCACGTTCGAGATCCATCGAGTCAAGCGTCTGGGATTTCATCTCTCTGGAAGTCAATGTTTGTGTCTGTTCCAATATGCGATCGGCAAGTGTAGATTTACCGTGATCGATATGTGCGATGATGGAAAAGTTCCGTATGTTTTTCTGACGTGCCAATCTCTGTTCTAAATTCATCTCAGTTCACTCCTATTTTAGCTAGTATGAATTATAGCAGTGAACAGCTTAGACTTCAATATTCGACACGTTCAGAGTTTTGAAGAACGGACGCTGCGGCGCTCGCAATTACAGAAACTGTACGATTCAGCTGATCTTCTGAATTCCCGATTCCGCCTAGCTCAACTAAGAGAATGGACGGATGGAGATCCTGATTGTACTTTCCGTCAACACCAGGTCCGCTTTTCACGATAAAATCCCGAGTGATCCCAGGTACTAACTTCTCCATCTCATCCTTCAGCAACTTCGCCTTCGCTTGGTTAAGTTTATAATTCGGATTGTTTTTTCCGATGACAAAAGCAACTTTCGCAAATTTTTCACCTTTATAGACGACAGTCGTTCTATCCGCCCTGAGATGGTCGCGGTGAAGATCGATGATGAAGTCGTAATCCTCGTTCTGAACCTGCTTCTGTACGTATGGGCGGATTTCTTTATAGGAACGCCCGTAAGAAATCCGTTTCTTTTGCATTTCGGCTTGAATGTCTACGGGTACGACCTTCGTTTCAACCCCATTGATGTCAAGTTGGGACTTTAATTTCTCGCCAATTTTCATAATGTTTTCAGATTGATGGGAAACTGCAACTTTCCCGTCATATGCTTTCGTAACTGGTTCATACGCTTCATGTGAATGCGTGAAATAAAGAAGCGCTTTCCCTGGAGTAATTTCTGCAGGCTTCTCCTCCATAACATTAGCTGCATAGACCATATAGGAGGATTCTTTCATAACCTTGGATGTTTTCGCGTTTTTTCCTTCCGGTGCCGTACTAGCGAATATAGGGAACAGGAAAAGAATCAGGATTAGTGTACACCAAATCAACGATGGTTTTTTCAAATGGCATCCCTCCATCTTCCAACTATATGCGTTGGAAAACGGGTCAATGACTAATTTTTCAAGTCGGAAATCCAGGTTGCTAATGACTCTGAAAGCGAGTCCGCATAGATTGCAACCCAAGAATCAATCTCTTTTGGAGAGATAAACGTCCTCAGTTCGTGATTTGTCAAAACTTCTTCAAACAATTGGATGCGGTCTTCGTGGGGCCACGATGCCCAATCACCGAAAATCGGCAACAACGTGGAACGGTCTGCATCCTTATTCTCACTGCGCAACCACGGTGTGACGGACAGCCGGGAGGATGGATTGTCCTTTTCGCTGATTTTCGATGCAATGTAGCCAAACATCGAATCGATGGCGTCCGCGATAAGGACAGGTCCGTCGACAACTGTCGGAATCCCGATAGCGATTACAGGGAGTCCCAGAACTTCTTCCGATATTTCCTTCCTGTTATTCCCGACTCCGGATCCGGGGTGAATCCCGGTATTCGTTAATTGGATGGTCCTGCATAGCCTTGAACTGCTTCTCGCGGCTAACGCATCAATAACGATGAGTAGATCGGGCTTTATTTCCGTTACCATAGCATTGACGAAATCCGCAGTTTCCAAGCCCGTCTGAATGGTTACGCCTGGCGCATAAACAAACACTTCACTACCATCTTCCGAATAGTACGCAGGTACAACGGATTGCAACCTATCCATTGTCAAAGGGCCGACTGCATCTGGTGTGACATCACGATTTCCAAGTCCGATAAATAATATTTTACCGTTCTTCACATCTGCGACATCTGCAACCATCTCTTGCAGTTTGTCAATCAGCACCCTCGACAGATCTCTCATCCCTTCTTCGTCGGCCGTTGTCAATGCGGGTACTGTCAAAGTGATGTAAGACCCTTTCTTCTTACCGATTCTTTTTTCGCCCTCCGCGTCTACAGTGACAGAAGTCACTACGACACGTCCTAATCTGGATTCTCCAAATGAAATACCGTCCGCCTCTTTCAATCGTTTCTTTTCAGAATCCGTCCGGTGGCGTACCATTTCCTCACTCTCATCGAGGAGGTCTGTCCTGTAAAAATCATACTTACCCATTCAATCACCTCACTCCCAAGTTTGTGCGTTGTGTCAAGGAAATATTCTTTGCGCTTTTTTTATTGCAATCTGGTCCACGATTTGTTAAAATAATGCTTGTTGTGAAAGAGATATCCGTAATTATGTGGAAACACTCTTGCCTTACATGATATTGGAGGTGAATGAATTGCCAAACATCAAAGGAGCTATCAAACGCGTTAAACAAAGCGCTGCTGCTAACGAACAAAACTCAAATACGAAGCATGCTATGCGTACTGCTGTACGTAAAGCTGAAGTTGCTCTTGACGCTAAAGCTGAGGACGCTACAGTCCTTCTAAAAGACGCAATCAAAAAAATGGATACTGCTGCACGTAAAGGTCTTATCCATAAAAACACTGCATCCCGTCAAAAAGCACGTCTAACAAAAAAAGCACTTTAATTTTATTAAAGAAAGGCCGTCCGATTCCCGGACGGCCTTTATGCTTTTCTTTTTTATCGTCTAGCCACTGGCGCTAGACACGACAGGCTTCATACAGTATTGTTCCTACTTCCTTAATGGTTCCATAAAGAATAATTCAAGAATCCGTTCCCGCTTCCCGCTCGACGATTTCAATTTATAATCAATCTCTGCAAGCTTGTCCAAAATATGCAAGAGTCGCTCTCCATCAGGTCGATTCCGATTTTCCATCATCAACTTCACCCGGTAAGGGTGTACACCTAATGTTTTGGCAATCTGCTGTTGCTGATACCCTTTTTTTCGCAAAGTTCCTACATGAATCATCAATCGGATATGGCTGGCGATAAGTGAAGTCAGCATAATCGGCTCTTCACCATTTCGCAACAGATCATGATAAATGGAAACCGTATCAGGGACACGGCCGGCAACATAGGCATCTGTTAAGCGAAAAACGTCCATCTCGGGTGTTCGCGGAACAAGCAATTCAACCACTTCCGCTGTAACCTCCCCTTGGCCGTTCAGGTAAGTCGCCATTTTCCCAAGTTCCGTCGCCAAAGTCAAAAGATTATCCCCTGCCATATCTACAAGCAATTGCGCCTCTTCCACCGCGATTCTGACTCCCTTGGACCCGGCCTCCTGTTGAATCCATGTGAGCAGATCCTTCCCTTGTAGCCGTGCCGCTTCAATGACGGTCGCCCGCTCTCTTATGATTTTCGTAATCCGCTTCCTTGCATCCAACTTTTCGTATGGTGCAATGAATACAACCGTAGCAGTTGGAGACGGGTTTGCAAGCCACGTCTCAAGTTGCGTCAAATTATGCGTCACTTTTTCACGATTCTTATCTTGCGCTTTTAAAAAATTCGCGTTTCCAGCAATGATCAGCTTCCGTTCTTGAAGGAATGGTAATGTATCCGCTTCTTCAATCACTGCTTCGACAGGTGTTTCTTCCAAATCGAAACGGATGACCGATCCATCATCTAAATCTGGCAACGCTTTTTTCAGGCGCGTCACCGTTGAATCGAAAATATACTGTTCGAGCCCTGTCAATAAGTAAACCGGATCGATTTGTCCGGCGGTTATTTTTTTCCAAACGGCAGTCGCCATTTTGTTCACCTCTTTTTAAATCCTCGCCCTCAATTATACAGCATCGCAAGACGGCCGTATGAAGAATTTGTGTCATTTATGTCCGAACCACCAGAAAAAACTGATTGCTATGGATTTTTTTCAGGCAATCATCTATACTAGAATTGGATTAGGAGGTGTAGCAATGAATGAATTTGAACAGGACGTACAGTCCAAACGTAATGATTTAATCGATTCAGGAATCGGCTTTATTGTCGCATTCGTAGGTTTCTCGGCAATTTTTCTTGTTGCTACAATCATCGACGTAGTCGCTGGCTAATAAACCTGATGAAAAAACGGTCTCCCATTCCCTTCAAGGAAAAGGAGTGACCGTTTTTTCGTCTTTCATCGACTTGATTTGATAGCCACGGCCTTTTACAGTAACCGTAATCGAGCCCCATTCTGCGGTCGACATCGTTTTTAGACCACGGTTTTGAAAAACCTCCATAACTTCAGGATGTGGGTGCCCATAACGATTATTCCTTCCTGCTGAAAAAATTGTCAATACCGGTTGCAAAGCGGATATGAAAGGTTCGGTACTTGAGGTTCGACTGCCATGATGCCCCGCCTTCAAAAGAATTGACCCGAATTCCGCCCCTCCATATTGCTGAAGGAAGCGCCTTTCTGCGGCTGCTTCCATATCCCCTGTGAATAAAAAAGAAGGGCCCGTCGTGGTCATATACAAAACAAGTGAACTATCATTTCCGGCATAATCCTCATCCGATGGTCCGAGATAATGGAAAGCAGACTCCCCTGATTTCCAAGATATCCCTTCCTTCATCTGTAATACAGGAATCTTCCGAACACCGGCAATCTGTACCACTTCCTGCATCGCCATTTCCCCCTCACTATTAGGTGAGATATGAATTTCCCTTACAGACACTTCTTCAAGCACTTCATCTGCACCTTCAACATGATCCGCATCGGCATGTGTCAGAATAAGCTTATCGACTGTAGTGATGCCGCGGCCTTTTAAATAAGGCACAACGATTTTCCTTCCAACTTCAAATGGTTTGGAAGGCGTTTTCCAATTCGGTTCCCCGAACGTTATCGTCCCTCCCGCATCGATGACATACACCGCTTTTCGGTTAGGCAATTCAATGACGATGCTATCCCCCTGTCCCACATCAAGATAAGTAATACGTAAAGAGCTGTCCAGAATTGGTACGTAATGAATGATCAGCGCCGGGATAAGTACAAAGGGTATAGTTGTGAAGAATCGCTTTCCTCGTTCCCATCCGACGAAAAATAGCAGGACACCTGCCACCGCTACAGAAGTCCATACTATATCTGGTTTTCCTGGTGTCCATAATTGGTAAGGCAAATCCGAAATCCAGCTGGTCATACTGCCGACCGTTTCTCTAAATGGACCATATACAAAGAATAATCCATTGGCAACGTCAGGCAAAAACAGCGTCAGAAATAGAAACACGAGATTTGCCGGTAAAATGATCAGCGAATACAGCGGTACATACAAAAGGTTTACGGCAAACGACGAGATTGATAGCTCATGAAAATGGAAAAGCAAAACCGGATATAATGCCAACTGACTGATTGACGTCACATAAAAGGAAGTCATAAGGGCAGATTTCGCGGCCGCTAGAATAGACGTAGAATAAACGAGTGAGCAAGCCGCCAAATAGGAGAGCTGGAAACCCGGTTGGAACAGGACATAGGGCTGATAGAAGATGAAAACGATGGCACTGATCGCAATTGCATCATCCAACCTCACCTTCACCCTTCCAGAAGCGGCCAGCAGGACCAGGATTGTAACCGAAACCGCACGCCATACAGAGGGTGCCCCACCTGCCAAAACCGCGTATACAGGCAACAAAACCATCAACAACGTATCGACGGTTTCCCTTCGCACAGACATTCGTAGTAACACACCGCGAAACATAAATGTAAGAAGCCCTACATGTAAACCGGATATAGCAAATAGATGCGTGATGCCCAGTGTCCGATAATCAGCAGCCAGCTCCTCATCCATTCCGCTGCGATCACCGATTAATAACGCTTCCGCCTCCACAATTAGCGCTTCAGGAAATGTCTGACTAATATGTTTTTTCACCTGAAACCGTTGTTCACTTAGTCTAGAACGGATTCCGGATTGTTTTTCAACTGCAAGAAGTATATCCGCTTCGAATATTCCGGATGCTCCATACATCTGCATATACTTTTTCATATCGAATGAAAAATCGTGTGCCGGAAGATCCGGTTCGCGAAATGCGCCGACCATTGTAAAGCGCATGGAAGGAATAGCCACTTTGAGGACTTCACGTTTCTGTCGTTCATCGGCGAAAGTATAAATTACGTAAAACGTCTCACCGGATTCCGTCTTTGCAAATCCTTTCAGCTTTGCACCGTCAATTTTGACGTTATCCGTCCAGTTGAGCGACAAAGTTGCAGGGCCAGATTCCATCGTTGCTGGAAATGAAGAAGAGATCAAATAAAAAGAGAAAAAAGCAGCCGCAACGGCGAGGATAGGTGTGAGGAAATCTTCTCTACTACGTAGGAAAATGGGGAGAAGAAGCAAATTGCAGAGCAGTAATTGGACCGGTCCGTATACAGCGAACGCCGATACGGCAACCGGTATTGCAATATAGATGAAACGAATGCGTGTTATTATTTCCCGAATAAGTCAATCACCCTTTGTGTATAAGGGGTCAGTTCATCATTTCCAATGCCAAGTTCTTGCATTTTCTGCAGCAAATCGTTGACTAAAGTCAATTTGCTTTCGCTGGAAAAGTCCACTTTCTTTTCATCAAAAGGGATATGCTGGACGGAAATTCCGGATTGCTCAAATAATTGAATAGCATAATCGCTATTTTTATAATCCGCTGCGTAATAGAGGTTGCGGATACCCGACTGAATGATCGCTTTTGAGCACTGCAGGCAGGGAAAGTGGGTAACATATAACGTCGAATCTGCAACAGGGATCCCATACTTTGAGCACTGCAACAATGCATTCATCTCTGCATGAATGGTCCGGACACAATGATTGTCTACGACGTAACAACCATGATCGATACAATGGTCCCCTCCTGAAATAGAACCGTTATAGCCTCCCGCGATAATCCGGTTATCCCTGACAATCGTCGCCCCTACAGCGAGACGTGTACATGTACTTCTTACAGCTAGCAGATGGCATTGAGCCATAAAAAACTGGTCCCATGTGATTCGCTCCATATGGTTACCTCCTAAAATTGAATCATCAAATCTAGTATTATCATTTCACACTAATATGCGTTTCGAGCTTCTCGAACGTTTTCTGGCCAATCCCGGATACTTCCATCAGCGATTCCGGGGTTTTGAAAAGCCCTTGATCCGTCCTGTATTGGACAATGGCAGTCGCTTTTGACGGGCCAATGCCAGGTATGGTCATCAGCTCGGCTTCGTCTGCCAGATTGATATTAATTTTTCCATCACTTTGTTGTGCACTTGTCCCTGGCATAGAAGTTGAGGCAGTGACGATATCACTCGACTCTTCCCCTTCAATCGGTACATAAATGACAAATTCATCCGCCAGTTTCATGGCATGATTCAACATGCGGGAATCCGCATCCGGCAAATAGCCGCCAGCTGCGTTAATGGCGTCAATCAGACGGTCTCCTTCCGACATCGAATAGACGCCAGGATTCCGGACAGCCCCTTTCACATCAACGACGATGGGTTCTGAAGCAAGTTGAACTGTCGTTTCAATCTCTTCTTCCAGTTCTTCTTCAATCAATTCAGGGAATGGGGTTTCTCCGCTCATGACAAATGCATTATCGTCAGCCTGTCCCTTAGGGAAGAACAGAAAAGCGGAAGCGACAGCGATCGCTGCGATAGGGGTGATAATCTTACGCCAGTGATTGTATACATACGAAAGAAACAGGACACTCACCCTTTCCTTGGCGGTGGTTATCCATATGGAGCTTACTTAACTATATATGATTTACCGCCAAATGAAAAGGTTCATTTTCTGACTTGAAAGAATAATCGTTCACTTTCATCGTGCGGTGGTTCGTCTTCCCAGTCCGCGAAAATCCGTTCCACAGAAAAACCCGCAGCCATAAGCATCTCAACATAATCATTAACAGTAAATGTCCGCTGTGTATGTACTTCATCGAAACGCCTGTACAGACCATTTTGTTCCTTGATAAAAAAAGCAAGCTCAGAGTAGACAGAATGTGGATGTTCCCCTTCTTCCGTTTCCCATATATAAGCAATCCGGTCACTATCAAATGTAAAAGGCCCTTCCATGAAGATGACATCCGTTTTGAAAGTGGAATGGACATCAAAAATAAGCGTCCCGCCAACTGAGAGGGATGCATGGATCTGATGAAAAGTCGATACCACCTCATCACGCTTAAGCAAATAATTCAATGAATCAATCGCAATGACCGCCGCATCATAACCGTCAAAACCGGTCAGTTGCTGCATCGGCTGTTCAACGAAGTCAATTGGCAATGATAAAGCCTGTGCCCTGTTCACCGCTACTGCCAGCATGTCGGCGGAAAGATCGACTCCTGTCACTTCCGCCCCCTGCTTGGCCAGTTTCACGGACAACAAACCTGTACCGCAACCGATATCCAATATCCGTTTGCCTTCAATCCCCCCCGTTGCCGCGGCAATCAATTCAACATAAGCATCGTAGGGGATATCGGTCATCAATTCATCATAAACAGTTGCGAATTCTGTATAGGTCTGATTAGTTTTCATCGGTCATATTAAGCAAAGGAGCGTCTCCCCAAAGCTTTTCGAGATTATAGTAGCCACGCTCATCACGATGGAAGACATGTACGACAACATCGCCAAGGTCAACAAGTACCCATCTCGCCATTTCTACCCCTTCCAATCTTTTCACCGTATAGCCCGCTTCCGCCGCTTTATCGGCCACTTCTTTCGCAATTGCCTGTACTTGGCGTTCCGAATTTGCATGACAGATGATGAACTGGTCCGCAATTAGCGATACCCCTTCCATATTCAAGACGACAATGTCTTCCCCTTTTTTATCATCCACCGCTTGGTAAGCTGTTGTTAGTAGTGTAGTTGTCATTTTATCACTTTCCCTTTCCGACTGTTTTCTCAGTCGATGTATTCATTGTAACAGTCAATCGAATCCGGATAGACCGGAACCTTTTTATTCACAAGAAAGTGCACCGACTGATAGATGCAAGCTCCCATTGCTGTATTTAGATTTTCTTGCGCTTTTTCTCTTAAAATTTCTACGCCTGGAAAACTGCGTCCTGGTTCGATCATATCGGCGATATAGATGAGCTTTTCGAGCGCAGTCATTTCTGACCGTCCTGTTGTATGATATCGGATTGCGTTTAAAATATCAGCATCTGAAATTGCGAACTCATCACGCGCAATTATCGCCCCGACAGGAGCATGCCATAGTTCATGATGGAATAGAAAAAGCCTAGAATCTTCTTTTTCACGTTCGAGAATCTGATGTAATTCCGACTTATCCATGCATTTTGCAATATCATGGAACAGTGCCGCTTGCTCTGCTTTCTCAACTGGAATTGCAAAGCGTTCGGCCAACTTTTTTGCTGTATCTGCAACTCGAAGAACATGTTCATAGCGTTCTTCGGTCAAACATTCCATAAGAACTATTTTCAATTTCCCAACATCCATATAGACCCACCTCCCGGATAAATGCCTCTACATCCGACGGTATCAGGAACTGGACTGTACCGTTCTCGGAAAATCGTTTTCGTATTAGCGTTGACGATACATCGATTTGAGGAACATTTACCATGGTTACTGGATATGCCGTTTTTCCAATGTTCCCCGGCCTACCAACACCGATGAGTCGAACTAGCTGGACAAGCTCATCAATTCGATGCCATTCCGGTAACATATCAATCATATCTCCACCGATGATGAAATCAAATGAGGTATCCGGCTCCATTTCCGTTAACTGTTTCATCGTATCGAATGTGTAAGAAACGCCGCCCCGTTCTACTTCGAACGGGAACGCCGTCAAGCCATTGCTGTCAGCTACTGCAAGTTCTACCATTCGTAGCCTTTGGCTTGCAGTTGCATCTCCAGGTACTTGTTTATGTGGTGAGACGGCAGTCGGCATTAACCGTACTTCATCGAGATCGAGAGTATTCTTCACTTCGTTCGCCACGATCAGATGACCGATATGGGGTGGATTGAATGTTCCGCCAAGTATACCTACCCTTTTCATACGGGGTCCCTCCTCCTTACGGAAGTACGATCCGTTTTTTCTCTTTCGACTCTTTATAGAGGATAAGGGTATTACCGATTACTTGTACAACTTCAATGCCTTCTTGTCCATCCAGTTTCGCCGCAATTTCTTTTTTATCCTCATCACAATTTTGTAAAATATTAACTTTAATCAATTCTTTCGATTCAAGCGCTTCATCGATCTGATGAATGACTGACTCTGTCAAGCCGCTTTTACCGATTTGGAAAATCGGTTGTAAATGATGTGCTTCGCTACGCAAAAATCCTTTTTGTTTACCTGTTAACATTATTTTCCTCCAAGAGTTGCTGTTATTTTTTCAATTGTTGTTTCCGTGTCCGGACGGATTCCGGTCCATGTATTGAACGCAATTGCGCCTTGATGGACGAACATGCCTACGCCGTTCAACGTCTTCGCCCCTTTTGCACGGGCTTGTGCAAGGAATTCCGTTTCTAGCGGATTGTAGATGATATCTGCGACAACAGTACCTTCGCTCACATTATGGGGACTGAAAGGCATTCCTTGCTGCGCGAAATTCATGCCAATAGAAGTCGTTTGGACCAGGAGACCGAAGTCGGCTAGCGATTGTTCAGCTTCAGTTAGTGACAGCACGTTAGCATCCTGCAAACCCGCTGCAAGTTGCTCAGCTTTTTCCAACGTACGGTTTGTAATTGTAATCGATCCGTACCCCATTGTTTGAAGCGCGAATGCGATGCCCCGGGCAGCTCCTCCCGCTCCAATCAAGAGAACTTTTTCCCCTTTACATTCTGTTCCATAGGCTTCCTCAAGAGAACGGACAAAGCCAAGTCCGTCCGTATTGGAACCGACAAGCGAGCCGTCTGGCAATACATGTACCGTATTTACGGCATCCATCTGTTCTGCGGATGGATCAAGCTGGTCAAGAAACGGAATAATTGCTGTTTTATGTGGAACCGTCACATTCCAGCCGTTGCATCCGAGATTCTTTAAGCCTTCCACCGCCTGCCCGAGTTTATCCGCAGTGATGTGTAGCGGAATATAGGCGGCGTCGATTGCATTGTCATCAAACCAAGCCCCGTGCATTGCAGGAGACATCGATTGTGCAATCGGATCCCCGATAACCGCGTACCATTTTCTCATAGGTCGCTCCCCCCTTAGATAAGTGACGGTCTGAGTACAACATCAACCCCGCGCGGCGCATGAACAGCGACGACAACGTTCGGATGCTGAATCGTAATCCACCCAAGACCTGAAATGACAATATCCGTTTTTGCTTTTTTTATCGAATATTCATGTCGCACAAACGGCGGCAATTTTTCAAGAGACTCTCCAGATGGCGGGGAAAGCATTTCACCCAAATGGTTTTTATAGAGTTCATCCGCATTTGATAATTTTGTCCTGTGGATCTGCAAATCATTCGAAACATGGATTGTAAAAGATGAACGATCCCCAGAGATAAAATCAAACCGTGCAAGTCCACTGATGAATAACGTCTGCTCCGCATTCAACTGAAATACTTTGGGCTTCAATTCTTTCTTCGGTGTGATGGCTTTTAAGTCTTTCGCGTCCAAGTGATGGGCAATCTGATGATCATTTATAATTCCCGGTGTGTCATAGATTGCTTTACCATCATCCAATGGGATCTCGACAAGGTCCAACGTCGTACCCGGGAAATGGGATGTCGTGATTACTTCACCGACACCTGTCGCCCCTTTGATGATCCGATTGATGAACGTCGACTTCCCGACATTCGTACAGCCGACGACGTAGACATCCTTGCCGCGACGAATCGTATCGATTGCCGCCAACGCTTCTTCCACACCTTGACCCTTATGTGCGGAAACAAGAAGGACATCGACCGGTTTCAACCCAAGCTTAACCGCTTCCGCCCTCATCCAATTGATCAGGCGATTCGGATTGATTGATTTCGGCAGTATATCTGATTTATTCCCGATTAGCAAAATATCCTTCTTGCCGACGAAGCGATGCAATCCGTTAATCCAACTACCGTTGAAATCGAAGATGTCCACAATTTTAACAATCATGCCCTCTCTTTGTCCGATACCGTTCAAGATTTTCAGAAAATCATCACCCGATAACGACACAGGCTGAAGTTCGTTATAATTCCGCAGACGGAAACAACGCTGGCAAATTGCGTCCTCTTTTTCCATTGAAGCGGGTGGTGCATAGCCTTCCGCTTTCGGGTTCTCCACTTGAATATTTATTCCACAACCGATACATTTAACTTCTTCTTCCAAACTTATTCCTCCCACTTGATCATGCCTTTTCGCTTCAATCCGGCCATAATTCTTCTTTCCATCATCCTGTTGAATTTCGTGAAGAATCCGTCTGAATTGGCGACGGGAACTACCAGTATCGTATGCAGCCCTTTTCGATTACCTCCGAGTATATCGGTCATTAGCTGGTCGCCGATCATTACCGCTTCCTCTTTCCGGATGCCCATGGCCGTCAATGCTTTTTTAAATGATTTCCGCATCGGCTTGCGCGCTTCGCAAATGAAAGGCGCACCAAGCGGATCACAGAAAGTTTTAACACGCATTTCATTATTGTTCGAGACGATCGTCACTTGTATACCTGCGTCCGTCATGGATTTCATCCAATCGATGATTTCGGGCGTAGCTTCTGGACGATCCCATTCGACAAGTGTGTTGTCCAAATCCGTAATGATTCCTTTGATACCTTTTTCTTTCAATTTTTCCGGTGTGATTTGAAAAATGTCTTTCACATACTCATCCGGTAAAAAATAGTTATACACGCTATCCACTCCGATTTAGAACTAATTCTGAAACGATTATAACATAACAGTACACCATACATGTATTGTTAAGAAAAGATGTGCCGAGCGTCTATTCAAACGAATCCCACCCAAAATAGGACATCCTTTACCGCCTGTCCGCCCCAAAAAGCGGTGATATGGCAAGACACGACCGCATATGCTGTCATACAACGACACAGGAGGTGGCCCGATGAGTGGGTTTGTCATGGCGATTGTCCAGCTATGGCTCGAGATTCCTGCGGTGATCGGCTATATTAGGGGGCAGGCTTTCCAACGTCCCTTATCAAAAGAAGAGGAAGCAGCATGCCTGAAACGCCTTGCGGAGGGCGATGAGGATGCAAGGGATGAACTGATCGAACGCAACATGAGGCTCGTAGCTCACATCGTAAAAAAATTCCATCCAAAACACGAATTACTGGATGATTATATTTCAATCGGCACAATCGGACTCATGAAAGCGGTGAACAGTTTCACGCCAGACCGCAAGACGAAACTGGCCACATACGCCGCCCGCTGCATTGAGAATGAAATCCTCATGTATTTACGCACCCAGAAGAAAGTGCAAAAAGACGTTTCCCTCTTCGATCCGATTGGCATGGATAAAGACGGCCAATCATTGCAGATTGCCGATCTGCTTCAGACAGACGATGAAACCCCGATTGATGCAGTCGAACAAAAAGAACGGAAAGAACGGTTATACCGACATCTCGGAAAACTAGATGGTCGGGAATTGGAGATTATCCAAAGGCGTTATGGTCTGCTCGATGACCAACCGATGACACAAAAGGAAATTGCGGAGCAGCTTGATATTTCTAGAAGTTATGTTTCACGGATTGAAAAACGTGCAATCGTCAAGTTGTATCAGCTATTCAAGCATGAATATAACGAATAAAGGAAAAGCGCTGTTCGCCGTTTAGATGCGATAGGCATAAGGCAATTAATTGCCAGCTGAAGACACTACTCGAAAACAAAGAGGCGTTTCCACACGGGAGTGATCCCCGTTTAGGAAACGCCTCTTCTTCTCAAACTCAGTCAGCCCGAACCTCGTTGGAAATGACGACTGCAATGATGGTTGTTACAAGGAACACGCCTGTCATTAGATAAAACATCCAAAATCCCTCCTTGAAGCCAATTTATAAGATTTATCTATACGCCTATCTTACCATGGAATCATCAAAGTTTCGAGATAGCTTTTAAAACAATATCTGTCGAGTGACGGGCAGCAACAGGCAGGAACTCGTCAAAACTCATCGATGATTCTTTTCCCGCTATATCCGACAGTGCGCGGATGACGACAAACGGCGTTCCAAACTGATGACAAACTTGTGCAACAGCAGAAGCTTCCATCTCAGCGGCAATCATCGCCGGAAATAGTTGTTTCACTTGTTCAACATGGTCTGCATCACTCATAAACGTATCACCTGAAGCGATCAATCCTATAGCATGTGCATGCTCGCCGATTTCCTCTACGGCCGCACGTGCCACTTCGACAAGCTTCGGATCCGCTTGATAGGCTGCAGGTTGTCCCGGCACTTGTCCATGTTCGTAACCGAATGCCGTGACGTTGACATCGTGGTGCCGCACCTCGTTGGAAATGACAACCGAGCCCACTTCAAGCGCTGCTTGGAAACCGCCCGCTGAACCGGTATTGAGTACAGCATCGGGTTTGAAATTATCCAATAAAAGTGTTGTCGCAACCGCTGCATTCACTTTTCCGATTCCGCTCTTAACGAGTACAACATCACGCCCACCGATTACACCTTCGATGAATTCACACCCTGCAATCACCGTTGTATTCGCTGAACCAATTTCTTCACGCAATAACTCCACTTCTTCTTCCATAGCTCCGATTATAGCAATTTTCAATACTTTCCCTCCATTAAGTTCATTCGTAGATCGATTAGCACTTAATAATCAAAATCCAAAGTCGTTAAGATATCCATTTTAACAGGTTTCCATCCTTGTCCATCAATCCATTCAAGGTAAACCCGGTATTTTTCTTTGCTATCCCTGGAAGAGGCAATACCAATCGATTGCTGCGGTCCACCGCCATTTTTGATCTTCCAGAAAATCATCGAGTCACTCGGCAATCCAGTTGCATAAGCAATTGCCTGCTTTTTCTCTTCCCAATCGACCGATTTACCATCATACAGCGATACATGCTCTCCGGTTTGTGTCGTGCCGATTGGTTGCCAAGAGTTATCGATGACCGTCTCTGCTACGAACTCATCCTCTGACGGAACGATTGTCACCGTTCCATCGTTTTGGGTTTGATCATCGCTCGTTGCATCCGTATCATTGTCAACCGAATCCATTCCTTGATCCACGTGATCGTCAGACCCATTCTCGTCAACACCGTCTTCTACAACTTCCAGGTTATCTCCGTCTTGTGCTGTATCTGTTTCATCGTTGATCTCCACCTCATCGGCTGTGTCGTTCTCGACAGCTTTCTCGTCGTCATTCCGAAGAAAGATAGATGCAGAGACAATGACGATAAGGACGACAACAATTCCTATCAATAGGTTCAATAATCGATTTGAACGATTACGCTTTTTTTTACGTCCAGTTCTCGAAAAGTCCGGCTCTGTTTGTGACAAATGCAATCACTCCGTTTCTTTTTGATCATTCTATAGACGAATTGTACAACAACAAGTTCCAGCATAGAACGTGAAAACCGCCCTCATAGAGAAGGCGGCGATCACCAGGTCATTTTATTTCAAGTATGACAACCGACATCTTTCCACCAGGTGTCACGATTTCTACTTCATCATCTTTCGAACGGCCGATGAGCGCTTTGGCAATCGGCGAATCGTTTGAAATGAGTCCTTCCAACGGATTTGCTTCTGCAGACCCGACAATCGTATACGTCTCTTCATCACCATCAGGTAGCTCTTTGAAAGTAACCGTTTTCCCGAGTTGAACTTCGTCTGTATTCAACTGATCTTCTGTAATAATAACCGCATTGCGAATCATTGACTCGAGTGTTGAAATTTTACCTTCAACAAACGCCTGGTCTTCTTTTGCTGAATCGTATTCCGAGTTCTCTGAAAGGTCTCCGTAACTGCGCGCAATCTTAATGCGCTCTACTACTTCTTTCCTTTTTACAGTTTTCAAAAACTCAAGCTCTTCTTGTAGCTTCTCTTTACCTGAAGCTGTCATTGGAAATTTCTTTTCAGTAATCACTACACACCACTCCTCATATTCCTCTTCATAAAAATACTATGCCGCTCCTATAGTAGGTATGCGACATAGCGTTCATCTTTATAGAATTCTGTCATCATCATATTACAATTTCGTTCCAGTTTCAAGAATTGTTTTTATTTTTGTAACCATCAGGTCAATTGCCACCTCATTGTGACCGCCCTCTGGAATAATAATATCCGCATATCTTTTCGTCGGCTCGATGAATTGATTATGCATCGGACGGACAACTGACAAATATTGGTCAATGACTGAGTCGATTGTTCTGCCGCGCTCTTTGATATCCCGCATAATACGACGGATAATGCGCAGATCGGCATCCGTGTCGACGAACAACTTGATATCCATGAGATCCCGTAAACGGGAATCTTCTAGCACTAAAATCCCTTCCAGAATGATGACATCTTTCGGTTCAATGCAAACCGTTTCATCAGACCGCGTGTGCAGAGAATAGTCATAGACCGGCTTTTCGACAGGATTCCGCCTAAGTAGACTTTCTACATGGTCAATCAACAAATCCGTATCGAATGCCAACGGATGATCATAATTCGTTTCCAGACGTTCTTCAAATGCCAAATGTGATTGATCCTTATAATAAAAATCCTGTTCGATGACAACGACAGAATGCTCTTTAAACACATCGTAAATTGAATGGGTTACACTCGTTTTGCCGGATCCCGAACCGCCAGCGATTCCGATGACGAGGGGTTTTCTAGATTCCATATTCAAACTCTCCTTGCTTTAACGATTGTCCCTTATTTTTTCACTGCAATTAATAATCCATCCCCTACTGGTAGTAAGGAGGATTCATAATCGGGATTGGTCATGATCCATTGCGTGAATTCCTTCAGATTCCGTATCATAGTGCGTTTGCGTCTCGGAACTTCATGATCATCGACAAGTACCATACCATGCATAAACATATTATCGCAATAGATAACGCCTCCGGAAACGACGGAAGGTGCAAATTTTTCAAAGAAAGACTTATACTGTCCTTTAGCCGCGTCGATAAAAAGCGCATCATAGCCACGGTCGAAAATCATTCTATCTTCTGTCAGCAAAGCATCATCCTCGATTATGGAAATGCGTTCCGTGAGACCACTTCGCTCGATATAGTCGACCGCTTTCAAATACCTGCCGTTGTCTCTTTCGATTGTAATGATGGATGCTTCCGGCAAAGCTTCAGCTATCCGGATTGCCGAGTAGCCGATTGCACTGCCGATTTCAAGGATATGCCGCGGGTGATGAATGCGTAATAGACTGATAAAAAGATCGATGCCTTCACTGTCCATGATTGGAACATGGTGCTCTTCGGCATACTGTTCCATTTCGGTGACGAGCGGCCCCTTCTCTTTCATGAAACTTGCCACGTACGCCCCATAGTTGTCCATTCCGTTCATCTCCTGTTCAAAAGTCAATCACCTGACAGATGTTCTTGCCGGTTTTTCAAATGTTGGTCATATGAATCTGTAAAATAGTTCTTACCTTCTTTATCCGCCAAGAAATACAGATAGTTTGTCTCGGCAGGGTTGATGACCGCATCAAGTGATGACCTTCCTGCTCCTGCAATTGGACCTGGCGGCAGTCCTTTGTTTTTATACGTATTGTATGGATCTTCCTTTTCCAAATCGACATACAATACCCGATCCTTATGCTCTCCCAGTGCGTAAAGGACAGTTGGATCCGTCTGTAACATCATGTCGATCTCCAGGCGATTATAAAAGACACTGGCAATCGTTTCCCGATCTGCTGAAGCTGTCGCTTCTTCTTCAAGCAAGGACGCGAAAGTCAATAACCAATGGACAGATTTTTTTTCCTCCTGCAAATGGGACAAATAAGGCGTGACATTGGATGCAGTTGCCTGGACCATCGCATCAACAATTGCTTCGACAGACGGATATTCTTCATAAAATGGATAGGTGGCTGGGAATAGATAGCCTTCCAACGGATATTTGATATCTTCTGCTTTAATATCCTCTGTAACGATATTTGGATATTTTCCAATCAGCCGATTAATCGTCGCTTCGTCTGCCACATAATCCAAAAATTCCTTCTCTGAGATATCTGTATGCTTTTCGACAATTTTCGCAATCTGTTTCAACGTCAAACCTTCGGGAACGGTCATTGTGAAGACAGGCGTCCGATACACCTTCCCCGTTTTAAGACTTTCAATCAATTCATCCAGTGTCATCGCTTTTGTCAATCCGTATGTTCCTGCCTGAAATTGGGACTCATTATTGAATTTCGCATAATATTTAAAGACACGCGCGTCTTTAATAACCCCTTTTTCTGCAAGTTCAGCTGAAATCATATCCAAACCCGAGCCGATAGGGATTTCCACCTCGATCACTTCTTCGGAATCCGGATCTACAGGCTGTAAGGCGCCTGTTATGTATTTATAGACAGAACGGCCTCCTATCAGGCCGATTAGGAGTAGAATTAACGTGATGCCAAGCACAATCTTTCTGACGACTTTCACTTCTTTTTTCTTTTCACGCATCCGATCGAGCATGATTTCTTTTTTCGAATCTTTATCCATGTGGAATCCACCTCTTTCAAAAAAACAAAATCGTAAGCGCTTGTCGTAGCTAAGCCGACCTATGACCCGCGCTCTTGGGCAGCTAGAGCCCGGCAACAAGTGCTCAGAGCGCCGCATAGATAGGAACTATCCTTGTTCTAACTAATCCATAGTTCACGATTTTATAGTTTCTTAAACAATGAAAAAACGGAACGGCCTGCACCGTCCCGTCCGTGCACATATGGATTACTCTTCGTCTTCTTCTGCTAGGAAGGTATTCAACATCTCTTCAATCATTTCCCACTCTGCCTCGTCTTCGATCGGCAATAATTCGCCGTCCTCGTTGTCTTCGGAAGGTACAAATGCGGATGCATGGATTTCGACTTCCTCATCGTCATCCTTCTGTTCACCATCTAATACATGATAAAGAACATATGATTTCCCGAATTCTTCAGAATCGAATGTGAAAATGACTTCACATACATGCTCGTTACCGTTTTCGTCAACAATTGTCATAGTTTCCTGTCCGTGTTCCATTCCAATCACCTCATCTATTTTTTGAATCAAGATACCCTTGGAGTATCATGACTGCTGCCATCTTATCGATGACAGACTTTCTTTTTTTCCTACTGACATCCGCGTCGATTAGGACCCTTTCGGCTGCCATCGTCGTCAATCGTTCATCCCATAACGAAACGGGGAAGCCAAATGTCTCTCTTAACAGTTCAGCGTAGTTTTCGGACGCTTCCCCTCTAGGCCCAATCGTGTTGTTCATGTTTTTAGGATAGCCGACAACAAATTGGTTCACATCGTATTCTTTCACCAGTTGCTGGATTCTATCCACGCCAAACTGGCCGGCACTTTCATCGATCTTGACTGTTTCAATGCCTTGAGCTGTCCACCCAAGCGCATCACTGATCGCAATGCCGACTGTTTTGGTCCCTACATCCAATCCCATCGTCCTCAATCCGATTTCCCTCCGTTTTCACGGATATAAAACTTTACAAGTTCTTCTAAAATCTCATCCCGTTCCAATTTCCGAATCAGATTACGTGCATCTTCATGACGAGGGATATAGGCTGGATCTCCCGAGAGAAGGTAACCGACAATCTGG
The DNA here is from genome assembly GCA_963843665.1 of uncultured Caryophanaceae bacterium. GTDB lineage: Bacteria > Bacillota > Bacilli > Bacillales_A > Planococcaceae > Sporosarcina. The sequence goes on from CAWJLH010000015.1 coordinate 84,528, forward strand.
TTGATCGGATTGTACCCCTTATCATCTAGTGCCTTATGCACATGGAGCATGACCTGTTTCACTTCCTGCTCCATCGATTCTTCAGGAAAGTTGAATTTCATCGTCTTGTCGTATGAATCCATGATCGACACCCCGCTTTCAGATCATCCGTTTTACGTATCGTATCGGATTACATTCCGTTTTTCATTATACCCGATTTGCCAGGCCAATTAAACAGATTTGACATAATCATACACGGATTGTAGCGCATCATCAAGTTTAGAAGCATCTTTCGCGCCAGCCATTGCCATGTCGGGACGGCCGCCGCCTTTCCCACCGCATTGCGAAGCGACATGATTAACGATTTTCCCCGCATGATAGTTTCCTGCTTTAAGATCTTCCGTGACACCTGACACGAGCATGACTTTCCCGTCCGCTGCCGCACCAAGTACGATGACAGCCGAAGACAATTTCTGTTTCATTTCATCCATCATTTGACGCAGTCCGTTATTATCTTTCACATCCACTCGTGCAGCAATCACAGAGACTTCCCCGATTTGTTGAGCAGAGGCCATGATATCCGCCAGTTGGCTATTTCCGAGCTTAGCGGACAATGAATCATTTTCACGCTGTAGGTCTTTCATATCAGAGAGAACAGACCCAATTTTCGTAACGAGGTCTTTCGAGTTCGATTTCAATAGACTTGCCGCATTAATAAGCATGGCTTCCTCTTCCTTGAACGAACGGTAGGCTTCTGGCCCCGTAAGAGCTTCGATTCTTCGTGTCCCCGCACCGATTCCACTCTCGGAAACGAGCTTGAATAATCCGATGATAGATGTCGATTGTACGTGGCACCCTCCACACAATTCAAGTGAATAATCGCCTACTGAAACGACGCGTACGACATCTCCGTATTTTTCACCGAAGAGCGCCATCGCTCCCATTTTTTTCGCTTCTTCAATCGATTTTTGTGCTATATCCACCGAAATGTCCGCCCAGATTTTATCATTGACGATTTGTTCAATCTTTTCGAGTTCTTCTTTCGTCACTTGGCCGAAATGGGAGAAGTCAAAACGGAGACGATCCGGTCCAACATAGGAGCCTGCCTGATTGACATGTTCGCCCAGCACCTGCTTCAGCGCCCTATGCAAAAGATGGGTTGCCGTATGATTCCGGATTGTGAGTTTTCTTGCGTCTTGATCCACTTCGGCACGGACTTTCGCACCTTTAGTCATTTCACCTGAACGGATGACCGCAGTATGTAGGTTTTGTCCGTTTGGCGCTTTCTGAACATCTTTGACATCCGCGACGAAAGCATCTCCACTAATTGTTCCTTTATCCGCTACTTGTCCACCGCTTTCCGCATAGAAAGGCGTTCGATCGAGGATGAACTGGATTTCTTCCCCTTCCGAAGCTTGTTCTGACAAAGTACCTTCTTTCAACAGAGAGACAACCGTTGCATCGGCTGTCAATTGCCCGTAACCGACAAATTCACTCGCTTCATGGATTTCGCCGAGGACTCCTGATTGGACATGCATTGAATCGACGTCTTGGCGTGCTGCACGCGCCCGTTGTCGCTGGTTTTCCATCTCCGATTCAAAGCCAGCACGATCGACCGAAATCCCTGCTTCTTCCGCAAATTCTTCCGTCAATTCGAACGGAAAGCCATATGTGTCATATAAGCGGAATGCATCCGCTCCCGGTACGATAGATGTTCCTGATGATTTCGCTTTGTCGATGACGCCAGAAAGAATAGCCAGTCCTTCACTCAATGTCTCATGGAAACGTTCTTCTTCGTTTTTAATGACTTTCATGATGAAGGCTTGTTTATCTGTCACTTCCGGGTAGAAATCTTGCATGATTTCCCCGACAACAGGTACAAGATCATACATGAATGGCTTGTTAATGCCTAATTGTTTAGCAAAACGGACCGCTCTACGCAATAATCTCCTAAGTACGTAGCCTCGCCCTTCGTTGGATGGCAGTGCTCCGTCTCCGATTGCAAAAGCGACAGTCCGAATATGATCTGCAATTACTTTGAATGCGGTATCTTTCTGTTCATCTTGTCCGTATTTCTCGCCGGAAACCTTTTCAATAGCATGCATGATCGGGATGAATAGATCCGTGTCGAAATTTGTCGGCACGTCCTGGATAACGGATACGACACGCTCAAGCCCCATACCTGTATCAATATTCTTTTTCGGAAGAGGCGTATACGTATGGTCCGGGTTATGGTTGAATTCTGAAAAAACGAGATTCCAAATTTCAAGATAACGTTCGTTTTCCCCACCCGGATATAATTCAGGGTCTGAGAAATCATCGCCATATGTGGGTCCGCGATCGTAGAAGATTTCTGAGTTTGGACCGCTTGGACCTTCACCGATATCCCAGAAGTTCCCCTCAAGACGGATAATCCGTTCTTCAGGAATCCCTACTTTGTCACGCCAAATCATGTATGCCTCATCGTCTTCCGGGTGTACTGTGATGGACAGCAATTCCGGATCAAATCCAATCCACTTCTCATCCGTCAAGAATTCCCAAGCTCTGATGATTGCTTCTTCCTTGAAATAATCGCCGATTGAAAAATTGCCCAGCATTTCGAAAAATGTATGGTGACGTGCCGTTTTTCCGACATTTTCAATATCATTCGTGCGGATTGATTTTTGTGCATTGACAATCCGTGGATTTTCCGGAACGACCCGTCCATCGAAATACTTCTTCAATGTTGCTACACCGCTATTAATCCATAGTAGTGATGCATCATCGATGGGAACGAGCGGAGCGGATGGCTCGACGCTGTGGCCGTGTTCTTTGAAGTATTCTAAAAACAGGCTACGGATTTGGGATGATGTTAGTTTTTTCATGAATAGTTCCTCCTAATAAAATAGAATTGCGCAGTTTCGCACATAAACCTAGAGATTTTTCGGAAAACTAAAAAATCCCCGCCCCTAAACAAGGGACGAAGATTTGAGTCTCGCGGTACCACCCTAATTACCGGACAATTCAAATCCGGCATCTCTGGTTGCCTTAACGCGGCGGACGGCAGGGGTGAGCTGCACTCGGGAGTAGCTTTCCGACATTCCAAAACTCGAAAGCCCTTTCAGCCAAGGGGCTTCTTTCTGAACGAGTAGACATGCGTACTTTCTCCGTCAACGTTTTTCATATGGTTCGCTGTTCAATTGCTACATTTCTAACTGGATTATAGAAAAGTTCTGTCCTGCTGTCAATCCGCAACCTCTAGAAAGTTATACGGATTGACCCCTTTCATGCCGATCATGGGATCAATCGTTAAAAAAGTTTGCGTTGTCAGTTCATAAACGACCGGTTCCGAATCCTTAGGATGAATGACTGATTCCGTTGGTGAATCTTCTCGAATCTGTTCTTCATCTTCCGCCGTTTCAGGAACATCGATGTCGCTGTTCAGTCGCTCTTTCAATGTCGTCTGCCGGGCAAGTTCATCTGTCCTCTCGATACCCGCTTTGAATTCTTCAGGTTCTCCGCAAAGGATCAGGAAATTTTTTGCCCGAGTGATACCCGTATACAACAAATTGCGTCGCAGCATTTTTCGATGACTGCGCACAACGGGCATAATGACAATTGGGAATTCACTTCCTTGCGATTTATGGATTGAACAGCAATAGGCTAGAGTAATCTGGTTCAAATCGCTTCGTTCATATGTCACTTCGATACCGTCATATGAAACGACGAGCAACTCCTTTTTGTCAATCGTCTCTTTCGCCTTAATGATGGAAATGACTTCCCCCATATCACCGTTAAATACATTGCTCTCGGGTTGATTGACAAGCTGTAGCACTTTGTCGCCGATCCGGTAAATCGCTTCACCGAAAACGACCTCTTTACGCTTCGGACCAGGTGGATTGACCATTTCCTGGATCATTTTGTTCAATCCATCAATTCCCGCAGGACCGCGATACATCGGCGCCAGCACTTGGATGTCTTTGATGTGGTGGCCCTTTGTGATAGCGTTTTTCACCACTTGCTCGACGACTTCAAGGATTCGTTCACCGCTTACCTTGATGAACGACCGATCGGATGTCTTCTGGGTGATATCGGTTGACCATTCAGATCGTTTGATCATATGGGCCATCTCAATAATTGTCGAGCCGGCGCTTTGCCGATAAATCTCGGTCAACTCAACGACAGGCACTTTTCCTGATTCAAGCATATCCCGTAGTACCTGCCCCGGTCCGACGGGCGGTAATTGGTCCTGATCGCCAACAAATAGAAGTTGAACATCATCGGCAAGCGCCTTCAATAACTGATGGGCGAGCCATGTGTCCACCATGGACATCTCATCGATGATGATGAGACGTCCTTCGACTTCCCGCTCCGTCTCTTCTTCCTTTTCCAATCCATTGAAACCGAGCAGTCGATGGATGGTCATCGCAGGCAATCCGGTGGATTCAGACATCCTTTTCGCTGCCCGTCCAGTCGGTGCCGCCAGAACAATCGGGAAAGGCTCTTTCTTTTTGGCATACTCGTTCGGATCGAGCGATAAGCCATGCAATTCCGCATACACTTCAACGAGCCCCCGGATGACGGTCGTTTTCCCCGTTCCTGGGCCGCCCGTCAAAATCATCGCAGATGAATGGAGTGCCGTTTCGATTGCCGCCACTTGCGTTTCTGCGTAATTGACACCGAGTCGCTCTTCAACTTCCCCGACAGCTTTCCTGATTTCAGATACAGGGAACTGATCGGCTGTATCGTTTTGTAAGAGCTTTTCGATTTTGGAGGCGATTCCGATTTCGGAAAAGTAAAGGGAAGGGATGTATAGCCTCCGCTCTTCCGCAGCTAACTTCCCTTCTTCCACGAGTGCGATGACTGCTGATGAAATGACGTCGAATTGAATAGTGATGGGCTGACTCATTTCAAGCAAGCGTTTCACTTCCGGTAAGACAAATTCTCCTTCTACAAATACATGTCCCGCCGATTGGACTGCTTGGTTCATTGTATGCAGAATGGCCGCCTTAATCCGATCCGGATGATTCCCTGTAATTCCGAGATTTCTACCCAGTTCATCGGCACGCTGAAAGCCGACGCCTTCGATTTCTTCAATCAAGCGATAGGGATTTTCAGATAGGGTGGTTATCGATTCTTCACGGTACATCTGGTAGATCCGCATCGCGATTTGCGGACCGAATCCCCATTCATTCAGTTGGATAATGGTCCGCTCGAGGCCCATATTCTGTTGAAGGACCGAGATGAGTGTTTCTTTTTTTTCATCTGCCAGACGTGGAATCGTATCGAGAACGGAACTATCATCCAATATTTTTTTTATGGCATCTTGCCCAAGTCGTTTGACAATTGTTTGGGCTGTCTTCATCCCGATGCCCGGAAACAGATCGCCCGACAAATAATGGATGAGTCCCGTTTCCGTTGCCGGCATCTCTTTCGCAAACGTTTGCGCATCGAACTGTGCGCCGTATGTCGGATGATTGACAAGTCTGCCCGTGAATTTATAATCTTCGTCAGCATTCAGCTGCGGGAAATTTCCTTTGACGATGATTTCCTTGTCCTCATACCCGCAATTCGTTTCACGAACCTTCAATTTGACGATTGTAAAAAGGCTGTCGGGGTTATGGAAGATTGTCACGACCGGCCGTCCAATCAAAAAAACTTCTTCTATTTTGCCAGCAATAGCGTTTCCTCCCATCACCGCCCCTCCTTATTTGTCGTTTTCACCTAATTGAATCATGTCGAATATATACCGTGCTTGTACGTGATCCGGTTCGATTGTGAATGCTTTTTCAAGATGCAAAAGAGCATCTTCTTTCTGATCCGTCGATACTGCATATAAAAAACCGAGATTGTAATGGGCGTCGGCATTGTCTGCATCCCTCTCGATGATGAATCGAAATTCGTCTCCCGCTTCTTTGAACAATTCCAAATTAGCTAGGAGGATCCCATACGACAAGCGGACCTCCAAATCATCCGGTGTCAATTCCGCAGCACGTTGTAAATAGGGCAGTGCCAATTTTCCATTATTCGATCGCTCAAGACTTTTCCCGAGCATGAAATAGGCATCCGCTTCTTCGACACCTTGGCGGATAGCCGTTTCGTATAATTTGGACGCTTCTTCATAGCGCTCTTTGTTGTAATAAAGATTGGCAAGACCGTAATAGGCAGTCCCTGCCTCCGCATCGAGTGTAATCGCCTTTTGAAAGAAAGGTTCCGCCTTCTCGGCATCCCCAAGAGAAGCGAAAACATTGCCTAGATTGATGTAGCCAACCGCATTGTCAGGGTCTTGTTCAACCGCTTTAACAAATGATTCGACCGCTTTTTCATATTGGCCATCTTGTAGTGCTGCAATTCCAATTTCATTGTGTTCCATATGCCAAATCCCCTTATCCAACGTATTCGAGTTTTTCACCGTTTTTAATGACTGTATCGATGGTTCCGCCACCGAGGCATTCATCGCCATCATAAAATACGACCGCTTGCCCAGGTGTGATTGCCCGGACAGGTTCCGCAAAATGGACGATCGCATTGCCATCGCCATTCAGTTCAACCGTCACTTTTGTATCCGGCTGACGATAACGGAATTTCGCCGTACATTCAAATGTTTTCGGCATTTCACGAACGGTCGACAGGGTAATACCAGTAGCCGTCAGACTGTCTGAATAGAGGGCGTCATTATGGAAATTTTGACCAACTAAGAGGACATTCGATGCCAAATCCTTCCCAAGGACAAACCAGGGATCCCCCGCCCCGCCAATACCAAGACCATGGCGTTGACCGATTGTATAGTACATTAGTCCATCATGTCGGCCGACTGTTTCACCGTCCATCGTTTTCATGGCACCTGGCTGAGCTGGCAAATATTGCCCAAGGAACTCTTTGAAATTCCGTTCGCCGATAAAACAGATACCGGTGGAATCTTTTTTCGCTGCAGTTGTCAGCCCCGCTTCGACCGCTTTTTCGCGCACGGAACTCTTTTCCAGATGCCCGATTGGGAACATCACTTTCTGCAATTGCTCTTGAGATAGCTGGTTCAGGAAATAAGTCTGGTCCTTGTTGGCATCTCTCCCACGAAGCATGGCAACGCCGCCTTCAACTTCAACGACTTGTGCGTAGTGACCTGTTGCCAAATAATCGGCACCAAGGCTTATCGCATGGTCAAGGAACGCTTTGAATTTTATTTCCTTGTTGCACATCACGTCAGGGTTCGGCGTCCGTCCTGCTTTATATTCTTCCAGGAAGTAGGTGAATACTTTATCCCAATACTGCTTTTCGAAATTGACCGCATAATAAGGTATTCCGATTTCGTTGCATACATTGATGACATCTTCATAGTCTTCCGTTGCTGTACAGACACCGAATTCGTCTGTATCATCCCAGTTTTTCATGAAAATGCCGATGACATCATAGCCTTGCTCTTTTAATAGGAGTGCCGCGACAGAAGAATCGACACCTCCTGACATGCCGATGACAACGCGTGTATCTGCCGGCGCTTTTGTTGTTCTCATTTGTTCCTCACCCTTTATTTAGTCATTTCACAAGTCGTTTGACAATTTTCGCAGTGATTTCCGCAGCCTCTTTAATCGTCTCTTCATCTAGACCGAGCCCGAAACTGAAACGGACCGAATTCCGCAGTTTCGGTGAACCTTCTCCAAACATTGCCGTTAGGACATGCGATGGATCCAGTGAGCCCGCCGTGCATGCAGAGCCGCTTGACACTGCCACACCCGCCATATCGAGATTGACGAGTAGTGACTCAATGTCCGTTCCTGGAAAACTGATATTCAGTACATGAGGCAGTCTTTCCGCATTTTTTGCATTCACTTCGTAAGTGATGCCCTGTTCGTCCAACACATCGATGAGAATTGTGGCATAGCGCTCATACGTCTCTGTATGTCGAGCCATCGCTTCCTGCGCGATGGTCACTGCTTCCGAAAAAGCCACGATGGCCGGTAAATTTTCGGTTCCTGCCCGTCGCTTGCGTTCCTGTTCGCCGCCGAAGAAAAGGGGGACCGTGTCGTTCCCTTTTCGCTGATAAAGAAAACCGACCCCTTTTGGACCGTTCAATTTATGAGCTGAGACCGACAACAAGTCCACTCCGAGTTCATCGACACTGAGCGGAACCAGTCCGTAAGCCTGAACAGCATCCGTATGGAATTTCGCCTGATGCCCCGTCAGCAATTCACCGATTTCGCGGATTGGTTGGATAGTACCCACTTCGTTATTTCCGTACATAATCGACACAAGAATGGTTTTATCAGTCAACGCACTTTTCACTTGTTCCGGCGTGATGAGTCCATTGTCATCCACTTCCAAATACGTCACATCGTATCCAAGCAACTCAAGTTGTTTACACGGATTTAATACGGCATGATGTTCAATCATAGTCGTGATGATATGGTTGCCTTTCTCTTTCTGGGCGACAGCTGTACTCATAACTGCTAAATTATCCGCTTCCGTGCCGCCTGACGTGATTATGATTTCCGATGGTTCAGCGTGGATGGAATGCGCCAATGTTTTACGCGCAATATCCAGCCATTTCCTAGCATCTCTGCCGAATTGATGGATACTGGAAGGATTTCCAAATACGGTTTCCTGCAATTTCATATAAGAAGCGGCAACTTTCGGATGAACCGGAGTTGTCGCAGCATGATCAAGATAAATTGTTGGCATAATTAGTTACCCCTTTAAATGTAGAACATATAACTATCAAGTGGATCCGCCTCATTAGATTTCACAAGATCTTCGATGGTCGTCGTATCGAGTACACCCCGGACCGCATCTCCGATTCTTTTCCACAACTCCTGTTGTGGGATATCAGCATCATCGAGCCCTTCCACAAGCTGGATCGGCCCTTCCAATATCCGAATCACATCTCCCGCAGTAATCTCTGTCGGTGTTTTGGCAAGCATATAGCCCCCGTACGCACCACGGACACTTTTAACAATTCCGCTATTACGCAGTGGAGGAATAAGCTGTTCCAGATACGCTTCCGATAGTTTCTGTTCTTCTGCTATTTTCCTGAGCGGTACAGGACCTTTTCCGAATTTTGCGCCCAGTTCTACAACGATTGTTAGCCCATAGCGCCCTTTTGTTGAAATTTTCATGGATTATCCCGTCCTTTTTTACGAATGCTTCAAAACAGTATAGCATAACTCGTCCATCCTCTTATAGAAAATGATTTTTCATTATACAATGTGTATAATGGAAGAACAAGCGTGCGTAAAGAGGAGTGGTTTTTTGCATAATGAACCTTTGGCGTATCGCATGCGCCCGAGAAATATAGATGAGGTAGCTGGACAACAAGGGATTATCGGGGAGAAAACCGTACTTTATCGAATGGTAAAAAATGGGCGTGTCCCGTCTATGTTGCTTTACGGGGAACCAGGAATCGGCAAGACTTCCCTTGCCCACGCCATTGCCGGGACTAGTAATCTGCCATTCATCGCTTTGAATGCGACCGTTTCAGGGAAAAAAGATGTGGAACAAGTCGTTGCAGAATCACGCATCACGGGGAAAGTATTGTTATTTCTTGATGAAATTCATCGCTTCAATAAACTACAGCAGGATACGCTATTGCCCCACGTCGAAAGCGGGGCAATCGTCCTGATCGGGGCAACGACCGAAAACCCTTACCACGATGTGAATCCCGCTATCCGCTCTAGATGCGGGGAGATCCGTCAATTGAAACGTCTGGAAGCGGCAGACTTGTTGGTAGTATTGCAAAGGGCCTTGACCGATGAAGAACGAGGACTCGGTAAATTGGCGATTATCATTTCGGATGAACAGCTAATTCGTATTGCTGAAGGTGTGAACGGTGATGCACGTAAGGCGTTAACCGTATTGGAATCAGTCATATCCGCCAGCGATGAAACAGATGGGAAAACGATAGTTGAAGATTGGTTGATCGATAACTTATTAGGCCGCATCGGCTTATTCGGTGATAAAAACGGCTCCCATTTTTACAATTTATTATCCGCTTTGCAAAAATCGGTCCGCGGTAGCGATGTCAATGCGGCCATCTATTATCTGGCAAACTTGCTTGAAATCGGGGACCTGGTAGCTGTCTCCAGACGATTACTTGTCATGGCATACGAAGATGTGGGACTCGCCTCCCCCGATGTCGGACCACATGTTTTGGCGGCAACGGAAGCTGCAGTTCGTTTAGGAATGCCCGAAGCACGCATACCCCTTGCGAACGCGGTGATTGAAATGTGTCTTGCCTCAAAATCGAATTCGGCCTACAAAGCCTTCGACGCAGCTGTTCAAGCTATCAACGAGGGGAAAACAGGGGATATTCCCATGCACCTTCGTGACGCCCATTACGCAGGCGCAGCAGAGCTGGGCCATACCGGCTACCAATACCCACATGACACGCCAATCGGCTCATTCGGCGGGTGGACCGACCAACAGTACTTACCCGATAAAATAAAAGAAATCGAATTTTATAAACCGGTTAAAGCAGGCCAAGAGAAAAAATTAGCCGCCATCTATGATCGTTTAAAAGAATTCCGTAAGGGGTGACAGTCACCCAAACAAACCTGTTTGTTCAGACTATTAATACAATCCCCTCCAGTCGAAAGGTCGATTGGAGGGGATTTTTCACCATTTTTGATTGATTCTATATTTCATATACAATTTCTTGAACATTCACTAGCATCTACTCTTCCGTTCTCCAGAATTTCCACTTGGAAAAATGACGAGTCTTATTAACCGGCGTTATAGCGATTATAAAAAGCAGAAAGACAGCAACTCGGAGTTGCTCTTGACTCCCCGCAACTTGCTGAAAGTAAGCCGCTACATCATCTGAATTCCGATTGAAACGAAAGTGCATCGTCAAAAATATGCAGAAATACCCCTATAACACCTATGCTTATTACAAAAACAACACCCTTTTTCCATTCCTTGTCCCAGTTCTATTACCATCACTTCTATCGCCATTCAACGGGATTTCGCTAGAATACTGCAAGTACCGGGAAGTGGATGAGGAAGAAGCCGAACAGTATGAAATAACAAAAACCTCCCTCAATCAATAGTAATTTGATTGAGGGAGGTTTACATTTACTAATTCTACCTTACTGAACAAAGAGAACGTTCAACTAACGTATTATTCATCATTGTTTGTGTGCCTGTCACTCCAAAGGAGCACTACGTCAATCATTGAGCAGCGGCATCAACAATGTCATCTGGGATATTAACCGTGTCAATGTCATTAAATCGACTGTAGCCTGCATTGATTTTTTGTTTGACACGGTGGGAGTTACCGTTAATTTCCGTTGTGGAGTATGCGGTCGTATCTAATGTCATTTTGAAGTTGGAAACGAAATAGGTCAATCCATCGATGCTAATTTCCATTTCAAATTTATTAATCAATGGATATTCATTCTCGATTTCAGCGAGCGCTTCCTCATTTACATCATCCAACATCATTTTTCTGAATTCCTTGTATTGCTCTCTAGAAAGTGCCAATTTCAATTTGTAGCCATAGTCAATTTTCTCAAGTTCGAAATCATCTTTGAATGCCTCAAAAATCGTTAAGTCCAACGTTGGATTGACTGAAGCGACCAACTTTCCGAACAGCTCATCCATTGAACCGGAAGGTACTTCTTCAACATCAGATTCACCGCTCTTTTTGACAAAAATGCGATCATTCTCTTTAAAGACATCCGCCTGCCATGATTTTTCGCCTTGCGGATGCACAAATACCTGCTGGCGGAAAGTGTCCGGTTGGAAGGCGGCATCCGATGTCATTTCATACTTCACACTCATTCTTTCATCAGGGACTGTTGTTTTCCAATAATCTTCGAAAACAACGGTTGTACGAACTTCCTCCAGCTTACCTGATGCTTCTTTCACCTTTTCATATAATTCCTGTGACGTCAAATCCTGATTCGCTTGTGCGATACCACACGCAGACAAGACAAGCGCGAAAAGGCCGATAACCGTCACATTAAATACTTTTTTCACGTTCAAACTTCCTTTCTATAACCATGTTATCTATCATGCAACCTTACTTTTGACGAAATTCAATACAATTTGTTGCAATCAATCTATGCGTCTAGTTTAGCATGTTTTTTAAGGACTTGCATAAAAATCCTTGTAAGTTTTTCATCGTATTTTACAAGGTTGTTTTTTCAACTCAACAAGCCGTATGCACTTGACCATGCATACGGCTTGTTGAAGTTTAGTGCAGGTAGAACAAGCGGAATGCGCCTGTCCTACCTAAACAAATGCGTTCTACAATTATTTCTTATCTTTTACACGTTCGATTGGAATGTCAGATACGATGTCGTTCATCACCCAGCTGGCACAGACTAACCCCGCTACGGATGGAACGTATGCATTGGATGCGGGTGGCATTTTTGCCTTTCGAATTGCCGCATCAGGCTTGCCGACCGTACCGACGACATCTTCCCTTATTACAACAGGACTTTCATCGGAAAAGACAACAGGCACTCCTTTATGAATCCCCTCTTTCCGCAGTCTGAGGCGAATCACTTTCGCGATTGGGTCAGTATGCGTTTTCGAAATATCTGCAATTTGAAAACGGGTCGGATCCATTTTGTTCGCAGCGCCCATGCTCGAAATGATTTTAACACCGCGGGCCACACATTCTTTTATCAAATGGATTTTATAACTAATCGTATCGGACGCATCGATGACATAATCCGGTTGATAACTGAAAAATTCCTCATACGTCTCTTCCGTGTAAAACATATGAAGAGAAATGACTTCACAATCTTTGTTAATATCGGCAATGCGCTCTTGCATAATCTCTGTTTTGGAGCGTCCGACCGTAGATAAATACGCAACAAGTTGACGATTGATGTTGGTAATATCCACATCGTCTTTATCGACAAGGATGATCCGACCGATTCCACTTCTTGCGCACGCTTCAGCCGCGAACGAACCGACTCCGCCGACACCAAGAATTGCAACAGTCGTGTCTTCCATACGTTTTACACCTTCTGTACCAATTGCTAACTCATTCCGTGAAAATTGATGCAACAAGCTAATTCCGCCTTCCATAAGTGAATATTGACATTTTTTCAATAAAAAACCTCTCCGCACTTTCGTCAGAGAGGGTTATCGTCAAATAAGGAACAAATCCCAAATGTGCCGTCTTTGTAGTATCGTTTTGAACCTGCAAATTCGGCAGGTGGGTGTCCTATCCGATTCTTTTGAAGTCCTGTGAACAGGCATGTCATCCAAAACGAAACACGGACTCCCGACGATAAAATGTTCGGTCAAAACTGATTGGCAAATAACGAACACTTCAGGATTTGTATTAACTGTAGTCTACCACAAATCAAATTGCAGTTCAACGTTTTTAAGGGATTAATTTTCAGAGTATTCCATCACTTAACCAATGGAATTATTTTTTGTTTTCCGCTAAAACTTGGATGCCGAGTTCCTTCAATTGACGATCGTCTACACGGTCCGGTGCATTTGTCAATAAGCAGCTCGCACTTGCTGTTTTAGGGAAAGCGATTGTATCACGTAAGTTCGTAGCACCTGATAACAACATGACAATTCGGTCAAGACCGAATGCAATTCCGCCATGTGGAGGTGTTCCATAGTCGAATGCATCGAGCAGGAATCCAAATTGCTCCCTCGCCGACTCTTCCGTGAATCCGAGCGCTTTGAACATTTTTTCCTGTACGTCGCGTTGGTAAATCCGTAACGATCCGCCCCCTAGTTCGAAGCCGTTCAACACGAGATCATACGCTTGCGCTTTGACGGTTTCAGGGCTTGTGACCAACTCTTCCACATTAGCCGGCATTGTGAACGGGTGATGCGCTGCATAATAACGTCCGTCCTCTTCGTCATACTCGAACAATGGCCAGTCCGTCACCCACAGGAAATTGAACTTTGTTTCGTCAATCAGATTGTGATCTTTTCCAAGTTTCGAACGGAGTGCGCCTAACACATCGGCTACGATACCTTTTTTATCTGCTGCAAATAACAATAAATCGCCTATTTCAGCATCCGCCGCCGCTTTCAATGCTTCTCCTTCTTCACCTTGGAAGAACTTCCCGATTGGACCTTTCAAGCCCTCTTCGTCGACTTTCAACCAAGCAAGGCCTTTCGCCCCGTAAATGGCCGCAAATTCTGCAAGACCATCGATTTCTTTACGTGTATAGCTGTCAGCTGCCCCTTTGACATTGAGCAATTTCACTTGTCCTCCTGCTTCGATGGCGCCAGTAAACACTTTGAGACCCGAGCTTTGGGCGACTTCGGATACATCGATAAGCTCCATGCCGAAACGCGTGTCCGGTTTATCCGAACCGTAACGTGCCATCGCTTCGTCATATGGAATCCGTTTGAATGGGGTCTCAACATCGATTCCTTTAACATCTTTCATCACTTTTTTCATCAAACGCTCATTCAGCTCAATGATTTCCTCGATGGACATGAAGCTCATCTCCATATCGATCTGTGTAAATTCCGGTTGGCGATCTGCACGAAGGTCTTCATCACGGAAACAGCGTGCAATTTGGTAATAACGATCAAAGCCGGATACCATTAGCATTTGTTTAAATAATTGTGGTGATTGCGGCAACGCGTAAAATTCGCCTTCATGCACACGGCTCGGTACTAGATAATCACGCGCACCTTCCGGGGTTGACTTCGTTAAAATCGGAGTTTCCACTTCTAGGAAACCTTCGTCATCCAGGAAATTCCGGACTGTTTTTGTAATGTCCGAACGCATTTTGAACGTCCGTGCCAATTGAGGGCGTCGGAGATCCAAGTATCTGTATTTCAACTTGATGTCCTCGCCTACATCCGTCTCGTCTTCAATCATGAACGGAGGGGTTTTCGCTTCATTGATAATAGCTAGTGAAGAAACCTGAATTTCGATTGCCCCTGTTTTTATCTTCGGATTTTTTGTTTGTTCTGCACGTTCAATGACTTTCCCGTTAATTTCAACAACAAATTCACTGCGCAGTCTTTCTGCAATTTCAAGCGCTTCTTTCGAAATATCCGGATTGAATACCGCCTGGACGATTCCTGTACGGTCCCTTACGTCGACGAAAATTAGTCCGCCTAAATCCCGTCTTTTTTGCACCCATCCTTTTAATGTAACCGTTTCTCCGATTACCTGTTCTGTCAATTCACCGCAATAATGTGTTCGTTGCATTGCTGTCATCCGCCTCTCTTTATCCTATCAATGTTTCTTTAACTTTTTCAATTAGCTCGGAAACAGGCACTTTTTCTTGAGTACCGTCTTCCATATTTTTCAATTGGGCGACACCTTCTGTTACTTCATCTTCCCCAATCAGGACTACCATCCGTGCATGAAGTCGGTCAGCAGACTTCATTTGAGCTTTCATTTTCCGATCCATAAAATCCATATCCGACCGTATGCCTGCTTCTCGTAACTCACGAAGCAGTTTGAAGCCCGGTCGACGCGCACTATCGCCAAGCGTAACGATATAGACATCAAGTGCTGGGTCATTCGCAAATGTCTTGCCTTCCGCATCCATTGCAAGCAGCAGACGCTCAATACTCATCGCAAAGCCGATACCCGGTGCAGAAGGCCCGCCGATTTCCTCAGCAAGTCCGTTATAGCGACCGCCGCCACAAAGTGTCGTGATGGCTCCGAAACCGTCGGATGTGCTCATAATTTCAAATGCGGTATGGTTGTAATAATCAAGACCACGCACGAGATTTGCATCGACAACATAAGCGATTCCAGCGTCATCGAGATAACTCTTCACTTGTTCGAAATAACTTGCCGACTCTTCATTCAAATAATCAGCAAGTGATGGTGCACTAGCCATCAGCGGATTACCGCTATCGACTTTACAGTCCAGTATCCGCAATGGATTTTTCTCAAGTCTAGATTGGCAATCAGAACAAAACTCCTCGATATGCGGAGCAAAATGCCCTACTAACGCATTTCGGTGTTCTTTTCTGGAATCATTATCCCCCAAAGAATTCAGAACAAGTCTCAGCTCCGTCAATCCTGCACGTTTGTAAACGTCCATTGCCAGGGCAATCACTTCAGCATCGATTGCGGGATCATCACTACCAATTGCCTCAACCCCAAATTGTACAAATTGACGATAACGACCCGCTTGTTGTCGTTCATAGCGGAACATCGGGCCCGTATAGTAGAGCTTGACTGGCTGATCCGGATAGCCGAACATTTTGTTCTCGACAAATGAACGGACAACAGCTGCCGTTCCTTCAGGTCGAAGAGTCATCGAACGATTTCCACGGTCTGTAAAAGTATACATTTCTTTCTGAACGACATCTGTCGTCTCCCCTACCGTCCGTTGAAACAATTCCGTCTGTTCGAACATCGGCGTACGGATTTCCTTGTAGCGGTATACATCACACGTCTCATCGATGATTTTTTCAACTTGCTGCCATTTCCAAGTTTCAGAAGGTAAAATGTCCTGCGTTCCTCTGGGCACTTTAAAATTCATACCAATTCCCCATCCTTTCAATTAGCTTTGTATAGACGACCGGGTTCTAGAGGTTCGTTCCTGATGTGCAAACCGATCCTAAGTAAGGAACATGTTATTTCCAGTCCACAAAAAAAGACCCCCATCCCTTGCATACGCAAGGGACGAGAGCCTTTATAGCTTCCGCGGTTCCACCCTGATTGGCGCAAAACTGCACGCCCTCTCAAAACCCGGATAACGGCCGGTTCCGTCCGCACCTACTGAATGGAAGTCGTTCAGTACGGAGCCTCGATGGTGTTCTTCGTTGTAATTGTCTGTAGGATGGATTTCAGCCACGTCCGTCCCTCTCTATTCAGCATCGGTTACAAGTACTTTCCACGTCTTCAGCATACATTTTTATTCGTCAATTAACCATTATCATAATGATTTGTCACCATAGTGTCAACCTTTTTCGATTAATTGTAGTTTTTTATCCAAAAAACTTCTACAATAGAAGAATAGGAGGATGATCTATCATTGAAATGGATTAAATGGATTATTACATGTTTACTAGTATTCAGCTTTTTCCCTGCAATTCCTACAACTTACGCCAACACGGATTCTGTACTAGTTGATACACAATCACTTCATATCCGCTCAGGCCCCGGACTTACATATTCTGTAACAGGTTCTCTCAAGAAAGGGGATCATGTGAAGGTCATTTCGACAGAAGGAGATTGGTTGGAAATCCAGGACGGCAACACGTCCGGTTGGATTGCCTCTTGGCTGACAACAACCGGAACCGGTTCGGCTGAGACAGCTACACCGATTGTTTCACGCGTAGATCAATTGAATATCCGTTCAGGTCCATCCATCAGCTCAGCCGTATTGGGTCGGATGGATGCCGGTGATGAAGCAATCATGACCAGCCAAGACGGGGATTGGTCTTTAATCACTTTTAACGGACTCACGGGTTGGGTACATAAGGATTACATTTCGCAGCTGGGGAGCCGAGTAGCCGAAGCAGCACCCATGGCGCAAATAGCTTCAGCGGAATCGTTCACTGTTGGAGTCGACGCTCTGAATGTGCGACAGAAAGCCGATTTGTCTTCTAAACGGGTCGGTCTCATTCATCGGGGCGAATCGTATGCGATTGAAGAAATCGATGGCAATTGGATACGGATTTCTATTGGAAACAATAAACAAGGATGGGTCTATTCATTTCACGGTGTCCTTTCATCCCAATCTAATAAGGCTTCCGACGAACCGGTTACCGAGACGGTGACTATACTTTCGGATGGGACGAACATCCGTGAGCAAGCAACGACATCCTCACAGATCGTTGCGCGTGCTGATGCAGGTGAGAAATTTCCAATCGTTCAACAGGACGGAGACTGGTATGAAATTTCTTTGCCTTCAGGACAATCTGCATTTGTCGCAAAATGGGTAGTTTCCACCGATGAAGACACTCTTACAACTGAACCTGTCATGAAACAAAAGACAGCGCGCGTTCCGGGTACACTAAAAGGTTTGACAATCGTCATCGATCCAGGACATGGGGGCAATGACCGGGGGACGACCGGGAGCCGAGGTACCGACGAAAAGGGCATCACTTTGCTCACCTCTGAATTATTGGCTGCCAAGTTGAGGGCTTCGGGAGCGAATGTCGTTATGACCCGGGAAGCGGACACATATGTCCCTTTACGAAAACGGGTTGCTGTCAGTCATCAGGCTGACGCAGATGCCTTTATCAGTATCCATTATGATGCCAATCCCGACTCGCGTGTCACAGGGTTCACGACCTATTACACCCATTCACAGCAAAAAGAACTTGCCGCGACCATCAATGATGGACTAGCTTCATCCATCAGCCTACGCAATCGCGGTTCACAACCCGGGGATTTCCTAGTCCTGCGTGAAAACAGACAAAATGCTATTTTAATAGAACTAGGCTTTCTGTCCAATGCTGCAGAAGAACGGCTCATGACAAACGATATATTCCGCGAACAAGCGTCACATGGCATTTACCAAGGCCTCCTGGACTATTTCAACGCTAGTGACAACTAATACAAAAACAGACCTCCTAGACTACGTGGGAGGTCTACTTTTTTACCTATTTCGACTCAACAATGATTGTTACCGGGCCATCATTGATAAGTTCGACATCCATCATTGCACCGAAAATCCCCGTCTGGACGGTTAATCCTGCCGCTTCCAATTTACGATTGAAATAGTTCCAAAGTGGCTCCGCCTGTTCAGGTCTAGCTGCTTCAATGAAACTCGGACGTCTCCCTTTTTTCGTATCCGCATACAAGGTGAATTGGGAAACCGATAAAATATCCCCACCCACTTCGTCAATGGAGCGATTCATCTTCCCGTCCACGTCTTCCCATAAACGGAGACCCGCAATTTTTTTTGCTACGTATTCCATATCTTCCTCAGTATCTGAATGGGTGATGCCTACAAGCAAGACATACCCTTTGTCGATTGACCCCGTCACATTCCCGTCGACACTGACGGTGGCCGGGCCCGACCTTTGTAATACTACGCGCATTCAGTTCACCTGCCATTCAATTGATTACACGCTGTACGGAATAGATATCACGAATTTGCTTGATCCTGTCAACAATTCTGTGCAGATGTGTAATATCCGTAATTTTAATCGACATATGAATACGTGCAATTTTGTCACGATCCATTTTGCCGCTTACCGCAACAATCGGTGTCTTCGTTTCCGAAATCACCATCATCACTTCGTTAAGTACACCTTGACGGTCAAATGCAGTCACTTCGATATCCACCTGGAATTCCTTTTTCGGACCGGATGATCCAAGCGCCCACTCGACGCCGATAATCCGGTCGCTGTCATCTTCTTCGCTCACCAAAATATTGGGACAATCGGTACGATGAACCGAAACACCGCGACCTTTCGTTATGAATCCGACAATCTCATCACCCGGAACTGGATTACAACACTTCGATAATCGGATCAACAGGTTATCTATCCCTTTAACGATGACACCGGACTCGGTCATTTTTGGTGAAGGGGCGGATTTCATATCCGAAACGATTTTATCGATTGTATCTTGTTGCTCACGTTCCCTCCGCATTTTTTCCGCGAGGCGATTGACGACCTGTTGGGCAGTTATGCCATTGAATCCGACTGCGGCATTCATATCTTCTTCAGAAGTGAAGCTGAATTTCTCTATTGCCCGTTTGATATTTTCTGGTGTCAGTACTTCTTTCAAGTCATACTCTTGCGCTTTCACTTCTCGCTCAATCAATTCCCGGCCTTTTTGAATATTTTCCTCCCGCAGCTGTTTTTTGAAATACTGCCGGATCTTATTTTTCGCCTGGGAAGTTTTTGCGATTTTCAACCAATCTCGGCTTGGGCCGAATGATTGTTTCGATGTCAGAATTTCTATGATATCTCCTGTCACCAATTCTGCGTCAAGCGGTACCATCTTCCCGTTCACTTTCGCCCCAATTGTCCGATTTCCGACTTCCGAATGAACACGATACGCAAAATCGATAGGAACCGAACCTGCAGGAAGCTCCAAGACATCCCCGTCTGGTGTGAACACGTAGACCATATCTGAAAAGAGATCGAATTTCAATGATTCCATGAACTCTTCCGCATTGGAAGATTCGTTTTGGAATTCCAATATTTCCCTGAACCAAGTCAATTTCGAATCGATATCACTTGGATGATCAGTTAGCGACTTTCCTTCCTTATACGCCCAATGTGCTGCAACCCCGAACTCGGCAATTTTGTGCATCTCGTCTGTACGGATCTGCACTTCAAGCGGATCTCCTGCAGGTCCTACAACGGTTGTGTGCAGTGACTGGTATAGATTCTGTTTTGGCATGGCAATATAATCCTTGAATCTGCCTGGCATCGGTTTCCATAATGTGTGGATGATTCCAAGGACCGCATAGCAATCTTTAATACTTGAAACAAGGATCCGAACAGCAAGAAGGTCATAAATTTCATTGAACTCTTTCTTTTGAATGACCATTTTCCGATAGATGGAGTACAAATGTTTCGGCCGGCCTGAAAGATCCGCGTTTATGTCCATCAATCCGATTTCCTGCTTGATTTGCACCATGACATTGTCCAGGTAATTCTCCCGTTCGACCCGTTTGCGCTTCATCATATTGACAATCCGGTAATATTGCTGCGGATTCAAATAACGCAATGCTGTATCTTCAAGTTCCCATTTGATGGCAGAGATACCGAGCCGATGGGCAAGCGGAGCGAATATTTCCAAAGTTTCAGCTGCAACCCGGCGCTGTTTTTCCTCAGAGACATGTTTTAGCGTCCGCATATTATGAAGCCTGTCCGCCAGTTTAATGAGAATGACTCGGATATCCCGTGCCATTGCCACGAACATCTTCCGATGGTTTTCGGCTTGCTTTTCTTCCTTGGATTTATATTTCAATTTCTCAAGTTTAGTTACACCATCTACAAGCATTGCGACTTCCTCGCCGAATTCGCGAATGATGTCTTCCCTGCTGACTTCTGTATCTTCTACTACGTCATGGAGAAATCCGGCAGCCACTGTCGAAGGATCCATTTGCAATTCAGCGAGAATGCCCGCAACTTGGACAGGATGGAGGATATATGCCTCACCTGAACTTCTGAACTGTCCCTCATGAGCGGATTTTGCAGCCTCATATGCTTTTTTCACGAAATCTACATGTTCCGCATTCATATAAGATGCGACAAGTGAAAAGATTTCTTCTGCCGTCACGTCACGATTTTTCGCCATATTTTTGCTCCTTTCGACTTTTTTCGCAAAAAATAATAATACTTCTATTGTATGTATAAAAGCATGTATATGTAAAGGGTAAGAATTTGACAATGACAATTTGGCGGTTAAGAAAAATCCCCCGCATATAGTGCGGAGGATCTATTTTTAAGTTTCTAGGCATTGTACGCCATGTGCCTTTCTTAGTAAGTGATCAATGAACGTGTGTCATAGCCTTGGAGCTTTTCACGACCGCTTAAATAAGACAATTCAATGATAAATGCACATCCTGCAACGACTCCGCCAAGTTTTTCAACTAGTTCGATTGTAGCACCGACTGTTCCACCTGTCGCAAGTAGGTCATCGACGATCAATACACGTTGCCCTGGTTTTATGGCATCTTTGTGAATTGTTAACGTGTCCTTGCCATATTCCAAATCATATTCGACAGCTATCGTTTCCCGAGGCAATTTTCCAGGTTTTCGTACCGGTGCAAAACCGATTTCAAGCGCATAGGCGACTGGACATCCGATGATGAATCCACGCGCCTCCGGGCCAACGATTATATCCGTTCCGACCTCATTCGCATATTTGACGATTTCGTCCGTCGCATATTTATAGGCCTTGCCGTTATCCATGATTGTAGATATATCCTTGAAGCTGATTCCTTCTTTCGGATAATCCGGTACAACCGTCACGTAATCTTTTAACTCCATTGATGTTCCTCCCTGTTTACAGTTCCATCGCGGACTGTATCAAACCATCGTTTCAATTCCTTATAAGGTGCGTACAGCAAATTCTTTTCAAGCTCAATCCGGCTCACCCGTTCTTTATAAGAAGGTGCTTCGGAAAGATCCCGTTTGCCGACCGTTTCAACAACTGAAACAAAACCATCCTCTATCTTAACAAATCCCAGTTCAGAAAACACCTTTGACATGAAAACTACCGAATCTTTTTTCCATGACTTATGTTTCGCAAGTTCTTCCCCATTCTTCGCTACATCGAATGTCCCGCGCTTTTTCAAAAAGCTATAGTACCAGCCGAACTGTTCTCGATTTGGAAGTCCATCGAAATACATTGACTCCGGGGCATGGAAGTGGGCGTAGATCCGGTCCGGGTTCGCCGATGTGACCAGCTGCTCAAGTTGCATTTTACTATCCGGTATATCTAGAAGAACAAGATTATCGGCATGCCTTAAATCATTCCGACCATATAAATCGATTGCGATACCTGTCAAGGATGTCTGAAAATAACGGATCGTCTGTTCATGAAAGGCGACAAACACCGTACTGTCGGCAGGGACTGTCGGTAACCATCTAGTCGGTTCGCGGATGCCTCTCAAGTCAAATAATTGCCATTCATCCGATCGGATATCCTTGATCATTAATTGAGGCTTTTTATGACCGTTCCACTCATTCACTTGCAAATCGCCAGCAACCGACAGTTTGACGCCGGGCGTCAGTTCATCAGCGATATATCCAAGTCCAAAACCAATGGCGTCCAGTGATTGCTCTCCATCCGTCACTTCCAATTTCATATGATTTTTCGCCGCTCCGATTTTCCTGACCGTCGACGCCGATAAATCTTCAAGCAAGTAGACCGGTTTTTCGAACGCCATACCGAACGGCCGAAGTAGTTCCAACGATTCTAGGACACCGACATCGATTTCTCCGACCGATAGTGGCACATCGATCAGGATTTTGGGAGTCAGCATTTCATCCGTCAGGACTTCCTTAGCCTGCGCATTCAGTTGTTCGCGTAATCGATCAACATCCTTCACGGCAAGCGACATGCCCGCAGCCATCTGATGGCCTCCGAAATGGGGCAGTAAATCGGCACATTTGGACAATTCGGCAAACAAGTCAAATCCTGCAATACTTCTTGCTGAGCCTTTGGCAATCCCTTTCTCCACATCAATCGATAAAACGATGGTCGGACGGTAGTATTTTTCAGTAATGCGAGAAGCGACAATTCCAACCACGCCCGCATTCCAGCCTTCAGCAGCTATGACGAAAACAAGTGGCAGTTGATCACCGTACAGCTTTTCAATGATTGCTTCCGCTTCTTGGCTGATGGACGAAACAATCGCTTGCCTATTCTTATTCAACGAATCCAATTCTGTTGCTAATCCCATCGCATGGGCCATGTCTTCCGACTTGAGAAGATGAACTGCCGGCGAAGCATCCCCTAGACGTCCTGCAGCATTCAAACGAGGACCAATCATGAATCCGATCGACTCCTCATCGATCGCTGTTTGCTCCGTGCTGGCGATACGCGAGAGTGCTTGTATGGCAGGTCTTTTTGACTGGCGCATACGCCTGATGCCTTCTTTCACCAAATACCTGTTTTCACCAAGTAATGGGACCAAATCGGCTACCGTGCCGATTGCAACAAGTTCCAGTAAGTCTTTCGGAACCTCTCCGAGAAGCGCACTCGCAAGCTTGAATGCTACGCCGACACCCGCCAACTCTCCGAAAGGATAGGCCCCTTCAGGGTGACGCGGATGGATGACGGCATCCGCAGGCGGCAACTCGTCACCGATTTCGTGATGATCAGTCACGATCACTTGTAGACCGAGTGAGTTCGCATAGGCAATTTCATCGACACCCGAGATGCCGTTATCCACTGTAATGATTAGAGACGCACCTTGTTCGTATATTCGTTGGAAGAGATCCTTGTTCGGTCCATAGCCATGTTCAAAACGATCGGGGATGACAAAGTAAACATCTGCTCCCATACGCTCCAATGCCGTCGTAAGAACAGTTATACTAGTTACCCCATCGGCATCATAATCTCCATAGACGGCAATTTTCCGATTGGAAGTAATCATTTTTTTGATAAGCGCAACCGCTTGCTCCATCCCATGTAGTAAGAACGGGTCATGCATGGCCGCTTCTGTCATATATAGAAAATCTTTCACTTCCGCTGGATCTGTCAGTCCCCTTGCAGCAAGTATTTTTGCATGGACAGTTGAAATACCAAGACTTTTCGTCAGCTCATCTACAATCTCGGCATCCGGCCGTTCCACTATCCATCTTTTCATCGATTCTATCAAAATCCTTCACATCCTTACGTTCATTATAACGGATAGTTCACTTATCATAAAGTGGTGGGCAGTGCCGACTGCTGCCTTAACTCAAAATTGCCAATTATGGCGGTGTCTATCACTAGAAAAAACACTTTCCTTGGCATGGAGACCGGGAAAGTGTTTTGCGTATCATTTTGCTGTCTTGTCAATCCGGTTTGCTTCTACAGAACTGAGAGCAGTATATTTTTGCAGCTCCGCAATTTCATTTTGTTGATTGGCAATCGTCATTTCCTTCACCATGATATCCTTCTGAAGTTCTTTTACTTGACGATTTGACTTGACCGAACGGAACATAGCAACAAATATACTTACAACGGCACCGAGGAGCGCTGAACATAAAATGATAAGAATAAGCGGCCATTGTGCTTCGCCAAACACATAATTCACTTTGACTGCCTCGACATTAACAATTGCAAATATGGCAATCACGATTGCCGATAAAAGTCCAAACAATAAATTCCATTGAAACTGCATTGTCGCTCCTCCTCATCACAAAAAATGGAACAGGGTATACGAATCGTATACCCTGTTCCATACTGTTGTGAAACCCATTAAACAACGGGCTCGTCTGAACCCCATTTTTTCTTCTCTTATCCACTTTAATAGCGCCTTTTTCTTTCATTTCACGTTTTTTCAGGTCAAACCAGATTTGAGCTGAAATGAAGATGGAAGAGTAGGTCCCTGCTAGTCAAACCAATCAGAAGTGCGATCGAGAACGGTCGGATGGACTCTGCGCCCAGTAGCATCAATGCCACTACGACAAAGATGACAGTAAGTACTGTATTGACTGAGCGTCCCAATGTCTGACGTAGCGATTTATTGACGATTTCCGCCAGTTCCGCTACGTCATTAATCGTACCGCGACGGTTGAGGTTTTCCCTAATCCGGTCGAATGTAACAATCGTATCATTGATGGAATATCCGACAATCGTCAGAACGGCGGCAATGAATGTAATATCCACTTCCAGTCGTAAAATGCTGAAGATTGCCAGCATGAAGAACACATCATGGATTAGCCCGATAACCGTTGCAACCCCCATGCGCCATTCGAAACGAAATGCCACGTAGATGAGGATTCCCAGTCCTGCATAAAGAAGTGCAAAAACCGCATTTTGCGCAAGCTCTTCCCCGACAGTCGACGACACGGTCGAAATGTTCGGATCAACACCATAAACAGCGGCAAGATCCGCTTTTAATTGATTGACTTCTTCCTGCTTGAATTCATCTTTGTAACGAGCAACGCCGATATTGTTGGTATCGCCAGAAATGACGATATCAGTTGTCGGATAACCAACTTTCTCAAGTTGTTCGCCAACTTCAACCTCCGTCAATGCTTCGTTCGACAAGACTTCAACACGTGTACCACTTGAGAAGTCAATCCCGAGATTCAATTTGAATACACTTAGCATAATCGCTCCCGCAATGAGGAGAACCATCGAAAGTACGTAAAATTTCTTTCGGGTCCCGACGAAATCGAAACGGTCAAACTTCGTCGATAACTCCAGTGTTTCCAAGCCTTCTTCCGGCGCATGGATTTTCTTCTTCGAAATACCAAACAGTCCTGGTTTCGCGTCGAGTATTCCGCTATTGACGAGAAGTCCAAGCAGCAATCGGGATCCCCAAACTGCCGTCACGAAACTGGCGAGAATACTAATGATCAAGATTAGTGCAAACCCTTTGACAGAGCTTGTCCCGAATATGAAAAGAACGACTGCAGCTAGGATTGTAGTAATATTCGCATCCAATATGGCCGTAAACGCTTGTTTCGCACCCGCTTGGAACGACGTCTTCACAGACTTCCCAATGCGTAATTCTTCACGAATCCGTTCATACGTCAAAATGTTCGCATCGACGGCCATCCCGACCCCGAGCATCAACGCCGCGATTCCTGGTAGCGTTAATACACCGTTAATGCGCGTGAAGACGAGTAGAATGAGATAGATGTAAACAGTCAATGTAATGACTGCCACTAATCCCGGCAGACGGTAGTACACAAGCATGAAGACAAAAATGAGCGCAATACCGATAATTCCTGCAAAGACCGTTTTGTTCAGTGCTTGTTCACCGAATTGTGCCCCGACTGACGTCGAATAGACTTCTTCAAGATGAACAGGCAATGCGCCTGCATTTAAAATACCCGAAAGATCTTTTGCCTCTTGTAACGTGAAGCTACCTGAGATTTCCACGTTTGAGGAATTGATTGGATAAGAGACGCGTGGCGCTGAAACGAACTTAGGCTCCGGCTTGAGTATTTCCTCCTTATAGGAGTCTACACCCTCTTCAAAATCGAGCCAAATGACGAGGACGTTATCTGGCGCCGGCTTACTTGAAATTGCCGTCGTTACTTCACCGAATTTTTTCGGGTCTTTCATTTCCAACGTAACGACTGGACTCCCTGTTTCGTTGAACCCTTCTTTCGCTTTTCCTTCTTTCAGATCATTCCCGTCGAGAATGATGTTATCATCCGCGTCCCTGAACGTTAAATTCGCCTGAGTTGACAGCAGTTCACGTGCTGATTGCTGATCTTCGACTCCAGCTAGCTGGACACGGATCCGGTTACCTGACTCGATTTGAATGCTCGGTTCACTGACACCGATTGCATCCACCCGTCTCGTCAGTGCTTTAGCAGTATCAGAGACGACTTCTTCCGTTATTTTTTGACCATCCTTCAATTCTTCAACTTGATAAAGAACTTCGAAGCCCCCTTGTAAATCGAGACCGAGCTTCACATCTTTCAATATCGGATTAGTAGTTGTTCCAATCGTCGCAGCAAAGACGACGAGCAATAATAGGAACGCAACAATCCGCCCTCTTTTTTTCATAATCCTACTTCCCCCTCTTTATGTGGAGCAACATGACACGTAACAATGTGCATGCCAAAAAACGCAATACGTTCATTATGAAACACGACCATCCATGTGTCAAATGAGCTTACGTTATTTTATCATAACTTATTTTTCGATTTTTGTGGTGCCAGAAGGGTTTGCAATTCATCACTATTTAAATCGGAAAACCAATCAGAGCCTCGCTGTTCTTCAATTTGTGTAAACGTCATAAACTCCGCTGGTGAAATCTGAAGAATTCCATTGACAATTTCATGCATTTTCATCGAATCGACCTCTTTTTTACGCCACTTTTTCCGAATGCAATATGTCCAGATATCTTCTTCGGTCACCGTCGTATATCCATATAGATGGAATTCGGTTTTTTTGCTTTCAATGGCTGGAACCATGTGGTTGAACAGTTCTCCGAATTGAATTGTCATTGTTTCCATTCCTTTCATAAACAGTCGTAAGAACGCATCAGTAAGCATACGTTTAGTGTATATGAATTGACTGTATTTAGGAAGGAGTTGTTTTTCTTTGTCTTCATTCATTCGCGGAACGGTCGTCCTAATGGTCGCAGTCTTCCTGACAAAACTTCTCGGATTCGTCTATCGAATCCAATTCATGCGCGTTGCGGGTGAAGAAGCGGTAGGCATTTACATGACTGCATATCCCGCATTCATATTTTTCCTATCGCTCGTCCAGCTAGGCGTACCGATCGCCGTTGCCAAAGTAATCGCTGAACTTGATGCAAAAGGGCAATCCGCGAAGCTTCCTTCCGTGATGAAGACCGCAACCTTCATCACGATTTTAACTGGAGCTGTTTTCATTCCTGCATCCATTTTATTTGTCCCTTATTTATCAGGGACTCTTCTCGGGAATGAGGCGTCTTCTACTGCTTTATATGTCGGAATCGCCATTGTCCCGATTGCAGCGATTGGTGGACTGATACGGGGGTATTTCCAGGGAATCGCACGCATCGAGGAAACAGCCTGGTCCCAAATCATCGAACAGTTTTTCCGCATCGCACTCATCACCTGGCTCCTGCCTTCCCTTATCGTAGTGGGCGATGCGGCACTTAGCGCTGCATATGCGATGGTTATTACGTTGCTCGCTGAAGTGGTATCCGTTTTGTATTTACTTTACAAATACAGGCAAAAGAAAAAAGCGGTACCGAAAGAAACGGAAAAAAACGGGCGTTACCCGATGGAACCTCTATTAGCGGTGGCACTACCGTCTTCCGGCAGCCGACTATTCGGTTCATTCACCTGGTTCCTTGAACCGATCATCTTCCTTCGTGCATTGTCGATGGCAGGTGTCGGCGCAGTCGCCGCGACTTCACTATACGGTGTCATTTCTGGGGTACTCGTACCGCTGCTGCTTTTTCCAGCCTTCATCCCTTATGCTTTATCTGTCGTGCTTGTGCCGGCCGTCAGCGGGGCGGCAGCGTCGAAAAATATCGGAAAACTACAGGAGAGAATCCATTTATCACTTCGATTGTCGGCATTGACGGGAACAATTGCAGCGGCTGTTTTTTATGTTCACGGACAGGCATTGGCCGAAAAGCTTTTCCACGTCACCGAAGGAGCTTCGTATATGACGCTACTGGCGCCCGTTTTTTTCTTTTATTACATTCAAGGTCCGCTTTATTCGATCTTACAGGCGACAGGAGACGCCAAAGCGGGGATGATGAACTCGATCTACGGAGGCATCGCGAAACTGGGCGTGATGTTCATCCTGGCTTCCCAGCCCGGCCTGCAAGAAACAGGTGCTGTGCTTGCCATCGGCTTCGGCGTTCTCGTCACCTCATTCCTGCATATCGCGACGCTCAGGAAAAACAGGGCGACCGGGACCGGCTTTGCGATGTTCGCTTTGCCTTACGCTTCCTTCATCCTGACCTGTATAATAAGACCGATTTTTATACCAATTGGGAATTATGGACTTCTGACCGAATGCATGATTACATCGCTATTCCTGCTTGTCATTTTAGTATTAACGGGTCAAGTGAAGAAAGGGGATCTATTCCTGTTCAAGAAACTAATGAACCGTCGTTAATCTGCCTCTTTCATCTGGAACTTCAATTCACCCTTTTCAAGCGTACAGTAAAAAACTTGACGGACATCGTCGACTCCGAGCAATCGGATTTCTTGTAAAAGCCATTCTTCCGTTTTTCCGCACAGCCTAAGATGCCTATGTTGAACAGATCCGTCCGCAATGAGTGTAAGAGTGGGGTGGCCATCGTCCTTCGTGAATACGGAAAGGTTACCCGAAGGCTCTAAATAAGCAATTGACACCTCATGGACGGAGCCGATTGACTGCTCCCGAAGTTGTTGAAAAAGATCGTCGAGATTATAGCGCTGTTTCCGCATTTCTTTTTCAAGTATTTTCCCATCTTTTATGATCAACGTCGGATCACCATCTACCAAATCCCTGAATTTTTTACTCTTCAATGACATAAAAGAAGAAAGTAGTTGAATCGCCAGTAAGATGAGCATCGGAACGATTGATTGAATCAGTTTCTTATTAGGATCATCAAGTGCGAATGCAGCGACTTCCGCCATGACGATAAATACGACTACATCAATCACGCCGAGTTCGCCGAGTTCTCGTTTCCCCATGATCCGCAAAATGATGACAATGATCACATAAAGTAAAACGGTACGAAATCCGATGATCAACAAGTCATGCATATGAATCCTCCCCTTTTAAGAAAGGATACCCCTTGTGATTCACCTGCTATACAAAAATCCCTTAAGAAAAGCGGAGAGAAACTGTTCACTTATCTGTGTGACGAAATCCGTCCCTAAAAAAGCGATTGCCCTGTCAGTTATACTAACTGACAGGGCAATCGCCTTTTCCTTGACGCACAAAGATGTTTATGATTCCACAACTCGACCGACTGCTTGTCTATCGAATTGCAGTGTCATACCTTCAGAAACTTTAAGGAAAACCGATGACTCATCTACAGCATCGATTGTTCCGTGAATTCCACCAATTGTAATGACTTTATCGCCGCGTTTCAAATCGCTCTGCATCTGCTTCGTCGCTTTTTGTCTCTTTTGCGCCGGTCTGATGAGCAAGAACCACATGACTGCAAACATCGCCACGAATGGCAATAATCCAGCTAAACCTTCCATTTATTCATCCCCCTTTCAATCTCGATTCATTATACAAGATTTAGAAGTTTTTTGCATTCGGTTTGTTGAAACCGTAGTTTTCAAAAAACTCCTCCCGGAAATCCCCGAGACGGTCATTGCGGATTGCATCCCTTACTTGCTCCATCAAATTGAGGAGGAAATGAAGGTTATGGTAGGTCGTCAAACGGATGCCGAACGTCTCCTCCGCCCGGATCAAGTGATGGATATAAGCCCGGCTATAGTTTTTACATGCATAGCAATCACAGTTTTCATCCAGTGGGCGGAAGTCGTTTTTGAATTTCGCATTTCGCACGACAAGACGCCCTTCACTTGTCATCAATGTACCGTTCCGTGCTATACGTGTCGGCAAGACGCAATCGAACATATCAATCCCGCGAATTGCACCATCAATCAGCGAATCGGGCGAACCAACTCCCATCAAGTAACGGGGCTTGTCCTGTGGCAATAGTGGTGTCGTATACTCAAGCACGCGATTCATAATGTCTTTCGGTTCGCCAACGGACAAACCACCGATTGCATATCCCGGAAAATCAAGAGATACGAGATCTTTAGCACTTTGTTTACGCAATTCCTCGAACTCTCCGCCTTGCACAATACCGAATAGCGCCTGGTCTTCCGGCCGAGCATGAGCTGTGAGGCAACGTTCAGCCCATCTGGATGTCCGCTCAACACTTGCCTTCATATATTCATACGTTGCAGGGAATGGTGGACATTCGTCAAAAGCCATCATGATATCAGGGCCGAGTGCATTCTGGATTTCCATTGCTTTTTCGGGGCTTAAGAAAAGCTTGCTGCCATTCAGATGATGCCTGAAGTGGACGCCTTCCTCCTCGATTTTTCGGAAATCGCTTAATGAAAACACTTGATAACCGCCTGAATCTGTCAGGATCGGTCGATCCCAGTTCATGAACTTGTGCAGGCCGCCTGCCTCTTTAATGATTTCGTGGCCAGGACGGAGCCATAGATGGTACGTGTTGCTCAAAATGATGCCCGCACCGACCGCTTTCAACTCTTCCGGTGACATCGTCTTGACGGTCGCTTGTGTACCGACCGGCATGAACGCAGGAGTTTCAAATGATCCGTGAGGCGTATGGACGATTCCTAGACGTGCACCGGTCTGTTTACACGTTTTAATATGTTCGTAAGTAATTGCTGACATTAATTCGATTCCTTCCTTTGTGACGGTTTGATGAACATTGCGTCTCCAAAACTGAAGAAACGGTAACTTTCATCAACCGCCTGTTTATATGCCGCGAGGATATTTTCCCGCGTTGACAATGCCGAGATAAGCATAAGCAATGTCGATTTTGGTAAATGAAAATTGGTTAAAAGGCCATCCAAAATACTGAATTCATAGCCCGGATAAATGAAAATCGACGTCCAACCACTTGAAGGTACGATTTTCCCTTGATTAGCTGTAGCAATTGTCTCCAGTGTTCTCGCAGATGTCGTGCCCACAGCAATAACGCGTCCACCTTGCTCTTTCGCCTTGTTTATTGCATCTGCTGTCTGTTCCGTAACCTGATAGTATTCGGAATGCATCGTATGGTCTTCAATCGAATCCGCACTGACAGGCCTGAAAGTGCCGAGCCCGACATGCAGCGTGATAAAAGCGATGTCGACCCCTTTTTCCCGGAAACGGTCAAGTAATTCCTCCGTAAAATGAAGGCCTGCCGTCGGAGCGGCTGCAGATCCGCGTTCTTTTGCAAATACCGTTTGGTAGCGCGCCTGGTCATCCAGTGTTTCCGTTATATAAGGCGGCAAAGGCATTTGCCCGAGTGCATCCAGAATTTCATAAAAAATGCCCGCATAGCGGAATTTGAATATCCGGCCGCCTTGCTCCAATATGCCTGTACACTCCGCAGTCAGACGACCATCGCCAAACGTGACAATTGTTCCTAGCTTCACCCGTTTCGCCGGTTTCACAAGCGTTTCCCATTCATCATCGCCCGTTTCCTTCAGAAGCAGTACTTCGATTGCAGCCCCGGTATCTTCTTTTACACCCATCAGACGCGCCGGAAGAACTCTTGTATCATTGAGGACAAGTATATCCCCCGCAACGAGCTCGTCGAGCAGGTCTGGGAACTGTCGATGCTCCACTTCCCCTGTCTCTTTATCCATGACCATCAACCGGCTTGCTGTCCGGTCCTGCAATGGCGTTTGTGCTATCAGATGTTCCGGTAAATCAAAATCGAATTCATTTACATCCATCGGCTATATGATCTCCCTTTATTCTAAGATTAATGTCCAAACTGTTTCTTAAATTAGTGGCCAGCTCCTGACGCCTGATACTTGGTCTAAACGGCGCCTTTTTCTTTTCTTAGTCCTCGGGAAATGCATACCCGAAATGATCGTAAGCGAGTTGAGTTGCAATCCGTCCGCGCGGTGTTCGTTGGATGAAGCCGATTTGGAGAAGATATGGTTCATAGACATCTTCAATCGTCACCGACTCCTCACCGATGCTGGCCGAAATCGTATCGACTCCGACAGGCCCACCCCGGAACCGTTCAATCATGCCTGTCAATAATTTATGATCGATATGATCAAGCCCATGCGAATCGACTTGGAGCATCTCGAGTGCCCCATTCGCCATCTCCGTCGTAATGGTTCCATTGCCCCTCACCTGCGCATAATCCCGAACACGGCGAAGCAAGCGGTTTGCAATACGCGGCGTTCCACGGGCACGACGGGCGATTTCCACGGCCGCCCGTTCATCTATCTCGACTTCAAACAGCCCTGCACTGCGCACAACGATTTCTTTGAGCGGTTCGACTTCATAATATTCAAGTCGCAGTGGAACACCAAACCTGTCCCGCAACGGCGCCGACAACGCCCCGGCGCGCGTCGTTGCACCGATCAGTGTGAAAGGAGGTAAATCGAGCCTGATAGACCGGGCAGAAGGACCTTTACCAACTACTATATCAAGGCAGAAGTCTTCCATCGCAGGATACAATACTTCTTCGATTGATCGGTTTAGTCTGTGAATCTCGTCAATGAATAACACATCCCCTGGTTCCAGTGAGGAAACGACGGCAGCGAGGTCACCCGGACGCTCAATTGCTGGTCCGCTCGTCATACGAACGTTAACATCCATCTCATTGGCAATAACAGTCGCCAGCGTTGTCTTTCCAAGACCTGGAGGCCCATACAACAATACATGGTCCAAACTTTCACTGCGCCCTTTTGCGGCTTCGATGAAAATGCTTAGGTTATCCTTCACTTTTTCTTGACCAATATATTGGCTTAGAAACTGCGGTCTAAGCGACTGTTCAAAACGCTCGTCAAAATTCGAAATTTCCCCTGATATGATGCGTTCTTCCATCTTCCATCTCCCCTTTCTCACATTATGAATGCGTTATTTCTGTTTCAATAATAACTGAAGCGCCAATTTCATATACCCTTCCGTATCAAGCTCTTCTTTTTCCAGTTTCGGTTTCACTTTCGTCAATTCACGCTGTGAGTAGCCTAGCGCTTCCAATGCTAAAATCGCCTCATCGAGTGAACCGTTTTCCGCCATCGACAATAAGGTGAATTCCTCATCCGGCATATCGATTTCACTGAACAAGTCATGCAGCTTCCCTTTCAAATCTAAAATCATTTGACGAGCCGTCTTTTTCCCAACCCCTGGGAATTGGACGAGAAAAGCTTCGTCTTCCCGTTCAATGGCCCCTATCACTTGAGATGGTATACCACTTGCCAATATCGCCAATGCACCTTTCGGACCAATTCCCGAAACCGTGATTAGCTTCTTGAACAATTCACGCTGTTCAAGTGTTTTGA
This sequence comes from uncultured Caryophanaceae bacterium, assembly GCA_963843665.1. Classification (GTDB taxonomy): domain Bacteria; phylum Bacillota; class Bacilli; order Bacillales_A; family Planococcaceae; genus Sporosarcina. Next base: position 118,482 of record CAWJLH010000015.1, read on the forward strand.
AGCCAAGCAAAAGCTGACTATCTTCCCGAACATGTAAATGCGTGAACACCTGTTGGAGCTCATCCGTCATATGGAACGAATAGGGATTTGGCGTCATGATAAGCCAGCCAATCCCACCTTGTTCAAGCGTTATGTATTCAGGCGTCACACGCGTGACATACCCTTTTATGTAGTCGTACAATCCATTCTCCCCCTATATGTATAGTACCAATTATACCATACGAACGCGCTTTCTACCTCACAAGACAATCGTTTGGTTAGACGGGGATTGTAATGAACATGGTTGTCCCTTTTCCAGGTGTGCTTTTTACTTCGATTTTGCCGTTCAGGCAATCGATTGTTCGATACACCATAAACATGCCAAGTCCAGTACCTTCTTTTTTTGTGGAATAATAAGGAATGCCTAATTGTGAGATTTCCTCACTTGTCATGCCCTTTCCGCTATCCTTGACGACGAATTGGATGTTGCCTTTTTGTGCCGAGACGTCGATTGAAACGATCCCTCCGTCTTCCTTCATCGCTTCAATGCTATTCTTAATAAGGTTGATGAAACATTGCCGTATTTGGTTTTCATCATAATTTTTCTTCAATGTGTTTGTAAATTCCACCTGAATAGACACCTTATTTTTAGCGGCATAGGGATGGAGAATATTAACCACATACTCGATTTCATCTTTAAAATCCGAGTCGATCATATGGACTGATTGCGGCTTGGAAAAAGAAAGGAATTCATTGACAATCGCTTCCGCCCGTTGCAGTTCCTTCAACGAAAAATCGACATATCTGTTTTCTTCCTCTGTAATCGTCTTAGAATTGGCCAGTAATTGCAGAAATCCATTCGTGACAGTTAGTGGGTTTCTGATTTCATGGGCGATGCTGGCAGATAATTCACTGATAACCTTTAGCCTTTCAGATTGAATATAGATGTCGTGTCGCTCGACGTTGGAAATGATTTTCTCAATCATTGTCAAAATGATAAAGATGACAGGTGTATAGATTAGCAGCGCATTAACGACCAACTTCCAAAATTCAGCCGTCAATTCTTGGTAAAAATAGCTCAAAGACGTAAAATAAAGCACCATCATCAAAAGTGTAGCTAAGATTCCATAGGCCACACGCCTATTGGGATTTTGAACGATAAATTTCTCCCTGAAGAAAGGAATCACTAGTAAAATAACGGTCGAGAAAGCAAATGAATGATAGAATCCCTCTCCCCCGCCGATAAGTAAGCGATAACTATTCAGAATAATATAGAGTGGAAAAACCATCTTATATCCGCCAAATAGTGCCATGACAATTAACGGAATCCATCTTAAATCAAAAATGAAACCCATATCTAATTTCAGTGGGAACGTCATACAAAGAAGAAGTGAAATAGATGACCCAATGAGTAGCTTGTACTTATTGAAAATATTTAATTTAGTTTCAAAAAATAATACAGATGTTAAAATCGGAAGAAGCAGGAATAGAAAATTTAATAATAATGTCTCAACCAAGCGGAACTTCCTTCCTGTGTATACCTTTATCATCATACAAAACAAATATCCATCATCCGTCAGAATTCAAGTGAATCTTGACCGGGTGATGGATATTTTCCACCTTACTGTGCCGCGGTATGGTGGACGTTTGCAACCTTCGTCATCTTTACGTACTTCAATCTATAAACGTTGTCGTACCAACGTCTATCAAGTTTCTTTTCATGGATAAGCTATTACAAACATCGTAATTGAACCATTAACATATGTCAACAGTAGCAGGCAGGTATTTCGGTATTATTGGCGCCGTTAGAGTCGTAGAGTAAAATGGGATATCTTGCAAATCTACTGTTACTTAAAGTACAAATAGTAAGAACCTTCCTACTTTATTTATGTAACACTTGTAATCACTGAACAAAAAAAGTAATACCAGTTTTTATTCTGGCATTACTTCCCTTATCTCGACATTATAATGCGCCTTGATAAACTCGATTTCTTCTTCAGGAGTAAAAATCCCTATCGCCTTTCCTCTTGTACCATCTTGAAGGCTCCAAATTACATTGTGATCTAGGTCCACCCTTGAGAAATCATTATCTTTCCAGCGATTAAGAATAGCCAAATACATGTCTAAATTTTCCCTATACCTTACGTTGTTCGCTTCAACAACCACAATCAAACGTTCGATTCTTTCTGGCGTCATTAATAGTAAATCCCATTTATCATTGTTGCTCGCACGAATTTTTTGATGTGACATACCATGAATGGCGATTTGTACATCAAGTTCAGTCATTGAAAATGGAAATTCTTTTTCAACAGGTATTTTCTTCACTTCTTCAATTTGGATCACCGGCATTACAGTTTCATTGGTGTCCGCAGCATTCGGAGTAACAGTCTCTTCCTTAATTATTACGTTTTCTTTATTCCATTGATTGAAAATGAAATAGGCAACGATAGCCAGTAGAGCAATGCCCAAAGGAATGATCACCTTTATATTTCTCACTCATTTCACCTCATATTGAGTATAAAGCGCCAAATATTGCTTGACAACCTATTTCGAGTCAAAATTTATTATAATATTCGGAACTAAAAATCACTCTCTTCCCCTATCATCATATTCATAAAACAATAGAATAGCCTACTGAAGACTTTAAGAATAGAAAAAACCACTGCGCATGACTCACAGTGGTTTTCTCTAGTCATTTAAAAGTTTGTTTCTGATTCATTGCTTACTGTGCCGCGTTATGATAAACATCCTGAACATCGTCGTCATCTTCCAGTACTTCAATCATCTTCTCGAAACTTTCGAGATTCTCCCCGGATAGTTCAGCATACATCGATGGGATCATCTCGATTTCCGCAGCGACGAATTCGATACCTTCCACTTCAAGCGCTTCCTTCACAGCTAAAAAGTCAGCAGGTTCCGTAATAATCTCAAATCCTTCTTCCGTGGATTCGATATCGTCCGCTCCCGCCTCAAGCGCTGCCATCATCACCGCGTCTTCATCAGTCTCCGCTGTCCGTTCGATGAAAAGGCGCCCTTTTCGGTCGAATAGATAACCGACCGAACCACTTTCCCCGAGACTACCACCATTTTTGTTAAAGGCGACACGAACATTCGGTGCAGTCCGGTTACGGTTTTCCGTCAGACAGTATACTAGAACCGCGACTCCACCGGGGCCGTATCCTTCATAAATCACTTCTTCATAGTTTTCATCCGCGCCTGAACCTGTAGCTTTATCGAGTGCACGCTTAATGACATCATTCGGAACGTTTGCACTTTTCGACTTTTCAATAGCGAGACGGAGTGCCGCATTCGAATCCACATCCGGCCCACCGGCCTTTGCGGCTACAAAAATCTCTTTCGACATTTTTTGGAATACTTTCCCGCGTTTTGCATCTTGTGCACCTTTACGGTTCTGAATGTTTTTCCACTTTGAATGACCTGCCATTTTGTTACCCCCTAAGTATTGATCCGCTCTACATCATACCATAATTTCGGCCAATGTAAGAGTGCGGATTCAGTAAAGGGGATGAGCCGTTTTGCCTGCCTTTCCCTGCTACTTGGAGATAATGTAAAAAGATAAAGCCATTCACGGAGCATTTCATTCGGAAATAACAACATCGTTTTAGATGCTCTGTCTAATTTCTGTAAGGAAGGTTGTTCGTCAAACAGAAAATCGATGTCATAATCGATTTGAGGTAATACACGATGTACCCAGAGCGCAATTTCAGTACCTTGGGGTCCTAGGCATGCAAGGTCAAAGTCTAGAAAACGGATTATGCCATTTTTATCCCTAAAAATATTATGATGCACAACATCACCATGTAACAATGTTCCATCCAATCGATCCTGATAATTCTTTTTTACTGCATTCATCGCATTCACTGCATAATATACTATTTCGTCGACACGGCCTTTTCCGATATACGCCTCACACGCTCCGCTAATTTCCTGGAAACGGTCAATTCGATCCTCCCACTTGGCAATCAGTGGATAAGGATGCAGATACGTGGAGGCGTGCCAGTCGATTTGTGTCTTCGTTTCATGTAGTGCATGGAGGGCATAAAGCGAATCCGTCCGGTCAACCCTTTTCTTGAAGTTTACCGCCTTAGCCCCTTCTAGCCAAGGTTGAATAAATGTCAGCGGGTCCTCCGCATCAATAACCTGCACAATATGTGGGAAGCCTGCCGATTGGAGTGCACTGTGAATCTTTTGCACTTTTGACGCAACTGATAAAGAATGATAGCGTTTGACCGAAAAATGATTGCCGCCTTTTTCTAGCTTCCACACATTCTCTTTAATTTTTTCAAGATTTCCGTCTAGCGTCATACGCCCTTCAATATGAACCATACCAGTTATTGTTTTGGTAAGGGGAAGGCATCATTTGAAATCGCTGAGAGTGTGTGTGTGAATTACAATTACAAGGATTGTTGTGGTAATGCGGAACCATCATCGGTGGATTTCCACTGCCACCGCACCCACAACCATGCTGCTTCATTGGCATTGGCATCATAGGCATTGGCATCATTGGCATTGGATAATTGTGTTGCATTTCAGGTGACACGACTTGCGGCACATAGCCTTTTTCCGGCGGACATGGAGCAGACTGTTCCATACTGATTACTGGTGATTCTTCAAAGAACATGTCTGGTTCCATATACATTTCAGGTGATTCGATCAATTGCCACCCTTCAACCGGACTAGGTATCGGAGGTGCTATAGGTTGTTGACTTTCGAAAAGCGGTGATTCTTCAACTTCTGGCTCGCTCATTGGAAATTGTGTCGGTGGAAGCGGTGCTGGCATCGGCATTGCCTGGATTTGCCCTGAATGCATGAATGGATAACAATTCGTGTCAAAAATCGGCATACAACCACACGGTATTGCTATTATCGGTTGAATGCACGGTTGCATCGGCATTGGTAGCATCTGTGGCATCTGCGGCATCTGCGGCATCTGCGGCATCTGTGGCATCTGCGGCATCTGCGGCATCTGCGGCATCTGCGGCATCTGCGGCATCTGCGGCATCTGCGGCATCTGCGGCATCTGCGGCATCTGCGGCATTGGTGCCGGAATCGGGGCTGGCGGTAATGGAATTGGTGGCATTTCCAGTTCCTCTTTTGGAGGTGTTGGTACCACCGGTTTAGGCAATGGCATTATCGGCTGTGTTGGCTTTGGTGTTGGCTTTGGTGTTGGTTTAGGCATCGGTGTTGGCGTCGGTTTTGGTGCAGGCGCCGGCTTCATATGCTCTTTCCCTGTTTTCCGGATGTTTTACATGTTCCGGGTGTTTTACCTGTTCTGGATGTCTTACATGTTCCGGGTGTCTTACATGCTCATGCTTCCCTCCGGTTGATTTATTCGGCAAAAATATTTTCATTCCTGGCACAATATAATCAGGATTGGCCAGGTGTGCGTTGGCCCGTTTCAACTCATCAAACGGGATGCCATACTGCCGGGCAATTTTCCATAATGTATCCCCTCTTACAACAACATGAACTTCCACTTGAAAATTTCCCCCTTCCATCAATCCATCGTATGAACGGACGCCCGTCTTTGTGACGCTCATTAAAACGCGATGTCCCCTCTTGCCATTTATATGCGGGGATGGGCTTTTTATTCGAAAAAAAGAAGGGATCCAAACGTTCCACCTTAACCGGGGTACCAATCGACTATAAAAAAACGCCCCGGTCATTTTGTATGACGGGACGGTGTTTGTTCATATGTATAATAGGACCCGAATGACCGGATGGAGCAATCCAGCGCTGCCAATTCTTCCTTCGCGCCTTGCATCATCGGATGATCGTCTGATTCCAATACATCTATTATGAAAAAGTAGTTTCCAAGACCCGTTTTCAACGGTCTCGATTCAATCTTGCTTAAATTAAGCTTACGCCACGCGAAGACAGATAATATCTGGTGCAATACACCTGATTGATCGTCTTGCGGCAATTCGACCATTAAAGTTGTTTTGCGCTTTTCTGAATGCCCTTCTTTTACCAGACATTCCTGACGCAATGATATGATGAGGAAACGCGTATGATTAAAATGGAAATCATGGATGTTCTCTTCCGCAATATGTAATCCGTATTTTTCTGCTGCCATGCGGTTTCCGATAGCGGCGATTTTTTCATCGGGATTCTCGGATATATATTTCGCTGCGGCTGCTGTCGATGTCGTCTGAATGAGCGGGACGCGACGGTAATGGTTCTTTAAATACTTATGACACTGTGCTAGTGCATGTGGATGTGAATTGATGGAATCAATATCTTGAAGATGAGCTGCTTGTTTTTCGTTGACCATCAAATGCTGTTCAATCGGTATCGATATTGCAGCATTGATGAACAATTCACTCTCGTGGAACAGATAATCGATCGTCATCGGAACGGATCCTTCCAACGCATTTTCAATCGGTACAATTGCGTATGCGACATGCCCTTTTGCGACCGCTTCAATGCAATCGGGAATAGTCGGCTGGGGTACCAGTCCGGATGACCCGAAAAGTGCGGTTGCAGCTACATGCGTAAACGATGCCTCAGGTCCTAAATAAGCGACGGTCGGCGTGATATTTTCATTATTCATACTCTCCAATTCCCCCCTATCAAAGTGCGCCCGAACTGATCAAGACGACTGAATCGACAAAATCAGGCACCTTCAGCCGATTCAAAAACTCTTCCATCTTGATTGACATTTCCGTTACATCCAAAGACAGCGTAATATTAGCCCGCGCCTGTACCGGTATCGTCTGGTGAATGGTCAGGACATTGCATTTCGCGTCCGACACGATTTGCAGCAATACCGCAAGCGATCCTTTCCGATCTTCAAGTTGTATGAAAATCGTCAGGATGCGTTCGCGGGCAATGGATTCGAACGGGAAAACGGTATCCCGATACTTATAGAATGCACTTCGGGATAAACCTACCCGTTTCGTTGCATCTTGTATGGTCGATTCCTCTCCGCTTGCCAAAAGCCTTTTTGCTTCAAGCATTTTAAGCATCGATTCCGTCAGTACGTCTTCCCTTACAAGGTAAAACTGACCTTCCCCCAGTTGTTTCATAGTCGATTCCTCTTTTCTTGCACAACATTGCTCTCATGTCCTTCTCAAATTCGTTTTCCTTGCGATTACTTACTCAAGGAATTCAAATTCAAATTCAAGAAGACGCACGATATCCCCATCTTTCGCACCGCGTTCACGAAGCGCATCATCAATACCCATACCACGCATCTGTCTTGCAAACTTACGGACCGATGCGTCGAAGTTAAAGTCGGTCATTTTGAACAGACGCTCGATCGTGTAGCCAGATAAAACAAATGCACCGTCATCATCACGCGTAATTTCGAAATCAGGTGTATCTGCTTCGTGCTTGTAGAGGACTGCATTTTCTTCTTCTTCGTCCTTAATTTCATGCATCGGGAACTCAGGCGTCGTTTCAAGCAGATCCGCCACCGCGTAAAGTAAATCATCAAGACCTTTTCTTGTCAATGCAGAGACTGGGAAAATCTGTGCATTTTCATCGTTCATTTTTTCTTTGAACGCTTTTAAGTTCTCATCCGTACCAGGCATGTCCATCTTATTGGCCACAATCACTTGAGGGCGTTCCGTCAGTCGCAAATTGTATTTTGCCAATTCTTCATTGATGGTAACGAAATCCTCGTATGGATCTCTTCCTTCAAGGCCCGACATATCGATGACATGAATGATAACGCGGGTCCTTTCGATATGACGCAGAAACTGATGCCCGAGACCGACTCCTTCATGCGCCCCTTCAATCAATCCTGGAAGGTCTGCCAACGCGAATCCACGGCCATCTTCCGTTTCAACCATTCCCAAATTCGGGACGAGTGTTGTGAAATGATAATCCGCGATTTTCGGTCTTGCAGCGGAAACGACCGATAATAACGTCGATTTCCCCACACTTGGGAAGCCTACTAGCCCTGCATCTGCAAGTACTTTCAATTCCAAGTTCACCTCACGGCTGACCCCAGGTTCCCCTTTTTCTGACAACTCGGGCGCCGGATTCTGAGGAGTCGCAAATCGGCTGTTTCCTCGACCGCCTCGGCCACCTTTCGCTATGACAGCAGTTTGCCCATGTTCCACGAGATCGGCAATGATCCTACCATCCTCCGCATCCGTCACAATCGTTCCGGGTGGTACTTTGACAACCATATCTGAAGCCCCTCTGCCATGCATGTTCTTACCGCCGCCATGTTCTCCTCGCGGAGCCTTAAAATGGCGTTGGTAACGGAAGTCCATCAATGTCCGCAGCCCCTCGTCCACGATGAAAATAACGTCTGCGCCTCTTCCACCATCACCGCCGGCTGGTCCGCCATAAGCGATATATTTCTCTCGACGGAACGCCACCATTCCATCACCGCCGTCTCCACCTTTTACAAATATCTTTACCTGATCGACAAACATCTATTTTCCTCCTAGCGTCCACATATGGTGAACGTCCATTGATTTCCAGAAATACTTTCTACGACAGTGAAGTCTTCTTCGGTTTTCGGAACAGGTTGCATACCGTCCACCATCCCATTTACAATGAACGTAATCGACCATTCCATTGCAGTAGCATGTACCTCAATCTGCGTATCATATTCATATCCCGCATCTACAGTTTTTTCCGCTTCATCGAACACGCGCTTCAAATAAGCTGCAACCGCCGTATCTTCAGCTTCACGCACTCCTGAAACGATATCACATGACATTGTCGCAGCAAACGCGTTATAATTCCACGCGAACGTTGTCAGCCATATTTCCGTTTCCGGCAAGCCCAATTTTTCGAGCATGGACAACTGGCGCATATCATCCGTTGTTTCCAATATCTTCTTCTTTGCTTCAGGGAGCTTACCCAAATCGATATATAATAAGATAAGCTGAAGCTCATTCAAAAAATCATGCCTCGCAAATTTCAGTGCTTTTGCCGTCCTCAGCACTTCGTTCCCCATTCCCATTCACCGCCAACTTTTCGTATTTACAGTATAGCACTTCGACCCCTTTCTTCGCCAACAGAGAACAACTTCTCCAGATGAATGATTTCCGTTTGTTCCGCTTGGACGAAAGCGTGGTCATGTACCATGATTATGTATGCATATCCGATACTTTCCATAGCAAATAAAAAGGACTGCATATTCTATGCAGTCCTTTCCAGTCGTATTTTACGCTTCCTGAGCTTCAGGATAAACGCTGACTTTCTTTTTGTTACGGCCTAGACGTTCAAAACGTACAACGCCGTCAACTTTCGCGAAAAGCGTATCGTCTCCACCGCGTCCGACGTTTTCACCTGGGTGAATTTTCGTACCGCGCTGACGATAAAGGATTGAGCCGCCTGAAACGAATTGTCCATCAGCGCGTTTTGCGCCAAGACGTTTCGAATGTGAGTCACGACCGTTCCGAGTAGAACCTACCCCTTTTTTCGATGCGAAAAACTGGAGATCCAAACGTAGCATGTATGCCACCTCCTACTTTTTGAAGATAAGTTTTATATGTTGCCCATAATCTTGTTCAATCGTCTGTAATGAGACAATCATCGCATTGACGATCAGCTGTATGTCGTGATCTTTTTCATCGGCTTCCGGAAATGTGACTTTCAAATAACCGCCGTCAGATCCCTGTTGGATTTCAGGTGTTTTTCCTGTAAGTGCGATGATGGCGTTGACAGCCCCAAAGGAAACTGCGGATGCTCCTGCACAGACAAGGTCTTTTCCATGTTCCGCGAAATCAGCGTGGCCTTCCATCTCAAATGAGCGGATATGGCCTGAAGGTTGTTCATCGATGATGATTTTAATCATGCCGGCTTACAGATTGATACCGTCAATGACGATTTTCGTGTATGGCTGACGATGACCTTGCTTTTTGTGGTAGTTCTTTCTCTTCTTGTATTTGTAAACCGTGATTTTTTTAGCGCGGCCCTGTTTGACAACTTTGCCAGTTACAGAAGCACCTTCCACGAATGGAGCGCCCACTTTCACGTCGTCTCCTCCTACGAATAGGACTTTGTCGAAAGTCACAACATCTTCAGCTTCACCAGCTACTTTTTCGATGTAGATTTCTTGACCTTTTTCAACTTTGACTTGTTTACCACCAGTTTCAATGATTGCGTACATATACTTGCACCTCCTCTTAAACTCAGACTCGCCTTCCAAGGTGATCCGGGTGGATACTTGTACCTTTTCAGCGCGGTTGTAGCACGGGTGCTACAAACAATAACATTTGAATATTACCATGTATTTTTCATTACGTCAACCGTTTCATTTTTAATTCGCTAAATGCTTTTTCATATCTTCGGAATCGGAAGACCGAAATATTTTGGATTAATAGAAAGAGAGCAAGTAGAAAGTATGGAACCGTGGCAGGTAGACCCGATGTTAACAATATAATCGCCGCCGCCAGGAACAACATGGAATGCAATAAAAAAAGTGCTCGCGTCCGATAGGCTGAACCTTCTGTTTCAAGTAGCACGCATAGGACTTGTCCCCCGTCGAGTGGAAAAATAGGGAGAAGGTTCAATAACAGTAAAGCTACCTGAATGCGTAAGACTTGCTCGTCACCCGGAAAAGGAATGCATATCGCAATCAGCAGTAGTCCGCCTGTTGCTAACGGTCCCCCAAGTGCAACAAGGATCCGTTTTTTTTTCGATGCCAGATTCCGGTTCGCGATAACGAGTTCGCCACCGTATGGCATGATTGTGCAAGACCGGACGCGCATCCCCGTGAGATATGCCGCAAGTAGATGCCCGGCCTCATGAATGAGAAGCGATACAAATATCAGGACATACATTGAAAGACCACCCGACACGACCAGAAAGAGAAAGAACGGTAGAAGCACAGGATGAAGCCTGAACTTCATTAATCCGTTTCCTGCCCTTTATCGCCAGAAAGATATGTCGGCAACAAAGATGCATCCAAATTGACGCCGTCACGCTTCACCACCAAGTAAATGGCCCCTTCTTCCATCATTGCCAGCGTGTCCCCTTTTTTCACAGTTGTATAGGGCAATTTCAAGACTTCACCGACAAAACCGTACGTCACTTCATCTCCGTCATCGTATAATACAGTAATCGTCTTACCGGATTCCCGGGTGAAACCTGTAAAAACGACAAGTCCTGATTCTTGCGCCTCAATCGGCAGCGGATTTGAATACGATACAATTACCCCGTTCTTATAAGGCTGCATCGATTCATACACCGCAATGGGGTCTTCCTGAATAGGTTCGGCCATCACCGCTACACGATTGTCCTCAGGGTCGCCAATCATCGAGGCCACCCACTTTTTTATCGCGACAAAGTCCTTACCGGACGAAACATACTGCGTAACAGGTTGCCGGATGACACCCGCATCCTCCAATTTTGCCACGCCAATTACACCAACCGCCAAAACCGTCGCCGCTATCCATTTCGTTTTCCACTTCAACCGGCTACACCACCCATTTTTTTTAGTATATGACGCAACAGGCGAGAATAGTATGGGCAAACTATTTTTTGGACAACTATTTTAGTAGTCTGTTTAGAAATTCACGGTTGTAGCAAGGTTACACTCATTTCGGGATTGTTTATCTAGCACTATGTCATTTTCGACTACAAACTAGATTGCAAATTCCTTGTTGAAACGAACAATTCCTTTTCCTTATAAAAAAATCCCCCAACACAAATCGTGTTGGAGGGAATTTTTCATTTTGCAAATATTGCTTTCAGCTTGCCAAAAAAACCTCGTTTCCCAGCATCCATTGACATAAGCGGAACAGATTCGCCGAGAATACGGCGCGCGATATTCCGGTAACCGATTGCCGCCGGGTTCGCTGGATCCATGACAACGGGTTCACCTTTGTTGGATGAGGTGATGACATTCTCGTCATCTAGTATAATACCAAGTAAATCTATGGATAAATGAGTTGTAATATCATTAACATCGAGCGCATCGCCCGTTGACATCAGCTGCTTTTTAATGCGGTTGATGATGAGCTTAGGCGGCTCGATGTCTTCCTGTTCAAGCAGGCCAATGATGCGGTCTGCATCCCGGACAGCCGATATCTCGGGCGTTGTTACAACGATTGCACGGTCCGCTCCAGCGATTGCATTTTTGTAACCCTGTTCGATTCCTGCAGGACAATCAATCAGGATATAATCGTAATCCCGTTTCAGTTCGGAGACCAATGTCTTCATCTGCTCGGGACTCACCGCATTTTTATCCGTGGTCTGCGCCGCAGGCAACAAAAAGAGGCCATCGTCGAAACGTTTATCCTTCACAAGTGCCTGTTGCACTTTGCAGCGTCCTTCGATTACATCCACAAGGTCATAGATGATCCGGTTTTCTAATCCTAGAATTACGTCAAGGTTTCGGAGGCCGATATCAGTGTCAACTAAACACACTTTTTTACCTTGAAGCGCCAATGCAGTTCCAAGGTTTGCGGATGTCGTCGTTTTGCCGACACCACCTTTGCCAGATGTTATTACGATTGCTTCTCCCACACTAGCTTCCTCCTTTAAATGATGACAGACCGGGCCGCAGGTTTCGAAGTTCCTGTAAACGGTCAATGGCGATAAAACCGTTCGGATGCAAATAAGCACATTCCATTTCCGGCTGCTCCGACAAAATGGTCAATTCATCCGTCATCGTTTCCATTCTATCCGCAATGATGAGATGCGTCGCTTCAAGCCAAGATGCTGCGATTACCGCTTGCGAATTGCCGTTAGCTCCGGCATGTGCAATCCCTTTCAGTCTTCCTAGAACATAGATACTGCCGGCCGCTTCGACCCGGCCATTCGGATTAACATCGCCGATGACAACCAGATCCCCATCCGCCTTCACGACTTGTCCTGATCGGACGATGCCGATAAATGTTTCGGATTGGTTTTCAAGTACTTTCCGGTTGCATTCTTCCATCGTGATAACATCACTCTGTATCTTGGACACGCGTAAATGAGGAGAACGGTGAATAATGTTCATGATTTCCCTCAATTCCGCCTCATTGCAATACCGGTTGCCTGTTTGGACTTTCACTTCCGCGAGCCCTTCCAAGCCATCTTCCTCCACTTTCTTACGGAGTTCGGCAATCATTTCCGAATAGGCGCACTTATCATCGAGCCGAAGAACAAGCCCGTCCTTCGTCCCTTTGATTGCTACATATTGCTGTTTCGTCATTTGCGTCACCCCGCATTCACTTTCTAATTCAATGGATCACCATTACAATGATTCCCCTTGTCGCTGTATGACTCTTTTGTAAATCAGATTTTTGAAAAACCAGCCGAACATACATACAAAAATTGAATTGGCAATCATCGTTGGCACAAGCCGGCCGCTGATAAATTCATCAAATCCGATTGAAGTCAATGAAACGAGACTCGCAAAAAAGTAAGATAGCGATTCAAGGACGACGATCAAAAATAAAGCCAAGAACATCACCGTCCCGATATGACGATGGATTTGACGTATGATCAATGTAGCAATAAAACAAATTAACGGATAAAGAAACGCGTATAATCCAATAATATCAATGTGGAACATATCATACAAGAGTCCAAGTCCAATTCCATAGATGATGGCACGTTTGCGATCATAATAGACCGCTATAAAAATAAGATAGACAATGACAAAACGCGGGACAAGTGTATAGCGCTCCCCTGAAATCTCGATAGGTGAAAACAGACTGAATACTGGCTCCACGAAAAATAGCAATACGGCAATAAGAGGGATGACGAATCGGATCATGATCCATCCTCCCCCTCAGTGATAACAGTATCGGTTCCATCTCCATCTGTCCCATCCACTGGTACCGAAGTCCGTTTCGCAATCATGACATGGTCCAACATCGTGAAATCTGCCGACGGACGGATATAGGCCAATTTCGTCAATCCATAGTCATCCGTTGACACTTCCGTCACTTCACCAATCAGTAAGCCTTTCGGGAATATCCCCCCGAGCCCTGACGAGATGACTTTCTTCCCAACTTCAACGTCAAAACTGGAATTGATCCTTTTCATAATCAGTTCGCCGCGTTTATGGTCATATCCTTCAATCAGGCCAAAAGCGGATTTCTCCTCTGTCGCACCTGGAATGACGGAAGCAACGCGGAAATTACGATTCTCTGTTGACAACAGTTCAATCGTGGAAGTAAAAGGTGTAACAAGCACCACTTTACCGATCAGTCCATTCGCCGTCATGACAGCCATATTTTCCTTAATGCCATGCTCTTTACCTTTGTCGACTATGATTTTCTCTTCCCACTGATCCGGATTTCGGGAAATGACCGTCGCGTGAACCGGCTCGTATTCACGCAAGTCCTCTTCTTTACCGATGATGTCAAGCAAGCGCTTGTTTTCAGTCTTTATATCCGCCAATTCCGCTTGGGTAGAGGCAAATTCACTGAGTCTTGATTTCAATTGCTTGTTTTCTTCATATGTATTCAATAGTCCATCAATATTCGCTATGGCGCCAGTTATGTAATGCGCAGGCTTCGAGAACAATGATTGTCCGAAGCCGACGACATCTTTTACGATTTGTTCAGGAAGTGAGGCATTTTGCCGGTCTCTGAAAGAGAATGATATTAATGCAACGAGGACAATAACGCCCACAAGCAGTAAAATCAATCGTTTATTTGAAAAAAATCGCGGCATTGCCTGTATCCTCCCTCAATCTATCTAGCTTGCATTTTTTTAATCAAATCAAAATTATCGAGTGCTTTACCTGTTCCGATGGCAACACAATCGAGTGGATCTTCTGCAATAAATACTGGCATATTCGTTTCATCTGAAATGACTTTGTCGAGATTCTGAAGCAATGCTCCCCCGCCAGTTAGAACAATCCCGCGTTCCATGACATCCGACGATAGTTCAGGAGGTGTCGTTTCAAGTGTTTTCTTTACACCATCGATAATTTGTGTAATCGATTCTCTCAACGCTTCCGCAATTTCACCAGATGAGATTTCGATTGTTTTCGGTAAGCCTGTCAACAGGTCCCGGCCACGGATTTCCATTTTTTCCGTTTTCGTCGTTGCTTTTGCAGACCCGATTTCAATCTTAATCGCTTCAGCTGTCCGTTCACCAATTGTCAGATTGTAAGTTTTGCGGATATACGTAATGATTGCGTGATCCATCGTATCACCACCGACACGGATGGACTCGCTCGTTACGATACCACCGAGTGAAATAACAGCGACCTCCGTCGTTCCCCCACCTATATCGACGACCATACTGCCAGTAGGTTCCCAGACAGGTAGATTCGCACCGATAGCAGCCGCGAATGGCTCTTCAATTGTAAATGCGTCTTTTGCCCCAGCTTGACGTGACGCATCCGTAACAGCGCGCTCTTCAACGGATGTGATGCCATAAGGGACACAAATCATGACGTTCGGCTTTTTAAATGAACCGCCCGCCGTTTTCATAGCTTCTTTCATGTAGTGCTCGATCATTGCCGTCGTAATTTCAAAATCGGCAATGACGCCGTCTTTCATCGGTCGTGTTGCGACAATCGAACCAGGTGTACGGCCAATCATATTTTTCGCAGCACTACCGACTGCGACAATTTCACCTGTATGTGTATTTTTTGCAACAACAGAAGGCTCCCTCAAAACGATGCCTTTTCCCTTAATAAAAACTAATGTATTTGCTGTGCCGAGGTCAATCCCGACATCTCTAGATCCAAATCCAAACAAGTTATTTTCTTCCTTTCTCCTTGACCGCTCAATTACGGCCTTCATGAAATCCTACACCATAGTATAACGGATAGGAGAACAAAATTACAGTGTCACATATATCCTCATTTGGTTTTCATGCCATTCGTCATAGAATTTCAGGACAAAATCACATAAATCCCTTCTCTTTTAGACTGATAAACTTGTGATCACCGATGATGACATGATCCAATACTTCAATGCCAATAATGGACCCGGCTTCTGTCAACCGCTTCGTTACTTCGATGTCTTCGGGGGATGGTGCGGGATTGCCGCTGGGATGGTTATGTGAAACAACTATCGATGCCGCAGAACGTTTCACAGCTTCGCGAAAAATATCCCTGGGATGAACGATGCTAGAGTTTAACGACCCTATGAAAATCGTCTGTTTATGGAGCACTTCATTTTTGACATTTAAAAAAAGAACCACGAAATGCTCTTGGTTCAACGCGGTCATGTCTGTCATCAAATAAGCTGCTGCGTCCTCCGGGGATCTGATTGTATACCTCTCCAGGGAGTTCTTCCGGTACAACCGCTTTCCGATTTCCACCGACGCCAGGATCTGGACGGCTTTCGCCTTGCCGATCCCTTTGACTGACATCAATTCTTCAATCGTCGCATCCCTCAAGTCCTGAATTTTATCAAAAAAAGAGAGCATGCGATTCGCTAGCACAAGAACAGACTCTTCTTTCGTACCGGTGCGTAAAAGAATCGCAATCAGCTCTTGGTTGGAAAGGCTATCCGCACCTTGGGCAATTAGCCGTTCACGTGGCCTGTCCGCAATATGGACATCACGGATCATCATTTCCGAATGGAGTTCAGTGAGCATCGGCGTCACCTGCCCTCAATTCAATCATTGCCAGCCGGCGCATCTGTTCTGTCAATTTAGCAATCGGCAAGCCCATAACATTATAATAATCGCCATCGATTTTATCGACAAGTAGCGCACCTGCCGTTTGGATCCCGTACCCTCCTGCCTTGTCCATCGGATCGCCGGATGCGACATAGGCACTGATCAACCCGTCATCGAGTGTCCGGAAAGTGACATATGTCTCCGCAGAAAAGCTGTGCACATCTCCATCTTTGAATATGCCTACGCCAGTAATCACGGTATGTGTTTTCCCTGAAAAGCTTTTTAAAAATGTGATAGCCTCTTCATGGCTGGACGGTTTCGGATACACTGTCCCTTCATGGACGACAATCGTATCCGCCCCGATGACGATATGGTCGTCATATTGCCGAGCAACCACCAGCGTTTTTCGGGAAGCGAGCTGCATGGCATAAGCAGCGAAATCATCATTTTCTACCTCCAGGATTTCCGGATCATGGCTTGGGACAACTGTGAATTGAAAACCCAGTAAATTTAGGATTTCCTTTCTGCGAGGTGAAGCGGATGCCAGTATAACAGGTTTTGTACTCTTCCAATTCATAATACTATTCCCCCTTTGTGTCATCATACCCGACAAAGAGAGGGTTGAAAATTGTGCTAAAAACGGCAAAATTTCAATTCTGACCGTTTCCACCACTTAAAATGTAATTTTGACACACTTATTTGTAGAAGAATAATGGGATAACAGAAGTAGTTTGGCAATACGCAAATCGTCTGTGAACGCTGTAATGGCGGTAATATTCTTAACAAAATCCTTCGATTTCTCTTCTTCGTTCACACCATTTACTTCACTCGCCAAATTTTTAATTTCAGCTATATTCCTTTCCGTTCAACGCTTCCCATAGTTTTCCTGCGCCGCTCGCTCCGCAAGCCTCTGTATTCGCATTGAATGCTTTGCGAAACGTCCCCTCGCTTTCGCTGACGTCAAGGTCATTTTCTTTTAAGGCGATGGCTGTCCATACGTAATATTTATCGTTGACTTGAACGATGGCGGCTTTTGCCAAAGCCGCATCTTCTGCGATAAATTGAGCGGCGGAATCCGTTGCTGTAAACACGCCATGCTGTTTCGCGAATAACCGTAGAGATCTTCCATCCGCTGGAGTTGGATCTTCAACAGCCGCCGGACCGGATGTAGGCACTCCTTCGCCACCGGCAGTGGGCTCCTCCTTGCCTTTCATGCCCATCAGTAGCAAACCAATTAACGCAACCCCTGCAATGCCGATGATTACACCGTGAATCATTGCCATGAGGACTGTCACTTTTGAATAGCGTTTCCCGAATTTCATCGCTGACCACCCCGTTTTTTATCTAGCGTTGACACCTGAAGATTGGAAGAGGTACTCAAACCCGACTGTCCGCCTGCACTCCCTCCAAAACGTTTACGCTTTTCATACAACCGTATCAGAATGGACATGAAAAAGAACAAGACGTATGTCGCCTTGTTCTTAGAAATTTATCGACCTAAAAGAATAGATTGCTATACCATCCGACAAAATCGGCACCCCAAAAATAAGCAATGACTGCCGCTAATGCAATCGAAGGACCGAATGCGACCGGTGTTTTGCGCCCTTGTCCAGACCGTTTCAAAATGATCATCCCTGCAATCGATCCGATCAGCGCCGCCAAAAACAGTGTGACAAGGGTATTTGTCGTACCAAGAACGAGACCGATAACGAAAAATAACTTAATATCCCCCCCGCCCATGCCCCCTTTCGACACGACCGCAATGAGATACAGGATTAGGAAGCCGACAACAGCTCCCAGGATGCTGTCCCACCATATCTCCAATGGAATGACTAGCCGTAACCCGAATAAGACCACAGCGAACGGCAGCAACACCTTATTCGGAATAATCATATACGCGATATCGGATACCGTGATGATGACAAGAAGTGACACAAATAATAGAGCGACAATAAGTTCCACTGAAAATCCGAGCATATAGAACGACAGCGCAAAGAGCCCACCCGTTACGAACTCCATGAACGGATAGACCGGACTGATTTTCGAGCCGCAGCCCCGGCATTTCCCTTTCAGCAATAGGTAAGAGAAAACCGGTATGAGATCGAGTACACCGAGTTTCCGCTTGCAACTTGTACAGTGAGACGGGGGTGAAACGATCGACTGCTTTTTGGGCACACGCAATCCGACCACGTTAAAGAATGAGCCGAAAACGATGCCGTATATGAAAAATAAAAGGGTCATAGCAATTGTCACTCTAAATCACCCACTTCAGTTCCATTATTGTATGGCGTAGGATCGTTTTTCCCTTCAGGTGCCGGCGCATCGGTCTTCGGGGCTTCGTGCTGTAAGTCAACAAGGTCGGGCCGATAGAAAGCGCTGAACGCAACCGTCATTTGCATCGGTTCATCCGCTTCAGCTTGCTCTTGAATTTCCTCCGGCGCAATGAAATTAATGGAATCCACGATAAAAATACGTTCCATACGCTCGATTTCATCGATAAAATTCTCAACTTCCAAATAGCTATCTGCTTCAAGAGACACTTCCGTCAACAGCTGCTGGACATTTCCGACCTGTTCTGGAGGATTCTGAATGACAAATTCCCCTTTCGTAAATTGGATATCCTGCACGGCACTCCCCGATTTGATTTCCGCTTGTCCAATTTGAAGAAGGACGGCATCTTCCAACGGCTTGACCGGTACTTTACGCTGTAATGGCTGCGAGCTAACTGTGTCTACCTGGCCACTGGCCGCCTTTTGTTTTCGGAGCGCGACCATCACTTCCCGTTCATTGGACAACATCAGTTTCACTTGCTCATTTTCACCTTTGACGGGTGCATACACCATGAAGTAAGCATAAGCCGCGAGTACAATGAAGAAAAGAGAGGAGAGTATGACAAGGGCGATTTCTTTTTGGCGTTTTGTCAAATTAGTCATCGATTTTCTCTCCTTCATTCAGGTCATCCGTATCAGCAGTCCCTTCAGCCACAACTCGTCCATCTACAAATTCGATGGTAAAAGTCGCCATATAGCGTGGCAGGATGTCGGATGAATGATTGGTTTCATCATCGAACATTTCGTCAATCGTCACGGACTCGAGGGAGATGGTTGAAATGGAAGGCGATGCTTGCAATCTAGCAAAATAATAGGCCGCATCCGCTTTCGTGTCGAATTGGACGAGGACTGTCGCCAGATTGGGACCCGTAAAATCAAAGGTTTGGAAAAAACCGCGTTTCGGTAGCAAACGGATGAGTTCATGCAATAACGGGACAGTATCGAACTGGTATGCTTCCGCCCAATCCACTGTCGAAGCAAGCAGTTTTTTCGAGTCCCCTGATTCGGAAAGATGGATGTCCGAACGGATTGCCTCCTGACTTTCCTGAAGGGTTGCGATTTGCTGTTCCAAGGTCACCGTCTCTTTTGAAAGGCTGTTCGAAATTACGAATAAAACAACCCAAAAAAGAACGGCTGCACCCAGAATAGCCAGTGCAGCCACGAGGAGTATAGACCGTCTCTTCTCTTTTTCAGGCAATAGATTGATATCGACTAACATGACTACCCCTCTTTCAACGCCAACCCGATTGTCCGGTTGAATCTTGCCGGAATTTCCTGGCCGGTCGCCAGTTGCAAAGGTTCTTTCACTAATGGCATCGCTTGGATTGACAACTGATTCCGGATGAGCGACAGCAATTCATCAAACCTGTCATATTCCCCATTCACTAACAGATGCGTAATACCCGCCGTACCGTTCCACATATTGTAACGGTAGAAATTGATGAGCTTCTCAAGTTCCATGACGATGGTCGCTGGCGTGATACGCTGTTCCTGAATGTCCGTGACAGCCGAGAGCACCACCGCGTTTTCAAGTTCGACTGGACGCATGAAAAGCGGATAATGCGCATGGAAGATAGAAACCGTCATCTTATCTTCTTTCAAATCTGCAAGCAGGACATGCTCTTTCCCTGTCAGTGCATGCTGTTTATAAGCAAGTCGGTACAATGCAAGCGGGGTGATATCGGCAGTAATCGGATCCAATTTCACATCTTTTAATACGTCTTCGTAGAGATCTAGGACACTTTCCTTCGATGCGATGACGATTGCTTCGTTTGTTTCAGTATTCGGTATGTATGGCACAACATCAAAGACGGGATCATCGAAAGGCAAATAGAGCGTCGAACCGATTTCGATAAAGAAATGCCCTTTCAATTCGTCCTCCAAAACATCATCGGGGTACGGCACTTTACGGATAATGACATATTGATCCGGGGCGAGGAATTGAACGGTTCTTTTGGAAATGCCCCATTGCTTCACGGCCCCGTCCAAAATCGCCGCAAGCGTTTCCGGATCGACAATTTTCCCTTCAACGATGATGTTCGGAGGAAGGGTTACTTCCTCCGCAACATCGACGACGAGTGGATCCACCGATTTCAACCGGACGACGCGGACTGCATCTTCTTCAATTGTTAGGGATACCGGGCGCTTGCGGCGGTTGAAAATGGACATGGGGTCAACTCCTTCAGATAATTGCATTATATTGTAATATTAAACTCATTATCTATTAACTGTAACATTATCTCCATCATCTTTACTTTGGCTGACTGTAATATTAGCATTGTGTTGCTTCATCAAACTCTACAGAAACTGTCTTCATTTCCTGCAATTCCAGCTTATTGTAATTTACTCGTCCTCCTCACTCTTTGATAACTGTCGCCTCTATCAGCATCCAGCATCATCAAGAATCCACCTGCATCTTCTAAGAATCCTATCAGATGATCAAGTGTATCTTGTATCAACTGTACCATTCTCAGTATCGGATTTTCAATAAAATACATATTTGCTGCAGCTAATAACATTTTGTGCATCTGCTTTAACAGCATTCTACCTTGAATTCTGTAATAATATTCCCAATCGAAGGAATCGCAATCGCCGCAATAATCCCCAAAATGACAATTACCGCCAATAGTTCGACCAGTGTCAACCCTTTTTCATTTTTCAACCGTTTTTGCAAAAACTTCTTCATTTTAACTTCCTCCTCAATTCATACACTTTATTCTTACTATTTCATTATACAGAATTATTTCCTATATGAAACTAGTAAAATGTAAATAATCTATGTCTTTTAAACTATTTATTCGAAATAAATCATTACAATCCATCTATGTTATTAAACATTTCGAACATCGGCATCAAAATAGCTAGCACTATAGTCCCAACCAAACCTGCCAATAGAACAATCATCAGCGGTTCAATCAATGCTTTTAGCCGATCTGTTGCTGCGTCGACTTCCTTCTCGTAAAAATCGGCAACTTTCGACAACATCGAATCCAATGATCCGGTTTGTTCCCCGATGGCGATCATATGAGGAATTAGGGGTGGAAATGCCCAGTGCCCGTTCATCGGCTCAGTCAACGAACCGCCCCGTTCCAATGACTCTCTTGACTTGGCGATGACCCTTGAAATAACTTCATTTTCCACTACTTTTTCCGTCATGGTCATCGCCTGCAAGATTGGCACCGAACTGGAGAACAACGAACTCAATGTCCGCGTCATCGTCGCCAGCACTGATTTTTTCATGATATCACCAAATATCGGAAGCCTTAGAAGAAAGGTATCCAGCAAGAGCTTGCCATCCCGATTCCTTCTTAGCATCCATATTACAAGCACTACCAGACCTATAAAAACAATGAACAAATACCAATACTGAACCGCAAAGTTACTCGCATTCATCACAAAGCGTGTCAGCCAGGGCAGCTCCCCTCCGAAACTCGCAAACATGTCGACAAACATAGGGACGATTGTCGTCAGCAAAAAGATGACGACCCCGATCGCGACGATCCCGACGACAATCGGATAGGACAATGCTGATACTACTTTCTGCCTTAATTGATATGCCTTTTCAAAATGATCTGCAAGTCGGTCAAGTGAATCATCAATCGTCCCCGACATTTCGCCTGCCCGAATCATGTTGACGACTAACGGTTCGAATGCTTTCGGGTGCTTCGCAAATGCTTCTGAGAGCGACCCACCTCCCCGTAAATCATCGTTGACGGCGGTGAGTATCTGTTTGAATGGCTTTGACTCGACTTGCAATGAAAGAATCCGGATCGCATCGATAATTGTGACACCCGCCCGCAACAATGTTGAAAATTGACGTAGGAACATGATGAACTGATCCCGTTTCACCGGTTTTCCGATAACGATTTCTTTTGTCAACGTCGTTTCAGCCTGGACGGTCAAGTTCATCACCCGAATGCCTTGGTTTTTCAGCTTCATTGCCGCTTCCCGTTTATCCGAAGCAACGATTACCCCAGTTCGAATCGACCGGGCGTCCCGTCCTTCATATTTAAAACGCGCCATCGTTAACCTTCACCTTCAAGAAACGGTAGAGCTGTATCATAGGCGATGATCCCTTGGTCAAGTAAATCCTGGACAGAGGAAGACATCATATGCATGCCCGCCGCCCGGTTCGTCTGGATGACATTCGGGATCTGATGCACCTTTTCCGTACGGATCAAGTTTGATATTGCCGTATTATTGATCATCAGTTCGGTTACCGCCCTTCTTCCTTGACGATCCGCCGTCTGGAGTAGCCTTTGTGAGATGACAGAAGTCAGAACGCCCGCAAGTTGGACACGAATCTGCGATTGCTGGCCCTGTGGGAATACGTCAATAATTCGATCAATCGTCGAAGCAGCACTCCATGTATGTAGCGTCGCCAAGACGAGGTGACCTGTTTCCGCTGCTGTAATCGCCGTCGAAATCGTCTCCAGATCGCGCATCTCCCCAACGAGGATTACATCAGGGTCTTGCCGCAATGCCGCCCTTAATCCGTCCGAAAAAGAAACCGTATCAAATCCGACTTCACGCTGATCAATGATGGATGCACCGTGCACATGCATATATTCAATCGGGTCTTCCAGTGTGATGATATGTTTCCGCATCGTTTCATTCATATATTTGATCATCGCCGCGAGTGTCGTCGTTTTACCAGACCCTGTGGGCCCCGTCACAAGGATAAGTCCTTGTGGTGTTTCGGCGAGCGTCTTCAACGTGCCAGGCAACTGCAGGTCGTCAATCGTAGGTATTTGTGTTGGAATCGTTCTAAATGCCAGCGAAACAACACCTCGCTGTTGGAAAGCATTCACCCGAAATCGCGCAATCCCCTGGACTTCATAGGAATAGTCAACTTGTCCCTGCTCTTTAAAAGCGGTATACATCTTTGTCGGAATCGTCAATTGCGCAATCGTTTCTGTTAAATGGTAGTCGACTATCACTTCACCATACCGCTTCAGTTCACCATGAATCCTAAAAACAGGAGGCACACCAACCGTCAGATGGATATCCGACGCATGTAACTTGAAAGCTATCTCAAGCAGCTCATCAATAGTATTTTTCATCTAAATAACCCCTATTCAATCAATGCTACGCGCAATACTTCCTCTGTCGTCGTTATGCCTTGTTTCACTTTCAATAGACCATCATCAATTAAAAAAACAGTCTTCTTCCTGATTGCAATCTCCCGTAATTGAGCAGATGAGCCTCCATTGTTAATGACTTCACGCATTTCGTCATCCAATACGAGCACTTCATGGATTGCAATCCGACCGCGATACCCAGTCATATTACATGCTGGACAGCCGGAACCGCGCATCACTTTTTCAACGGTAATCCCGCGTTTTGCAAAAATCTCCTTCTCGCGGTTTGTGGCGTCCATCTCTTTCCCGCAATCTCGGCAAACCCGGCGAATCAGCCGCTGCGCAATGATTGCATTCAAAGATGAAGTGACAAGGAACGGCTCCACGCCCATGTCCAATAGCCTTGTAATGGAAGCAATCGAATCATTCGTATGAATCGTACTGAGTACGAGGTGCCCCGTCAATGCTGCCCGGATAGCGATTTCAACCGTCTCCCGGTCACGGATTTCCCCGACCATGACAATATCGGGATCCTGCCTTAATATCGACCGGAGCCCCGCCGCAAAGGTCAGCCCGACATTCGGGTTCACTTGTATTTGGTTTACCCCTTCAAGCTGGTATTCAACCGGGTCTTCAACAGTGATAATGTTCACTTCTTCTTTGTTCAATTGATTGAGCGCCGCATAGAGCGTCGACGATTTCCCTGAACCTGTCGGACCAGAAATGAGGACGATGCCATTCGGTTTTTCAATCTGCTGCTGGAATCGCTCAAGATTGAGCCGATTAAAGCCGAGCTTTGTCATATCGTTCAACGAACTGCTGAGATCAAGAATACGCATTACAATTTTCTCTCCGTACACTGTGGGCAACGTCGAAACCCTCAAGTCAATTGGTCGAAAATCCACATTTGTTTTGATGCGTCCATCCTGCGGCACACGGTTTTCCGTAATATCGAGATTCGCCATAATTTTGATGCGTGCCCCAATCATCCCTTGCATATGCTTCGGTAAATACCGTTCCGATTTCAACATGCCATCGATACGGAAACGGATGACAATTTGATGTTCTTGCGGGTCAAAATGGATATCACTCGCTTTTTGTGTAATCGCCGAGGATATGAGCTGATTGACAAGGCGCACGATTGGCGAATCCAGATCCGTCAGTTCATCTGACTGTTCCGTCTGCTGTGTAGTTTGTTCGATGAAAAGCTCATCAAAAGATTCTTCATCATAGTATTTTGAAATGGTCCGCAAAATATCATCTTTGGACGCAATCGCCGTTTCAATATGGAAACCGGTCGACAAGCGCAGATTATCTACTGTTATGTAGTCCATCGGATCGGACAACGCAACAAACAGCCTGTCCCCCTCCGCCTTCAACGGCACAAGCAGATTCCTTTTCGCAAATTCCTTCGGCACGACATTGAACAGCTTCGGGTCGAAGGGATATCTGAAAAGATTGACATGTGGAATCCCCAACTGGAACTCCAACACTTCGATCAATTGCTGTTCAGTAATATAGCCCCGCTGCAACAGTAAGTCTCCCAACTTCTGATCACGCGGCTTGTCTTTAAGCGCGGATTGGAGCTGTTCTTCTGTAATGAGGCCGGACTCGACAAGCAGATCCCCGAGCCTTTTCCGTGTACCCGTCAATTTCGCCTCCCCCTTTACTTGATCATATTCCCGCCTTTGTCATATAGGACTTCTTCTGGCCCTTCATTTTCATCTTGATTATCTGGGGCAGTTTCCGAACCGAACGATTCCGAAGGGTCTTCGTTTTCTTGCGGTAAATCCCCGCTTCCTTCATTCACATGATTGGAAATCTGTTGGCTTTCCTTTTTCAATGAATACAGCTCAATTTTAGACATCGGTGCATAGAAATCCGTGGAAATCACTTCGTCATCAAGCGTCAATCCTTCTTGGGAGATAAGCCGGTTTACCGACACTTCCATCCCATTCCGTCCGACTTCTTCCAAACGCACTTGCCCCTCCGGCACGAATGCGCTGAACTGCCGGACAGTTTTCGGTTCATATGTTTCTGATTTCCCAATATACGGTTCGTACTGATATAGAAAAGGCATTCCTGTAATTGAGACATGAATTGATTTATCATTGAATTTCAGATGCAATGTGAATCCCGTCTTATTCGGATTCGAAAAAATGAAGTTCAGTCCGAGCTGCTGATTGATCGCCGCCTCGAATCCCGGTTCCACATAGGAAGATAATTCGCTCCCGATATTTCGTTCATCCACTTCAAAGTTCGTCTCCAAAATCGTCGCGTAGAGGGCAGACGCAAGTATCGTCAATTCTCTATCGGAAATAGGACCAATATCAGATTCGCTGATTTGTTCAAGTAACGAAAAAGAAGAAAACGATGCTAATTCAATACCATCCCAAGCCTGTATCGTCTTCCTGAACGAACTGGACAATTCTTTAATTTCAATTGATGATGAAGCAATTTCCGTTTCCGTAAATTCCGAACGATCCACATAATCCGTCAGATGGACAGCAAGCGGCATGATTCCAGTACCCAACTCTTGCTCGATTCCCGATGCGATGGCTTCGACACTCTCATCCGAGAACTGTAGCGGAGAAAACTTATGGGAAAGGATTGTCCGTAGCCCATCGACAGAAACAGTCGCGACAATCGGATTTTCCTCTCCCGAATTCGCTTGTTCAACCGTCTGCTCAGCATCAAATAACACCAATTCGAATGGCAATTGCACTACCGCATCCTGAAACACTAGATCGACTGCAAACTCCGATTGAAATGCGCTGAAATCGGATTTGAGCATCTCTACTGCCACTAGACCCTTTTCCCCCGAAATATCAAACGGCCCCGCATACGTTTGGTCTCCAAAATCTTTTGTCAATTCGTTACCGAAAGCAAGCGTCCCGAAGGTGGATACTCCATAAAAAAAGAGCGTAGCTGCCAGGACTGCGATAAATGTATTCAGAAACCCTTTATTCACCATCGACCCGCCTCCTTCCGTCAGTCTCTTTCCTGTCCGCAGCTATCCATCGATTCAAATCATCCTCAATCAGTTTAATTGTGAATCCGTCTCCCTCATCCAGCGTGGCAGCCTCTTCCTTATTGACCGCACCACGAGGCAAATCAGTATTAACTGATGAAGCTTTTTCAACAAAGGACCTTTCGACAGCAGTCTGCTCAACCCGTTCAGCTTGCTTATCCAACAAAACCGATAACACGATTGTAAGACCGAATAGAACCAGTACTACGATAAGGGGTTCAAACCTATCTTGCATAATAAGTCCAACTACCGCGATTAAAAATCCGTAAATGGTAGCGACAGTAACCCACTTCCTAACTTTCTTTCGATTAACAAAAAATATCAGCAAAGGAAAGACAATAACGGCGATCAAACATAAAATGAGGTATTTCAACATACCGTCCCCCCAACTGAGATAATTCTACATTCTTTCATTACTAAATACTCATATATTATAACTAAACTCCTAAAATTTCTAGTAACAACTCCTACTCTACTACTATTATCATAAACTCTATACCATTTGTCACTACCCATTTACGTTCAAGCGGCTCTAAATAAAAAAAAGACCGAACGAGCGGTCTTTTTGAAATATTTCGTCATTATATGTATTTTGATTTCTATTTGTTTAAACAATTTAAGATTGCCCTTAATTCGCAAGACCGGCAATCAAATATAAGGAACCCGTGACGATCTTCTTTCTGTCACTTTCTTTTTCTAGCAGTATTGTACGATCAAAATCAGTTACCACTTTTTTTACTTGATGATGACAATAGCCCATCATTTCCTCCCCAGAAGCCGCCTGCGGATGAGAAAAACTTACAAAGGTGAACGAAGCAGCTACGGGTATCAATTCATTAAGTGTATTCTCAATGTCTTTCCCTTGCAGCATTCCAATCACGAAGTTCACTTTTTCGCCAGGGAACTCTGAACGGATTGTATCCGCCAACACTTTTGCGGCTGCTGGATTATGCGCCCCATCCATATATACCCCCGGTGAAATCTCCTCGAAACGGCGAGCAAGCTGTGCTGTCGCTAGTGCTTGTCCTACGGATTGTTCCACAAGCTGAATACCTGCAACCAGCAGTGCTTCAATGGCAACAGCAGCATTCACACCTTGATGGGCACCCTTCATCTTCCTGTCCACCAGTTGAAACGTTTCAATGCCTTTGAATTTATTCTCATCCACCCTAAAATGCTCCTTATAAATGAAACATGGACTCCCTTTTCCACTTGCGACCTCACTTACGACAGCGAGCGCTTCTTCCGGCAATGGTCCTGTAACGACTGGCGTCCCTTCTTTTATGATGCCTGCCTTTTGCTCCGCAACTTGGACGATTGTAGTACCTAAAAAAGCCGTATGATCGAGTGCAATACTCGTAATAACTGAAGCGAGTGGCTTGACGACATTGGTGCTGTCCAATTTCCCGCCCATTCCTGTCTCCAGTAACACATAGTCAGGTGCTAACCGGCCAAAAATCACAAACGCAGCAACCGTCAACAATTCAAAATTTGTCAGTAACCCACTGAGTCCTGCTTCCTTCATCGTGCGGAACGATTTATCCAGTTCTTCTGCTGAAATGAGTTCGCCATTGATGCGAATCTGATCATGAATGTCGACGATAGCAGGCGAAGAAAAAACACCTGTCGAAAAACCGTGTTCTTTTAAAATTGCTTCCATGAACGCAATTGTTGACCCTTTTCCATTCGTCCCAGCAACATGAATGATATGCAATTTCTTTTCCGGACTCCCTACCGCGATAAGTGCTTTCTGCACGGCTTCCAAACCCGGTTTGATCGCATCATCACTTTCGATTCCCCATCGTTCTTTATATTGATCTAATTTTGGAATCAAAATTATCCCTCCGTATGCTAAAATCTAGTTAGAAAGAGTATATCATGGCCGGAGGTTTCTTCATGCACAGTTGTTGGGTAATTTATAATGGTAGTCTGACAAGTGATAAATTCAAAGATCAGGCACAGTTGTTGAAAGAAGCGGCGGAATGCGCAGGCATTCAAGCTGAACTAAAGAAAAATTATGAAGTAATGATGAATTTGGATAAGGTACTGGAAAAGCGCCCCGATTTCATCGTCTTCTTAGATAAAGACATTTTACTGGCCAAGTTTCTAAAGAATGCAGGTATACCCGTCTTCAATGATCCCGAAGTGATCGAAACATGTGACAATAAAGCGAAACAATACCTCGAACTTTCAAAACATGCGATTCCAATGCCAGAAACGATTATTGCACCAAAAGTATATCCCAAATTCACCATCAAAGATTCCGGCTACTACGAGCGCGTGCTGGAGCGCCTCGGATTACCGATGATCATTAAAGAAGGTCATGGCTCATTTGGCATGAAAGTGTATTTGATTGAAACCGAAGAACAATTTTATGAAAAAACAGATGAGCTACGCGGCGTGGACTATATCTTCCAGAAATTCATCGCTTCAAGTAGAGGCCGCGATATCCGCGTGAACATTGTCGGTCGGTGAGATTGTTGCGGCGATGTACCGCTATTCCGAAACCGATTTCCGGGCGAACATCACAAATGGCGGTGTCGCAACAGAAGTCGAACTAACGGAAGAACAAAAAGCGTTGGCCATCCGGGCTGCAGAAGCTGTCGGTGCGGAGTTTGCAGGTGTGGACTTGCTGTTCGGTGAAAATGAAGAACCACTCGTTTGCGAAGTGAATGCGGCCGCACATATCCGCAATATTTATAATGTCACAGGCGTTAATGTCGCCGATGCAATGATTGCGTATATATTGAGGAAAATCGGATGAATGGCTACGTTTATTATTCAAGTGAAGAATCAGTGCGAAATTGGGCATTTATTGATGATTTGATAAAAGAATCCACAAAACTCGGGATTGATCTTCATTTGCTGGTCGATGAGGAACAACCCGACGAAGATGCGGATTTTATTCTTTTCCGAGATCGAAATCCAGAAAAAGCAGTGTCTTTCGAACAAAACGGTTTCCGCTTGATGAACCGGGCGGAAGTGAACCGAATTGCGAATGATAAGCTAAAGACATTCGAACTCGCTACCCTACTTGGCGTACCGGCAGTTCCGACAAAAAAAGTGCGTTCGGTTAATGATATTGAATCGTATCCTTGCGTCTTGAAAACGGTCGATGGCCATGGTGGGACAGAAGTGAAACTTTGCACGACCGAAGCGGATGCGAAATCTTTTGTTCTCCAATTCGAAAACCGTTCCCTCATCGTCCAGCCATTCATCGAATCAGGTGCTACGGACGTCCGAGTATTTATGCTAGGACAAGAAGTTCTCGGAGCCGTCAAGCGTACAGGCAACGGTTCCTTTAAGTCCAACTACACCCTCGGCGGCTCTATCGAAAAATACGATCTTGCAATATGGCAACAAATAGACGCCACATTAATTGCACGCGCCTTAAACAGTGATTATATTGGTATCGATTTTCTCCTTTTGCCGGACGGTAGTTTGTTGTTGAATGAAATTGAAGACCCCGTCGGCGCGAGATCGTTGTATCAGACGCATGATTTTTCGGTGGCGGAAAGATTGATGGGGTACGTGGAAAGAAAGCTTGCAAAATCTGGATCTGCACAACTGATGCAGATTCATTGCCCTTAATTCGCAAGACCGGCAATCAAATACAAGGAACCCGTGACGATCTTCTTTCTATCATTTTCTTTTTCTAGCAGTATTGTACGATCAAAATCATTTACCACTTTTTTCACTTGATGATGACAATAGCCCATCATTTCCTCCCCAGAAGCCGCCTGCGGATGAGGAAAACTTACAAATGTGAACGAAGCAGCTACGGGTATCAATTCATTAAGCGTATTCTCAATGTCTTTCCCTTTCAACATTCCAATCACGAAGTCCACTTTTTCGCCAGGGAACTCTGAACGGATTGTATCCGCCAACACTTTTGCGGCTGCTGGATTATGCGCCCCGTCCATATATACCCCCGGTGAAATCTCCTCGAAACGGCGAGCAAGCTGTGCTGTCGCTAGTGCTTGTCCTACGGATTGTTCCACAAGTTGAATACCTGCAACCAGCAGTGCTTCAATGGCAACAGCGGCGTTCACACCTTGATGGGCACCTTTCATCTTCCTGTCCACCAGTTGAAACGTTTCAATGCCTTTGAATTTATTCTCATCCATCCTAAAATGTTCCTTATAAATGAAACATGGACTTCCTTTCCCACTTGCGACCTCACGTACGACAGCAAGCGCTTCTTCTGGCAATGGTCCTGTAACGACTGGCGTCCCCTCTTTTATGATGCCTGCCTTTTGCTCCGCAACTTGGGCGATTGTAGTACCTAAAAAAGCCGTATGATCGAGTGCAATACTCGTAATAACTGAAGCGAGTGGCTTGACGACATTGGTGCTGTCCAATTTCCCGCCCATTCCTGTTTCCAGTAACACATAGTCAGGCGCTAACCGGCCAAAGGTCACAAACGCAGCAACCGTCAACAATTCAAAATTTGTCAGTAACCCACTGAGTCCTGCTTCCTTCATCGTGCGGAACGATTTATCCAGTTCTTCTGCTGAAATGAGTTCGCCATTGATGCGAATCTGATCATGAATGTCGACGATAGCAGGCGAAGAAAAAACACCTGTCGAAAAACCGTGTTCTTTTAAAATTGCTTCCATGAACGCAATTGTTGACCCTTTTCCATTCGTCCCAGCAACATGAATGATATGCAATTTCTTTTCCGGACTCCCTACCGCGATAAGTGCTTTCTGCACGGCTTCCAAACCCGGTTTGATCGCATCATCACTTTCGATTCCCCATCGTTCTTTATATTGATCTAATTTTGGAATCAAAATTATCCCTCCGTATGCTAAAATCTAGTTAGAAAGAGTATATCATGGCCGGAGGTTTCTTCATGCACAGTTGTTGGGTAATTTATAATGGTAGTCTGACGAATGATAAATTCAAAGATCAGGCACAGTTGTTGAAAGAAGCGGCGGAACGCGTAGGCATCCAAGCCGAACTAAAGAAAAATTATGAAGTGATGATGAATTTGGATAAGGTACTGGAAAAGCGTCCCGATTTCATCGTCTTCTTGGATAAAGATATTTTACTGGCAACGTTTCTAAAGAACGCAGGTATACCCGTCTTCAATGATCCCGAAGTGATCGAAACATGTGACAATAAAGCGAAACAATACCTCGAACTTTCAAAACATGCGATTCCAATGCCAGAAACGATTATTGCACCAAAAGTATATCCGAAATTCACCATCAAAGATTCCGGCTACTACGAGCGCGTTTTGGAACGCCTCGGATTACCGATGATCATTAAAGAAGGTCATGGCTCATTTGGCATGAAAGTGTATTTGATTGAAACCGAAGAACAATTTTATGAAAAAACAGATGAGCTACGCGGCGTGGACTATATCTTCCAGAAATTCATCGCTTCAAG
The DNA here is from genome assembly GCA_963843665.1 of uncultured Caryophanaceae bacterium. Lineage (GTDB taxonomy): Bacteria > Bacillota > Bacilli > Bacillales_A > Planococcaceae > Sporosarcina. The sequence goes on from CAWJLH010000015.1 coordinate 150,809, forward strand.
TAGAGGCCGCGATATCCGCGTGAACATTGTCGGCGTGAGATTGTTGCCGCGATGTACCGCTATTCCGAAACCGATTTCCGGGCGAACATTACAAATGGCGGTGTCGCAACAGAAGTCGAACTAACGGAAGAACAAAAAGTGTTGGCCATCCGGGCTGCAGAAGCTGTCGGTGCGGAGTTTGCAGGTGTGGACTTGCTGTTCGGTGAAAATGAAGAACCACTCGTTTGCGAAGTGAATGCGGCCGCACATATCCGCAATATTTATAATGTCACAGGCGTTAATGTCGCCGATGCAATGATTGCGTATATATTGAGGAAAATCGGATGAAAGGCTACGTTTATTATTCAAGTGAAGAATCAGTGCGGAATTGGGCATTTATTGATGATTTGATAAAAGAATCCACAAAACTCGGGATTGATCTTCATTTGCTGGTCGATGAGGAACAACCCGATAAAGATGCGGATTTTATTCTTTTCCGAGATCGAAATCCAGAAAAAGCAGTGTCTTTCGAACAAAGACGGTTTCCGCTTGATGAACCGGGCGGAAGTGAACCGAATTGCGAATGATAAGCTAAAGACATTCGAACTCGCTACCCTACTTGGCGTACCGGCAGTTCCGACAAAAAAAGTGCGTTCGGTTAATGATATTGAATCGTATCCTTGCGTCTTGAAAACGGTCGATGGCCATGGTGGGACAGAAGTGAAACTTTGCACGACCGAAGCGGATGCGAAATCCTTTGTTCTCCAATTCGAAAACCGTTCCCTCATCTTCCAGCCATTCATCGAATCAGGTGCTACGGACGTCCGAGTATTTATGCTAGGACAAGAAGTTCTCGGAGCCGTCAAGCGTACAGGCAACGGTTCCTTTAAGTCCAACTACACCCTCGGCGGCTCTATCGAAAAATACGATCTTGCAATATGGCAACAAATAGACGCCACATTAATTGCACGCGCCTTAAACAGTGATTATATTGGTATCGATTTTCTTCTTTTGCCGGATGGTAGTTTGTTGTTAAATGAAATTGAAGACCCCGTCGGCGCAAGATCATTGTATCAGACCCATGATTTTTCGGTGGCGGAAAGATTGATGGGGTACGTGGAAAGAAAGCTTGCCAAATCTGGTTCTACACAACTGATGCAGATTCACTAACTGATTGGAATTTCAGAGAAAACAATTGGAGTGGTTTAGCTTAAGTGTAAGAAAAGAGGAGGAAAATGGCTGGACACTGAATCGATGCGGCCTTCAACAGAAGACCAAAGCTTGAGTTTCCATGACAAAAATGGATGCTGAGATGGATTTTACAGTCTGGAAAGAACATATATACAAAATCTCTTTCATAACTATCAAAAGTGCTGGAAATCACCCTACTATTTCGTATTGATTTCATGGAGAAGCCAATCCATCACAGTCCTATCTCACCTCATTGAAAAAGATGAAACAGCTTGAAGTTGAATATGTCATATCTTCACAGGGAAAACTGTTTTACAGAGCCAATAATCGTCTCGATGAACTGTTGAAACATCATGAGGACAGATTGGTAAGTGAATTTACTTCGTGTAGAAAACTACAAAAGTGCCTGGTACAGCCGTAATTTAAGATGTTTAAAATGCGGCTGTACTTGGCTTCTATTTTTTATTAAGGAATAATGATTTCTTAGTGGCCAGAATTGTTTAGAGTTTAGAATACGAAATTATACCCAACAGTAACTCGCACACTAAATCATTTTTCAATTAAATGTCCTTTGGATATTATATTTTCTCCATCACCATAGTTCTTTTCAGAACCATCAGAACCAGTACCCGGATTCGTCACATCATAGGTAAGTGATCCTCCGCCTGTGGCAATAAATGAATCTGCTATAACCAATCCTTTAATATTTCCGCCTTCTGCTAAAATAAATTCAGCATTTGGTGCTAGGAACAATTGAGTATTTACCCATGTACCACCATTTACTTTAACTTCTGCACCTCCAGTATAAATATTTCCGATGAAACCTCCACCGTTTCCAATGGTAATATTCGCAGATTCAGCATACAAAGATCCGTATACTTTTTGATCACCACCCAACACTACTGAGGTATTCCCTTTATAATTTAATTGTAGCTGATCAATATTGCCAGGTTTACTATGATCATAAAGATTACTCGGGTTCAGTTTTCCATTTACTGTACTTCCAGATCCCATTGTTATTTTATCTTTGACATGTATCGTAAGTTTTCCACTACCAATTATTTTAATATGACCATTTGTCAAATTTAGATGGTCCACTAGTATTTCTTTATCACTATTTCCCACGTTTATTATTAATGTATAATTACTTTTAAGAACTATTTCGTTAAACTTCATATTCCCACTCAAGTTTAATGTATATCCTTGTGTTAAATAGTTTTCAACTAATAACTTACCGTCTTTAACTAAATCTGTTTGTTCGTCTTTATTCTTCACAAATTTTCGATTTGCTGGTAAACTCAGTCGGCTTAAATCTTCATACTTTTGAGTAGGAAATGGCGGTAAATCTATCTTAATTTTATATCCTCGAAATAACTCACCTGTCACTCCTGCTGTTCCACTAAATACTACATCCCTCGGATTTTCAGATTCGATGCTGGCATCACCGATTATCTTCACACTCCCCCCCATATCAATTTTTTTGCTTACGTGCAAAGCCATATTCCCCTGAATACCAGGTCTTTCATTTTCTGTCGGATTCAAGTTAATCGTAAACTCCTGGGTAACCGTTCGTGTTTTACTACCAATATTCCCTATAGATTCAATTTCGTACACCCAGGGATTTTCACTTATTAGTCTCACTGTGACCGAAGCAGAAGTAGTTTCCCCAAAGCTCGCTTCAAATGAGGGGGATGGTCGGGAGCCTTCTATAACATTAATTCGCGAATAAAATTCAGCTTCAAAATTAAAAGTTTTTTTCCTTTCATTGGGCAACCCCTCAAATACATCATTTACATCCTGGAATGCTTGTTTTACAATTCCCTCGATTTCATAGAGTCCACTAACAACCCCTGCTTCAGCAACATAAAACACTGACTGGTCATCTCTTTCACCTGTTGATGTTTTTACAGTATTGGATGCAATTGCGTTAATGCTGAGTCCTAGGATAGAAAGAACGACCAGTACCATGAGAACCGCTATCAGTGTGAAACCATATTCACTATTTTTTTGGAAGCGTATCTTCAAGTCAAACACCTCACCTCATATAGATTTCCGTTGCAACATTTTTCTTTTTATCCTTACTCTCAATAGTCACTTTAATTTTCTTGCCAGTTTTATCAAAGCTCACTGTTCCTTGCGCTAGTATGCTTCCATTAAAAAGTATTTGATTATTTTCTTCTTTAAAGATAATTTCGTTCGGTAAATCTTTATTTAAAATTAAGTTCTTATTGCCATCTGTCTCTGCATGAACAGCTTTTCGAATTTCTTTTGTAACAACCTTAGCTACATACGTCACATCGTATAATTGCTCCGCTTTAGTCGATTGCTCTTTATATTGATTTTGCCCGAGTAAATGAACATTAAGGATTAATAGGAGAATGATAGAACTAATGGCAATGGCAGCAAGTAACTCTACTAGTGTGAGACCCCTTTCACTATTTATGTGTTTTTTCAACCTACTCTCCCTCCCAAACGAAAACATTTTGCATTCTTGCACGATGGACGTCATCTTCAAATACATCTATTATGCTGCGCTTCAACTTATCATTATTCACTTCTATTTGAGTTTCCACATCGAATCCTTCACTCTTTTTCGTAAATGTGATCCATTTGCCTGTAGGAGATGAAGACCTGAATTTTGGTAAGGGTTCTACAGAGTAACCCAAACTAGTAAAAGCAGCGTTTATCGATCCCTTATTAGCGTTGTAAACTTTCTCCATTTCGATTTGCGCAATATACGTTGCATCTATTATGTTTTCAGATGTTCTGCTTGTTTTCGCAGAGTAATAAAACATCATCATAAACGTCATAAGTATTAAGGATAAAATAACGATAGAGGCAAGTACTTCCACAAGTGAAAATCCTTTTTCGCCTATTCGCTTTTTCCGTTCGAATCTCTTCATAATAAATCCTCCTTTGGAAATGTCGTAAAACCTTGCATAAAAGGCTCTTTCCTCAATACGTTATACCTATATCATCGGCAACTTCACACTTTTTTCCACTGTGATTAATTCTATATTAGCACAGAAATGAAGGGTTATATTATTGTCAAATTGTATTATCAGAGTTATTTGATTATATTAGCACAGGAATTAAAAAGCATCTCACCCGTCGACAATCCGACTAGGTGAGATGCCTTCAAATTAAATTTCCTTCAATTCCTGCATACGACGCTCTACCGCTGCGTACTTTTCAAGATAGTCCTTTTCTTTGGCGCGTTCTTCTTCAACTACTGCTTCAGGCGCTTTTGACATGAAGCGTTCGTTGGAGAGTTTGCCTTGGACACGTTTTACTTCACTTTCCCATTTGGCTAACTCTTTTGTCAAACGAGCAATTTCTTCGTCGATGTTGAGTAGGCCTTCAAGCGGTAAGAATAGTTCCGCGCCCGTGACGACTGCAGACATCGATTTTCCTGGTGCTGTGATGCCATTGCCGAGTGTTAATGTCTCTGGATTACAGAAGCGTTCGATGTAGCTACGGTTCGCTTCCAAGGACAGCTACTGTCGCGTCGTCTTTCGCCGAGATGTAAAGCGGCACTTTTTTGCTCATCGGCGTATTCACTTCCGCCCGGATATTCCGTACGGAGCGGATGATGTCCATCAACAGCTTCATATCCGTTGCGCGTGATTTGTCCGTCAATGTTGCATCGGCTACTGGCCAAGCTGCAACTGTGATTGATTCGCCTTCATGCGGTAAGTTCTGCCAGATTTCTTCTGTGATGAACGGCATGAATGGGTGAAGCAGACGCATCGTGTTATCAAGTACGTAAGCGAGTACGGAACGCGTCATTTTCTTCGCGGCTTCGTCTTCTCCGTACAATGGCAATTTCGCCATTTCGATGTACCAGTCACAGAAATCATCCCAGATGAAGTTATACAATGCACGGCCGACTTCACCGAACTCATATCTATCTGCCAACTTCGTCACTTGGTCGATTGTCTCGTTCAAGCGCGTTAAAATCCATGCATCTGCAGCAGATTTTTCGCCGGATAGATCGATTTCATCATATGTCATGCCATCCATATTCATCAATGCAAAACGGGATGCATTCCAGATTTTATTAGCAAAGTTCCAGATGGATTCCACTTTCTCGATAGAGAAACGAAGGTCCTGACCTGGAGACGATCCCGTAGACAAGAAGTAACGGAGTGCATCTGCACCGTATTTGTCGATAACATCCATTGGATCAATTCCGTTGCCGAGGGATTTGGACATTTTCCGCCCGTCTTCCGCACGTACGAGTCCGTGGATCAACACATCTTTAAACGGACGTTGTTCTGTAAATTCAATGCCTTGGAAAATCATTCGTGACACCCAGAAGAAAATAATGTCATACCCTGTAACGAGTGCATCCGTCGGGTAATACCGCTTGAATTCTTCATTGTTCACATCTGGCCAGCCCAACGTCGAGAACGGCCATAACGCAGATGAGAACCATGTATCCAGGACATCTTCATCCTGTTTCCAGTTTTCAATGTCTGCCGGTGCTTCATGACCAACATGCACTTCGCCTGTTTCAATATGGTACCAAGCCGGGATACGATGTCCCCACCAAAGCTGACGTGAAATACACCAGTCATGGATATTTTCCATCCAGTTCAAATAAGTCTTTTCAAAACGCTCCGGAACGAAGTTGACTTTCCCTTCTGCTTCTTGAAGCTTGATGGCTTCATCTGCGAGTGGTTGCATTTTAACGAACCATTGCGTTGACAAGTACGGTTCGACGACTGCTCCGCTGCGCTCTGAGTGACCGACCGAATGGAGATGCTCTTCGATTTCGAATAAAACGCCCATTTCCTGTAAGTCTTTTACAATTTGCTTACGGCATTCGAAACGGTCCATCCCTTCGTATGTACCGGCAAGCTTATTCATCGAACCGTCTTCGTTCATCACAAGAATGCGTTCCAAATTGTGACGGTTCCCGATTTCAAAGTCGTTCGGGTCATGTGCAGGCGTGATTTTCACGGCACCGCTTCCGAATTCCATATCCACATAATCATCAGCCACGATTGGAATCTCACGGCCGACAATTGGCAATTTAACCGTTTTACCGATGAGATGCTTGTAGCGCTCATCTTCCGGATGGACAGCGACTGCTGTATCACCGAGCATCGTTTCCGGACGTGTTGTCGCGATTTCGATGCTACCCGTACCATCCGCCAGAGGGTAACGCATATGATAGAAAGCACCCTGAACATCTTTATGGATTACTTCAATATCGGACAAAGCCGTTTTTGTAGCGGGATCCCAGTTAATGATATATTCGCCACGGTAAATAAGGTCTTTCTCATATAATTTCACAAACACTTCTTGAACGGCTTTCGACAGGCCTTTATCAAGTGTGAAACGTTCACGTGTATAATCAAGACCTAAACCAAGTTTTGCCCATTGCGTACGGATATGGTCTGCATATTCTTCTTTCCATTTCCATGTTTCTTCAACAAATTTCTCACGACCCAAGTCATAACGTGATACGCCTTCTTCACGTAGCTTAGCCTCAACTCGCGCTTGCGTAGCGATTCCTGCATGGTCCATTCCTGGAAGCCATAACGCATCATAGCCTTGCATCCGTTTCATGCGCGTTAAAATATCTTGCAACGTCGTATCCCATGCGTGTCCAAGGTGAAGTTTTCCCGTCACGTTCGGTGGTGGAATCACAATGGTATACGGTTTTTTATCACTTTCAGGTTGTGCTTCAAAGAATTTTCCTTTCAGCCACCATTCATAGCGTCCGGATTCGATTGCCTGCGGATCGTATTTTGTCGGCATCGACAAGTTTTCATTTGACATGTTTTTTCCTCCTAAATTTTTGGGTACAAAAAAACTCCTATCGCCTTAAAGGACGAAGGAGTTGTTCGCGGTACCACCTTTATTCGTGTACAACAAAGAACTGTACACCTCAAAAATTCAATAACGGTTTCAAACCGGCTTCTACTACTAATGGATGGCTTTCCCATCCCGTTCCCAGAAGCTGCTCACGGGTGACTTTCTGCGAATCGTTTACAGGCCCTTTCACCACCGGTGCCCTCTCTAAGCTAAACTGACTCACGTACTCTTCCGATCAACGCATCGATATGCAGTTGACACCATTGTATCGGAATAGCGCGTTGTTCGTCAAGTCCATTACGAAAGGATAGTGTTATGCGAAAAGGTTATAATCCATACTTACTGCCGCCCTGGCTTCGGAAAACACGGTTTTACTGTAAAGGAATCATCATCCCGCTTTGCATATTCCAATTGATTCGCTTGTTGATCATCCCGACCACGGGTGATTTTTTACTTCTTTGTTTACTTTGTGGGTTAGCTTTTATCCTGCACAAAAACATTATTTGAACGGAATGTTGTTGTGGAAATACCGTCCCCGAGACCTGCGATAAATGACAGTGCTTCATCTGATTCTTCGACGTATGCACTGTCATTTATTACAACTGCCGCCCTGCTTCTGACATTGGTTTCTTCCGCTATTTCCTCGTTTTCCGCTGTTGCAGTTGCATGCGGCGCTTCAGCTTCAACAATCTGCTCAGTTTCCTGCGCGACTGCAATTGAATTTTCTTCAAGTACACTTGGTTTTTCAGCAGCTGGCTGTCGACTTTTTCTCTGGAGCACTCGTTTTTTCAGCTACCGCTGTCGACTTTTTCTCTGGAGCACTCGTTTTTTCGGCAACTGCTGTCGACTTTTTCTCTGGAGCACTCGTTTTTTCGGCAACTGCTGTCGATTTCTCTGATGATGCAGCTGATTTTTCCACAACTGCATTTGACTTTTCTTCTTTGGCGGACGGTTCTTCCGTCAGCCCGATAGATGCAGATTTTTCCACTTGAGCTACCGCTTCTTTGTACGAGCATTCTACATCCCACACAACACTAAATGAACCTTGTCCGTCCAATTCGTTTGTTGTTGAAGTTGTGACGACTTGTAACGGGCTTCCAGCTTCCGGTGGCAAATCGATATGCAGCGGTACGGCGTATTCAAAATACCCCCCATTCCCATCCAATTCAACATCGTCAATGAGAATAGCCGTATCTAAAGCTCCCGAACCCCTTTCCCCTTCTTCAAACTGCACATTTGCGGCAATATGGTAAATGCCCGTCAACCGAACGGCGTCTTCTGTACGTTCTTCTGTATACCTAGGTGTGACATTGACCAATTCAGCCCCAGCCGGCACCCCCGCATTTTCTGGAAAAACAAAATCTTCCTGCATCGTCCATAGCTTTTTCTTCATAAGACCCCTCCTCTATTCCTTCACAGACAATTGTATGCGCGGAACAGGAATGTTAGAAGAAAGTTGTCTATTTAGTTAGGTAGAACTATTCTTCCAAAATGCATTGCACTAGGATTTATGATTGTTGACTATGTGAATGCCTAGCTCCTATATCAATACATGTTGAACAGTTTTCCTGTAAATAATAATTGACATGTCGCATATCATCTATTATGGTTATATACATGAGTGTATAACCAACTAAGTATATAACTTAAAAGAAAAGTGGTGATTCCATTGAGTAACCTGCTGAATCATGACAAACCAATTTATTTACAAATCCGCGAAAAAATTGAAGATCAAATTGTAAATGATTATTTGAAAGAAGGAGATCAGGCTCCGTCTACGAATCAGCTTGTCAGTTTTTATAAAATCAATCACGCGACTGTTTCAAAAGGAATTAATCAATTGGTCGATGAAGGGATTCTATATAAGAAAAGAGGGATTGGAATGTTTGTAGCAGAAGGTGCTAGAAATACACTCATCCAAAAACGAAAAGACGTATTTGTAGACGAATATATTATCAGCTTAGTTCAAGAAGCAGATAAACTGGGTATTTCTGAGCAGGAAATTGTGGAGCTCATTAAAAAAGTAAAAGGAAGTGAAAAGATATGACCATGGAAGTAAACGTCACGAACCTGAATTTGAATTATGGAAATCATGATGCGCTACGAGACATTGCCTTTCAGCTCAAACAAAATAAAGTTTATGGACTTCTAGGGAGAAATGGTGCAGGCAAAACCACACTTCTATCGATATTGGCTTCATTTCGTGAACAAACTAGCGGTTCATTAACCATTGGTGGAGAGGAACCTTTTGAAAATGCCGCTATCATGCAACACGTCATCTTTATCTACGCGAAAGATTATAAGGATGAAACAGACAATGTAAAAGAAGTACTGGAAGGTATTGAAAGATACCGCCCCTTTTTCGATAGGGAATATGCACAATATCTTATGAAAAAGTTCAATCTGCCCTTAGATAAAAAAGTAAAGGAATTTTCAAAAGGAATGCAATCTGCCCTGAATGTCACGATTGGGTTAGCAAGTCGGGCACCGATTACAATTTTCGATGAAGCTTATCTTGGAATGGATGCCCCTACAAGAGAAATCTTCTATCGGGAATTACTAGAGGATCAAGCCAATCACCCACGAATCATCATCATGTCAACACATCTCGTATCCGAAATGGATTATCTCTTTGATGAGATCCTGATATTGCATCAAGGTAAGATAGTTCTCCAAGAAGAATATGAATCGCTAATTGCTAAAGGCGCTTCCATTACAGGAGAAGCACAAAAGGTAGATGATTTCGTCCGAACCATGAAACAACTAAATGTACAAGAATTGGGCAATGTAAAATCCGTAATGGTTTACGGTGAGCTAACTGAACATAATCGTCAAGACGCCCGGTTGCATGGGCTAGAAGTCGGTCCGTTATCGCTGCAAGATTTATTTATTCATCTTACTGGGGAGGGATACGAAGATGAAAGCAAAGGCAATTTATCCTAAAGTGGCCACGGATCTCTATTGGATTCAAATACTATGGACACTTGGGTTTTTAGGGATACTTTTACTCATTCAAATTGTAAAAGCCTTCCTTCCAATAGGGATTGAATGGGAATGGGAATGGCATGAACAGCTATTTTGATGCCGTTTTTGTCTCCTCGAACATTTATATGCTCGTCATTGGTATTATCGCTGCCTACGCATTTCTCCAATATTATGTGAGCAGTGGCGTAACGCGAAAAGATTATTTTAAAGGTGCTGCCATCGCTTCTGTCGGTCTTTCGTTCAGCATTCCGATCATCGCAAGCGTGATAGCAGCCCTTCAAATTTTCATCATTAACTTAATGAACTTTCCTATCCTGACAAGGAGCCAACTCGCAAACCGATTCACGGAAGATGACGGTAATCTGATTGGAAACTTTATTCAATCCATCATTCTAACGCCATTTGTCGATCTTCAAGATAATTGGTTAGTAGCCATTGTCGTTTTCGCCTCTAATATTCTGATGTATTACCTAGTCGGTTGGTTGATCGGCTCTGGGTTTTACCGCTATGGCGTTCTTCCCGGTTTACTTTGCATTGTTATCGCATTTGTCGTCCTCTATGCGCAGGATCTCCTGTTAAGCATAGCTTTAGATTTACCAGTCCATGACATGTTCGCATCACTGGACTTCCCTGTATTCGTATCCATCGTCGGTATTGTAATTTTGGTAAGTATAGTGTTATGGATGATTCGTCAACTGACGAAACGGGCGCCTATTAAGTTGTAAATCGATTGATTTAATCAATTATGCCTCATCGTAATTGTTTCCAGCTTTGAATTGCGCTTTCAATACAAATCACTTGTTTAATAAAAATGAACAAAAAAGGCATACCTGAATGTGATTTTCAGGTATGCCTTTTTATATCATTTATCGTGCAAGTTGTGCAAATACGTTATCGAATGCCTCAACGGTTTTTGCAATATGCTCTTCCGTATGTGCCGTCGACAGGAACATCCCTTCGAACTGGGATGGTGGGAGGAAAATACCTTCTTCAGCCATCAAGCGGTAGTAGTCCGCGAATAATTCAAGATCGGATGTTTTCGCCTTGTCATAATCCGATACGTTTTCATTTGTAAAGAAAAAGCCAATCATCGAGCCTGCACGATTCACTGTATGCGGTATATTATACTTCTCTGCCGCTTCCCGGAAACCGGCTTCAAGCTGGTCGCCCAGTTTCATGAAATGGTCATACGATGCAGGCGTCAATTTTTTCAACGTTTCAATCCCGGCAGTCATTGCCAGCGGGTTACCGGATAGCGTCCCTGCTTGGTAAACCGTTCCCGCAGGTGCGATATTTTCCATGATCTCACGTTTACCGCCGTACGCGCCAACAGGAAGTCCGCCGCCAATCACTTTGCCGAGGCATGTGATATCAGGCGTAATGCCGTAATGACCTTGTGCACTGTTGTAGCCGACACGGAAGCCCGTCATCACTTCGTCAAAAATCAACAGTGTGCCGTTTTTCTCTGTCAGTTCACGTAACCCTTCAAGGAAACCTGGCACAGGTGGGACGACCCCCATATTGCCTGCCACAGGTTCAACAATGACCGCCGCCAAGTCGTCCCCGAACTCGTCAAATGCCACTTTGACACTTTCAAGATCGTTATAAGCAACCGTAATCGTATTTTTAGCAATGGATTCAGGAACACCCGGGCTATCTGGAAGGCCGAGTGTCGCAACGCCCGATCCCGCTTTTATCAATAGCGAGTCTCCATGTCCATGGTAACAACCTTCGAACTTCAAGATAATATTCCGGCCTGTAAAGCCGCGCGCCAACCGCAATGCGCTCATAGTCGCTTCCGTTCCAGATGAAACCATACGAATCATTTCAATCGATGGAACACGGTCGATGACGAGTTGTGCCAACTCATTTTCCAGCAGGGTCGGTGCACCGAAACTTGTCCCTGTTTCTGCAATTCGTTTAATCCCCTCGACGACATCAGGATCCGTATGTCCGAGAATTAGAGGCCCCCATGATAGGACATAATCGATGTATTCATTGCCATCGATATCGGTAATCGTTGCCCCTTTTCCACTTTGCATGAAAATCGGGTCCATATTGACCGATTTGAATGCACGGACAGGCGAGTTCACGCCGCCTGGCATAAGATCTACAGCTTTCGTAAATGCTTGTTTTGAGTTTTCATAATTTCTGCCCATTTATTTCTCCTCCAACCAGCGCGCCGCATCTTTTGCATGATACGTCATAATAATATCCGCACCTGCACGCTTCATACTTGTCAACGTTTCAAGAACGACTTTCTTTTCTTCAATCCAACCGTTTTGTGCAGCAGCCTTGACCATCGCATATTCGCCACTCACATTATAAGCGACAATCGGTAAGACGAAATTATTTTTCACATCGCGGATAATATCAAGATAGGACAATGCCGGCTTGACAATAAGGAAATCCGCACCTTCTTCAACGTCCGACTCAGCTTCACGCATTGCTTCCATGCGGTTAGCAGGGTCCATTTGATAGGTTTTTCGATCTCCGAACTGCGGAGTGGAATCCGCCGCTTCACGAAACGGACCATAATAAGCGGAAGCATATTTCACAGCATAAGACATAATCGGAATGTCTATAAACCCTGCAGCATCCAACCCTTGACGAATCGCCACGACAAAACCGTCCATCATATTCGATGGTGCGATGATATCCGCTCCAGCTTCAGCTTGGCTAACCGCTGTTCGCACCAGCAACTCGAGCGATGGATCGTTCAATACCTTCTCGCCTTCCACAACACCGCAATGTCCATGATCCGTATATTCACATAAGCATGCATCCGCAATGACGACAAGTTCCGGATGCCGTTCTTTTACTAAACGGATTCCCTGTTGAACGATGCCATGCTCATGATAGGCACCTGTACCTGTTGCATCCTTCTCCGATGGAACGCCGAACAGGATGACTGAAGGTATACCTAGTGCAACGACTTCGTCTATTTCATTCGCCAGTTGGTCCAACGAAAATTGAAACACTCCCGGCATCGAAGAAACCGGATTTTTTACATTCTCCCCTTCAATAACGAAAATGGGATAAATAAAATCTTCTTTCTGTAAAACCGTTTCTCTCACCATTGAACGGATTGTGCTTGAATTGCGTAAACGTCTGTTGCGTCTGAATTGTAGTGTCTCCAAAATTTACCCTTCCTTTCGTCCCGCCAACGTTTTGACGAGATCCATGAGTGTGTATGTATCAGGCCGGACATGTACAGTCGCCCCTGCATCGACAAGCGCTTTTTCAGTCACATGACCGATTGCTCCGATCGTATAATGACCCCAACCCACTTTCGGCACAATTTCCTCGGTAAACACTTTCACCGCCGAGGGACTTGCAAAAAGAACAGTCATTTTCTCTTCCCTTTGCAATAGATCAACGAGTCTGCCAATCGAATCCGTCGCACGCTCCGTTGAATAGACGGTCCACTCATCCACTTCGAAAGGCAATTCTTCTTTAATGGTGGGACCTGCAATGGAGCCTCTCAAAAACAAGAGGCGACGAATCGCTGTGTCAGATGGCTCGAATTCCTTGACGAATGTATCTGCACTGAAAACAGTCGGGATGAAGTCGACTGTAAAGCCCAACTTTTCAAGCGCTCCTGCCGTCTTCGTTCCCACTGCCGCAATATGGGATGGGATTGTCTTTACCGAAACCTGATGACGCTCTAGTTTGGCCGCAAATGCAGCGACTGCACTTTGACTTGTGAAAATAAGCCAATCATACGTCGGACATGCGTTCAATCGCAATGCGTCTGTCGTTTCCACCAGCTCCTCCACCTGAATAAGGGGTAATGAAGCCGGTGTGCCCCCATATGCCTTCACAAGATCAAAAACATCTGCAGACTTTGGTGTCCCTGTAAATATCACCGTTTCTCCAAATAGCGGTTGACCGTCAAGCATCCATTTCCGCCTTCACTTTCTCAATCACTTCTGAAGCACCTTCAGCACGTAGTATTTTAGCCACTTCTTTCCCTGCTTCCACTGGATCTTCGGCTACAAAAGAATGTTTGAAGATTTGTGTTGCATCAGGAGAGGCAATGTACCCTGTAAAGTCTACATTTTTTCCATCATACTGCGCGAAACCGGCAATCGGGACCTGACAGGATCCGTCCATTGCCGTAAGGAATGTCCGTTCCGCCTCGACTTCTTTCCAAGTCTTTTCATCAGACATTTTTGCGAGTTCTGCTAGCAGTTCAGCATCATCTTCACGACATTCAATCGCAAGTGCTCCTTGACCCACAGCCGGGATGCAGTCTTCGGCGGACATGTATTCCGTGATCACGTCTTCGCTCCAGCCCATCCGCTTCATACCCGCAGCTGCAAGTAAGATCGCATCATACTCACCATCATGCAATTTCTGCAATCGTGTATCGATATTGCCACGAATCCATTTGATTTCCAAGTCAGGACGGAGTAGAAGCAACTGTGAACTCCGGCGTAAACTGGATGTACCAACAACAGCTCCGACAGGCAAATCCATGAATTTCACATGTCCATTTGAAATGAAAGCATCACGTGCATCTTCACGCGGTGGAATGCAGCCGATGACAAGACCTTCCGGAAGCACGCCTGGCATATCTTTCATGCTATGTACGGCGAAATCGATTTCCTTGTTGTAGAGCGCTTGCTGGATTTCTTTCACGAATAGCCCTTTACCGCCGACTTTCGATAACATGACATCCAATATCTGATCGCCTTTTGTGACGATTTCCTTCACTTCAAACTCAAACGGCGCCCCTGCCGCTTTCATCTGGTCGATAAACCAATTTGTTTGTGTCAATGCCAACTTACTTCTTCTTGAACCTACGATGATTTTTCTCAAGCTAATCCAACCTTTCGTAATGTCTGCCCATCTACGCCCTACGCTTTTGTTCACGTCTAGAACTCCGGGCACCAGCACTTTTGTTTTATACCCAAAAATGGAACTCCGACAGCCTGCTGCCGAGGAAAAAATTAATGATTACACAAAGAAAAGCGACCCCATTGGCCCATGCCAAATCGTTTCCTGTCAGCTTGCCACTCCGCGTCAAAAATAATACAGAGCCATAAATCGCAAGCAAGAAAAACGAACCGATGATTTTCACATCAAAAAAAGACCATTCTCGCAATGCCACATGCGCCCACTGCATGCCGAGTACCAAACTGACGAACAATAGCGGTATGCCTGTGTAAACGGATACCTTCATACCAATCATCGCTTGATGTAAGGATGGAAGTCTCCCGAACTGTTTCGACCATTTCTTCTTCTTTAGTATTTTATAAACTAGAAGATAGAGGATGGAAAAAACAAAGGACATCGCAAATGCCGCATAGGATAAGATGGCAAATGTAATGTGGATGAACAGCAATTCCGAGATAAGCGTTTCTCCGATTGGCGATTGTTCAATTTGCACGGGCGCAAAAGTATGAATTGTCATAAATATGAAACCAATCACATTTAAGAAAAAAACGGCATACCCAACTTTGTAAAACAAATGTAGAATAATCGATATGGTTATTAAGAGCCAAGCATAAAAATAGATGCCCTCAAACAGTGTGAGGACAGGAAATCGTTGTTTCTCGAAAATAGACATGATCAAAAAAACTGTCTGCAGGAAATAGACGGCGGACAAAATCCAAAAAGCGCTTCGATGTACAACCGTGTCTTTATTCAAATAATCGATAAAGTAAAAGACGAGACTCACTGCGTATAAGACAACCATGATTTCATGCAATCTCGCCATCGTCATATCAGCCATGATGACTTCTCTGCCTTTCCAAAATAAAGAGGTGTTTCCATACATCAATAGTGTATCACACTGATGCTGAAACACCTCTTATTACTCCCTATGTCTCGCGGACAAAATTCTGTTTAAAAAGTCAAGTGTGGCTGTGCTGTTTTGTTTCGTTCTGCTCTGACTTTCAAACGATCTTTCGCTTGTTGCGCAAGCGTTTCTTTTTCTTTCACTACGTCTTCATCGATGCCGAAAATTTGCTGGAACAATTCCAGTTTTTCCGCGCCATTCGAATCCATAGCCAGTTCTTTTGCCTGTAGGATAGGATCTTTTAGTAATTGATTGACAATTGATTTTGTATGTTTATTTAACAATTTCTTTTCGCGTTCAGTCAGATTCGGCATTTTGTTTTCAATGCTCGCCATCGTCTCTGACTGGATATGATGCGCTTTTTGACGGAGAGCTGAAATGACGGGAACGACACCGAGTGTAGCAATCCATTCTTTGAACTGTACAAGTTCCTTTTCAATCATAATCCCGATTTCTTCCGCGGCCCGTTTTCTTTCAGCTAGATTCGCCTCGACAATTCCATGTAAGTCATCGATATCATAAAGGAATACATTCGGTAACTCACCAATCCGTGGATCCAGATCACGTGGAACTGCGATATCGACCATGAAAAGTGGTTTTCCTTTACGCAGTCTGTTCACAAGCTTCATCAATTCAACATCGATGACAAATCCTGTTGCGCCTGTTGAACTGATCAGGACATCTGCCTCAAGGAGTGCGCATTGCAGTTCACTCATCGACTTTGCTACACCGCCAAATTTACCCGCAAGCTCTTCCGCTTTGGATAATGTCCGATTGATGACTGTCACTTTTCCGGCACCGCTGCCGTTCAAGTTTTTAAGGGCTAGTTCACCCATCTTCCCCGCACCAAGAATCGCAATGTGCTTATCATCCAAAGTACCGAAGATTTTCTTTCCCAGTTCTACAGCGGCGTAAGAAACCGAGACGGCATTTTCACCGATAGCAGTTTCGGTATGCGCTTTTTTAGCGAACGTAACAGCTTGCTTAAAAAGTTCGTTAAAAACGGTTCCTGTCGTTCCGATTGTTTGACCTTCCAGGAAGCTGTTTCGGACCTGTCCTAAAATTTGCGTCTCCCCAAGTACCATGGAATCGATTCCCGCTGAAACACGCAACAGATGTTCAATTGCACCGTCATTCTCTTGGATGACCAAGTGGGATGATAATGACTCCAACGGCATATCGAACCACTCCGCCAAGAAACTTTTAACATAGTATCGGCCTGTATGGAGCTGATCGACAACCGCGTAGATTTCTGTACGATTACATGTCGAAATTATAATGTTTTCTAATATACTTTTTTGCTGTTGCAATGTTTGCATTGCCTGTGGCAATTCCGATTCAACAAAAGACAATTTCTCTCTTATTTCGACCGGTGCTGTCCGGTGATTAACACCGACTACGATTGTATGCATCGGGTGGTCACACCTCTCACGTTCTATTTCACGCTTTCCATTATAGCATAAGGTCTCGTATTTTGGGTTGATAATTTGTGAACAACGTATGACTATGAACGGTTCAGCAGTTCTTTTTATAATGATTATTATCTAATAATAAACATTTCCTCACCCTATTGCAAACGATTAGCTTTCAAAATCTAGAAACAGGTTATCTGTCAGAAAACCCGGTGACGATGGATTGTCTACCGGGTTTTTCTGGTGTTTTATATTACATTCTGCTTTCAATTTCTCTCCATGCTTCCTCGATGCCAATCCCCTTTTCAGATGAAAAGATGATAAGTGGATCGTAGCTTCGCATTTCAAGCGTTTCACGGACGATTTTTTTATGTTTTTCCCACTTCCCACGTGGGATTTTATCCGCTTTTGTCGCAATGACAATGGTCGGGATATTATAATTCACAAGAAAATCATACATGTTACAGTCATCCGCGCTCGGCGGGTGACGCAAATCGACGATTTGAATAACAGCACGAAGATGATCCCGCTCTGTCATATATTGTTGGATGAATTTACCCCATGTTTCGCGCGATGATTTGGATACTTTTGCATAACCATATCCAGGTACATCGACGAAAAATAGTTGTTCTTCAATTTTATAAAAATTTAATGTTTGTGTTTTACCAGGTTTTGATGATGTTCGTGCTAAGCTTTTTCTGCCAATCATTTTATTGATAAATGACGATTTCCCAACATTTGAGCGGCCCGCGAGCGCAAACTCTGGGTACCCCTCTGTAGGATATTGCTCAGGTCTTACGGCACTCATAATCATTTCAACGTTATGGACTTTCATTCGGAAGTCGCCTCCAATGCGATTTCGAGGACCTCTTCTGCGTCGGAAACAAGTTTGAATGTCAATTCCTCCCGGACGCTTTCCGGAATATCTTCGATGTCACGCTCATTATCACGCGGTAAGATAATCGTCGTCAAACCGGCCCGATGTGCGCTTAATGTCTTTTCTTTCACTCCACCAATAGGCAACACGCGCCCGCGAAGTGTGATTTCACCTGTCATGCCTACTTCACGTCGAACAGGACGTTTTGTCAAGGCAGAAACAAGAGCTGTTGCGATTGTTACACCTGCTGAAGGTCCGTCTTTCGGAATGGCTCCTTCAGGAACATGGATATGGATATCAGAAGTCTCATGGAATTTAGGATCAATCCCATATTCTTCTGTCTTTGAACGAACATAGGAAAGTGCTGTTTGGGCGGATTCTTTCATGACATCCCCCAGCTTACCCGTCAGAATGAGTTTGCCTTTTCCTGGCGATAAAGAAACTTCGATTTGCAACGTATCTCCACCGACTTGTGTATATGCAAGGCCCGTGGCGACTCCAACCTGATTGACCGTTTCCGCTTGACCAAATCTGAACTTTCTTTTTCCAATCAATGACTCAAGTGTTTTCGGGCTAATTGTCACGCTTTTCTTTTCACCTGTGACAATCTGTTTTGCAACCTTCCGGCATATACCCGCAATTTCACGCTCCAAGCCCCGTACACCGGCTTCCCTTGTATAATACCTGACGATGTCCATAATGGCCGCATCATTGAAGCGGGCCTGGGACTTTGTCAGCCCATGTTCTTTGAGCTGTTTAGGTATCAAGTGGTTTTTAGCAATGGAATTCTTTTCGATTTCCGTATAGCCGGCAATCGAAATGATTTCCATCCGATCGCGGAGTGGGCCCGGAATCGCGCTTAAATTATTCGCAGTTGCGATAAATAAGACATTCGACAAATTATACGGTTCTTCAATGTAATGGTCACTGAATGCATTATTTTGTTCCGGATCAAGGACTTCAAGCATTGCGGCAGATGGATCACCGCGGAAATCATTGGACATTTTATCAATTTCGTCAAGAAGGATTAAGGGATTGATTTTCCCCGCTTTTTTCATTCCTTGGATAATCCTGCCCGGCATCGCCCCCACGTACGTTCGCCTATGTCCTCGTATTTCCGATTCATCGCGTACGCCTCCTAGAGAAATACGGACGAATTTTCTTCCAAGTGATTCAGCAATCGACCTGGCCAGCGATGTTTTCCCAACACCCGGAGGCCCTTCTAGACAAAGAATCGGACCGCGCAACGAATTCGTCAGCTGTCGTACCGCCAAATATTCAAGAACACGTTCTTTCACCGTTTCTAATCCATCATGATCACGGTTCAAAATGTCTGCTGAACGATTGATATCAAGCTGATCCTTGGTTGCATCAGACCATGGCAATGTCACAAGCCATTCAATATAGTTCCGGATGACGCCACTTTCGGCGGCGGCGGATGGTATTTTTTCATACCTGTCCAGTTCCCGCAACGCAGCTTCTTTGACCCCTTCAGGCATTTCGGCCCCTTCAATCCGTTCAGTCAATTCGGCGACTTCTAAACCTTTGCCGTCCTTATCCCCTAGTTCGGTTTGAATCGCTTTCATTTGTTCACGCAAATAAAACTCTTTTTGTGTTCTTTCCATCGCTTCCTTGACACGTTCATTTATTTTCCGTTCAAGGTTTAGCACTTCTTGTTCATTATATAATCGGCTAATCAGCCATTCCAAGCGTTCATGGACATCAATCGTTTCTAAAACTTCTTGCTTCGCAATAAGTTTTAGTGGCAAATAAGAAGCAATCATATCTGCGAGTCTTCCCGGCTCAGTAATCGCTGCAACAGTATCATACGTTTCTTTCGACACTTTTTTTGAAACTTTGGAATACTTCTTGAAATAAGTAAGCAAGGTACGTGACAGTGCTTCTGTCTCAGCGTCTTTTGTATCATCATCAGGAAAGCCTACTACATCGACAACAGGATACAAATCTGCTTCTTGATAATTCGACCACTCTGCCCGTTCAAGGCCTTCAATCAGAACACGGTATGTGCCATTGGGCAGTTGGGTCAACGATTTCACATTCGCCAACGTCCCGATTTGGTATAGGTCTTCCGCCTCCGGATTTTCATTGCCCGTATCTTGCTGTGTTGCAAGAAAGAGTAGATTATCCTGGGCAATCGCATGTTCAATAGCAAAGACAGAGCGCTCTCTTCCAACATCAATATGTAAAATCATCGTCGGATAAACAAGTAGCCCTCGCAAAGGGAGTAAAGGTATGTTTTTCTTTTTATTCGTCGACATGCGGAAGTCACCTCCATATGTATGTAAAATCCAATTTCCGAACACCCAAACAAGGTGAAAAAAGCTGACAACCGATGAGCGCTATTGTACGCGCTTCGTCGGAGTCAGCTTCATCCTTCAGGCGTTACGCCGAATTTTTCTCATTATCCAAATCAAGACTGGACCCATCTTCCTTAATCAGGATTGGGCTCGCTTTCCCTAAGACAGCATCCTGTGTAATGACACATTCAGTCACCTCTTCAAGAGATGGCAGCTCGTACATCACATCAAGCATGATATTTTCAATAATTGAACGTAGACCACGTGCTCCTGTCTTCCGTTCGATTGCTTCTTTTGCAATTTCCAGCAATGCGCCATCTTCGAAGCGAAGCGCTACGTTGTCAAGTTCCAGCATCTTTTGATACTGTTTGACAATTGCATTTTTAGGTACAGTCAAGATTTGATAAAGCGTTTCCTCACTTAGCTGCTCCAGTGTCGCGATGACCGGAAGACGGCCGATGAACTCCGGAATCAGACCAAAACGTTGAAGATCTTCAGGAATCAGCTTCGCTAATAGCGTTTTATCTTCCTTCACGCTCTTTTGCTCTGTACCGAAACCAATCACTTTTTGCCCGATACGACGTTTAATGATTTCCTCAATTCCGTCAAAAGCTCCCCCTACGATAAAGAGAACGTTTGTCGTATCAATCTGAATGAATTCCTGATGCGGGTGTTTACGTCCACCTTGTGGCGGTACACTTGCAACTGTTCCTTCAAGGATTTTAAGAAGTGCTTGTTGGACACCTTCCCCGGAAACATCACGTGTAATGGATGCATTCTCGGATTTACGTGCAACTTTATCGATTTCATCGATATAGATAATCCCTTTTTCCGCGCGTTCCACATCATAATCTGCTGCTTGAATCAGTTTTAGCAAGATGTTTTCAACATCTTCACCTACATAACCTGCTTCTGTCAGTGATGTGGCATCCGCGATTGCGAACGGAACGTCAAGAATACGAGCAAGCGTTTGTGCAAGTAATGTTTTCCCGCTCCCCGTCGGACCAATCAGAACAATATTGGATTTCGACAGCTCGACATCATCGACCTTACTGTTTGTATTCACGCGTTTATAATGATTATAGACTGCAACAGCGAGCGATTTCTTTGCCCGGTCCTGTCCAATTAGGTATTCATTAAGGATATTTTGTATTTCTTTCGGCTTCGGAACGTCTTTAAGCTCAAATCCTTCTTCAAGCCCAACTTCCTCTTCAACGATCTCAGCACAAAGTTCAACACACTCATCACAAATATAGACACCTTGGCCTGCGACCAATTTACGGACCTGTTCCTGGGATTTTCCACAAAAAGAACAGTTAAAGTTATCGTTTTCATCATTAAATTTGAACAATATGCTCACCCCTATTCAAGTGACAATCTTACAAGATTATCCGGGTTTTATCAACTAATTAGAACTCGGTCCTCTTCGTGTAACGCCTATTCCCCGTCCTATGAAAAACAAGGTACGGTCTTCCGTACCTTGTCCTTATTTCTTTATTTTATTCAGTGATCTTCGCGTTTTCAACTAGAAGTTCAACTGTTTTCGTAAAACGAAGATCGTTTTCGAGTACTGAAGTACCGCCAAGTGTTTTCTTGATCTGCTCAACGTCCATGCCGAATTGCTCGGACATTTTCTCAAGTTCTGCATTGATATCTTCTTCTGCAACTTCAACGTTTTCAGCTTTTCCGATTGCTTCAAGAACCAATGATACACGTACACGGTTCTGTGCATCGTCATTCATTTGCGTACGGAGTGCTTCTTCATTTTGTCCTGAGAATTGGAAGTAAAGCTCCAAATTCATACCTTGCATTTGAAGGCGTTGTTCGAATTCACCCATCATGCGATCCACTTCACTATTGACCATCACTTCAGGGATATCCACTTCAGCGTTACGAGCTGCTGCTTCGACAAGTTCGTCGCGAAGTGCTGTTTCAGATGCTGCTTTCTTCTCTTCCAATGTTGTTTCTTTTAATTTCGCGCGAAGTGCATCAAGACTTTCGACTTCTTCATCGATTTCTTTTGCAAGCTCGTCGTCAAGCTCAGGAACTTCCTTCGCTTTGATTTCTTGTACTTTTACTTTGAAGACTGCAGGTTTACCGGCAAGCTCTGCAGCATGGTATTCCTCAGGGAAGTTCACTTCTACGTCTTTTTCCTCACCCTGTTTCAAACCAACCAGTTGCTCTTCGAAACCTGGGATGAATGAGCCTGATCCAATTTCAAGATCATATTGCTCAGCTTTACCGCCTTCGAATGCTTCTCCATCAACGAAACCTTCGAAATCAAGCTTTATTGTATCACCGTTTTCAACTGTTCCATCTTCTTTAACGACCATTTCAGCGAATGCTTGTTGACGTTCTTGCAATTGCGCTTCAATTTCTTCGTCAGTCACTTCTGTTTCCTGACGTGTCACTTCAAGACCTTTATAGTCACCAAGCTTCACTTCGGGTTTCAACGTAACAACCGCTTTGAAAATAAGGGTTTTCCCTTTTTCCATTTGTTCGATATCGATTTCAGGACGATCGATCGGCTCAACACCCGCTTCTTCGACCGCATTTGCGTATGCTTCAGGAAGGATGAAATCAAGAGCATCATTGTAAAGTGCTTCTACTCCGTACATTTTTTCGAACATCTGACGAGGCATTTTCCCTTTACGGAATCCAGGCGCTTGTACTTGTTTCACAACTTTCTTGAATGCTTTATCAAGACCTGCTGTTACTTCTTCTGCAGGCACTTCTACTGTAAGAGTCCCCGTATTTCCTTCTTGTTTTTCCCATTTAACTGACATAATAAAATACCTCCGAATCATTTTGGCCAATATCTTTTCGTACTTATATACTCCATTGACAACCATTTTAGTATATCACAGTCTCTTCATCTTTCAACTGATTTCATACATTACTGAAGGTCCGGTTCGTTATCGACCTGCCGGATCAGACAGTCGAGTTCCGTTTCGGGTATGCTTCCTCCCGAAAACATGTATTCTATGTAATTCGCATACGCCTCCGCAATTTCTGTTGGTCCGTAATCTCCCCAGTTGAATGGAAAAGCCGAGATGGTAAACTTTTCAATTAGGCCTTTCGCCATTTCCAGCCTGGATGGCTCTTTGAATAGCAACTGTTCAATCGCTTCAATCACATTCAGCGTCAGGTCATCCTGCCCCGGCATTGCCGTATCAGCTGGAATAACAACCGCTTTCTGATTGAATTTCCGAACAGTCACTTCTTCCCGATAACCAGCTTGCTGTAAGAGCGTCAGTGCAAAAGTGATATTTAACGGTGAAATGTTGGACAACTCCGCAATCTCTTTCAGAACGTGGACCATATCCTTCAATTCGGTTCCTTCAAGTGAGGCAAGCGCGTACTGTTGCGTCAACGTATCCGATGACAAAAACTCTTCAAGTGTGAAGGTTTTTGTTGGAACATTACTCGCTTCTTGAACGTAACGGTCCGATAACCTCGCGTTCAACTCCCGTAAATAACTGAACTTTTGTAGCATATCATCCGGAACAACCCCTTCATCGAGAAGGGCCCCAATCGTCATTTCAACTTCTTCGTATTCCTGTAATTGGATGCTGATCGTTAAATATAATTCCATCGCATCGATGTAATTTGCAACCCCACTGTGTAGCAGCTTAGCAGCAATTTCTTTCGCACGTTCAAAATCTTTCGTTTCGTAAAGTGCGACAGCGTATGGACCCAGAAATTCTGGATAATCAGGCTCGTAAATTATCGCCTGATCAAAAGCCTCGACTGCCTGTTCAAACTTCCCTTGTTCAACCGAAACAACTCCTTTTTCAACGAGTTTCTCAAATGTGCCAGGGAAGACAACAACATTCGCTTTTTTCCTCAGCCTTCCATATTTCCTTCGCAATACGCGCACCTTCTTTCGTCATTTCCACTATAGCATAGCGATTTCCATTTTGACATTGATACCCGGCGGATTCGGAAAAAACATTTCCCTTTCATATCCGAATAAAAAAAGACACTCTCTCAAATACAACGGTGGCACCTAAGCCAACCTCGCTATACAGAAAAAGTGCCTTCTTGGTATTGAAAACAATTACAGTACATCAAATAGTGCAGACCAATCAGTAATTCGCGGAATGTCCAAATGTTTGTTGTAGGATTGATTCTTCGCAAACACGTTTAGAGAGCCGTTCGTTAATGTCTCTAGAACTGCAGGCTTGTCATCGAAATAATAATCCAGTTCTAATTCCTTTATAATATGAACTTTGTCCTCATCCTTCATTCCATAAAAAAAACGATCTCTACGTACCGGAAACCCATTGTCAATCATCCATTCCATTGTACGCTCGCCATGTTCTTCAGGTCTTGCCGTAATATAATAGATGTCATGCCCTTCCTGTTCCAGTCTTTGCAAAACGTCCACTGCATCTGGATAAGGCGGACAAGAAGTGTAATAGATTTCTTCCAATGAACCGTTCCACATTTCACCGCCCTGTTCAGCTGTCATGCCAAAAAGCTCATGAATTTCAACCTTGTCCAATGCATGAAAGAGATCTACTTCTACATTTTGATTTAATTTTTTATTGTAAATTTGAAAAGCATGTTCTCTAAGATTGATTAATGTATCGTCGATATCGAAACCGAATTTCATATTAACTCCCTCAGTCTTTTATATATTGAAATAAAGTATTCCACTGAACCCGCTCTGTAACTATACGTATTCATATACAACTCTTTAATGATATTTCGGATATCCGGTGAACTTGAAATCCCTACCGATTTGTGTAATCTGGAGATCTTCCAAATCTACAGCATCGCGCATAAATTCGACGCCGGTACCTTCCAGGAAAGTCGGTGCCTGTGATCCTCCTACTAATTTAGGTGCAATGTAAATTTCCACTTTGTCGATGAGTTGATTCTCAAGAAAAGCAGCATGGATTGTGCCGCCTCCTTCAACTAAAACAGAAGAGATAAGCTTTTCACCCAGAATGCGGACGACGTCATTCGGGTCTACGTGCACGCTTCCCGAAGTGGGAAAAATCGTAATTCCCCGTTCTTCCAATTTCCGCTTGGCTTCTTGATCAAATTTCTGCGCAGTGAAAATCCATGTCTCTGCCTGTCCATCTGTAACCACTTTTGAATCCAGAGGAATGCGTAATGTGGAATCTAAAATGATGCGAATCGGATTCCTGCCGTTCGGAATTCTTGTCGTCAATTCGGGATCATCTTCGATTACTGTATTGACACCCACTAAAATCGCCATATGTTCATTGCGTAAAACATGTACATCATTTCTCGCTTCCGTCGATGTAATCCACTTACTGTCGGCAGTATGTGTAGCGATTTTCCCGTCCAATGTGCTACCCGCTTTCATCGTAAGGAATGGCTTTTGTTCGACGATGAATTTATTAAACACTTCATTCATCCTGCGAGATTCTTCTCCCATTACACCGACAATCACTTCGATTCCCGCATCCTCCAGAATTTTAACCCCGTTGCCGGCAACAACCGGATTGGGATCGAGTGTGGCTATCACTACTTTCCTAATCTTCGCTTCCACAATCGCTACTGCGCATGGACCTGTCCGTCCGTAATGCGAACACGGCTCAAGCGTAACATAAATTGTCCCGTCTTTCGCCTTGTCACCGGCCATTCGAATCGCATGGATTTCTGCATGCGGTTCCCCAGCTTTCAAATGTGTGCCAATCCCGACAATCCGGTTGTCGTTAACAATGACCGAACCCACTAGTGGATTCGGATCAGTCTGTCCTTTCATTGCACGTGCATTTCCAAGGGCTAAATTCATGTAAAACTCATGGTTAGTCATTTTGGCTAGCCCCTTCTTCCTCCATATGCCCAGAACGTCGAATCTTTGTTTGTAAATATTTTTCATTGAATTCTGATTTATCGCCCCACAATGGCTCCCGACCAGAAATAGGAAGACCTGCATTCTTCAACGCTTCTAATTTTTTGGGATTATTCGTCATGAGCTTGACCGGTTTTTGTCGTAACGTTTTCAGTACGCGGATTGCATCATCGTAATTTCTGGAATCATCGACAAATCCAAGGCTTTCGTTTGCTTCCACTGTGTCGTATCCGTTTTCCTGAAGTACATAAGCCATCGCCTTGCTGAATAAACCGATCCCACGGCCTTCATGGTTCGCTAAATAAAACAATGCCCCAGTCCCATGATCCGCAATGTTCTTCATCGATTGTTTTAACTGGTAACCGCAATCACATCTTTTACTGCCGAATATATCTCCAGTATGACAAATAGAATGCAACCGGATTAGCGCATCATCTGCATCTTGGAAATCTCCGTAGACAAGTACACTTGACTGCTGATATTCCGCTAAATTGGCGGACGAAAGTTGGTCGATGATTTCTTGGTAATTCTTCGTTACTTGACAGCGATTCAGCCAACAATACCATTGAAATACAACCGTCTCCCCGTAAAGGTTCACAGGTAGTTGAATAGGTCCCACTAAATAGATGGCACCTTCATCGGTCTCAATCAACTGAATTTTTTCCCTTAGGACGTCTAATACTTTTTGTTCCAGTTTCGCATGCAGCATAAATATCAATCCTTCTATTTAAATTTGTGTAAGTTTGCAAATTAGGTCATAAACGGATTCGAAAATACAAGTTTCGAGTCAAAGAATAACATTTCCATAATAGCATAGGAATATGCGTTTGACGATTCATTGGTTTTACATGAAATACAGGTGTTTCCGTGTCATCTAGCTACAAAAACCAACTGTTACCTTATACGTATGAGTTCCATGTTCGTGAACCACGTTGTTTTGCCTAGTGCAACTAATTATTCCTTTGTTCGTGGGCATTTCTTATGTATCAAAACTATAATTTCCATACAATTGCAGCATTTATGTTCAGTATGAATAGCCCTCGGCCCCTTAACCATTCATTTACGATCAAGGGGTGAACGGCTTATGCAGCTAACACTACGCCTTCAGTTCAAAATCATTGGCCAGATTAAAACCAGCTACACTTCTTCTATAATTGTATCCAGATTTCGAAGGGTATTTGGACAATCTGCTAGTTCAAGTTAGATTCCCAATGGACAAGTATTTCGTTTCCAAATAGGGCTCGATGCCTTCGATGCCGCCTTCCCGTCCGATACCACTTTCTTTCATCCCACCAAAAGGTGCGTGAGCAGCGGACGGTGCCCCATCATTCCAACCGATAATCCCAAAATCCAGGTTGTCATGGAGATACGTTCCTGTCCGATAATCATTTGTAAAGAAGTAAGCCGCCAATCCATATGGCGTATTATTCGCAATTTCAACCGCTTCTTCAATCGTTTTAAAAGTGATTATTGGAGCGATTGGGCCAAATGTTTCTTCTTGCATGATCGCCATGCTAGAATCTACATTTTTTAAAACAGTCGGATAAACAAAGAAATATCCTTGCTCACGATCCGCCTCATAATTGTGTCCAATCAATACCTCGGCACCTTTGTCAATCGCGTCTTGAACTTGGGCGACTATTTTATCGTACCCTTTCTCATTGATAACCGGTCCGACGTCTGTAGTCTCATCTAACCCATTACCAACTTTCAATTTTGAGACCGCTTTCGTAAACTTTTCAGCAAATGCATCCACAACATTTTCTTGTACAAGAATCCGATTGGCGCAGACACAAGTTTGACCCGCGTTTCTATATTTAGAAATGATAGTTTGACTGACTGCCAAATCGAGGTCTGCGTCTTCTGCGATGATGAGTGGTGCGTGCCCTCCCAATTCCATCGTCACATGCTTGATCGTTTCGGCACTCCCTTTGATTAGAGATTTACCGACGGGTGTAGAGCCCGTGAAAGTGATTTTCCGAACGAATGGACTGTTGGTAAATAATTCACCGACGATAGACCCTTTTCCATTGACATATTGGATCGCATCCTTTGGAATACCCGCTTCATATGCGAGTTCTATGAGTGTCATCGTCGTTAATGGCGTTTCTTCTGCAGCTTTCACAATGAATGTACAGCCGGCAGCTAAAGCGGGTGCCGCCTTCCTTGTCATCATTGCCGCAGGAAAGTTCCAAGGTGTAATAGCCGCAACTAAGCCAATCGGTTGCCGGCTCACAATTATCCGTTTCGTTTCGGAAGAAGCCGGGATGGTCCGTCCATAAATACGAACAGCTTCTTCCGCGTACCAATCGATATAACTCGTCGCATAATTCACTTCGCCCAATGATTCACGTAAAGGCTTCCCGTTTTCCATCGTCATCACTTTTGCGATTTCCTTTTTATTGTCTTGTATTTTCTGCGACCAGGCTTTTAACAATCGTGAACGCTCATGTGCATGGACCTTTGCCCATGTTTCGAAGCCTTTATAGCCCTTCTTCAGTGCCTGGTTTATTTCTTCTTCTGTGTGCCTTGTCACCTCTTGGATGAGTTCACCTGTAGCGGGATTTTTCACTTTAAAAGTCGTCGACATTTTCTACCACTCCTCAGCATCAAAATTGATTTAGTGATTGGCTATAATATAAAAAAAGAAGAGAGGAAAGTATGACTACTCCCTCCCTTCTTCGACTAATGATTAGGTTTTTAAAATTGCTTGTCAATGTCCGGCACCCGTAGTCCGGATAGTGTTTCAAGTTTTTTTCGGCGCCTAATCACCACCATAATACCAAATTCAAGATACCATAAAACAGATTCTGATGTCCATTAGCCAACGAACCAACAATTTAGAATGTTCATCGTTTTATGCATCTACCTTGATTTGTTTACGTACTTCTTGTACCCCACCTTCAACTCGGTCAAACTATCTATTCTATATTTGTTGAATTTAAGTTACATCGCATTATCAGCCTGCACCCCCGATAGTTCACACGTATCACGCGATTTTTTCAGTGAAACATGTACATTCCTTAAGCCATTCCATTGATTTTGCAAACAATTCATTTTCAAATGAATAACTAGAGAATGTATGATCAGCATTTTCAATATAATGCGTGTTGACAATTTCTTTTCTATTTCTTTGACGTAAAGAATTGGCATAACGGGCGGTGTGTTCTTTCGGTATGTCTTCATCTTCTTTTGCGTGAATTACGATAGCATCGCCTTCATAGGAACGGATGGATTCCAAAGGATGATGGTTTTTCAAATCTTGTAAAAAAGCTTGACTCACATAAAAACCTTGGTAATCGACCCGACCATCTGTCCGTGCAATCTCTAAAGCATCTTCCCCTAAAATTTGAGCAATGTCCTGATAAGGGTTTCCGACAGGCGACCATAATAACAGCTTCCGAATTCGACGATTTTGAGCTGCCGTTAACGCAGCAACCGCCCCGCCCAAACTATGCCCAATTAAAATAATATTGTTCACATCCACTGCTTTTATGGTAGTAACATAATCGAGCACTTCTTCAACTTCCTGTAATTGTTTTGTAACCGTGACATCAGCGTAGTCGCCATCACTTTCCCCACAACCACTAAAATCAAAGCGAAAAACAGCATAACCATGCTCAGTAAAATAGCGGGCCGCCTTCACAAATAATCGATGCTCACCGACTTTACTGCCGACGAATCCATGTAGTAAGATGATAAGCGGAAATTTTTCTTGCTTTGACTGTTCTGGTAAATGAAGTACGCCTGAAAGTTGTAAATTGTTTGCGGGAATTGAAACTAGTTGACTCATCATAATTCGCTCCTTTGTGTTTTATAGTATAATTATTCCGATTCATTTACTAGGTATTATACAGATGAATTTTATTTATGTCAATACTCCCGCTTTTTCCATGTACAGTTCGGCTTCTGTTATGAGACCACCCAAAGGACCGAAGTTACTTTGAAGGTATTCTTTAATTTCATTTTCTATATTTACTTTTAAGACATAGAAAAAGCACCTCCGAAGAGATGCATGATAGATTATGAACTTAAAACTTTTTCAAGATGTTTCACTGTCGGTGTTAAATTTGCAAAAAAGTAAGCTTCACGTAACCTTCTCGCTGAAGGGCTAATTTTCACATAAGCCGCACTTCCGTTGTGGAGCATCGCTGTCTGCACCGCGTGAAGTGTTAAGTAGGCCGTTCCAAGTCTCAACTTCGCAATTTTTTTCCAGTCAAAGTCATTTGATTCGATTAATTTTTGCAGATCATCTTCAAATCCCACATTCGCTTCTTTTAATTCCTCTGGTTGCGTTTGCAAATATTGGTTACAGCCATTTTGCTTACCGGCTACCTTTTCAATCGATTGGATCGAAGCTTCGATTACGCCCAAACCAAGTGGAATCTGATAGGCCAGGAAAAAAGGACGTACTTTTTCCACAAACGAATCGGCATCTTCTGAAATGACCCGCCCATCCGGCACAAAGACATTTTTCAATACACAAACATAGGTAGCGCTGCCGTTTAGCCCCAGGTAATCTTTTCTTTCGCGAAGTGAAATTCCTTCCATATCGCAAGAGGCCAAGCACATAACCCTTTTTGTATCATTTAAAGCGGCAATCATGCCAAACGAATGATCTTTCCCTAAATTAGAAACAGATGGAAGTACCCCTGAAATTCGATACCCACCATCGACCCGCTCCGCTTTCAAGTGGACATCTTCAAGTTCCGCATAATATTTCAACGGATTGGATAACCCCGTTGCACCGAGGATCGTCCCGTCTTCTAGTTTCCCGAGTACATCTGTGCGTAGTTTTTCGTTGTCAGTATGACGGACATAGGTTAAAGCCGCCAAGTGGCACCATAAGCAAAAAGCAGTCGTCATGCACGTTTTCGC
The DNA here is from genome assembly GCA_963843665.1 of uncultured Caryophanaceae bacterium. Taxonomy (GTDB): domain Bacteria; phylum Bacillota; class Bacilli; order Bacillales_A; family Planococcaceae; genus Sporosarcina. Next base: position 181,914 of record CAWJLH010000015.1, read on the forward strand.
CGTTTCTTTCACAAGCATCAGCTCATCAGAAAGAATTTCTTGATTCGTGCGTTCAGTAGAAGAAAAGAGACCCGCCTCACCTAGCTTCCGTAAAAAAGTTTCTGCGTAAAATGCATCTACATCGATTTTTTTCACGTATGGCTGTAGTTCTTGCGCGATCAATTTGTTTAGAAGTTCGAATTTCCTCATATTGCTCTCTACCATGGATACCACTCCCGAATTTATTTTACTTATCTAAAATTTCTGTTATCGAGTCAATAGGTGTACTGACTGCCTCACGTGCACGTTTTACCGCAGCCTCATCCGGTGCGTCGTAGAAGCACAGACACTTTGACATGTCTTCACATACATACGTTCTCGCAAAAGATACTTCCGGCACTTCCTCATAGTGGACGGAGTTTTTCTTTTTTCTGGCTAAGTACTGATCCATCGTTATATCCTCAGGTATATTCCATTCAACCAAATAATTGACAACATCTTTTTGTTGTTTTACTTTTTCCAACTCATCGCCGACGAGGCGGACTTCTTTGACCAAATCAATTGGTATTCCCGCTTCTTTCAATACACCTGACGCAATCTCTTCTTCATTCGCTTCGACGATAAAAAAGGAACGTGAAAAATCTTTGGATACTTGCAATTCGATTAACGCTGCCTCTTTTGAACTTAGAACCTCTTGTAATTCACTTGCTTTCTGATTCAATTCTTCCTTGGAATTCACAATTCCATTTAAAGCTGCTTCCACTAAAAATAATCCCATCATTAAAACCTCACTTTTATTAGTAGTATGAATCTTATGAACCCTATAAATCATATTAGACTACTAGGTTAAGAAAAGCAACTCACAATACTAATTTAATTAATGTATACTAAAGCTATTGCTATTTAGAAAGGATTGTACCTATGAAACCACGCTATAACATTCCATGCAATATCGCCCAATCACTAAACATTATTGGAGATCGATGGACGATTCTGATTATCCATGAAGTTTTTATTGGACGAACAACTTTCAACGACATCAGAAAGGCACTAGATGGTCTGTCTGCCAATATTTTATCTGAACGGTTAAAACTACTAGAAGAAAAAGGTCTCGTGAAATCAGAACTATATTCCACTCACCCACCTCGCTATCAGTACATGCTGACAGAAAGTGGTGAAGATCTTGAGCATGTTTTTAATTCGTTCATCATTTGGGGCACTAAACACCTAGAACAATGTTTTAAAAAACTCGTCCATGCACCTACAGGCGACGAAGTGGAAATTGCCTATGTTTCAAAACTGACAGGTGAAATCGTTCATGATTTACAAGCCATCCGTATTGAGGATGAGTCAATCGACCTGAAAGAGAACACACTCACCCATTTGACGGAAAATTGACTGGAAGCCTGACGCTTCCTTTCCTTTTTCCAAACGAAAACTATGAAGGGATCCCCCAGTGACGACCAACCCACGACTCAAATAAAGTAACCAATCGATCGAGTATAAATCCACTTAGTCCGATAAATATAATTCCTGCAAACACCCCTGCGAGATTTAATGTGTTACGTGCATCGACTATCAAAAAGCCAAGTCCTGACTGCGCACCGACCATTTCACCCGCGACAAGGAATATCCATGCTGTTCCAACCGCGAGACGGAGTCCATTCACAATAGACGGAAATGCCGCAGGAAAAATAATTTTAACCATCAACGCCGGTTGTCTTATTTCCATATTTTCTGCAATTCTTAAATAATCACGGTCTATTTTCACTACACCCGCGACCGTTGTTAAAAGTACTGGGAAGAAAGAGGCGATAAAAATAATGACAATCGCCGGCATATTTCCAATTCCAAACCAGAGGACGATAAATGGCGACCAGGCAACCGGTGAAACAGGCCGTAAAACTTGCACGACAGGATCCACAATACGCCAAACACGCGGCATCCTTCCAAGCAACATTCCAAGAAGGATTGCTGGAATAACAGCCATCGTATAGCCAGCCGCAAAACGACCGAGACTCACTTGTAAATGGACAAAAATCGAACCATCAGTCACCATTCTAATAATTTCCGTACCTACTGTCAGTGGTGGCGGAAACAAAGCTTCTTCATAGCCACCGATTAGTATCAGCAACTGCCAAACGGCTACAAGTAAGACCATACCGAGCATGAAATATAATACCTTCTTTAAAATATTCATAAGTTCACTTCGCTTCATCAATAAATGTATTGTCTACAAAATCTTTGTAGGCCGGCGGATTGTCCGACATACCCATCTCGACCATAAAATTTGAAAGCTTTTGATACTCATCCTCTTCAATTCGAAGATTGCCAAAAGAAATCCACTCCAGCGACAAATCCATCACTTCTTTTTCCACTTTCATAAATGCTCCGAATGCTTCGTATAAGTCAGCCTCTTTTTTATCCGCTTGTTTTCCTAACTCTACATATCGACTCACAAAAGACTGCACGACATCGTGATTTTTTTCGATGTAATCATTTCTTAAAACAAGGATACAACAATAAGAATCAGGCCAGATTTCATCAGAGTGATAATGGACTTTCCCCTTATCAAGTGCCACTGCCATCGCTCCAAACGGCTCTGCCACAACATAACCTGCAATCCTTTTTTCTGATAATGCTGCTGGCATTTCAGCAGGCGCCATTTCAACTACATTTACGTCTTCATAGGACAAACCATCTTTCTTCAGCATTTCATTCAACAAAATATTTTGGGAAGAGAATTTATGTGGAATGGCGTAGGTCTCCCCTTTCAAATCGGCTGTATTTTTCACTTCCTTCGAGGAAACAAGAACATTTCCATCTTGGTGCCCAAGCGCGACTGCCTTTAAATCAATGCCTAATTCTTTCGCTTTCATCGCAAGTTCAATAAGTACCGATGCACCATCGATTCTGCCAGTGTTAAGTGCATCCATTAAATCTGGCCAAGACCCGAACTTCACCATTTCAATCTCATACTCTCCAAATTCATCACGAGGAAGATGCGCATCCAAGTAGAGGGGTCCCGCATGAGTAATCGGAAGATAACCTATTTGAAGAATCGTCTTTCCATTATCCCCTGTTTTTTCTGACGGGGAGCAGGCTGTTGTTAACATCATCACAAAAGCGATTAGTACGATTTTGAGTTTCCTCAATTTGTCCCCCCCACTTCTAAATTGTGTATTCTATTTTATGCCTTGTGCCACTTAGTTCGAATTCATCCAGTAACCTTTTCCGAAAATACTGGAAGTCTCCATGCGTCCGGTCGCGCGGCTTTGTTTGGCTGATCTTCACTTCTTTAAATATTTTACCCGGATGGGCACTCATGATGAGAACCCGGTCTGATAAGTAAACAGCTTCATCAATATCATGTGTCACAAGTAAGATTGTTGTTTTCTTTTGCGTTTGAATCCGGATAAGCTCATCCTGCAAGTGATACCGGTTGAATGTATCAAGCGCAGCGAACGGTTCATCCATTAAAATGACATCCGGCTGCATTGCAAAGGCCCGCGCAATCGCTACACGTTGCTGCATCCCGCCCGATAGTTCATGCGGAAACTGATGTACGTGCCGTTCAAGCCCAACAAGCTTCAATGCATCCAACGCGCGTTCTGTTTTCATTTGATTCGGCATTTTCTCGCCTTCAAGTCCTAACTCGACGTTTCTCATAACAGATCGCCACGGCAACAAATTGCGCTGTTGGAATAGCATGATGCATTTTTTTGTAGGTCGCTTCACTTCTTTACCATCAAGATGCACCCTTCCATGATCGGCTTTTGCAAATCCTCCGACCATATTCAGTAATGTGCTTTTCCCACAACCGCTTTCCCCAAGTAAGGTGACAATTTCACCTTTTTTCACATTGAACGAAACGTCATCAAGCACATGCGCTGGTTTACCGCCATTGTAATATGTTTTATGTACGTCTGAAACGACAATCATTTCCTCTCCCATGCTCGTTCCTCCTCAAATTATATAAAGTGAATAATTCATATTGTTTTAGTCGGTTATTAGTTATCTTATTATACTACGTATTAAAAAACAACCTTATATTCATATTTTGCGAATAATTAAGCAGGAGCAAATCTCTATAAAAATAGGCTGCCCAGAACGTCAGTTTCCACTGACGTTCTGGGCAGCCCCGTAAACGTTGTTATACCAATGTTACCATTTAATTTAACGTGTTTAAATTTACAGTATTTTTCCATCTTTGAGCCAGGAAGAATCGGCTGAAGTAAAGTTTTTTATGCTTCGGCCTTTGTGGGTACCTTTCAAACCAAAGTCCGCTTCGATTTTCTACCTCACTGGATCTTTCTTTAGCCAATTGATAATCTGTTATCATCGTTCCTTCAAGCGCGAGGTGTCCTTCAATTCCTGAATCGTCTGCGCCCCAATTCCGAACATCGACATCCGAAGTTCCATCTCCCGGATTTTCATCACTTCAAGGACTTCTTCCTGACTCTGGGTCGCTTCTTTTAGGATGGATCGCCCGAATCCGACCATATCAGCGCCCAACGCAATGGCTTTGGCGCCATCCAGCCCTGTTTGTATCCCTCCGCTGGCAATCAACGGACGGTTCCCAATTTTCCCGCGAACTAACCTGATGGATTCCGACGTCGGAATTCCCCAATCGCTGAATGCTTCAGCGGCAACACGCAGGATTGGATCTTTGGCGCGGAACTTTTCCACCTGGCTCCAGGAAGTGCCTCCCGCTCCGGCGACGTCGATAAACGCAACACCGGCCTCACTTAATTTTTCCGCAGTCTGACCATCGATGCCCCATCCGACTTCCTTGACCCCGACTGGCACCTCCAGCATGCTACATAGTTGTGCAATCTTCTTTAATAACCCTTTAAAATTCGTGTCTCCCTTTTCCTGAATTACTTCCTGGATGCTGTTCAAATGTAGCACAAGCATATCCGCTTCGGTAATATCGATAATTTTCCTGCATTCTTCAACACCGTATCCGTAGTTCAACTGAACAGCGCCCAAGTTCGCAATGATTGGGACGCTCGGTGCGTACTTCCTCATCAGGAAAGAGGATGCATGTCCATCGCTATCGAGTAGCGCCCTGGTGGACCCGAGCGCAAGCGCCCAGCCATTTTCTTCGGCAGCTACTGCCAGGTTCCGGTTAATCGTCTCGGCTAGGGCTGTCCCGCCCGTCATGGAACTGATAAGGAAAGGCGTCTTGCATGTAAGGCCTAGGAATTTAGTTTCAATGGAGATTTCATCAAAAGCGATTTCAGGTAGCGCATTATGGATAAACGCAAGCGACTCCAATCCTGTGAAAATCGACTCCCCCGTGACCTTTTCATTCAACGCAATTTGAATATGATCAGATTTTCTTCGCTCGATTGAGTTGGCCATAGCCAACACCTGCCTTTACCATCAAGATTCTAATAAGATTCGTTGTACCTCTAAGTTGTAGACGGCAGATTGCAACATATAAAAGCTTTCACTCCTACATAACATGGAATTATTTGATTTGAACTTCTTCCACTGTCTGTTCTACTTCTGAACGCGTCATTTTTTCGCGTCCCTCTTTCATCGCTGCTAACGTTTTGTGAGCCAAGGCAAGTGGTAGACGGCAGAATAATAAAATGCTTTTCTTATTGAGAGACTTCATATATTCATCTGCTTTTGCCAGGTTTTCATCTGCATATTCGAATAGCTCTGCGCGACTCCAGCCATCGGGTACAAAACTTACACCACGTTCGTCCAAATCTTCCTTCTCATTACGTAATATATTTACCGCCTGCAGCCCACGTCCATAACCAATGGCAAGTTCGCGATCTGTTTTCACTTCGCCATAATGCTCCCAAAGGTCCGAAAGCATAACTCCGACAAGTCCTGCAACGTAATATGTATACTCATCCAAATCTTCACGTGTACGGATATCCCAGTTTGCCTTTGTCCACTTCGCCATACCAAATGCCATTTCACAAGCAGCATTCGTCACGATTGGCAGGGCATCTTTTGGACAAGCCTGCAGCCATTCTTCCAAACGGAGGGTAACTTCCGGCATTTTATCTTTAGTCTGTCCTAGAATTCTTAAATACGCTTCATTATCAAAAGGTTGTTTAAATAATTCGCTTACCTGCATTAAGATCGTGTATTTTACCTCATTATCCAATTCCTCATGATCTTCAATTTCATCAATCGCCCGAAATACCAAATAAGCAGATGAAACCGAATACTTTAACTCCTTCTGCAAAAAAGTAATCGGAATATAAAATGTACGACTTGTCTCTTTTAGTACACGCACTGCATCTTTAGGAAACTTATTCATTCTAATTCCGTACCTCCCAATTTAAATCTTGCTCTACTCATAATCGTAACTCAAATTTGAAAAAGATACACTAAAAAAGGTGTAAATATCGGATAAACAACTAAGAGATTAAGTAGCATTAAAAATAACACATTCCATTCAATATCGGAATGGAATGTGTTTTACTAGCTGGAACAGTATCAATGACTGAAAATGGTATAACCACAGCGCTATAAAAAGGGAATCGCAAAGAAACGCCAGCATTACTAATAGCTCCTAGACAACCTAACCGATATAAACACTTTCGCATGTTCCCGCTGCTGGTTCATAATAACAATGATTTTTAAATTGACCGGCAAAAGGTTGACCGTACCATGTTGGAGGGCATGGAGCATATGGATTAAAGTACCAGAGAGCATATTGCCCTGGGTGGTCTCTCCAGTAATCCAAAGTCTGTTTTGCTAATCTTTTTTCATTAGCTCTTGCTCGTTCATAAAACAAATTACCTTTTTGAACAGCTTCAAAGGAATAATTTCCTCCTTGTACCTGATAAATGACATCTTCAATTGTTCTTACATCTTGAAAGTCTAAACAATCTGCTACAGCACGATTAACAATTACATTGCCAACATATAACATCCCTTGGTTACCTTCACCCTCGGCTTCCGCTCTCATCATCCTCGCCACTAAGTCAACGTCTGCATTTCTGTATTTTACTCTTGGCATTTTATCACCCCATATGTATAGTATGAAAAAAGCCCGCATTGTTGTCATATTACAGATATAAATGATGGGTGCTTTTCTACCATTATTGGACCAGCATACCAATTTAATCGAATCCTCTTCAATCGTCTCAGCACTATGACAAAAGGTACTTCAAATCCAAAAGAAAATCCGATAGAAACTCCAACTGTCCGAATCAGCTGGAGTTTCTATCGGAAAGTGCATGTACAACGCTTCTATGCGTAGTAAAATGTTTGCCTTCGATGATTTCTAAATTTTAATATAGGCGTCTATGCAGTTAATAGCGCATGCTAAAGGTTTCCTACTGCTCGAACCCACTCTATTTTAATCGATTGACCGCATTGATTAAAATCATGCGTAAACTTAGCTTCTTTTTCATTTAGAACTTGTGCATTACACGAAACGATTTCATCGTTATAATGTAGTTTCACTTCGTATTGTCCAGGCGCTGGTAATGAGTAAAAAGGGTATAGTCCATTTCGGGGACACCAATTCACTGAATAGAATTTGCCGAGCAACTTTCGGAGTATGGAAATATTCCCTTTTGCTAACGCTTGACGTATACGTGTCGAACTAATTTTCTCCCCATCAAATTCCATTAGTTCGATTGCAGTCACTTGAAAATGTCCGGCTCCTTGTTTTTCCAGTGATTGCGTACATCCAATACCCCGGGCTCCATAATGAAAATCAACCCCGCATACAACATGCACCGCATTTAACCCTATCAAAAAGCTTTGTACGAAATCAGCAGATGGTAGGCTTGCGATGTCACGGTCAAAGTGGACTAAAAACAATGTATCAATACCAAGCTCCTCAAGCACTGCTTGTTTTTCTTCAAGCGGCATCAAATATTGGAACGCAGTTGGTTGCTCTGTAATTACTGTTTTGGGATGGGGAAAAAAGCTCATTACCGCTACCGGAATATCAGAAGCGCTAGCTAAACGCTTCGCCTCTTGTATGACGGATAAGTGGCCTTTATGCAAACCATCAAAAAAGCCAATTGCAAGGACTTGCTGTTGAAATTGATTTTGCCATTGTGACATAGTTTGACTTGTTAAGTGAATAGTTTGCATAAAAAGCCCTCCCGCATTAATTTTGAACCGCTAATCCTTGCGCAACATCATAGATTAAATCCTCTTGACCACCAACGGCCTGCATACGACCAAGTTCAACCAGAATATCGCGTTCGTCCACACCAAAACGTTTAGCGGCAACTTGTGTGTGCAAAAGAAAGCTTGAATACACACCTGAGTAGCCCATGATTAAGCTAGAGCCCGTTATTTCTTGTGGTCTAGGCATGAATTTGGATACAACATCATTTGCTACATCCATGATCTTATAGAAATCAATGCCTGTTTGGTATCCTAGGCGTTCAAGAACGGCAACCATTACCTCTGTTTGTGTGTTCCCACTTCCAGCACCTAAAGCACGTAAACTACCATCGATATATGTAGCACCCGCTTGAACTGCTGCAGCCGTATTCGCCATAGCCATTGATAAATTATTATGCCCATGGAAACCGATTTCGCAGCCGACTGATTGCTTTAGGGCAGAGATACGATCGGTAACATCCTGAGGTAACATATAACCTGCTGAGTCTGTTACATAAATGACCTCCGCGCCATAGCTTTCGAATAACTTAGCTTGTTCTACAATTTTCTCTACGGATGCCATATGTGACATCATTAAAAAACCAACTGTTTTTAAACCTAACTCACGCCCTAATGCAATATGCTGAGCTGCTACGTCCGCCTCTGTTACATGCGTTGCTACTCGTACCATTTTCGCGCCTGCTTTTACGGCATTTTGCAAATCACCCTTCACACCAATACCAGGAATTAACAGTACTGAGACTTCTGCCTGCTTACAGGCATCTGCCGCAATTTCGATTAACTCTAACTCATCATGTGTAGAAAGCCCGTACTGTAATGATGATCCGCCCAGGCCGTCTCCATGAGATACTTCAAAATAGCGAACGCCTGCCTCATCTAGCCCTCTTGCTGTTTCAAGCACTTGTTGCGGAGTAAATGCATGAGACATCGCATGGCTTCCGTCGCGAAGTGTTACATCTAATATTTCAAATGATCGTTTACCCATTAGTCCCTCTCCTTACGCGTTTGTCGCCACTAATTCTCTTGCCATTTCATTGGCCACTTTTGCAGCTGCTGCGGTCATAATATCCAAGTTACCTGAATAAGCAGGGAAGAAGTCGCCTGCACCCTCAACCTCTAAAAAGACCGATACACGCTGCCCATCAAACTGTGGTGTCCCTCGTAAACGATAGCCTGGTACATATTCCTGAACTTCTTTTACCATTTCCTCAATTGAGGCGATAACTGCAGCTTGATCGAAATTCACATCTTTGATTAATGCATTTACTGTGTCACGCATAATAACGGGTGGCTCTGCAGGGTTCAAAATAATAATCGCTTTCCCTTTTTCGGCTCCACCAACGACTTCGATTGCTCGTGCAGTCGTATGCGTAAACTCGTCGATGTTGGCACGTGTACCTGGACCAGCGCTTTTACTAGAAACAGTTGCCACAATTTCCGCATACTCCACAGGTACAATTCGACTAATTGCATGAACAATTGGAATCGTAGCTTGTCCACCACATGTAACCATGTTGACATTTGACGATTCGAAATTAGCTTTCAGGTTAACAGGAGGTACAGTAAATGGACCGATTGCCGCTGGCGTCAAATCAATCACTTTCTTTCCAGCTGACGTGAGTAAATCGCTATGCGCTTTATGTGCGTATGCACTCGTAGCATCAAACACGATATCCACTAAATCCAATTGCTCCATTAACCCATCAATTCCATTTGAAATGACAGTATAGCCTGCGTCTTGCGCACGTTTTAACCCTTCAGATTCAGGATCAATCCCTACCATGACACTCATTTCTAGTGAATCGCAGCGTTCAATTTTATACATTAAATCCGTCCCGATGTTTCCTGAACCGATTATCCCGACTTTTAATTTGCTCATACTTTCACCCCTACCGCTTGAAATGAAATACTTACTTCCCCCAGCTCACCGAAATCAGCCTTAAAGTGGTCACCATTTGTAAATGGCAATGCTTTGGATAATGCACCTGATAAGACAAACATGCCTGGTTGAATACTAATAGCATAACGACTCACTTCATTTGCTAACCAGACGACCGCATTTAGTGGGTTTCCTAATACCGCATCACTGGTCGCATTGTCGATGCATTCATCATTTTTATAAACCGTCATGCCAATATCAGCGATATCTACATTCGATAAGAGCGTCTTTCGAGTACCTAAAATCGCGCCAGCCGATGATCCATTATCTGCGACTGTGTCTTCAAACTTAATGCGCCAATTTTCTATTCGACTATCAATAATTTCAATTGATGGTACTATGTAGTCTGTAGCATCAATCACATCTTGTATCGTCACATTCGGTCCTTTTAGAGCTTTCTTAAAGACAAAGGCAATTTCAAATTCCACTTTTGGCTGTATAAATTGTTCCGTATCAATAGCTCTATGTTCTTGAAAAACCATAGTGTCTAAAATGAATCCATAATCCGGTGTATGCACATTTAACATTTCCTGCATCACTTTGCTTGTTAAACCAATTTTCAAGCCTTTAACGACGGCTCCTTCACTTACTTTCCGCTCTATTTGATACAGTTGTATGCGGTAGGCATCATCGGCAGTGATACTTGTTTCACTTTCAGTTAAAGGTGCAATAGGCTGTTTAAACAGCTCTGCATCTAATAGTTTTCGTGCGATTTTTTGAATTTCCATTATCTCACCCACTTATGATTTAGTTGGTTCAAAGGTTGTTACTTCAGCGTATTGTCCACCATAAAAGAGAAGTGGATCTTTTTCTTCCAGCTGAATATCCGTTACTCTTCCGATAAATAATGTATGATCCCCTTCTTCATAGACAGATGCGACATCACACGAAATTTGTGCAATTGCACCCTCTAAAACAGGCAGACCATCTAGAGTAGCAAACTCTACTTCTCCTTGAGGCTTTCCAGCAAAATGTTGTGAAACCTGTTGTTGATCCTCAGCTAAAATGTTGACTGCAAAACGCTTCGATTGCGTTACTTTATCTAAGAAACGTGCATGATGTCCGACTGAAATCACAACTAATTTAGGATTTAAAGAAACAGACATAAATGCATTCGCCGTCATGCCATGTATTTCCCCTTCATGACTTGTTGTTAATACAGTCACACCCGTTGCAAATTTACCCATTGCTTTTCTGAATAATAAATCATCCATTTCACATTCCCCTTTACGCTGTGATAAAATGCTAAAGTCCTTACCCGTGAACGCTTACTTAATCACAAGTTACTTGATAGTTATTAATTGAACAGTCCAACAACTCAAGATTAGCACCTACATCCGTCTAAGAATACAAACGTTCAGTAGCTATTTTCCATTAATTTTAGTACAAAACGATTAATAGTTTTCATACAATATTATTATTAAATAACGTTTTGAATCACAAACTATTTTTCATGTACTTAAATAGAGACAATCTATTCGCTGAAGTAGCCACTCCGTAACGTCAGCTTTATTTTCATTTCCGATTAAATGTCCCGTTGGATACGATTTATACGTAACGGAAGCACCATTTTCGTTGAAAAATTGATAATTACGTCGCCCAATTTCCGGTGGGAAGATTTGATCCTTTTCACCATCCGTTAAAAAAACAGCTAACTGATCAATTTTTTGGACCGGATACTCATCAACAACAAACTCTGGTACATAACCATTCATCGAAACAATACCACTTATTTTTTCGCCCAAAACTAACGCAAGTGAGTTGGCAAGTATAGCTCCTTGACTAAAGCCAGCTATATAAATATGTTTGGGATCAATCGGATACTTACCCAATACAGTTTGGATAAAATCTAGCAACATCTCCATACTTCTATCAAAAAGTTTACGTTCGGGCTTTCCATATTCTTTTAAATAATAATAAGCAAAGCCTTCTTTGTAAGTTAAATTTCCTCGAACACCGATTAATATAAAATCATCTTTCAACCCTTCAAATACTGACAAAATTTCGTTTTCGTTATAGCCAATTCCATGTAAAGCGATTAAAACTGGGTAAATCTTATTTTCTTTCACACCGTGCGAAGGAAGCATAATCTCATATTGAAAAGTTTCACTCATACTAACCCACCCTTTTTATAGTAATCTTATCGCTAATGTTAAATGGATTAATTGAGATGTTTTGTTGCTATTTTATAAAAAAGTAAGCACGAGAACTCTCCCTGTGCTTACACTTTTTTCAGTTTTTAAGAAATGCCAGGATGTGATCAATAAATGGTTCTGTTTTTTCAATTTGTGTCCAGTGACCACACTCATTAAATAAATGTAGTTCTGCATGTGGTAGTAGCTGGATAAATTTATAACTCGTGTCTTCAAATAGGATAATTTGGTCATTTAAGCCGTGGAATAACAAAGTTTCTGTCTTAATTTTTTTAATTTCTTCGTCCGAAAGTGCAAGTTCGTCCAATCTTTCTTGTCTCGAATCATAGAACATCGCTGCAAAAGCGTCCCTGGATTCTGGTTTGACACTCGCTTCATAACGCATACGAACAAGTTCCTCATTATTTGCTGCATCTTGATTATAAGAGAACATTTGAATCAATTCTTGCATTGATTCAAAGCTAGGCTCGTACCCCCATACACGATCTAAACCATAGGATATTTTATGTTTAACCCCTACGCTGCCCATTAAAATTAATTTTTTCACTAAATCAGGCCTTCTATGCGCAACGTGAAGTGACAGGGCTCCACCGAATGAATTTCCTACTAAGGATACGGGCTCATCTGATACTGCTTCAATAAATCCAATCAGATGGTCTACCCAGAGATCAAGTGTATATTCATCTTTCGAAAGTTTGTCTGTTTCGCCAAACCCAACAATGTCTGGTGCAAATAAATGAAGTGACTCACTTAACCGCGGAATAACGAGTCTCCAGTTTGCAAAAGCGGATACTCCAGGACCTGATCCGTGTATTAAGATCATTTTTTCATTTCCTGAACCTTCCTCATGGTAATGGGTATTAATCCCATTGATTTTAATATTTTTCGAAGTAATTTGTTTAGTTTGCAAGTAAAACCCTCCTTTGAATTTTCACAAAAAGCTTACATGATAACTTTCTTACATTTAACAGTATTGATCTCGCTCAACTTACCAACTTACGCTATTATTAGATATCAAACCATTAAGAATTCGTCACTGGTTCTTTGCTTCTTAGCGGAGTTCCATATGTGAAGAACTCTTGAGGCAATTGCGTACCATGCCATAGAATAGCCTGATCTATACCTTTCGCATCCCATTCGATTGTTTTCCAATCTGGATCAAAGATTAGATAACCTGAATCACCAAATAGCTCGATACGATTTCCGCCTGGTTCAAAAACATACATACATTGCGCCTGAGATACGCCATGTTTTATTGGACTTACTTCAATTTCGTATCCGCTGTCAATTAGTAGGTCTGAAACATCGGATAAATGTTGTGGATAGCCATACCAGTAACAAAGATGGTGAAGACGACCTTTTTCTCCTAATGCATCGCCCATAATCGCAACATCATGAACCAAGTTACTAACACTTAACCACGCAGCAACATCCGTTTTATCCTCAGCTAAAATACGCTCGCGAACTTTAAAGCCCAATGCTTCTTCTAAAAATTCCACATTTTTATTTGTTTCACTTGCCAGTAAGTTCACATGGTCGATACGACGAACAGGAACACCGCGGTTCGGACGTTTTTGCGGACGATTTAATAGTGGTGTTTTCTGATCATCAGTCGCTAGATAATATTCAACATCCCAGAAAACTTCCATCAAATGACCATCTGGTGAGTTGAACTGATATGCACGACCATGACCGACATCTCCATCAATCCAACCTATGCCATAACCCATTTTTTCAATCTGAGCTACACGGCGCTCAAGTGCTTGAGGTGATGTAGCTCTTAGAGAAAGGTGACCTAAACCAGCCTCATGATTTTCCGTGAGAATCAATGTGTTATGGTAATGATCCTCATAGGCACGCATATAAACGGATTTACCTTGACGGGATACTTCACTCATTCCCAACATTTCTTTAAAGAATTTTACAGACTCCTCTAATTTAGGGCTATAAAGCTCAACGTGTGCAAGATGTGCAATATCATAAATATTTTCTTTTGTCATTTTATTTTCCCCCAATAAGTTTATTTTTTATTTGACAAGATTACTGGATTACCACATTGGATGTCCGTTAAATCCAAGAATCGATTTCCCATACCCTACCATTGCGTCTTCATATAGATGTGATGGATGTGCAGCGACTGCAAGGATGTCACGAACAAATCTTTCTGAATGCTGATCTTTATAGATTGAATTACCACCAAGTATGGTTAAAATACGGGTTGCCATTTCTGCTGAAGTTTTAGCAATATACGCACGCATCGCGAACAACTGTGCACGCTCTTCTTCTTCTAAAACCCGAATTCCATTTTCCTGATAATAAGTTAATTGGTTCATGTATTGCTTAGCTACAGCTTTTAAGGCTGTTAACTGTATGGTAATTTCTCCAAGCGTACGCTGGGCGCTGCCTCCGTCTTTTTCGCTTGCATTATTGTTATAAATACGAACGCGTCCCTCCGTCTTTTCTTTAAAATCGCGGACGAGGCGTTCCAAACCACCAATTGCAATTTGTGAAAATCCAGATAAGAAGTATGTGAGATAAGGAACGTTGAATAGTTGATAGTCTTTATCATAGTTGCCATCTGGTGCAGTGGCCCCTTCAACTACTCTTTTTATTAGAAAAACTTTATCTGCTGGGACATATACATCATCTACTTTAACTGCATTACTGCCTGTCCCGCGCAATCCAATCGGATCCCAGTTTTTAATGATTTCTGTATCTTTTTTATGGACGATATACAAGCCAAGCTCTGGTTCAGAACCATCTCTCATTTTGTGAACCGCACCTAGAGCAATCCATTCACTCCACAATACGCCGCTACAGAAATTCCAAGTACCACTGAGTCGGTAACCTTTTCCGTCTGGATCATCTGTAACTTTTCCAACCGGTGCAAAAACATCAGCTAGTAAATCTGTACTTTCGAATAATTCTTCTCGGCTTTCTTTTGGTAAAAATGCTGGCCATGTATCATGAATAATTGCAAAATAAGTTATCCATGCAGCTGAAACATTATGGTTGGCTACTGTTCGAATGATGTCACCAAAGGTATGAAAGTCTAATTCTTGACCACCATATTCTTGTGGTCTGTGAAGCTTTTGAAATCCAGCTTCTTTGATTTTTTCAATGACGATATCCGGCAATTGTGCATCATTATCTGCTTGAAATGCATGCTTTTCTGCTAACTCTCCAACCTCTTTCGCTTTTTGAAGCCACTCTTCTCTATTAGCTATTTTTCGCTGAACCTCTAAAGTACTAATCGACAATTTAACTCCTCCTTCATTCGCTGTAAGCGCAATCATTTTTATAAATTAATTTGTCTAACTGGTTATTATTATATGGGGCAGGTGTTCAGCAAGATAGCTATCAAAAGTGTGAAAGTTTACTGTTTTTTCAGACTTTATATACTAATTAACTTTTCTCAATATTAGAAAACGCTTTAACAGCAAGGTTTTTCAAGTACAAATTTATATTAGAAAAACAAAAAGATTTGAAAATAAATAAAAACCTTAGAAAGAAACAGTCAGGTAACTGCTTTTTTCTAAGGTTCTTTCGGTACATTTATAGATTCTTAACGGTTAGATCGTAATTTTTCCCTTTGCTTTTAAAATATTCAAAGCCATATAAACTGAAAAAACACTTTTTGTATCGTTCAAATCAATATTTAAAATATCGCTAATCTTTTCTAAACGATACCGTAATCCACTTATAGACATGGAAATGGCTTTAGCCGTGTTATTAATATTTATACCGTTCTCAATATAAGCATATAAAGTTTTGATTAAATCGAAGTTTTTATCAGCTTCAAGCAATTCTCCTACTTGTTTAGTCACAAAACGATTAATTAATGCCTCATCAGGTATTTGAAATAAAACGCTTTCAATCCCTAAGTCCTCATAATAATGAATTTGTTTTGTAGGATTTTTTGCTTTTAATGTTGCCAGCGTTTCATCATATAAAATAGGCAGCTGGTCAATTTTTTGAACTACTGAGCTAACACCTACAGAAAACTTATAGTTTTCGAAACGGCGTAAACAGTGCTTTAATAA
This sequence comes from uncultured Caryophanaceae bacterium, assembly GCA_963843665.1. Taxonomy (GTDB): domain Bacteria; phylum Bacillota; class Bacilli; order Bacillales_A; family Planococcaceae; genus Sporosarcina. Next base: position 198,152 of record CAWJLH010000015.1, read on the forward strand.
CTGATTAATAAATTTTGATTGCTTCATATATATTTTTTCGAATGATGAGTTCTCAATTACCACGATAATTTTGTCCGATTTTTCAGATACAATAGCATTAATATTTCTCTCTTTAAAAAACAGGTTAACATAACGGACTAACGCTTCATTAACTTCAATCTCGTGAATTATTTCAGATTCATTAATATTTCTTTCCATCGCAAGCATCCAGTAGGAGTCATCCGGGCTAAAATTATGATAATAGTGCGATTTTATAGATTTCTTCTTTCTCTAACCTGCTCTCTAAAATATCACTTAAAAAACCACGTCTAATGTTTTGCTCGGTATTAATCTTAATATTTTCATTCAGCAATACAATTGATGCGGTAAGTGAAGCTTGATCGATAATCATATACTCCAAATCATTGGGTGTATTATCTTTCGAATAAAGAAACGAACAATAACCCTTGATTTCCTCTTCAAATAAAATTGGCGTCCGGAGTATTCCTATTTCATTTGGGCCTCTTACAAAACTAGTCGTGCTCGTACTTATTCCCTTCAAATCAAAATCAATCGTAACATCTGGTACATCATCCGATTTCACCATAATCTGATTGTATTCATCTTCAATAAATGTTGGCAAACCTGTTGTATTATATAGTAGTTCAACAATTCTTTGTATCCCCTGCTTTGATAGTAATTCTTCAATCAGCTTACGGTGAACTTTATTTGCTTGATTTAAATAATCACGTTCTATTTTTAACTTTGCGGTTATTTCATCCAGTTCTTGAATCATACTGGCAGATTGGTAATATCGATATTCGTTTTTCAGCTCTTCTCCACACTTTTCCATAGGCATACAAATGATTTCACATCTATCATGCCCCATCGCCACGCATTTGGTTTCCTTTACAAGCATCGGTCTTTTTAAAACGGTTGATAAATAGCCACTTGAATATCCGCACAAGATATGACAAACAGGTTTATCATTATGAATACCGTCCTTTAGAAATTCATGTGCTTCATATGAATTAAACCAGATAGCATCTATTGATTTTAAGTCATCCTCTTCATCATATGTAATTGCATCTACTTTCACATTCTCTAAGTATCCGTGCAAAATATGCAATTTTGTTCCAGCATAAATCAGATCTTCTTCATCATCCCACAGAGAAGCGAGTACTTTTTCACCGTCACTAACGCCACTATGCCAACCATATCGAATAAAAATACCCTTGGAACGGTCTTCCCCAATGGTTGCTACAAGTTCCTTTTGCAAAGCCGAGATAGCTGTAATCGGAATCGTAACCAACCGTTCATAAAAGGTGCTTAAGGCCTCCTCTTTCGGTAAATCAAATACATCATTTAATTTTGCACTGCTTAGATCTACTACATTCACTCGTACCCCCCCTTTTCATATAATGAATCGTTCATTTGGAGTAGCTTTTAAACTTTTCGCACTAAGAGTAATAGAAATATTACTAGTTAACATATGATTCATTTTGACTTTACAAGTGATACTATTTAGTTAATCAATTCTACACAAAATGTATAAAGGTTAAGAGGGCGTTTCAATTTACTAGATTTCAACCTTATTAGTTACTAATCACTTTTGACAGCGGTTACATTTTAGTGAATGAAATTTAAAACTTCCTAAAATTCTAAGTTATTCATCATTATAGCACAAGAAAAACCAAAAAGAGAAGAACTTCCCCTTGTTGGATACGAGACCATTGAAAAAATCACATTTTTTAGTCCGATAGGTTCATTGTAAAAAAGAAGGTGATTTCTCGTTCAAAATCGAACAAAAAATCGCCTTCTTCTTAAACTAGGGAATATTCAATATACCGTTGATTCATGGGTCAAACATTTTATTAGTTTCATCGATTTAATTAATAAAAAAATATACAATAATTAATAGCAAAACCATGGCCATAGTAAATGGGCTGTCCAGAAAGTCAGTGAAAACTGATTTTCTGCGACAGCCCTTTTAGCTAACTATATAAATTTCAATTTCACCGATTTTGTCTAAAGTGATTTTTGACAGCAAGTCTGCAGGTAACAGTTCAAATTCCCAGCAAATCTGCTGCACAACGAAACCCCATATGGCCGGTTGAACTATCTACGGTATTGTGTGAACGAGCAGCTACTCTGTAGCGATTACAATAAGACTTGTGACAGAGATAACTTCCACCTTTGATAACTCTTTGATTTCCTTTTTTCGGGCCAATCGGATTGAATAGCACTTTCTCCCTAGGATGATTATTTGTAAACCAGTCTGAGCACCATTCCCATACATTTCCCACCATATTATAAAGCCCGTAGCCATTAGGGAAATAGGTATCCACCGGAGCTGTTCCAAAAAATCCGTCATTTCCAAGATTAAGTGTCGGGAAGACTCCCTGCCAAATATTGCAGTGATGTTTCCCTTGAGGTGTTAGGATATCACCCCACGGATATTTCTTTTGAATGAGCCCCCCTCGAGCTGCATATTCCCATTCGGCCTCAGTAAGTAATCGTTTTCCGCTCCAGCTACAATATGCTTGGGCATCATTCCAAGATATGTGGACAACAGGATGTTCCATTAGATTAACTATAGATGAATCGTGACCCACGGGATGCTTCCAACATGCGCCCTCAACTTTTAACCACCATGGAGTTTGTTGAACAGTGTCACGAACGTTGCGTTTTAATTCATCTGAAACGAATAAATGAAAGACAAACGACCAACCATAACGTTCAGCGTCAGTAACATAGCCAGTTTCCGATGTAAATTCATTAAATTGCGCATTTGACACGGCATACCGGTCTATATAGAATGGTTTCAGTTGAACCTGTCGCACCGGGCCTTCACCGTCTTCGTTAAAACTTTCAGGGTCAGTTGTACCCATCAAAAACTCACCGCCCGACAACTCTACCATATGCTCACGATGGCGGTATGTCTTCGCAACATGATTTACTGGGGTAAAATCTTCCTTGCTATCAACAACTATTGTGCTATTCCTTGTGGGACAACATTTCTTAATCATCAAGTTAACTGATTCTCCTTTAATAAAAATCGGGCGCGTTTTTCGATGGATGTAAGTCCACCGAATCGCCCCCCATTTTGTAATTCTTTATTTCTTTACTGCTTCCAAATCATCTTTCAAATTGAATAAAACCTTCTCTATCGTTCCAGTGTAAACAAAATTTCCTTGATCCGCGTAATCAGGGCTCACAGGATATAGTAAATCTTGACCAATATCCATTCCTTCAAAAGCCATCTTGTATGGCAATGTAGCTTCCATATTTACTTCTCCAACTTTTTCTTCGTTTACATATAGCGATCCAACACCCTCAAATTCATCTGTTTTGTTAAACTCGAAACGAATACCTAACTCACCTACCGGTAATTCCTTTTTGGAGACCGTTTTGTATCTAGCAAAACCTGCATTATATTCGTAGACTAAACGATTATTTTTTATATAAAGCGTGTAGCCACTTTTATGGTTCCCTAAAGCAATCAGTACCCCTTCATCATCTTTCTCATATGTGATTGGTACATCAATCGCATAGGAACGATTCAGGATTGGCGGCGATGCCGATTCGCTTAAATGAGACATTCCCGGATAATAAGTAAATGTGCTTCTTGCTCTTGGGGAATCATCCGCGACATTTGCAAAGACCTCCATTACTAAATCAGACAACGGTAAAACACCGTTTTTCTCTGCCTCTACATGCCAAAGTTTCAGCATTTCCTTTAACTTTTTAGGTTCCTTTTCTGCCAAGTCATGCATTTCAGAGAAATCATTTTCTACCTGATAAAGTTCCCATTTATCATCCTCAAAAGGTTCGCCCTTTTTATGCATGGTCACTGCCCTCCAACCATCATGATAAATAGCACGATGACCACTTGTTTCGAAATATTGTGTTTTCTTTACAGACTCTGCTTCTCCATCATTAAATGTGTAGGTAAAGCTTGTTCCGTCTAACGGCATTTGTCTGACACCTTTTACTGTTTCAGGGGGAATAACGCCGAGTAGATCATAAACAGTAGCTGTTACATCACTTACATGAACATACTGTGATCTTATTACACCTTTATCTTTAATGCCCTCAGGCCAATGAACGATCAACGGGGTCTGTGTTCCGCCGGCATACGTACTATTCTTATAAAATTTAAACGGAGTATTACTTACTTGTCCCCATCCTGCCGGATAATCCGTGCCAGCCCTTTCTCCACCCATATCATCAATGTTTTCGATAATATCTTCAATTGTTTCAGGGGCCATGTTATATGCAAGCGTTTGATTCATGGAGCCTAATTCTCCACCGAATGCACTTGCTCCATTATCTGAAAGAAAGACAATCATTGTATTGTCAAGTTCTCCTTTTTCTTCTAAGAAATCAACAAACCTTCCTATTTGTTCGTCAGTATGCGTTAAAAATCCGGCATACGTTTGCTTCAAGCGAGTAAATGCTTTTTTCTGATCGGCAGATAAATCATCCCATTTTTCAACACCCGGATTGGTAGGTGCTAACTCCGTAGTCGCCGGAATAATTCCTAATTCTTTTTGTTTTTCAAATCGTTGTTCTCGAATTACATCCCATCCTTTATCATAAACACCATCATACATGTCAATATATTTTTCTGGTACTTGGTGTGGTTGGTGTTGGGCTCCAAAAGCCATATACATAAAGAATGGAGTATCAGGTGTAACTGAAATATTATCCAAAGCGTATTGGATTGATTGATCTACGATATCTTCCGAGAAATGATAGTTTTCCTTTTCTGGGACAGGAACACCATGATTATCTTTTATTAATTCAGGACGATATTGGTCGGCTGAATCTTCAAGAAATCCATAAAAACGATTGAAACCTTTTCCAAGCGGCCAGTTATTATATGGTCCTGCCGGCGTCACTTGCGATGTCGGGGCTAGATGCCATTTACCGAGCGCATATGTGTTATAACCATTTTCAGAAAGAACTTCTGGTACTAATGCAGCGGCAGGTGTGATGGAACCTCTTTTATTCGGAAATTCAGGGCCGTAATCGAAGTTCGCCACGCTTCCCATACCTACTGCGTGATGATTTCTTCCAGTAAGTAATGATGCTCGTGTTGGTGAGCATAATGGTGTCACATGAAAGTTGTTATACCTAAGACCATTTTTCGCCAATTTGTCCAAATTCGGTGTTTTAATTTCGGATCCGAAACTTCCTAGGTCGGAAAAACCTGAGTCATCAAGGACAATATAGGCAATATTCACCTTTTGTGGTGGATCTCCGCTTTCTTGTTGATCTTCCCTAACGATGCTTTTAGGTTGAACACTTTCATCCAATGCCCTTGTCCCAAGTATATCCGCTTTAGTAGAACAACCAGCAACGATTGCCAAAATTGAACAAAATGCAATTCTTTTTAAAATCAGAGAGTAATTCCAGTTTAAATTCTTAGTCAACATATGCCATCTCCCTTGTCTTTACATGCTATTAACTAAAAAGAATTTATAAAACTTCATGGGTAATGTTTATCTAGCCCAATGTTGATCCGCTTCTGGCTTCCCGCCAGAAAGACAAACTAAAGATTAGAATTCGTACATCTGAGTGTTAGTAATCCATTTTACATTCTCCTTTGATGATGATATTTTAAATCTCTACAAATGTAACCGTTTACTTTTATAATCTTCAGACTCCTGTAGAATAGCACCTTATTCAACATAAAAAAACAACCATAAAGTAGTATTTTTTAAAAATTTTAGTGCAATATGTTTAAATACTTTTTTAAAGTACTAATCTACTAGGAAATAATAAATAATTTATAGTATATACATTCGGTTTCTATCTTTTTATTGATCAGTATGCATCCAAAAAAGTTATCACGAAAAAAACTATTATTGTTACGCTGTATCCATCAAATAAAGCCCATCTTTTTAGGATGGGCTTTGTTTGATGCTTATTACATCTATTCACTCTCTTATATGACTGATTTGTCTAGTTTCAACTAATAGGATTTTTCAGAAAAGGTTCTGATAGTAGAAACCGTAATAACATGAATAAATTAGTCAAATGATTATCCTGAAATTAGCGTATCGGACAAGTACTTTCAGTTAATGTGAATTCCCTTGAATTTCTCAGCTGTTAATTGAATTCGTTCGTTTGCCTCTTCTATCATAGCCTTCAGCAACTCTTCGACACTTGGTATGTCATCGATCAAACCTGCAACTAGACCACTATTGATAAAACCGTTCTCCATATCCCCTTCAATGGCGCCTTTGATATGTTGGTCTTCAGTCGTCCAGTTCATGTATTGATCGAGTGTCATGCCTGTCTTTTCGCGTTCTACAATTTTTTCCGCGTAGGAATTTGTTAACACTCTTCTCGTACGCCCAATGCTTCGACCTAGAATGACAGTTGATGTGTCTTCCGCTTCGACAAGATTTTGTTTGTACGTCTTATGAAACGGTGCCTCCTTCGTTGCGATTAACCGGGTACCGATTTGGACGCCACTCGCGCCAAGCATGAAGGCAGCGGCTAGTCCTTTTCCGTCCCCGATACCACCTGCAGCAAGAACAGGAACTTGGACGTTTTCCACAATTTGTGGAATAAGTGTAAACGTCGTTAACTCTAAGTGCGAGTTGATACCAGCTGCTTCGAATCCTTCCGCGACTAAAATATCTGCCCCAGCCGCTTCTGCTTTTTTCGCATGCTTTACGGAAGCTACGAGCACAATGACCTTGATACCATGTTCGTGCAATTTGGGAATGAATGGTGCCGGATTACCAGCTGACAGTGATACGACAGGAATTTCATGTCGAATCGCTACATCAATTAAATCGTTCGTATAAGGAGACACACCAATTGCAATGTTGAGTGCAAAATTTTTCGTTGTGCTTCCTTTCGTTTGTATTATAATGTTTTCAACTTCTGTTGGTGTCATCGTACCGCAGCCAATCGTTCCAAGACCCCCTGCTTCCGAAACAGCAGCCGTTAATTGGGCATTACTAATATTCCCCATTCCCCCTTGAATGATAGGATAATCAATTTGAAGCATTTCACATATATGTAACATTTTTTACCCTCCTCGTAATTATTATGTTATAGTTAAAATGAATGAAAATAATCAGTTATATTCAACTGGGGGGCATTTATATGATTATACCGTATAACAATCACACACCTGTACTCGATTCGACCGTGTTCGTGGCACCGGATGCTAAAATAATCGGAGATGTTCAAATCGGAGCAGAATCGACAATTTGGTTCAGCGCAGTATTACGTGGTGATGAAGACAACATCACAATCGGTAAACGATGCAGCATCCAAGACAATTCCACTATCCACCAATCCGAAGGCGCACCAGTCACCGTCGAGGACGAGGTAACAATCGGCCACAATGTCGTCTTGCACGGGTGTACAATTGGTAGACGCTCAATTATTGGGATGGGCTCAACAATACTAGACCATGCCGAAATCGGAGAGGAATGCATCATCGGTGCCAATTCACTCATTCCTCAAGGGAAAAAGATCCCACCACGTTCACTCGTTATCGGTTCACCCGGTAAAGTCGTCCGTGAATTGACTGACAAAGACTTGGAACTCATTCAACTTTCCATCGACTCTTACGTTCAAAAAGGGTATGAGTACCGTGAAATCTTACAAGACGTTGTCAAAGTAAAGTAACTAAAACCAACTAAAGGGGCTGCTTGAAAATTGCAAGCAGCCCCTTTTCTCGTTGAGGGTTTGTATGATTAACCGGGGCATGATAGGACTTCCTTGATCATGGTATGATTAGCGGATGCTCGTTAGCGTCATACTCTTTATCTTTTCGGCCTAAATCGTTATCTTTTGCAAATACTTCTTCAAAAAATCGACTCGCTGGTTCTGCGAGTAATATATAATACTTCTCGAATAATAGCGATGCGTGCGTCCCGCTCCACATTTCCGGAAGCAGCTCTTTTGGAAGACCGGGATCAAGAAATAGAAATTTTCGGTATTCATGGACTAGTTTTGTCCGCTCTACAAAACATTCAGCATCCGTCATCCGACCATCATTAATCATACTTTCCTGTACAATGTACTGTTTACTGTATACAGAAACAAACTCTTCGTATTTCGCCTCGATTTCCTCGAGTGGCCAGCTTCTTTCAACAAGTGCTTTATCCGATTGAGGGCCTCGATACTCTACCAAGAAGTAATCGACGTGGCCATCGATATCGTATTTTTCTACAAGTAATCTTGCCTCAATCGCCAAGTCATTTGGAGAGATCCAACAGCCATTAGAAAAACTACCAAAGCCACTCCACATCAACTCGTTGCGCAACTCGTCGCGTATGTTTCGCTTATCCTCTGGAATCGTGTACATCAGCATACGCCATTTACCATCCCATTCATGAGGGTGCACTTGGTAAATTCGGCGAGCGGCTTCTTCAATCCGTTTTTCACCGCGGGCCGTCAAGAAATAATAGCTTTTATTTCCTTGTTTTTCAGATTGAAACCAACCAAGTTTCATCATTCTAGACACAGCTACACGAACGGCCTGTTCATTGTGACCGAACTCTTTGAGTAACCGAATAAGACTACCAATCCAAATTTTGTTTCCATAATGGCGAATATAATCCCCGAAAATTGTAAAAATCATAGATTGTGTATTTGACATAGCTAATCACTCTTTCTTTACAGCATTTCAAGAACTACCTTCCTTTCCATTATATCGTTATATATTTACATTGTAACTTATTTACCTGCAAATTCTGGGCTTCTTTTTTCACTAAACGCTTTAAGTGCTTCCAGACGGTCTTCCGTCGGGATGACAAGCTCATACGCCTTCGACTCAATGGCAAGCCCTGTTTGTAGATCCGTATTCATTCCTTGTGAAATAGCATACTTTGCTTGCCTAATCGCTATCGGCCCATTTTTAGTTATATTGGCGGCAAACTCTTCACATACTTCCAGTAGCTGTTCTTTTTCTACAACCTTTAAAACAACGCCAAGCTCAAGTGCTTCTTCAGCTGTAAATCTTTTAGCGGTAAAAATCAGTTCTTTTGCTTTCATCTCACCGACTAGACGTGGAAGACGTTGCGTTCCACCCGCACCTGGAATAATTGCCCAGCTCGTTTCGGTAAGTCCCATTAGAACCCCTTGTGCCGCGATTGAAAAATCACACGCAAGCATCAATTCAAAACCACCGCCAAGCGCATAGCCGTTCACTGCAGCAATTGTTGGTTGAGGTAAATCAGCGATGCTATTGAAAACATCTCGGATTGCTCGTACATTCCGTCTTGTTTCAGTCTCCGTTAACGTTTTTCGTTCTTTCAAATCGGCGCCCGCACTGAATGCTTTGTCCCCTGCCCCAGTAAAAATGACAACGTTTACTTCTGTATCCAATCCTAATTTGTCTGTTACTTCTTGTAACTCTCGTAATGAATCGTAGTTGAAACAGTTCAGCGCTTCTTCCCGATTGATCGTTACATATGCAATTCCGTTCTTTTTTTCCAGTAGAATATTCGTCATTTCCTTCACTCCTTCATCAATAAGCCATAGCCTACACTTAGAATAGCTACATACTTTAATAAGAACGACGATAAAGAAAGCTATCCAACATCTATTGGACAGCTTTCTTTAGATGCTCATTCCGAAATATTTTCAACAATAGTCGCAATTCCTTGTCCAACACCGATACACATAGTCGCAAGCCCGTATTTCTCGTCTCGCTTCTTCATTTCATGAATAAGTGTCGTCAAAATACGCGCACCGCTTGCACCAAGAGGGTGTCCGAAGGCTATAGCCCCACCGTTTACGTTCACTTTTTCTTGATCAAGTTCAAGCTGCTTCATGCATTCAAGCGCCTGTGAAGCGAATGCTTCGTTCAATTCAATCAGGCCAAGGTCATCCTTATTCAAGCCCGCACGATCAAGTGCTTTTCTGGACGCATAGATTGGACCTAGACCCATGACAGACGGCTCAAGCCCCGCAGTTGCTCCTGCAACGTATTTCGCTAATGGTTTCAAACCTAGTTCTTTCGCTTTTTCAGCACTCATCAATAATAGCGCCGATGCTCCGTCATTCACACCTGAAGCGTTACCAGCTGTTACCGTGCCGCCTTCAAAAATCGGGCGCAGCTTTCCAAGCCCTTCGAGCGTAGATTCAGGACGTGGGTGTTCGTCAGTATCGACAACGATTTCGTTCCCTTTACGGTCTTTGTAGATAACTGGAACAATTTCATCCGCAAAACGGTTTGTTTCCATCGCTTTCTTCGCACGCGTTTGGCTTTCGAATGCAAAGCGATCTTGCGCTTCCCGGCTAATATCGAAACGTTGTGCAACATTTTCAGCTGTCTTCGGCATTGTCTCTGCGCCATACATCTCTTCAAGCTTTTTATTTGTGAAACGCCAGCCGATTGTCGTGTCATACATTTTCATATCTCCACGTGGATTTGCCCGTTCTGGCTTCGCCATAACGAAAGGTGCACGTGTCATACTTTCAGTTCCACCAGCGATGTAAATGTCACCTTCACCTACTGCAATCGATCTTGCAGCATAAATGACTGCATCTAGCCCCGAACCACATAGCCTGTTAAGTGTTGTGCCGCCAATTTCAATTGGCAGGCCCGCAAGTAACGTTGACATTCTTGCGACGTTACGGTTATCTTCCCCCGCTTGGTTCGCATTTCCGAAAATAACTTCTTCAATTTGATTCGTAGGAACACCTGGGTTCCGCTCAACAATCGCCTTGAGAACGACAGCACCCAGATCATCTGGTCTGATATCTTTTAACGCACCGTTGTACCTTCCAATCGGTGTACGAACCGCATCGACAATGACTACTTCTTTCATTTTTTCACCAACTCTTTCTCAGCTGTAGGCTGTGTATAATCAAAAACACCTTTACCGTTCTTTCTTCCAAGACGTCCTGCTTTAACATACTGCTCTAAAAGAGGTGCTGGACGGAATCTATCTCCAAGTTTTTCATGCAGATAACGCAAGTTGTTCAATCGCGCATCCAATCCGACAAGGTCGACAAGTTCAAATGGTCCCATCGGATAGCCAAGCCCAAGCTTGATCGCCTTATCGATTTCTTCCGGAGTGCCAAGCCCTTCTTGTAACATATGAAATGCTTCGTTTCCTACAAGCGCACTCATCCGACTTGTCACAAATCCTGGGAATTCATTGATAACAACCGTTTCCTTGCCCATTTTCTCAGCAACTGCCCGGATGACTTCAGCTGTTTCATCATTCGTTTCCAACCCGCGAACAATTTCGACAAGCGGCATTTTATGTACAGGATTGAAGAAATGCATGGCAATTGTTTTTTCTGGACGATTCCCATACGCAGCAATTTCTGTCGGGCTCATTGTCGATGTATTCGTTGCAAAGTAGCACTCTGCAGGAGCATGCTTTTCAATCGTTTCAAACACTTGCTGTTTAATTGCTGAGATTTCAGGTACAGCTTCGATGACTAGATCGGCGCTTGCTGCCGCTTGCGCTAAATCCGTCACATAGGATAAATTTCCTTTTGCAGTTGCAGCGGCTTCCGCTGTCACTTTTCCTCTATCGACACCTTTAGCAAAAATCGAATTAACTTCTCTTTCCGCATTTTCCAAAGCATCGGGATTAATATCAACAATGGAGACAGAATATCCACCTAATGCTCCAACATAGGCGATTCCTCTTCCCATGACGCCGGAACCGACGACAACAATACGTTCAATCATGTTCATTCCTCCTTATGGGTAAAAGAATACGGACGGAGAATCATCCCCGTCCGTATCGTACTAACTCAGACTCTTATAGGCCGAGTGGATTCAATGGGCGGCTGCCGAAATAGGAGACAATACTCTTCGTTTCCGTATAAAGATCCAATGTTTCAATAGACAGTTCGCGTCCAAAACCAGATTGCTTGTAGCCGCCGAACGGTGTACCCGGCATTGCCGAGAACGGGCAGTTGACCATGACGATTCCAGCTTGGATTTGGTTCGCTACGCGTGTTGTACGTGCACCGTCTTTTGACCATACTGCAGATCCAAGACCGTAGATTGTGTCGTTCGCCAATGCAATTGCTTCTTTTTCATCTTTGAATTTCATGACAGTCACAACAGGTCCGAAAATCTCTTCTTGAACGATTTCCATGTCGTGGTTCACGTTACCAATGATCGTCGGCTCGTACCAGAAGCCGTTTTCAAATCCTTCAGGTTGCGCTACTTTACCGCCTGCTAGCACTTCAGCGCCTTCTTTTACCGCGCGCTGAACGAAGCCGTCAATCGTATCCAGTTGACCTTGGTCAATAATTGCACCCATATGCGTACCTTTATCGAATGGGTCGCCTAGAACGATTCGTTTTGCCTTTGCAACGAATTTTTCCATAAACTCATCGTAAATGTCTTCGTGAATATATAGTCTTGAACGTGCCTCACATGATTGACCCGAGTTATAGAAAATACCGTAAAGTGAACCGTCAACAGCTGCATCCACGTCTGCATCTTCAAATACGAGATTCGGAGATTTCCCACCGAGTTCAAGTGTAATGCGTTTCAACGTTTGAGATGCTTTGCCCATGATGTCTTTACCGATCGGTGTAGATCCTGTGAATGCCACTTTGTTCACTTTCGGGTGTTCAACTAGGTAGTTTCCAACATCCGCACCTGATCCTGGAATAATGTTGACAACACCAGCAGGAACGCCAGCTTCAATACAGATTTCACCGAGTACAATTGCTGTAAGTGGTGTTAATGATGCCGGCTTGACGATGATTGAACAACCTACTGCAATGGCAGGTGCAATTTTCCACGCCGCCATCATAAGTGGATAGTTCCATGGTATAATTTGCGCACAAACTCCTACAGGCTCATTTTCTGTGTAGTTCTGGAACTGTCCTGGAAGATTATTCACCACACCTCGATGACCGACAATTGCTCCAGCGTAAAATTCGAAGTCTTCGATTGCTTGATTAATTTGCCCTTGTGCAGCTTCGATTGTCTTGCCTGTATTCAATACTTCAAGCTCGACAAGCTCCTTGAAACGTGAACGCATGATTTCAGCAATTTTATTCATTGTACGTGCACGATAGCCGACAGGTAGTTTCTTCCATTTACCGTGATCGAACGCATTACGCGCCGCTTCAACTGCACGGTCAGCGTCTTCTTGTGAAGCTTTCGCTACTTCTGCGATAAGCTCTCCAGTTGCAGGATTATATACTTTAATCGTTTCGCCTGTGCTACTTTTTACTTGCTCGCCATTGATGATTAGTGAGTAAAAATCACGTTTAACACCTTGTTTTGTTTCTTCTATAATAGTTGACATGTATAGCACTCCTTTTAGTTGCCTATGAAAACAGGCATTCTTTTTTCCATAAATGCTGTGACACCTTCACGATGGTCGACTGTCAGACCCGCTGCTCGCTGTCCTTGTGCTTCATGTTCTAGAAACTCTTCATAAGACAATTCAGAAGCCGCGTTCAATGAACGTTTGATCAAACCAATTGCTTTTGTCGGCATGGCAGCTAGCCGTTCCGCAAACGCCGCCACTTCAACTTCCCATTCATCGGCCGCTATTAAGCGGTTGGCAATGCCCATTTGTACGGCCTCAGCCGCAGGGACTTTCTCGCCAAGTATCGAAAGTTCCGCCGCTTTAGCCGATCCTACGAGCTTCGTAAGCATATACAAATTACCCGAATCTGGAATAAGTCCGACTTTGATGAAAGCATTCAAGAAACTTGCACGCTCCGACACTAGTCTAAAATCACACGCAAGTGCGAGGCTGAATCCTGCACCGGCAGCGACTCCGTTCACAGCTGCAACAATCGGCTTTTCCAGTTTTCGAATGGCCTTCAACATAGGACCGTATTGCTTGCGTAACACTTCACCGTGGTCCATATGTTCATCCACTCCCGCCAAATCCTGACCGGAACAGAACGCTCTTCCTTCACCTGTTAAGACGACACAACGTACTTGTTCGTCCGACGCTGCAGATTTTATCGCAGTCGTCATTTCTTTGTTCATCTGCTCCGTAAACGCATTCAGTTTGTCGGGGCGGTTCAATCGAAGCCAGGCAACTCCGTTTTTCACTTCATATCGAATCGTCTCGTACATACGGCAATTCTCCTTTACTTCCCTTTGTACTCCGGTTTCCTTTTTTCAACGAAAGCATTCATGCCCTCTTTCTGGTCCTCGGATGCAAACAGCAGGTAGAAGTTTTTACGTTCATATTGCATGCCTTCATATAGTGTATAGTCAACGGCTTTGTTCACCGAATCTTTGATCAGGCGTATAGCGAGCGGTGGTTGCGCTGCTATCTTGACGGCGTACTTCATGGTTTCTTCCATTAATAGTTCTGGTGCAACAATTCGATTGATGACACCATGATGAAGGGCATCTTCTGAAGATATCCGTTCCCCCGTCCAGATCCATTCAAGTGCTTTTGTTCGTCCAACGAGTTTCGTCAGCCGTTGTGTACCACCTGCACCCGGCATAACACCAAGATTGACTTCAGGGAATGAAAACTCAGTCCCACTTGCTGCTACTAATGAATCACAGCATAGAGCAAGTTCGAAACCACCACCGAAAACAAAACCTTGCACAGCACCGATAATCGGCTTTTTTATATTGGCGATTCGATCCCAATCTGCGAACTGATTCAACAATTCTAGGCGGATTGGATCATCTTCGGACATTTCGTCGATGTCTGCGCCAGCTGAAAAGGCACGACCTTTTCCCGCTAGCACAATGACGCGTACATCCGCATCCCGATCGAATCCTTCCATTGCTACTAGGATTTCACCAATCATTTTCCGGTTCAACGAATTTAGCTGACGCGGACGATTCAAGACGATACTTGCTATCCCATCCGTAAAGGAGGTTTCTATGAATTCAAAGCGGTCCATTTTAAGCATCCTCACCGATGATCAATGTAACAAGGTCTCCCGCAAAGCTCATCAAGTCTTTCCCAGATGCTTTTCCTTCTTCTGAACGCATTCCGTTTTTCAGGGATTCTGCATCATCATAAATCATTTCACACATCAAATAGTAAGGTGACTTTCCACCCATTACAGAGCTTGTGAATTTTGTAACTTTCATTTCACGCAGTCCTGGAATTTTTGCTGTAATCGGACCGTGGACGTTAAAGTAATGCTCATCAAACGCCTTCTCATCTTCTGGGTGTTTATATAATGCAACAAGTTTCGCCATCATAATTCTCCTCGCTTTACATTAATGTTGATACAGGTTTCATCGCCTCGAAGACGTTCTTACAACTTTTACAATAGAGAATGCTTCTGCAAGCAGTCGGACCAAAAATATTATCCATTGTCACATATGTAGACCCGCAATAGGCGCAGTCGACGTGCCATGAGCCGTCTTCTTCGAAATGGCGCGGCGGTGGTGCGATACCAAATTTCCGCAAACCAATATGCCCCTGCTCCGTAATACGGTCAGATGTCCAAGGTGGACTGAAAATGAATTCTACTTCCACCTTCGACACGTCCGGAAGCTCTTGTACGGCCTCGACTGTATTTTTCTTGATGATTTCAAGCGCTGGACAGCCGAGGAACGTCGGCAGAAGGACAACTTTCACGTCGTTCCCTTCTACCGTGACATTCTCCACCATCCCAAGATCAATGATGCTCACCGTATCAATCTCCGGGTCTTTCACATTCATCAGCGCACCATATATGCTCTTGTTCGTTGGTTGTGTAAGTAATGTCATCAAGAGTGCCTCCTTTAATTTTTAATTACCAAACAGCTACAGTGTCTATTCGATACACTTCGGAAAGTGTCTCAATTGCTGCATCCAGCTCTTCCGTATGTTCGCCGTTTCGTCCATTTTTCGTTGGTGCAGGAATTTCCGGTACTTTCAAGCCAAGGGATTCAAATACAGGTGTCAACGCAGCAATCCAGTTCTTTGTCAGTTCTTCCTCGCTCGCTATGAGGCCTTCACTTTCAATGGCTTCCTTATACTGGCCATATGAAAAGACGTCGCCGAAGTCCTCCATCACAAGTTCAATTGCCTTATTCATCCGCTCTTTCGCTTCATCCGTAGAACTCAATAACTGTGTGAACCAAGTTCTCCAATGCATCAGATGGTAGTGAAGTTCCATGCTGACCTTCACAGCACCTTCCGCAAGCGGTGTGTACGAACTTTCGCGAAGTGAATCGATTTTCACGCGTTTTGCCTGTGAATAGAAGTAGTTTCGCACAACCGCGTAAGCCCAGTCATAGATTGGCGTTTCCATATAGTACCCTTCACCGTTAACACGCTCAGCCAAAATACTATTTCTTCTTTCCGCCGATGGACGTGCATGTGCAAGGGCATCCGCATTGCCTACCCCGATTTCCTCGAGTAAGTTGTAGTACATCGCCGCGTGTCCCATTGTATCCTGCGTGATTGATGAGGAAGCCACGTCCTCTTCAATGTGTGGAGCCAATCCTAGCCATTCAGATCCGCGGTAAGAGATCAAGAAGTCATCATCCGCCAATTGGAACAAAAGCTCTTTCAACGCTTCAGTATGATTTGTCATTTTTTATCACCTGCCCAAGATAAGATTTCTTTTTCATCCAACATTTGCTGTTCATAGTGACGCCATTTCTTCTTCAAGTAGCCGTAGCCTTTTGTCTCTCTGTAGTCTTTATTATCCAGACGACCGAGGATCAGTTTTTCTTCGCCTTCCAAGCCACGTATATCTTTCCGGTTTACGATCCAGATATCGACGACCGGTTCACGTCGCATGAAGTTCTCCTGTGCCATAACTAGTGCCATTTCCTTATTCGGAGCAAGCAAGCTGAACTGGTGCTGGAATGCAGCTGACGGTGTTCGTTTGCTGAAAACTTCAAATTCTTGATAGAATGTTGCCTCTTTCCCCATTTTCAACCTCTCCCTTCATTTAACTGATAACCGAGCTCAATGCGTCACGTACCCACGCGTTATATTCATATGAAGTGCGTCGTAAGTTCAGGCGTGCCTGTGAACGAGGTCCTTCGTTTTTGATAATCTTCTTGAATTTAGACCAGTCTGGCTGTGCATATTCCCACTGTTTTTTCTCTTCATCGTAACGAAGAGTTGGATCCGGAATTGTCAAACCGAGTGACTGGATACGTGGAATGTATTTATCAAAGAAATCTTGACGTAATTGCTCATTTGTTTTTGTACGGATTCTATATTTAATCGTTACATCTTGTTTGGAAGCACCTGTTGTGTTACTGCTCGCTGGTCCAAAGAACATGAGTAGAGATTCCCACCAACCGTTAAGTGACTCTTGAATCATTGCTCTTTGTTCAGCTGTACCTTCTGCCAAAGCAAGGATGATTGATTCTCCATGCTGTGCGTGGAATACTTCTTCCGCACAAATACGTTGTAGCGCTCGTGCATAAGGACCGTAGGACGCGCCTAGCATGTTCGTTTGTGTGATGATGGCCGCTCCGTCAACGAGCCAGCCAATGAGTCCGGCATCCGCCCATGTTTTCGTCTCCATGTGGAACACGTTATGGAACTTCAAATCTCCATTGAATAAATCTTGCATTAAGTCACCGCGGTTTTTATCGTAAGGCTTCAATAGATCTTCTACAACACGCAGAAGGAGCTGTCCGTGTCCCATCTCATCCTGCACTTTTGACATAATGCCAAGTTTTCTGCGTAGAGAAGGTGCTTTTGGAACCCATTCCTTTTCCGGAAGCGCACCCATGATTTCACTAATTCCATGCATCGAAATCAGTTTAATTAGTGCCACCCTATATTCTTCTGGCATCCAATCACCCGCTTCGATCTTCTCACCAGCCTCAACACGTGCAAGAAATTCCAACTGCAAGTCTTCTTCTGTTTTTTCTACTGTCAAAACCATTTTTTATTTCCTCCTTCTCATTTTGATTTCGGAGTTGATATAACACTTTATTAACGTAAGCTTATACTATTGTTATACTAAATGCAAGTCTTTTCCGTTTATTCAAAGTTTTCTAACCAACCAATAAACATAAGACTACCATTAACAACAATAGTTATCTCCTCTACAACTCATCTAATTTCTACCAAGCAATCTAATAACACTTTACCAACGATAACAAGGTTTACTGTTACATTGAAAGGCGGATGAATTCCTCATAATTAAGAGTAAAATTAATGCCCACTTCAGTCAAATGTCCCCACTAATAACGGCTCTTCACTCATCTTGATCGAATCTGTTGGGCAACCATCGCATGCATCTTCAAGGTCATCTAGCAAATCTTCCGGTACGACTCCGGATCCTTCATTTTCATCCAAAATGACATAAGCAAAACCCTCATCGTTGTAAGCAAAGATTTCGGGGGCGCTTGCACCGCAAGCCCCGCATGCAATGCAAGTTTCCTGATTAACTATTGTATATGCTGCCATGTTTTGTCTCCTCCTATTCGGAATAGTGAATGTCACTGTGTGATTTTTTCTAATTCCTTTTCCTTTTTCTCTTCCGCTTTCGCCATAACTGTCGTGCTGTGAATTGGCTGTACTTTCGATGCTGGATCAATGTATACTTTCGCGTTACTTACAGCAGTAGGACCTTCCCCAAAGCCACTTGCAATTAATTTCACTTTTCCTTCATATGTGCAAATATCGCCGGCTGCGTAAATGCCCGGAATATTCGTTTCCATTTTTGAGTTAACGACGATGCAGTTCTTATCAAGCTCTAGTTCCCAATCCTTAATCGGTCCAAGTGAAGAGACGAATCCGTAATTGACGATGACTTCGTCAACATCAATCACTCTCACATCATCACCCTTCACTTGTTGAAGAACGACTTGCTCAATCTTGTCATCTCCGATGAACTTTGTAGGTACGTATGGCGTTAATACCTCTACAGATGATTTATTCATCTCTTCGACTGTCGCTTCATGCGCTCGGAATTTGTCGCGGCGGTGGGCGATTGTCACTTTCTCTACAATCGGCTCAAGCATGAGTGCCCAGTCGACGGCGGAATCGCCACCGCCGAACAATTGGACCTTTTTCCCTGCAAAACTGTTCAAATCTGTGATTAAATAATGCAAATTCGAGTCTTCAAACTTTGTTGCTTCTTCCAGCTCGATTCTTCTCGGTTGGAAAGAACCATTGCCAGCAGTGATAATGATTGCTTTCGAATAATGCGTTGCTTTATCAGTTGTTAGTTTGAATGTTCCGTCCTCACGACGTTCAATCTGCTCAACCATTTGGCCAAGGCTTACCGTCTGTTCAAATTGTTCCAATTGCTCTTTCAAGCGGTTAATCAAATCTTGTGCTGTAATTTTTGGAAATCCAGCCACATCATAAATATATTTTTCAGGATACAAGGCGGATAACTGACCGCCAAGTTGAGGTAAACTTTCTATTATATTACAAGTCATATTTCGCAATCCTGCATAAAAAGCGGTAAATAAGCCGACGGGTCCTCCGCCGATAATCGTTACGTCATGAACTTCCTGATTTTCAGGCATGTTTATTCCTCCTCGTTAATGGCTTTCAAGCTTCAACTAATTCTCTATTCTCTCGCAAGTCGACGATTCGAATCGCCTTACCTTCTGACCGTGGTAGGGTTTTCGGCGCATTGAACTTTACGCTCATTGATACTAAACAATTAGATGAAATTGATTTCACAATCATTTTTTCTAACTTCTGAACTTTTGCATGACCGAGATCCCCTGCAATTTCCTCGTATAATGCATCTGTAGTTTCAACATGTAACACTACGCTTTCCATCGTACCTTTTTGCAAGCGGTGGATTTGATAATTCGGGATAAGCCCTTCTATTTGTAGAAGAACACGCTCGATTTCTGATGGGAAAACGTTTACACCACGAAGGATAATCATGTCATCTGTACGTCCTTTAATACGTGACATTCTTGTCGTCGTACGCCCACATGCACATTTCTCACGTGTAATGGATGCGATGTCACCCGTTCGGTAACGAATAATCGGGAACGCTTCTTTTGTCAAACTTGTAAATACAAGTTCCCCTTCTTGCCCTTCTTCAACTGGCTCAAGCGTCTTCGGATCAATGACCTCAACATAGAAGTGATCCTCTTGTATATGCAGGCCATCCTGTGCTTCTGAACATTCAACGGACACACCCGGTCCAATAATCTCGCTCAGTCCATAAATATCAATTGCTTTCAAATTGAATGTTTTTTCGAGCTTCTCTCGCATACCTTCTGACCAAGGTTCAGCTCCGAAAATACCGTATTCAATGGACGTTTCCCTTGGATCGATGCCCATCTCTTTCATCTTTTCAGCAATCGTCATAATGTACGATGGTGTTCCAGAGATTCCTCTTGGTTTAAAATCATCGATAAGCATAATTTGTCTTTCCGTATTTCCCCCTGAAACCGGAACAACAGCTGCACCTAGTTTCTCTACGCCGTAGTGGACTCCAATGCCCCCTGTAAATAAGCCGTATCCATATGTATTATGGAAAATATCACCCTTTTTACCACCCGCGGATGCTACTGCACGTGCAATAACCTCTGCCCAGTTATCGATATCGTTCCTTGTATAGCCAACGACAGTCGGTTTTCCACTCGTACCAGAAGAAGCGTGCAATCTAACAATTTCATCTTGTGGAACCGCAAATAAGCCGAATGGATAATTATCACGAAGATCTTTCTTAATCGTGAAAGGTAATTTAGTAATATCCTTTAGACTTTTGATATCTTCTGGTGTAACCCCCGCTTCACCAAATTTCCGCTTGTAAAAATCAACATGCTCAAATACCTTCCCCGCGGTTTTCTGAAGCCTCTCCAGTTGTAGATCCTCCATCTGAGATCTTGACAGCGTTTCCATTTGCGAATTGAACACGTAAACTCCTCCTTCTCCTAATTCCCATACCATTTACCCAATATAACCATAAAAACAACGGTTGACCAAATTGTGTAACATAGAGCTAGATTAATACCAAATTTCAGATTTGTCAATAGAAAATCAGAATATTTATAATAAAACTCGTATTTCCGAAATTCCGTATCTAACAAAAAGTACAACCAACGTGATTAAGTCGCTTCTTTATCAACCGCACCCGTACTTTTTGAAATGATAAAATGTTTGCTCTACAAGAATAACTCCAAAATAAAAGAGAATCCACATTTGTGAATTCTCTTTTTATTATTAACATTAATGATTTTCCGCCGAACTAACACCGTGACCTGTATTTGACCTATAAACAACTTCTGCATACTTTTCTTCATCCACTTTTTCGGATGATAAAATGGTTCCTAAATAAGCACCTAAGAAGCCAAGCGGTACGGTAAAGATAGTTGGATTTCCTAGCGGGAATAGTGCTTCCCCTACAAATATAGCCGCGCCAGGTTCTGGATTCCAAACGTTCGGACTTAAAAATACCAGAATGACAGAACTCAATAATCCAACGAGCATCCCTGTAAGTGCACCCGATGCATTAAAGCGTTTCCAGTAAATCGTACACAAAATGACCGGTAGGTTTGCGCTCGCCGCAATCCCAAGTGCCAGAACGGACAAAAAGGCAACGTTTAGTGTTTGAGAAAATAATGCGAGAACAATGGACGCAGCTGCTACACCAATCGAAGCGATTCGTGCGACCATAACTTGCTCCTTCTCAGTAACCTTTCCACCTTTAATAATTTCTCCGTAAATATCATGCGCAAATGCTGAAGCGGATGTTAACACTAAACCTGATACGACGGCTAAAATTGTCGCAAAAGCCACTGCGGCGATAAAAGCGAACAAGAAATCTCCACCAACAATTAAGGACAACAATGGCGCAGCCATATTTCCAGCCGGATCCGCACCGACAATCGCATCAAATCCTACAAACGACGCTGCTCCGAAACCAAGGAAAATGGTCATTACAAAGAAAGCACCGATAAACCATGTCGAGTAGATAACGGACTTTCGGGCCGTCACCGCATCTTTGACCGTAAAGAAGCGCACCAGTAAATGAGGCAATCCCGCCGCCCCTAAAACGAGCGCCATATTCAACGAAATCATATCAAGCCCATCAGTGTATTTATTTCCTGGCTGTAGATAATCCGCCCCAAGTGGCGTAACCGTTTTCACATGATGGAACATTTCTGAAACGTTAAAATTAAATTTTGAAAAGACCATGAATGTGAGAACCGTGGAACCTCCAAGCAGAAGTACCGCTTTCGTAATCTGAACCCAACTTGTCGCGGTCATTCCACCAAATATAACATAAATCGTCATCATGATCCCGACAATTAAGACAGCTAGTCCATAGTCAATCCCAAGTAGAAGCTTAATGAGACCTCCCGCACCGACCAGTTGAGCAATCATGTAGAAAATGGAGATAACAAGTGTACTAACCGCTGCCATTCCCCTCACCTTTTTCGAATTAAAACGTGAAGTAATCATATCAGCAAGCGTAAATTTCCCAAGGTTTCTGAGCGGTTCCGCCACTAAGAATAATAGGAACAGGAACGCCATCAAATTTCCGATACTCATGTAGAATCCATCAAAACCGATAAGTGCAATCGCACCTGTAATTCCCAAGAATGACGCTGCCGACATAAAATCACCAGCAACAGCAAGTCCATTCTGCCAAGCCGTCAGTCCACCGCCCGCTGTATAAAAGTCGCTTGCGTTTTTTGTTTTTTTCGCAGAAAAATAGGTTATTGTAAGCGTCAACAAAACAATACTTAAAAATAGTGATAATGAAAGAAGACTCATTTAACCAGCTCCTTCTTATGTTTTGTCAATATCTGTTTAACAGTCACATCATATTTTGCAGCAATCTTCATATAGATAAACCCGACGATCCAAACGACTGCGAATTGCGAAAGCGCATACACCCATGCCCACGTGAGACCAAAAAATGCATCCCCTTTTAGAACATCCGTATAGGCTGCTAGAATCGGCAAAAGAAAATAAAACGATAAGAATAGAATTGTTGTGGGTAAAATAAATGCTTTTTTCTTCTTAATCAGTTCCGTAAATTCTTTCGTTGCGACCAGCTCTTTATAAGATGTCTGTGCTTCTACTACTGTCCGCTCCTGATAATCCCGTGTCGGTTCCATTGTTGTCGTCCGATCAGGCCTTGAAGATGTATCGAAGTGATCTTTCACATTTATTGTCATTCCAATTCCCCTTTCGATTAAGCGTTTCCAAGATTTTGAACAATGGTTTTAAACATCTCAGTCCCCATTCTGATCCCCTGTTCACTCACACCTTTCGTGATAGTTATACTTTCAATGTTTTAAAAATGTTGCGGATACCCCTCATATCCACTTTTACATAACCATAATTTGACGCAACACTTTCAATACGTTATGTAATAACATACCACCGTTAACTAGGTTTGTAAATAAAGTTTTGAATCTTTTGTAAACTAATGCTCTGAGTATACTGATTATATCGACTTCAAAGCTTAGGACTACAATCAACGATCAATGTATCTTTTCATATAAGAAAACGTCAAAAAAAGTCGATGAAAACAATCACCAACTCTTTTTCCACATTTTAAAACCTATTTGTATTAATTAAATTTACTATTAGAGTTTGCCTTTTCAGCTTTCAAGGCATCTATTTTACACTTTCCACCTCCAAGCAACATAACAGTATTCGCTAGGCAAAGGGTTCTCTAGTAATAACAATTTCAGTTAACCACTTTCTCATGCCACTAACGTATTTCAATTCTTATACGACAAGGAACCTGATTCTCTTGTTTTATTTATAGTTTTTATAAAATGATATAAAAAATGCAGTTCCCCATAATAGGAACTGCATTTTTTTATGATTTGCCACTTATTACGTGGAAGTAATGGTTTGTACACACTCTTTGTCTCGATAAGAGTAAATAGATTTCCTCAACTCGAAATTTCTTCAATCACACTTTTCATAATCGAAAGCATCTCGTCTAATTCACTGTAGGAAGCAGCCAGCGGTGGCATAAAGACAATTACATCACCAAGTGGGCGAGTTAGAAGACCTTTTTTACGCATACGCAGTGTTGCTTTATAAGCAACGCGATCCGTAGCCTGAAACGCTATTTTTGATTCTTTATTTTCGACAAGTTCGATTCCGCATATTAGACCTAGTTGACGAATATCGCCGACGTGTGGAAGCGCTGCGATTTGTTCAAGTTTTTCACGCACATAAGCTGACTTCTTCGCAGCTTCTTCCACTAAGTTTTCACGTACAAAAATATCAAGGTTTGCAAGCGCGGCAGCACAGCCTAACTGATTCCCAGTGTACGAGTGTCCATGGAAAAAAGTTTTCATTTCTGAATAATCCGCGTAAAAAGCGTTATAAATGCGTTCACTTGTCAAAGTTGCAGCAATTGGTAAATACCCACCTGTAATTCCTTTTGCAATTGTCATAATGTCGGGTTGTACGTTTTCATGTTCAACGGCGAACATTTTCCCAGTGCGGCCAAAACCAGTGGCCACTTCATCCACGATGAGAAATACATCATACTCACGGCAAAGCGACTCCAGTCCTTTTAAATAGCCTGGAGGCATCAAGTTCATACCACCAGCACCTTGCACCATGCTCTCTACAAATACACCTGCAAGCTCATCGCTTTTCTCTTCAAATAACTCCCGTAAAGCTTGCAATGATTCCTCTTTCGCGACTTCCCCATTTCCTGACGGATGGTGATAAGCAGATGGAAAGGGTATTGTATACGATGCAAACATTAATTTATTGTACACCTTGTGATACAATTCAATCGCTCCTACACTCATTGCGCCAACAGAATCACCATGATATCCGTTGCTAAGTGCCACAAACTTTGATTTCTTTTTAAATCCTTCATTTTGCCAATACTGATACGCCATTTTAATGGCGATTTCGATAGACTCCGCACCGCTGTCCGAATAAAAAACACGAGACAATGATTTCGGTGCAAGTTCAATGAGCCTCCCCGCAAGTTTAATAGACGGTACATTCATGACACCGAGTAAAGTCGAATGAGCGATTAACTCAAGCTGATCTTTGATCGCTTCGTCAATTTCTTTTTTACGGTGACCATGGACGTTCAACCAAAGTGATGAATACGCATCCAAATACTCATTCCCGTGGATGTCTTTCACTCTAACCCCTTCACCACTCGCGATAATGAGTGGATCTTCTTCATAATCTTTCATCTGTGTAAAAGGAAGCCACATATGTTTATTCCCTAATTCGTATAAGTGTTCTGCTTGCAATTCACCTATCTGTTCTGCTTGCATTTTCATCACTCTCTTTCAAGTTTTCAATTTTCCACGTGCTAACAATCGATGATCGGAAACGTTGATCCCGAAGCTTTACTTCAAGGTTTTTTGTATAATTGATCGTCCCAATAACGGATAAGTTAGTAAGTTTTTTAACCATCTCGATATTATCCTCTTCAATTTCCTTTTCAATCTTCTCTGTACTTGAAAAGATGATCCCCTCTATTAAAATGCCACGATTTCGTAATGCTTCGACAGTTAATAGCGTGTGATTGATTGTTCCGACGCCTGTCCTTGCAACAATAATTGTTGAAAGCCCACTCGCTTGCACTAGATCAATGACACAACTCCCTTCATTGTTCAGTGGAACGTAAAGCCCTCCCGCCCCTTCAGCGAGTAAATATTTGGTACTGGATGCGCGCCGTTTCACTTGTCTAACCAATTCACCTACGTCTATCGACTTTCCTTCAAACAATGCTGCGTAATGCGGAGAACTCGGTTTTTTGAATAGGTATGTATATCTTTTTTCTTCTTCAGCAAGAGCTATCTTATACAATTCGACATCTGGCGCGACGAGTTGACCTTCGATAAACTGCCCTCCACTCTGGACCGGTTTATAAAAATCAACCGCTAACCCATTATCAATTAAAGCTTGACCGAGCAAGACCGTTGCCACCGTCTTCCCAACATCTGTATCTGTCCCACAAATAAAAAAACCTGCCATCCTACTTCCCCCCTAATTTGAGTTAACTATATTTACATTTAGGTTAACACATGCAATACTAGTTTTCAAACCATTTGGAAGAGAGTGATGAGAATGAAATTGAGAACAGAAGACATTATTCTATGTGCACTATTTGCTGCATTGATGGGAATTGGGGCGAATGTAGCACCCTTTCTAACAATTGGCAGTGTACCGATTACACTTCAATTATTATTTGCCATTATGGCAGGTGGTCTACTCGGGAGCCGACTTGGCGCATTCTCTATGATGGCGTATATCTTTATCGGACTTGCAGGGGCTCCTGTTTTTGCGGGATTCAAAGGCGGTATGGGTATTCTCGTAAGTCCTACATTCGGATTTATTATTTCATTTATTTCCGTTGCCTATATCGTTGGAAAGTTTACAGAGAACGGGAAAAAAAACTACATAGCAGCCGGTTTTTTAGTGATAGTTATGAACTATGTCATCGGCACGAACCTTATGTATGTAGCAATGAAGTTTTGGGCTGCAGCACCTGAAGGGTTCAGTTACGGAATGGCTTGGTCGTGGATGGTTGTATACTTGCCACTTGATATCGTAGTGACCGTTATTTCACTTACCGCCTTACCAAAAGTGAAAGCTGCCCTAAAGCTCAAAGTGCAATATTCTATGGATGTTTAGTATAAATGGTGTATTTATTCATGAAATTACAGCTCAAATGACTTACAGTAGCAACGATACGCTTATTGAAGTTACCGCAACAATAGCGGAAGTAGTTTCCGGTTAATTCAACGCAAAAAATCCATGAGAACACTACCTCTCATGGATTTTCACTATTATAGTAGATCAATGAAATACGAAATGAGTTACATTTAAACTTCAATGTCACTTAGCTGAAAATGTTGTTACTACTTGATGGTCAACTCAAAAATCACTCCATCAATATACTTATTGATGGATTCCCCCGGACTGAGCTGTTCGTATTTTTTTCAAATTTACAACATTCCCTACTACTCCGATAAAACCAGTAATAGCTAAAATATATGCCACAAATAAAGGTGTTGACGACAGTGTCTCTGTTAGTACTCTAATTGTTCCAAAAACAAATAAAAGCAAGCTAGCCAAAAGAGAAAGAATCGTTTTCTTCATTGTACACCTCCCAGAAAAACCTTAGCATAATATGTTAACTAATTCAACACAGCGATTTACTCAATAACCCTCCCCGGTCGAGAATACTAATAGTAGCCAACAGCTTCTTAGGAGATACAATTTGGTTCAATCTTCTATTACCCGTTCATATAATGTGATGAAAGGAGGCTGAACTGAATGGATCGATTCATTCTATTGATGTTGGCTAGCATTTTTGCAGGATTTGCATTAGTAAAAGTCCCCTTATCAGGTACTTTCATGGCAGGATTAGAACCAATCAGCAATATAATAGGTATTTTAGCTATTGTAATTTTCTCCCTTGCCCTAATTTATAAAGGGCTAATGGCGCTATTCGGGAAATAATACAAAGGCATAATTAGCGTGTTACAGGGGATTATAAAGACAAAGCATTAGACCTTGGCTTTGGAAATTCAATTAGGAGGCTCTACAAAAGATGACACATCAAAACATGAATGTAAGTGCTAGCAAGAAACAGAAAGATCCAACTACCGATACAGCCTATGGAGATCCTGTTAAAAACTCTTCACCAACTATTAATAATGAGTATAAGAAAGCCACTTCCACAATTGCTGAAAGTACTCAAAACGGGAAAAGTTGAAAAGATTAAAGATGAATGGGAATAAGTTGTAGGCCACATCAATACGTATTCCGAATTTCCTCATGGCAATCCCCCTCTACACTAGTGTCGAGGGGGATTTTTTATGACGTTATTATTGTTGTTTCAGGAAATCAATTTCTTTTTCATTTTTTCTGGGTTCTCGTTTAAACAGATATTCCCCATTACGAATGGATGCAAGTACTTCTGCTCGCTCACGAATTGCCTCATAAGCATCCTGTGCATCTAGAACGATAAAGTTAGCTGGTTTCCCTGCTTCAATGCCATACTCATCGTTCACTCTCATAATGTTTGCACCGTTGTATGTGATCAAGTCGAACGCCTTATTGATTTCATCAATATGTGTATATTGCGCTAAATGAATACCATTGTCTAAAACATTCATCAGATTTCCATTCCCTAATGGATACCAGTAATCCGCAATAGAATCTTGGGCAAATGCAACATTGTTTCCATTATGTAATAACTCTTTTACTCGCGTTAATCCACGCCGTTTCGGGTAACTGTCACTACGTCCTTGTAAATGTGCATTTTCCGTTGGGCAAGAAATAAAGTTGATTTGCGATTCTTTAAATAAACCTAACATTTTATTGGCATAACTGTTATCTACTGAACCAAAGCTACATGTATGACTTGCTGTTGTGTATTTACCATAATCTTTTTCCATAACAAGCGCATTTAGTACCTCTAAAAATCGACTGTTTGGATCATCGTTCTCATCACAGTGAATATCAAGCATAACGTTATATTTTAATGCCATGTCAACAATACGTTTTAATGATTCCACACCACGTTCGTATGAAATTTCAAAGTGAGGGATTCCTCCCGCTACGTCAGCCCCCATTTTAAGTGCATCTTCCATTAAACCTTCTGCATCTTTATACCGAAAGAACCCCTCTTGAGGAAACGCGACTAGTTGTAATGTAACAATACCCTGCAATTCCTCACGCAGTTTAATTAAAGCTTTCATCCCTGTTAGTTTAGGGTCCGTAATATCGACATGTGTACGAATAAATTGAACCCCTTTGCTCAATTCTTTTTGAATCCCTTTAATCGCACGCTGACGCACGATTTCTTCTGTCAATGATACCTTATTATCACTCCAACGCTGGATACCTTCGAATAAAGTACCTGACACATTTGCATTCCCTTCACCTAGTCCAGAAAAGATATAATCTAAGTGTAAATGAGAGTCAACATAGGGCGGTAGCACTAAACGACCTTCTAAATCAATTATTTCATCAGCGTTACCTAAATCATTACCTATTGCTTTAAATTGATTGTTCTCCACTAAAATTTCATGAGATTCTGGTTCTCTATATATAGTCGCATTAATAAATTTTTTCATACATCATGACTCCTTTTCATTAAAATTTCATATAACTTATCTATTTATATCAATCGAAACACATCCAATCGTTGTTATATCAACACTTGATTGAATACATTAAATTCTACTCTACAACTTAAAATGGTTATTATAAAATTAATTCTATTCAAATTTCTCGATTCACCATACAATGCCATCCCTAGTATGGTTCCTCCTGCTTCACTTATTCCTGTTAAAATTACAGAAACTATCCCATTAGTAATGCTTTTATTTCATTGCATAAGCAAGAAATAGAAAACTTGACATGAGTACGAATATACCAATCCTATAGTCAATAAAAAAACCTCCTAAATATAATTCAGGAAGTTTTTTTATTAACGATTTTCTAATTTGTTTATTAAAAGTTAGAATATCTTTATACATACCTTACCTAGCCAAACGTTGAATCGATAAAGTTTACCGTGGCCTTGCTTACGTCCCAGGAAAATCATATATAGAACCACTCGTTCCATATATGATAAATTCCCCACTATTTAATGATAACTTCACTATGTTCACGTACTCATAATTTCGGCTTCTCATTTTGCTTCCCTGTTAGCGAAAATACAAAACAGCATATGGCTGTTTTTTTAGTTTACATACTTCCGATCAGTACTGTTACCGATTAAAGCACTTCTAACATCCCTTCATCTTAACCAGCGAGTGCCCTAGTATCCAATCCTCTTCTGGCTCCTTATCAATACCATCCGCCTTGGGACCGCCTGTATTGTTGATAAGAAGATATTTCTTCTTCCAATCCTTCAGTGCTCTCTTTACGCTGTTCATTTTTCTCCTTGATTGAAGCACGTTCGGTCCCTTCTGTGAATTCCATTGCTGTTTCCATATTACTGTTTGTTTTCCTTAGCCGATTAGCATTATCCTCTGAATCATTCGGTAATGAAGTGTTTTTAGGCATTGTACTTCCTCCTCTATTTTCATCAATAACCTTCAAGAAATAGCATTCCCGAATTCAGATTAACTATTTGCGAAGTCCATGAATTTGAAAAGGCCGCGTAGTCGAACACCCTACTTTCACAACATCTGCAACGGAATTTGTTACTCAAGTTCGGATATTTTGCCATTATTAAAGAACTTACCTTTCCGCCATATCGTTACCCCGGCTGCACATTGACGCTTATATGCCAATTCGATTTCCATCTGAAACTTTCTATCACTTTCATTCGTATTGACTATGAAAACAGATAACAAGTTTATTGACAATAGACTATACTTACATGCAATTAGCGAACGAGAGGTTGATGTTTATGAGGAAGAAATCCTTAAAGGTAAATAATGAACAGAATGAAAAACGACTACGAATCATTTTTCGCTTTTTAATAATCGCATCTGTTTTGGTAATAATAGGAGTCACTTGTATTGCATCGAATCGGTTTGTGACGAATCTTTATATAGCGTTCGTCCTTGACTTCATTGGAACGTTCTTTTTATTTTCCACTGTTTTGACATTCTGCTCGTTTTTCATGTATACCATCTTTGTGATAACCATCTTTAATCCTCAGGGAATCAAAAAATCATCGGTCATTAAATTCGTATTTGGTGGGATATTCACCATAATAATTACCCTATTTTTATTGATTTTCGGTGTTACTGAAGCAGAAAAGTCGATTCAGGATATGAAAGATTATAAAAACAGCAAATGGGAAGTCAAGGACTTATTAGTTATGGACGTATATAGAGGAGCTCGTCCTTCTAGGATTGTACTGATTGAAACCAGGGAAGGCGAAATGACACTCTTTTTCGAAGATTTTCTACTATATGAAGGGGAGAAGTATCGTTTCACTTACTTAGATGCAACAAACACGATTATCAAGGTTGAAAAAATAACGCATTAAGTATTCCGTCTTTTATCTCCATTAGTAACTAAAAACCTAATTTTTTTGGTCATCTCTAGATTCAATGATGTTGGCTTTAAATTAGTTTTTACTATCAGTTTTAATATGTACTTCTTCTATTTGAAAAACACATAAAAAAACGGGCATCTTCTCAATTAGAGTTGATGGCCTTTTTTGTTCATTCTATATTCTTCAACTTCACCAACAAGCTAGTTACTTTTTCCATCACGTCTACGGTAACTTATTGAACAATATTGGAAAATAACCCTGGGATTTTAAAAAACGACCCCAAATTCTCATTTCCGAATTTTAAGGACGTCTATTTTGGGTATAGCTATTAAGATTCTTTACTAACCGAATGTTTTTCAATGCCCTCTGTTATTAGCAGCGGTATTTTTGGACGTTTTCCTTCTTGCAGATCATTAATGGTTAAACCAAAATCCATCTGAAGATGAGGATAATCTTTAAAGCCGCGCCAGTCTCCTCCCCATTGAAAGTCAAGCTCCTTTGCAATTTCTGCAACCTCAAACCAGTCTGATTGACCATTTCCGTTCCCATCATATTCAATATCCCAAATCACATTACCATTCTCAAGCTGAAGAGCAAAATCGACTGCCAGACCAAAATTGTGATAGGATTCGCCTCCCTCCGCATGAGTAACTACATTTCCGGGAGTTCTTCTGCCCTTATCATAAAGCCGATCTTGCTCCTCAAATGAACGGTAATCATCTGTGATTAGGATTGCAATCTCTTTTTCTGCTGTTTGTTCTTTTAACATCTCCACTTTCTCAGCTACAATGGGGTGCAGTTCAGATGGTAACGTCTCTACATTTACTTCGTATTCAACCTGGTCCGATGATCCGGGATTTCCCTTTATGAAAAAGAAGGATTGATAGGTGACAAATGCAAAGAGGAATAACAGCAATAATTTCAGTAGTTTCTTCACAAGTTGTTATCCACTCCTTCTAAACTATTTTCGACAAAAACTATGTTTAATTTAACATGAAAGGGACAAATATTGCACGAATTTAGTCTCAAAATGGCAAACTATCTCGCTTGAAATTGTAGGTAGTATAGGATTGGTTTTAAATAGTCTAGAAGGACGGATTCCTTCTCGGTATGTTTGACAAAGAAATTCCCCAAAATGACTATGCTATTCTCGCACCGAAGGATGAAGAAGTTATGGAAGTAACAGAGGACGATAAGATTACCGAACAATTAAAATGAGAGCCACTATTCTCAAGGATCTCTTCCTATTTAATAAGAAGGTTCTAATCGTGACAAATGAGAAAAGGATGAATAGCAACTTAATAATACTGGTAGCAGCATTTACGGTTAAATCTATCGTGCAACATCTATATTTTTCAGATAAGCCAGATTCAAAATTTACAACTGATTAACGACCTGTTCCCTATTAAATATATGAGGAAGTGTCAGGTATCAGTGTTGAAAGGTTTCACGGGTGGGGATTGTTCAGAACAGTCATGAATTGTGAACGTATCACTATGCAAAGTGCGAAGTCCTCTATTGATTTCATAAACAGTGGTTCCAATATACTTCAGCTTTACAAGTTTGCTCTCATATCGCTTCATTTCCCGCTTGATGTTAGCTTAGTAAGGAGTTTTGAGTTTTGAGTCTTCATTCATCATCACGTTTTTTGAAGAACTCCATTGTGAATTCTTGCTCTTCCAGTATATCATCTCCATTGTTTTTTTCGTCCCAAGCGCTTGGCAATATAAAGCTTAATATCCTCACTTCGGGGTTATTGATTACCACTGCAAATTGAGATTTGTAATCAGTTCCACCAACCATCACTGCGCCAAACTCATCACCAAACAATATGTCCTCTGTATTGATACTGATGTTCATATTGTTGCCTTCCTTCATCTTATAGGCGCCACTAAAAACAATAGGGCTGTTAGTTTTATTTTCCATCTTCTCCGTGCCAATTACCATGTATAGCGACTCTGGCACCTCATGAATGTCAAGAACACCATGCTTTAAGGTTAATGGAATTTCAGCATGTTCAGTGTAGTTTTCAAGTTTGATTATTTTTACGCCAGATAACTCATAACTTAGACTTTCATTTTCTTCAAGTACAAAAGGCTCTGCTTCACTTATAATAGTGGCTTTCCCATAGTCAGTGATATTCCCTAGTTCTTCTTTAATATATTCTTTCTCTTTTTCAACCTTCCCCCCTCGACTTTGCTCGTGCATCCTGCCAAAATCATTCCTGCCAATAGTAATGCTATTGCTAATCCCTTAAACTTCATGATCGAATCCCTCCACCTGTCCATCAAGTAACGTACAGACGAGGATTTCCAGAAAAAGTTTCAAAGATAAAAGTTTTGGAGAACGGGAGAATTTATGCAATTTCCTCGAAACATTACAGCAGATGGGGGGATTATTGAAATCCATAAGCTTGAGAGTGAATTTTTGTTGATAAACCAGAAGCAACCGACTGAAAGATTTTATTGACCATAAGCCGCAATTGCTGAGCTGAATAATTATCTTTGAAGATATTGAACTTCTGCTCTGCTACCATGCAAAGATCTTTTGCCGTCACGTTTTCGAATACGATTGTGATGAATTCATTCTTCTTATCCAACGTAATAACTCCGGCTTTGCTATTGTAATCCAACCTTTTCCCTGCCTGATTCACAGATTCCACGACGATATTCCGTTGTACGTAGTACTTATCTGCAAACACTTCCCGAATCGGATAGTTTTCAAATACCCTGTTTTAGCAGTCGCCTTGCGGGTTTCAATCTCTTTAGTCGCCCTATGGAAAGCATCAGTAGGACGAATGGCATTAGGCCACCCACGCTTCTTATAGACAGGACTGAATCAGTTTATTTTTCAACTCCTCAGTTTTGATGAACTGTTTCCCGACGCTGTACCACATTAAGTGACCGAGTATCCCCTCTTGCTTTTAATTTCAAACGGCTATAATGTTCTCAGGATTAATTCACATGCTAATCAGCTTCCTTCC
The DNA here is from genome assembly GCA_963843665.1 of uncultured Caryophanaceae bacterium. Lineage (GTDB taxonomy): Bacteria > Bacillota > Bacilli > Bacillales_A > Planococcaceae > Sporosarcina. Next base: position 231,936 of record CAWJLH010000015.1, read on the forward strand.
TGTTCAATTTTTTAAGAAACAAAAAAATATCCGCTTAGCTCTCTGCTAAATAAATGCGTTTTGAAATAACCATTGTTCATTTTCAAATTCCCGCCTGCAGGCAGACCTCCCCTCTTATCCAACTAATGAGTAAATCAAAAAAGTCGATTGCATCCATAAAGGACTCAATCGACGACTTTCATTATATATCACGCAAATTGTGTAAATAGCGTATGGCAAACTGCCTAACGACACATTTTTGACGAAACCGTCTGCCTAACTTCTACATATGGACTACCAAAAACATTTGCCTATCGCAAGCTTGTCAGAAAGCATTGTTGTTGAAATTGATCAAAAACACCTTACAAACCAAAGATATTGATCACCGCTTTTTTCTTTTTAAACTAAATCTCACTTTACATTGTTTATCTTTGTAAATCATTCAAAATCCATAATTTGGAATCTTGGAGGTTTTTTTCTGATACTGTGTGCCCTTCCCCATAGGTTTTAAAAGTGGTGGGAACTCCAAGTTCAGTAAAATAATCTACATTTTCTTTTCCCCATTCATATGGTAAGACCTGATCAAATTCTCCATGTGATATAAACACTGATAAATGATTGCCTACGTTTATCATGTATTCTTCCTTTACAAATTGAGGAATATAACCACTGAGAGCTACTATTCCCTTAATTTTGTTTCCTAGGGTGACTGCTAGTGTCATGGAAACAATTGCTCCTTGGCTAAAGCCCAACAAGTATAGTTTCTCTGGGTCTATTGGATAATTTGCTGAAGCATAATCAATAAAGTTAGCCAGTTTATTAATTCCCTCATCGAATACTTCTCGATGTGGTTTTCCGTAGCCTTGGATTGTAAAGTAGGCATATCCCGATCCTTGGGTCAGATGTCCCCTTACACTAAAGATGTAGAAGGAATCCTCTAGACCATTAACTAGTGCAAGCATGTTGTGTTCATTACTTCCTATACCATGCATAACAAACAATGCGGGATACTTTTCCCCAGGAACAATATTCTTAGGACGGCGAAGTTCATAAATCATTTCAGTTTCCATTAATATAACCTCCTTGTATATAACATGACTGTAAAAACAAATAACAATACATGATTTTCGTTTTGATCGTTTCGTAGCCGATGCGCGTACTCTTCAGGTAGCCGAACAAGCCGCTAAGTATCCGGTTTGTATTGCGCACAGTCCCGAATCAGAAGTAGCGGTTTAATTGATCACGCGTCATGAGGTCAAATTTCTTCAATAGTAATAGTATCCGTTCTTCGTGTTCGCTCAATTGCCTTTTCAATTCGGGGGACCTCCTTCGTGTTTATCGGCCGTCTGATTGATAGTGCGCCCTACAAATCGGCGGGAGTGCTTCAGCGCCTATCAGTATCGAGCGCAACCCGCGAGGGCTACGGCAGAGTCGGATCGGGCCTTAGCCACTACATAAAAAACTTTTCGCCCCTGAGATACAACATGCTGCGCTTTGGCCTCTTCCGTAAAAAGCGCGTGCACGTCGATGTGACTTGTCCATATAAAACCAGTCCCTTACCCATATACTTATAACTATAACTCAATGCTGACACAGAAGCGCCTACGGTGTCCCCCTACTTCTTTCACACCTAAAAAAACCGGTAATTGCGACATTGGATTTTGCCACTTACTATATCTGCCCCGGAAAATACGGAATTCGGACCATCTAATACTATTACCATTTCAAAAAGCAAAGTGCAGAGTGTTCTTACCCAAGAAAGTTAGACATATGTATTTAGGCTACTATTCAGTTCATTAGCATGAACATAAAGGATGTTGTAGGTATCGTCAGTTTTATAATGAATTAAAGAAATATGGCTTCAATCATGATTCAAAAACAATTAATAAATTGATGAATGCCATGGGCACTCAATGTGAAGTAAGAATAAAAAGATACCGTTCGTATAAAGGTAATATCAGGAAAATAGCACCGAACATTTTACAACGCGTTTTTTACGTGAACTTTGATTTGGTTGGTAATTGCTTTTTCATTTGAACTAAAGCATTTAACTTTTTAAAATACGCATTCTCCATTTCCAGGTGCTTAATACGTACTTCCAGTTCTTCTACAGACCCATCAAAATTCTAGTTTACTACTAAAACCCTTCCGTTTCCAACGCAAAAAAACCTCCTAACATAGTTAGGAGGAAGGCGTCCATTATGCGGAGTTTGACCGCTCATAGATCACTTTCTTAACTTCGTTAAAAGGCTTATGTACCGCGGATTATACCGCAAACTTATACGTCCCAGGAGGACGTATATATAACATTCAAAACGTTGATATATCAACGTTCCATTACTTCAATGTGTAAAATATGTGTAAAAAGATTCAGAAGTTAAAAAAGTCCAAAGTAATTCCGGCTACAGTCATTTAGCCTTTTTCCCCATTCATTTAGCCACTCGAGTTCCTCTTGTGACAAACGTTAATTTGAGTCGGTGGCTTTATATTTACTGTAAGAGTTGTTCAGGTTGTCTCGCTAATTGTTGACTGTTCATCATTATTAACAATTCAAGCGCTGACATACCCGGTAAGTGGTTGAGAAATTCAGTGGCGAAATCGATATCGTCAAATGCGAATGCTTCCAGTTCGGTTTCAACGTGATATTCTTCCTCAACCTTTCCAAGAAGATATATCCTTATCACTGAAGGTCCCTCTTTATGTATTCCTGGATCCATGTTTTCGCCCATAATCAGTATTCCCATATCTTCTTTTGATGGACTGATTATCGTAGTTATAACCTGCATGCTTTCCGTTAGCTCTTCGGGTATTACAATTTTCATATCATCATTCACTATTATCCACTCCTTTCTTACTAAATTCCACAAGTAATCAGAAAGTCCTCTATTATTAGACAATTAAAAAATAACCTTTTCTTATATGAATCGGCCGTTTCCTTGTCATTCTTCACAATGTACACCGACGATATCCGAAAACGGTAGCCGTTCATTCCCGAATGGTGTATCCAAAATCAGAACACGCGACTGCATATTGATTTCAGTTATCTTCCCACCGTAGTGCCATATCTCACCATTCCCCCAAGTTGCAACATGCGTTTCGCACTTCCGTTTAAAGCGATATCAATATTTTCTTGAATGTTTTCAAGATCAAAATCATCTAGTTGCGGATTCTCAACGTAGTAATCCTCTTCCATCCATTCCTTCAGTGCCTCCACATGTTCGGGTAGCATCATCGCCATGGCCCATTTTTTCGTACCCGATCGCGAATTTTATCCATTGTCATTTCTCCAGCTCCATTAATTTAATTCTTCATTGCAAAGTACACACTCATTAACTCTTCGGTTCGGTTGCGTAGACGGGCATTTAAGTATCTTCGGCAATCTTCGTATCCTCCGTGAATCAAAAAGTACTCGGTAAAAGTTCCGTCGTTTTTCCCTTTGATGACTTTCATGTTGTTTTTCCTTAGATAAATGGATGTTTCTTTTTGCTCAGCGAGGATTCGTTTGATTGATTCATCGATTAATTTCAGATAAGGACCCTTCAATTTGAATGGGCCATTTTCAATCGCTTGCCGATCGCGCTCTAAAACCGCAATGAGCATCGGGAAGTAAATCATGTTTTCAAATTTAGGCATCGCATCCGTGGGGATAAAAGGCATTAGATCACCATGCTTTCTTTCTGTACGATGGGAACAAGCGCGAGCACGTTGTCAATTTTAAAAGTCCGTCTGGATTGCCGTAGGAAGCAGTATGCCCGAAAAGACTCTTCTCCTACTTGGATAATCTTGATTCGTCTTTTACTGGTCTTGCCATCCTTGGCAATGTACATCATATCAAGTTCCCTCCCGTACCTCATCGACTTCATTAATTGTTTACGCACACTCGTTCCCTCCTTCTAATTCATTATAGGGAATGAATGTTCGCTTTTCAAATGCAAATAGTATAAAATGAACTTAGATGCAAAAGTGTAATTGTGACGACTTTTACACATTGGAATATATTATTCAGCATTGCTATAACATGAATATGTATCATTTTAGTGCAATAAAGTGTATATTAGTAATAGGATGTAGTTGAAAACTAAATAATCTAATTATTTAGTCGGGCTTGTTATAACTTCCCATAAGCCCGCTCAGGCTTGTGGTTTTTTATTTTAAAGAGGAGAGATTTCTATGGGCATGAGAGAATTTGCAGATCATGTGATTGCAGTTTCCAATGAATTTGCTAATGGTGTAACGAATTTACAACTTCAAAAAGTAATGTATTTCGCTTTAGGAGAATATATTAATACACACGGTATTGATGACCTTGTTTTAGATGTTTATGATGAGTCCTTTGAAGCTTGGCCGTATGGGCCGGTAGTAAGATCTGAATATTTTAGAAATCGGTCTTTCGGGAGATATAAAATACGAAGAGCTGCTCAATCTATTGAAATGTATACCGATCTAAATGATTTTATTCTTAATGCCTTAAGAAAAGAAATAAACGACCTGGTCGAAGAAAGTCACTTACACAATACATGGCTTCAGAATAGAGAGGCTATTTTGAAACACGAGTTAGTAGAATATGATTTAGAGGATATAGTGAATGACTTCTCTAACTGATACTAGAAAAAGCCAAAATGAAAAATTAATTGATATGTTAAATCAACTTCAAGGAGCGACTGTTTCTAGCGTAGTCCCATCTGTTAAAGATGCAATAGCCGAAGACTTTTTTGCGTTACTAGACGATTTACCATTTGATTTACTCCCATATGCCGCAGTTTCACAATTTGTGTACAGTGACGATAGCGAAGACTTTCTTTACTTTATCGAGAGTCTGGAAGAAATGCTTACAGATAAGTATTCTGCTGACACAACGGATGTTAATTATAAAAAGTGTATAAAGATAATTGAACATATGGAATTAGCTAAACAACAAAAAGACCATCTTTTTGAAAAACATGAAAATGAAATCAAGAAAATAAACCGTCTTACGAATGTATTTATGGCTAGGTCTAGTAAAATCGAGATTTTACAAAAAGCTACTGAAAAATTACAAGGAGATACCGAAGATTTACAGAATGATAATAAGAGATTAATGACAAACTATATTAGCATTTTGGGTATCTTTGCAGCTATATTAATGGGTTCCTTTGGCAGTATACAAGCCTTCTCTAATCTATTTTCAAATGCTCATAAATTAGATTTAGGTGTAATTTTAATAATAAGTTCCATCGGAGCATCATCTGTAATACTAATTCTGTTTTTCTTATTAAATGGTATCGCAAAGCTTACCGAAAGAAGTTTGTGGAGTACTAACAAACCAGACGGAACTTTATTCGAGAAACATCCCTCGTTATTAATTATCCACGGAATTTTAATATCCATCTCTTTTATCGGGGCTGCCTTGGAACTAAGTAATATTCACATTCAATATGCACCTCAAGGGTATTGGTGGATTGCACCTGTTTTATGGATAACTTATTTTTTTACTGCTATACATAAGAAAGATTTTCTTTTTCCCATCGGCTGGTTTGTAAGAATATTAACTTCGATCAAACGATAGATAATGGCTCGGTTCGAACCTAAAAGAGTCGATCCTGAGGTAGAAAAAAGCGACCTGTCATCACAGACGGGTCGCTTTTGCTTTACTTATTAATGTAGTGATGCTACCATTCTTTTCATCAAAAGTTTATTACTTATCATCTTGAAGCCAGTCATTCAACCACTCAATTTCATCCTGCGATAATACTCTTCCTCTACTTCTCTTTCTTCTACATGGTGCCAATTAGCTTCTTCCCATTCCAAGTGGGATTCCCACTCCTGTATAACCTTAACTGCCTTTTCCGTTTCCAATTGCTGTCTAGTTTTGAATGGTATTATTTCAGCCATATTTACCACCTCTTCCGATCTAATATGTTCCTTCTATAATAAAGGTCTCAATCGAAAGAATCAAAATGCCCAAACTATACTAGTCTGGACAATCTTGAAATTGAGAACTAAATTCGTCTTATATTTCGATTCTCCTTTGTAATATTGTTTTAGGTTATTAAAAGGGCTTTTTTAGCTATATAAGCCTATTTATTGCCGCGTCTACCTCTTCCCAAAATAAAAAGAGATGCGAAAAATCTCTCGCATCTCTTGTATCTCATCTTTTATATTTATCAATTATCTTTTTTCTTAACTCATTAAGTTCATTTTCGCCATCAATGTAAGTCTGCAATAAATCTCGATTTTCTTTTGTTAAAGGTTCAGCTCCCAATAAATTAATAGCTTCAGCATCAGCAACAAACTTTTCTCGTTGTTCTTTTGTTGTATTCGCAATGCCGTATTTATTCATATTTTCCACCTCTTATTCAATTGCTTTTTCATTTACTTCACCTCTCCTAACAGTATTTCACTTGAGTATACCTAATTACCTAGAATTCTCAATAAAAATTATATTTCAAATGCAGCATAACTTCCCTCATCTTCAAAATCTTTAACCATGACAACTTTATCGGCAAATTGTTCCACTGTACTTGTACTGCTACCTATAATAAAGGATAGGACATTAAAGGCTTTCTCTTTTTTCTTCTTATTGAACTCTTTAAGAAATGAATCCCTTACCCTATCCTCACCGTCTGTAACAAACACAACATCCGCTTGTTTAAAACGACTTTCATTAATTATGCTTAATGATTTACTAAGAGGTAAGGAAAAGTCTGTCCCTCCACTTAGGAAGGTTTGTGCTAATTTCACCATATCCGAGCTTTTTATTTTCCCCTTCTCATATTTGAAGACTTGTATACGAGTGGAAAACAAAATCAAGCAAAAATCCCTTCTCTGTCTTCTAGCAATCGACATAAGGGCTAAAGTGAACCCTTTGGATTGAGTATCAAGGTTCCGCATACTACCCGACTGATCCAAGCAAAGTATGATTGGCCCCTTCCCTAGCACCTCCTGTCCCTTCTGTTCATACATCATCGTCTGGCCTTCTACAAACCGACGAAGAAAGTCGGTCTTAGTTGTTAGATGCGTGTACAATCCTAGCTCCATCGGCAACAACCGTTCAATATCGTTGCCTATTGTGACTCCACTTCTTTCCATGGACTCATTATACTTAGACTTCTGCTTTTTACGGGCTACCTGTTTGAATCGACCAGCCCAGTCAGCAATTTCTTTCATTTTTTTATCAGAAGCAATCTTCTCCGCTAGTGAAATTTGGTCTCGTAAAGGAACCTTTTTCAGTTCTGCATCCCCACTGCCAGCTCCGGTGCCACCAAGTAAAGATTTCAGACCATCCTTCACCTGTTTTGTTTCTTGCATGGCTTGTGCCATAGCCTCTGAAAAGCTGTGGCTGTTGCTCTGTAGCGTCTGTTGCAGTTGACCGTTCAAGTCTGCCATCGCTTGTGTAATATCAGCTTGCAACTGCTCATTGCCATTTCCAGCCCCGTCCTGCTGCTCTTGCTTTTGGAGTTGTCTCTGCATCGCTTGGATTTCCTGCATCTTCTTTTGTAGCTCTTCATCCTGCTCTTTTTGCTCAGTCAGCCATTGATTCGTTTTCTCCCCGAATTTCACTGTGCCGATGGCTGACGATAAATCATCTAAACGAGTGAAACTACGATAGTTTTCAAAGGATATCATCTGTCATGATTTTTTCCATAAGTGATTTGTTGACTTGAAGATCCTCGGGAACGTCCTCTTCCGTCATTTCTGGTTTCATTTTATATAGGGAGGCCCAAATGTCGCCGAGTAGTGGTTCGAACGTTGGTAACTTCTCCTTCACCACTAATCTTCTGAAGTCCCTGAGAGATCTCATAAATTTCGTTGAACCGTCTTTTATCGAATGCGTCTGTATTAGGTACCCGAACGGTTATCATTTTCAGTTCCCTTTCTCACGATAGAACACTCTCCTTCATATTTTCAAAAAGAATGTCGAAGGAAATCCCCTCGACATCTCGATTCTTCATTCTTCAATTCTTAAAATGGTCATCCCTACCGTTTGTTGTGATTTG
>CAWJLH010000016.1:0-87397 GCA_963843665.1 uncultured Caryophanaceae bacterium
AATCAGTCCGGCGAAAGAAGATATAGGAATACTGATTAAGGGCGATAATATGGATCTGGGAATACATAAACAGGGAACAGCAGTGATAAGGTTGTATCTTCTTGGAAAGACTATCACGTCGAAAGCGAACTGGAAGCAGTTGCATTCGACGATATTGATTTTGCTATGGAATTTCTGAACCACTTGCCAAACATGAGTGCGCTGGAATTGTTAATCATGATGAACACCCAACAATTAACAAGCAGTCACACTGAACAAATCTTACAGTAAACAAACAGCCACTAACTCGATTGAAAAGACGGCTGTTTTCACTTTAGAAAAATCACAAAAACTAACACAAAACTAACATTTAAAGTGGCAATCAGTGAAAAAAGTTGAAAAGCAAGGTAGAATAGGTTTTGTATAACTAGCTACATCAATCACTTTATGAACTATTTTGAAAGGGGACGAAATCATGAATGCGTACGATGAATATATGAAGGGCATCGTCAAACCGATGCGCGAAGAACTTGTACAAAACGGCTTTACAGAACTGACAACTGCGGAGGAAGTTGAAGGGACGATGGACAAATTGGAGGGGACGGCACTTGTCGTCATTAACTCGGTCTGTGGATGTGCGGCAGGTCTTGCACGCCCGGCAGTGAGGGCAGCCTTGCAAGAAGCGGAACATAAACCGGATCATCTATTGACAGTTTTCGCGGGACAAGATAAGGAAGCGACTGAGGCGATGCGGGACTACTTCAAGGAAGTGCCGCCAAGTTCACCATCTATCGCGATTTGGAAGGACGGGGCTTTGGCGTACTTCATCCCACGCGAACAGATTGAGAATTTTGAAATGGAACAGATCAAAGATCATCTATCGGAAGTGCTCGCGCAAGTTCATCAGAAGTGAGCATGATCATCACGACTGGTGGTAGACCGGATGACAGTTCCCGTCAACTGGCGGCGGAGGCGGCGATAGCACTCGGTCACCCGGTAGTCGAGCGAAAAAAACAATCTGTTGCCCGCATGCAGGAACAATATGCGGCCGATGTGTTAGTCGCTGGAAAAAACCGGTATGAATTGTACCGGAGAGGCATGCAAGAACCTTTCTTTTTTCACCCGAACTCTGCCGCTTTCCGTTTAAAGCGGCTAGTGAAAGGGGAAACCGATCCGATGATTGAAGCCGCGCAATTGCGTTTAGGAGATTCTTTTCTTGATTGCACGCTTGGACTCGCATCCGATAGTATTGTCGCCGCCTCTAGCGTCGGGGAAACCGGAAAAGTATTAGGAGTTGAAGCGGATGAGGCGGTGGCTTTCATTACGGGCAGGGGGCTTCGTTCATTTCCAACACACTCAGAACAGCTGGTAGATGCGATGAACAGGATTGAAGTTGTTTCGTCGGTTGCGGATACCTTTCTTCGTAGTCAACCCGATGCGTCATGGGAGATTGTCTACATTGATCCGATGTTCCATCAACCAATAGAAGAATCCTCCAACTTCACCCCACTGCGTCAAGCAGGCGTGCATAGTCTGCTGACTGAGGAGTGGATGCAACAAGCACTTCGTGTCTGTAGAAGGCGCGTTGTTGTGAAGGATCGATTTGATTCACCAGTGTTTGAACGCTTCAATATGGAACGACGACTACGCCCGAATACGAAATTCCATTTTGGATATATCACAAAATGAAAAATGCCATCGACCTCTAAAAGTGGGTCGATGGCATTTCTAATTAGTGAGTAAAATTCAAAGAGCTTAAGTATAGGACCAACACGAGCATTCCGATACCGATAAACAGATTCACATCCATCAGTGATACCCTCCTTCAAAAAAACGCACATTTATCTACGTTTTTATTGTACAATGAATAGTAGAAAGAAGAAACCTTTTCTGTGTATTTTCGTCAAACAGTTACATGCATTTTAAAAATTGTACATAATTGTGGGTGATTTGTATGAAAAGATGGTTGCAGCAGACATTGATTGTCGTCGTTGCATTTCTAACATTTGGTGCAATCTCACCGAATCATGAGATTTGGACCAATTTGCAGGATAAGGGACAACCAAAGCATGCGGTAGATCCGTCCCGCATCGCTGATTATTCAGTCGGATTTGCCGATCCATTTCAGGATGAAATGGCCGACGATCAACCTGCGCAGATTGAGAGCTCATTCGTCACAACTGCGAAAGAACAAGCTTATATGAAATTCGGAACGAAAATCGGCACGGTCATCGGGAACGAATTTGACGATGTCATTTTCCCGAAAATTGAGGAAGCGATTCAAATGACACTCGCACAGGCTGGGGATCTGCATAAACGTAAACTCGCCATAAGTGAAAAGCCGGCAGGTGACTATTCCGAGAAAATTTTCAATGTCTATGATTTAGATAATCGGAAAGATATCATCCGCTTTCATGTGCGGACGGAAAAACGTCCGCAAGATGGTTATTTTTTCAACTTCCATTATCATGTAGCTGATGATGATTTTGTAGTACATCATTCCATCGGTGACATTTATTGGTCCAAAAACACACCGCCTAAGTGGTTATCTTAAACCACCCGGGCGGTGTTTTTATGTAATCATGTGCCGGTTTTTGTTATACTGTTTGCAAGAGCAAGGAGGCTTTTTAACGAATGAAACAATATTTGGATCTATGTAAACATGTTTTAGAAACTGGGACAAAAAAGGGAGACAGGACAGGTACAGGAACAATCAGTGTCTTCGGTTATCAGATGCGATTCGATTTAAACGAAGGATTCCCCTTGATGACTACGAAAAAAACAGCTTTTCGGCTTATTTCCTCAGAATTACTGTGGTTTTTGAAAGGCGATACAAATGTCAAGACACTTATTGAAGAGCGCAATCCGATTTGGGATGAGTGGGCGTTTGAGCAATGGGTGAAGAGTGCCGAATACAGTGGTCCTGATATGACCGATTTCGGACGCCGTGCACCGAAGGATCCGGAATTTGCGGCCGTTTACGAGACAGAAATGGCGGCATTTAAAAAACGTGTGGTGGAAGAGGCGGACTTCGCTGCCAAGTATGCTGATCTGGGTCCGGTGTATGGCAAGCAATGGCGCTCTTGGACCACGGATACAGACTCGATTGACCAAATCGCCAATCTAATCCATGGCTTGAAAAATAATCCCGATTCCAGACGTCATATCGTGACTGCTTGGAATCCATCGGAAGTGGAAGATATGGCATTGCCGCCTTGTCATGCAATGTTCCAATTTTATGTAGCTGAAGGGAAGCTATCATGCCAACTTTATCAGCGGAGTGCAGATATATTCCTTGGCGTACCATTTAATATCGCGTCTTATGCACTACTTGTACATTTGATTGCAAGGGAGTGCGGCTTGGGGGTTGGAGAATTTATCCACACTCTAGGGGATGCACATATTTACGCCAACCATATTGACCAAGTGAATGAACAATTGACACGTGAACCGAAAAAATTGCCGACGTTGAATTTGAAGGGCGAAGGGAAATCAATCTTTGAATTGGAAACGTCGGATATCATCATTGACGACTACGATCCCCACCCGAAAATTAAAGCACCCATTGCGGTTTGAAGAACCAGAAAGTCAAGTAAAGAAAGGAAAGATATCATGATTTCACTGCTAGTCGCACACGATCCCAACCGGGTGATTGGTGTCAATAACGAATTACCGTGGCATATACCGGAAGAACTTGCCTACTTCAAGAAAGTATCGATGGGCAAAGCGATGATCATGGGGCGGAAAACGTATGAGTCCATTGGTAGACCTTTACCGGGAAGACTCAATATTGTCCTTACCCGCGATAAGGAGTATGCGGCAGAAGGCGTTGTTGTCGTCCATAGCCTTCAAGAAGCGATTGCCGAAGCACAATCATTCTCCGAGGAAGTAATGATTATCGGCGGTGCTGAAATATTTAGGATGGCGATGGAAATTGCGGATCGCCTCTATATCACTTTCATCAAAAAACATTTTAAAGGTGATACATTCTTCCCTGCTTACGGCTCGGAATGGAATCTCGTTTCGGCATCGGAGGACAATTACTCGGTGGATGGGATACCTTACTCGTACCTAGTGTATGAGAGAAACATAGCGCGTTAACCGACGTGACAACTCAACAAAATGTTAACCGGGACGGGACATTCAAGTGACAGTCCCGGCTTTGTCCTATCTAATATCCAGCCCAACTTCAAGTATCGTGAAAAATCGTTTGCACTTAAAAGGCATACTATGGAGCAACGTGCTCATAAAGAAATAGAGGAGTATTATCAATGAAAAAAATTCACATCGTCACAGATTCAACAGCAGATTTAATAGAAGAGGACATTCTGAAATTTGGAATTCATATCGTACCATTAACCATACAAATTGGTAAGGAATCATTCATCGATGGTGTCGATATTAAACCCTCTTCGTTTCTTGAACATATGAGAAATGCTGCCGAATTGCCAAAAAGTTCACAACCAGCTGCTGGCGTTTTCAAGGAATTATACGATCGGCTCGGTGAGGATGGCAGTGAAATCATTTCGATACATATGACCAGCGGGATGAGTGGTACGGTGAAATCCGCCCAAACAGCTGCCAATATGTCCGATTCAAAAGTGACGGTGATTGATTCTAAATTCATCTCGCACGCATTATCGTTTCAGGTGCTTGAAGCGGCAGAAATGGCAAAACAAAGAAAGTCAGTCGAGGAAATCGTCGAACAAATCGGTCATGTCCAGAATAAGACATCCCTTTTCGTTGTCGTTGATGCACTTGATAACCTTGTGAAAGGCGGCCGGTTAGGGAAAGGTCGTGCGATGATCGGTTCATTATTGAGCATTAAACCTATCGCAACCCTCCAAGATGGCGTGTATACACCTGTCGGAAAAGCGAGAAGCCATAAGCAAGTCGTGTCCCAATTGTTTAAAACGTTTACGGAAGAAACTGCAGGGAAAATTGTCCGTGCTGTCGGAATCTCCCATGCAAACGGTTTGGCGATGGCAGAACCGCTGAAAAAAATGTTGGAGGATTCAGGCGTTAAAAATGTCAAGTTGTCATTCACCACACCCATCATCAGCACCCATACCGGTGAAGGGGCGATTGGATTCATGTATTACACAGAATAATGAAAGATAGAAACTTCACAGAAGAAATGGGGAAATAGGTGTATGAGAAGAGTTTTCATGATTGTGATCGCCTTCTCATTGTTGTTGTCGGGCTGCCAATCGGAAGACATTGACGCAACCCAATCATTTTCGGAAAGGCATGAGTCCGCTTTTGCAGATTGGCATATTCCGGGGTATTTCATTCCAAAAAAGGTTCGTGTAATCGGTCTTGGAGATTCACTGACACAAGGTGTTGGAGATGAACTGAAAAAAAGCGGTTATTTTGGACGTGTGACAGGTAAAATGATGGAATGGAAAGGGGTTCTGGAGGTCGATGATTCCAATTTGGCAAAGCGGGGTCGAAGAAGTGACCAACTAATCAATCAGCTGGAAGAGCCGGAAATCCAATCTGCCGTAAAAGAAGCGGATGTCGTCTACCTGACAATCGGCGGCAATGATATGATGAAAATCGTCAAGGCGAATCTTTTCAACTTGACGGTGGAACCCTTTTACAAAGAACTTGGCAAATTTGAAGATAGGCTGGATGAGTTATTCACAATTATCCGCTCGTTAAATGGAGATGCAATCATTATTGTAGCAGGGCTGTATAATCCGTTATCCATTGTAACGGATGAGGCGAGAGAATTTGAAGAGATTATTGATGATTGGAACGAAGCAATTGAAATCCGATCCATTATGGACGGGAAATCATGCTATGTACCCGTCAAGGACCTGTTCGACACGAATATGAACATGGTGTATCACACTGATTTCTTTCATCCTAATGCAAAAGGATATGACGGGATGGCATACCGTTTTCTTGAAAAGATAAAAGAATGTGGTTTACCTGACCTGTCGGAAGGGCAATTGGATATGTAGGAGATGATCGCTTGAATCGATGGAAATTCGGATTTTTTTTACTAGCAGGATTGGTAGCAGCAGCCATCGCATATGTAGTTTTTCTGATCGGCACTCCAGGAGAATCAGATCCTTTGCCGGAAATGGAAATTGTGGATCCGACAGATCACGTGTTATCGGTGAGAGCGACAAAAGAAGATTTTGAAGGCATTGCAAACACATATATCGGAAAAACGGTTAAAGGTGAACCGCTCCCAATTACGATGGAAGTCGATGATGATGTCATGCTCCTTTCGAAAATGACAGCTTTTTCATTAACTTTTCCCATCATTATGCATTTTGATCCGCTAGTTAGGGATGACGGCAATCTTATTCTTAAATTGTCGTCAATGGAAATTGGTCAATTGAATTTTGCACCTTCGGTTATTTTGAAAATATTGAGGGATTCCGTCAATCTTCCAAGCTGGATGATTGTTCGACCAAAGGAAGAAGAGGTATTCATTGACTTGTCGAAAATTCCTTTATCAGGTAATTTGAAAGTAAGGGCAAAAACATTCAATTTAGCAGATGACGAAATCATTTTAGAAATTACGATACCAAAAGAATAAGGAGCTGTAAATTTGACGAAATCATTGGCAACATTTGCGGGCGGCTGTTTTTGGTGTATGGTGAAACCTTTTGATCGTTATGACGGAGTACTATCGGTTGTTTCAGGTTATACGGGAGGAGATGTGGAAAATCCCTCCTACGAACTTGTCTGTACGAATACGACGGGTCATCGGGAAGCGGTCCAAATCACTTTTGACGAGGAAATTATTTCATACGAAGCATTACTTGACATTTTTTGGCGACAAATTGATCCTACTGATTCGGGTGGACAATTTTTCGATCGTGGTGAATCATATCAGACAGCGATCTATTATCATACGCCTGATCAGCAGCGGCTTGCCGAGAAATCAAAAAGCGAATTGGATGCATCGGGCAAATTCGATAAGCCAATTGCAACAGAAATACGTGCAGCCAAACCTTTTTATATGGCGGAAGAAGGCCATCAAAATTATTACATGAAAAATCCTACGCATTATAACCGCTATGCAGTGGGTTCAGGACGGGAGCAGTTCAAAACGACAAATTGGGGGAATGAAGCATGAAAGAAGAATTGAAGAACAAGTTGACGGACATGCAGTATTATGTCACTCAGGAAAATGGGACAGAACCGCCATTCCGAAATGAATTTGACAGTCATTTTGAAGAAGGGATCTATGTTGATATCATTTCAGGCAAACCACTCTTCAGCTCGAAAGATAAATACGACGCGGGATGTGGGTGGCCTAGCTTTACAAAACCGTTGGAAACGGAAGAAGTGAGTGAACATTTCGATGACAGTCATGGCATGAGACGGACAGAAGTACGTAGCAAAACAGCCGATTCCCATTTAGGGCATGTTTTTCCGGATGGGCCTGGTGAGGAAGGACTTCGTTATTGCATCAATTCCGCAGCCCTTCGCTTTGTACCTGTCGAACGAATGGAAGCGGAAGGGTATAGCGCTTATTTACAGCTATTCGGAAAATAAGTTAAAAATGGAGGATGGTTAGATGGATCGG
This sequence comes from uncultured Caryophanaceae bacterium, assembly GCA_963843665.1. Taxonomy (GTDB): domain Bacteria; phylum Bacillota; class Bacilli; order Bacillales_A; family Planococcaceae; genus Sporosarcina. The sequence goes on from CAWJLH010000016.1 coordinate 7,532, forward strand.
TCTTTTTATCGTTTTGCCCTTTCGCTCCGCGGAGGAGCGAAAGAGGATCCGGCTGCTGCTTTTGCGGAGCATATGTTTAATGATATGAGTTTTCCAAAAGACGAAACAGCGTTTGATCCGTTGTCACGCTACATCGAAGAAAAGGCGGATCCTTATATGCCATCAATAGTTTTCGATGAAATGTTCAAATTGTATGAAGAGCGTTTTAGTTAATGCACGGCGGCTTCTTCATTGCATAATGGTTTAGTTGACTGTATGATTGAAAAAGATTATTTGAAAGCGAGGAAATACGTGATGAGTATACATATCAACGCGAAAAAAGGTGACATTGCCGATACGATTTTACTTCCTGGAGATCCGCTTCGTGCAAAATATATTGCGGAGACATTTTTTGAAGATGTGACACAATATAACGAAGTTCGTAATATGTTTGGATATACAGGGACTTACAAAGGGAAACGCATTTCAGTTCAAGGGACTGGGATGGGTGTTCCATCCATTTCGATTTACACAACGGAATTGATGCAGGAATATGACGTGCAAAAACTGATTCGTGTCGGGACATGCGGTGCAATCCAGAAGGATGTACACGTTCGTGACGTCATCATCGCGCAAAGTGCATCAACAGATTCCAAAATGAACGAAATCATATTCAATGGTGTGAGCTATGCTCCGACTGCAGATTTCGAACTTTTATTAAAAGCGTATAATGCCGGAGTGAAAAAAGGTCTTGATTTGAAAGTTGGAAATGTCTTCACTGAAGATGTTTTCTACAACGAATTTGCCCAGCATGAAAAATGGGCGCAATACGGCGTACTGGCTGTTGAAATGGAAGCAGCCGCGTTATACACACTGGCAGCGAAATTCGGACGTCAAGCACTAGCGATTTTAACAGTGAGCGATCATATCCTGACTGGTGAAGCGACATCGGCTGAAGAGCGTCAGACAACATTCAATGACATGATTGAAGTAGCACTTGAGGCTGCCATTCAAGAATAATCTTTAAAGGACCGCCCGCAAAGCAGCGGTCCTTTTTTAAAGAAATTAATGCGCAAATATTGGAAATAGAGAAGAGAGTGGGGAAAAGGATGGAAGAAAGAGAGAATTCCGGCATGGGACAAGAACCGGATCATCAACCGCCGGCAAAGCGTTATATAAAACTGAAACCTTTCTCCTTCGTCATGCTTGTATTCGGACTTGTATTGGCCACGGCCGGCGTAACGTTCTTCGCGTTGACAACCGGTGAAGGCAAAGTGGTCGAAGTAGTCAGTCCTAAAAAAACGTCTTTAGCTGAACGGGAAGAATTTCAAAAATTGTATGACGCGTATGATGAAATGAAAACGAACTATTATGATGAAATCGATGAAATGGCAATCATTGACGGAGCCATCAATGGCATGATTGATGCGTTAGGAGATCCTTACTCTGATTATTTGAATGAAAAGGAAGCCAGCCAATTGAATGAAAGCATCTCTTCCAGTTTTGAAGGGATAGGTGCAGAGATTCAAGAAAAAGAAGGTTATATCAACGTTGTATCCCCGATTAAAAACTCACCGGCGGAACGTGCAGGCATTTTACCGAATGACATGATTATTGCTGTAGATGGCGAAAGCATTCAAGGAATGTCTTCATCGGAAGCTGTACTTTTGATCCGTGGCGAAAAAGGAACAACCGTCACTTTAACAATCAGACGCGGTGAATCGGCCGAGCCTGTCGATGTAAAAGTGGTCCGAGACGTCATTCCACTTGAAACAGTTTATGCGGAGATGTTGGACGATGGCGTTGCACATATCCATATTACTAGCTTCTCCGAAGGGACATATAAAGAATTACTGACTGCCCTGGATGAAATGAAAGCGGAAGGTATGAAAGGGTTAATCGTGGATGTCCGTCAAAATCCCGGTGGTATGTTAAGTACAGCGATTGAAATATCCGATCTGTTTGTTGAAAACGGAAAAAACCTTCTTCAATTTGAAGAAAAAGGTAAAAAACCCGAGGCGTTCATAGCGAACGGATCAAGAAAAATTGGTGTCCCGGTTGTAGCAGTCATTGATGATGGCAGTGCATCAGCGTCAGAAATTCTTGCAGGAGCCTTAACAGAATCTGCCGATGTTCCACTAATCGGTATTAAGACATTTGGTAAAGGCACTGTCCAAACGCCAAAAGATTTGACTGATGGTTCTAATCTGAAATTGACAACGGCCAAATGGCTTACACCAAATGGCAACTGGATCCATAAGAAAGGTATCACTCCTGATATAGAAGTGCCTTACCCATCGTACGCAATGCTTCCTTTTTTGGATCCCACAATGGAGATGAAAGAAGGAATGGTTTCCTCTACCGTTAAGGCCGCAGAGGAAATGCTTGAAGCAGTCGGCTATGAGCCGGGCGAAATTGATGGTTTGTATGATGAAAAGACAGAGCAAGCAGTCAAAAAGCTACAAGATGATCTTACGTTGGAATCGACAGGCATTCTTTTAGGTGATACTACGTACGGTCTGATGGAGAAATTACGTGAAAAAATAAAAGAAGATGATCCTCAACTGATGAAAGCAAAAGAAGTATTGCTCGAAAAAGTGGGGAATTAACTGAAAAGCGTTCGATCCCATTTGCGGACGGACGCTTTTCTTAACGTCTAATCTTCAAGCGCTAGCCGCTCGAGCCACAAGAGCGCCGTTTAGGAGGCTTGTGACTGTCACGTCTAATCAGGTGTCCTGCGCTCTTCTTAAAATAAAAAATGAGGTGTCAAAATGATTGAAGTATACTTATTGAGCGGTTTCCTTGGTAGTGGTAAAACATCGCTGCTTCTGCATATTATTGGCCAATTGAAGGCACAAGGGAAGAAACCAGCTGTATTGATGAATGAATTTGGTGCGTTGCCGATTGACTCGAGTACTGTGGAGAGCAAGGGCGATATCCCCCTGAAGGAACTATTGGATGGGTGTATTTGTTGTACAGGTTCTGAACAGACGGAAGCGCAACTACAAGGGCTTCTGGAGGAAAATAAGGACATCGATGTCATATTGATTGAAACGACAGGAGCTGCACATCCGGTGGAAGCGCTCGATGCTATCTATTCTCCGTTATTCGCGGATCGGCTATCCGTAAAAGGGATTGTAACCGTAGCAGATGCAAGACGTTGGTTAGAACGGGATAAGTTGTCTCCACAGGTCAGAGCGTTGTTTATGGAACAAATCCGACACGCCCATTTATTGATTGCCAACAAAGCTGATTTACTATCCGAAGATGAAATGGCAACAGTGACGTTGGAATTGTCCAATTTCAACGGATCTGCACCGATTATTCAAACGACTAATGCAAAAGTCTCGTTTCCTTTTATTGAAAAAGTCCTGAATGCGTCAAAGAAGGGTACAGATCAGCCTATTATTTCTGGAAAATGGCTGCCTCTTTCGTCAAAACTCATTACTTTTAGTGAAAGTGTGAACAAAGAGGAGTTTGAAGAATGGGTAAAATCTATGCCGGAGACTGTATACAGGATGAAGGGGTATGTTCCAATTAAAGGATCCAAAAACCCATTTCTATTTCAATATGCGTACGGCATGGTAAATTGGTTGCCTGAATATGTGAAAATGGAACCGCGTCTTGTAATTATCGGTGAAGGAATCGAAGATATTGATTTTGCTAGCACAAAAGGGAAGGTTTAATGACCGTCAACCCCAATTTGCATGAAATAAAAAGATAGTTGGCCAAAGTTATCCAATTTTGAAGAGCTTGAGGTCTTTTGTCAAAGCGATTACGGATGAAATGGATGGACTGGAAAAGAAATCCTAAAATCTCAAACTCCTACGCGGTATGATAGTTTGCGAAGGGAGGAGTAATGAGATGAAAAAATCGATTGCAGTACTCATGCTCGGTTCGGCGCTCTTACTGCCGAACAACACAAGTGTAGAAGCTTCACAGTTAGATAATAATGGACTGGTGCAAAAAGCACAGAATGTTCAAGTTTATGTATTGAAAGGCCAAGTGCCGACAATCCAGTTTACGAAGTATATTGATGGATTGGATGTAGGACAGATTTTCAAATTAGTAAAATCAGCCGACAAGCATAGAGAGGTTTCCATACCTCAAAAGGATAAAAAGGTGACGGAAGTAGATCAGGCTAAACCGGTGGAGAAGCCGTCTACAGATAAACCTGTTAAAGATCCTGCACCGAAGCCTACACCAGCACCAGAGGCTAAGCCGGAACCAACGCCAACTCCGGCGCCGGAAGCAAAACCAACAACAACACCAGCACCAGCACCAGCACCAGAAAAACCGGCTGAGCCAGTACAGACAACACCAGATGCATCCATTTCTGCAATCGAGCAAGCGGTTCTTGACTTGACGAATGCAGAGAGACAAAAAGCAGGTCTTCAACCGTTACAAGCAGATCGGAACTTGATGAATTCCGCACGCCAAAAATCGACAGATATGGCTTCGAATAATTACTTTTCACATACAAGCCCGACATATGGCTCACCATTCGATCAAATGAAGGCGAATGGCGTAACGTATAAATCTGCAGCTGAAAACATTGCAATGGGTCAACGGACAGCTGAAGAAGTTGTCAAAGGTTGGATGGAGTCTCCGGGACATCGTCAAAACATCTTGACGCCTGGATTTACACACATCGGAATCGGCTTTGACAAAAACGGCAACTACTGGACACAACAGTTCATCCAAAAATAATTACAATTGAAGAGTTATCCTTTGTACCGAGATTGTTCCGGTATAGGGGATGACTTTTTTTGATTGATGAGTATTTTGAGCCAAGAAGGTGAATAGAAGTTAAAGGTTCCAAAAATCCATTTCTATTTCAATACGCGTACGGCATGGTAAATTGGCTGCCTGAATATGTGAAAATGGAACCGCGTTTGGTCATCATCGGTGAAGGAATCGAAGATATTGATTTTGCTAGCGCAGAAGGGCAGGCGTAACGACCGTCAACCCCGATTTGCATGAAATAAAAAGATAGTTGACCAAAGTTATCCAATTTTGAAGCACTTGAGGTCTTTTATCAAAGCGATTATGGATGAAATGGATAGATTGGAAAAGAAATCCTAAAATCTCAAACTCCCACGCGGTATGATAGTTTGCGAAGGGAGGAGTAATGAGATGAAAAAATCGATTGCAGTACTCATGCTCGGTTCGGCGCTCTTACTGCCGAACAACACAAGTGTAGAAGCTTCACAGTTAGATAATAATGGACTGGTGCAAAAAGCACAGAATGTTCAAGTCTATGTATTGAAAGGCCAAGTGCCGACAATGCAGTTTACGAAGTATATTGATGGATTGGATGTTGGACAGATTTACAAATTAGTAAAATCATCCGACAAGCATAGATGGGTGTCCACACCTCAAAAGGATAAAAAGGTGACGGAAGTAGATCAGGCTAAACCGGTGGAAAAGCCCTCTACAGATAAACCTGTAAAAGACCCTGCACCGAAGCCGACACCGGCTCCGGAGGCAAAACCAGCACCAACGCCAGCACCGGCTCCGGAAGCAAAACCGACACCAACGCCAACACCAGCTCCAGAAAAACCGGCTAAGCCAGTTCAGACAACACCAGATGCATCCATTTCTGCAATCGAGCAAGCGGTTCTTGACTTGACGAACGCAGAAAGACAAAAAGCGGGTCTTCAACCGTTACAAGCAGATCGGAACTTGATGAATTCCGCACGCCAAAAATCGACAGATATGGCTTCGAATAATTACTTTTCACATACAAGCCCGACATATGGTTCACCATTCGATCAAATGAAGGCGAATGGCGTAACGTATAAATCTGCTGCTGAAAACATTGCAATGGGTCAACGGACAGCTGAAGAAGTTGTCAAAGGTTGGATGGAGTCTCCGGGACATCGTCAAAACATCTTAACGCCTGGATTTACACACATCGGAATTGGCTTTGACAAAAACGGTAACTACTGGACACAACAATTTATTCAAAAATAATAACAATTAAAGAGTCATCCTTTGTACCGGAATCGTTCCGGTATTAGGGGATGACTCTTTTTTGATTGATGGTAAAAGATGTTGAAGACAAGTAAGGTTTGTACATATCAATGTTGTAGGAAAAACGGGTTTTTCTTTTAGCTGAAACGTTTAAAACATTTTTGTCGTTGCGCATACTTTTCCAAGAGGTGAATGTCATGGATGAAGTGAAATCGAATGACAGTTTGATTTTATATATACAAAATCTATTCCATGATTCCGCAGATCTTATCGTACGGGAAGTCTCTTGGAAAGATGGGGTCGCGATTGTCTGCTTTTACAATACAATGACGGAAAGCGGCGATGTGAACAGGCAAATCGAAATTCTTCGTCATCGTTCAATTGCCGATCTTCCAAAGTGGGAAGGGACGGCCGCATCAAGTGTAGGGGCATTTTCAATATCGAAATTGGTCGATGAGTGTTACCAATGGATTTGTTGCCGTTTTTTTCCCAGCAACGAATTTGTTGATGACAATTACCATTCCTTCATTTGAAGCTCGGGCAACAGCTGAGCCGAGCAATGAACTTGTTGTTCGTGGTCCCCATGAAGGCTTTGTGGAAAGTATCGACAAAAATATTTCCCTCATCAGAAAGCATCTATCCGTTCCGGATTTAGTCGTCAAGGAGTTACGGGTCGGAAAAGATACGAATACGAAAGTCACCTATGTCTATATGCAGTCAATTGCCGATAAGGACGTCGTAGAGCTGGTTAAAACACGCCTTGAAAATATAAATATCCCAAAAGTATACAGTATTGGACAAATTAGGATCATTTGGAGGAATCTGTTTGGTCGCCTTTTCCGCAACTCCTGTTGACGGAAAGACCGGATCGCGTAGTCGCAAATATACTGGAAGGGAAAATCGTTGTTTTTACAGATCAATCTCCCGCAGCAATCATTGCACCTGTAACATTTTTTTCGTTCTATCAGTCACCAGACGATTATAATGGACGTGCTCTTGTCGGTTCTTTCTATCGGTTGCTTAGACTGTTAAGTTTCCTAATCGCCGTTTTCCTGCCTGCATTTTATATTGCATTGGTTGGTTTTCATTCGGAAATTTTGCCGTTCGAACTAAGTAAAAAAGTGAAACTGGCTGTGGAATTTATTCCGTATCGCCCAATTTTTGAAGCGCTAATCGTAGAACTCTTCATAGAAGTTATCCGGGAAGCGACAATCAGGTTGCCTGCACCAATTGGTCCCACAATCGGGATTGTCGGGGGGCTTGTTATCGGTGATGCGATTGTCAATGCGGGACTTGTATCGAATTTGATGGTAATTGTGGTTGCGATGACTGCAATTTCCAGCTTTGTCGTGCCTAGTGTCGAAATGAATTTGACCATAAGGCTGCTCCGGTTTCCATTCATGCTTGCGGCCACTGTTTTTGGTTTCTTTGGCATCGCAATCGGAACAATCATCCTGTTCATCCATATGATGAATCAGTCTTCGTTGAACCAACCCTATTTGTCACCAGTTGTGCCATTTGATCCTTCCCGGTTCAAAAAAGTATTTTTTAGGTTTCCTTATAATAGAAACTATAAGCAACAACAAACCTTTACCCATGGCGGAGTCGAGCGGAAGAAGGGCGGCGGGAAAACATGAATTTCACGCTATCAAGAATCCAGTTTTTCCTCGTACTTTTTATAACACAGTCAGGGTCTGTCATTCTTCTCCTTCCCAGCACCATTCATCAATGCAGGCGGAAGGGATGCATGGCTAATATTTATCGTTGCGGGCTTATTGCACTACATATTGCTGCTGTTCTATGAACGGAATTATACGCATTTTACGATTGGTCCATTTGTCGGGTGGTTGTATAAAGGGTACTGGCTTTTTTTATCCGTCAATTATCTTGCATATGTCGACTATACACTGGCGGTGTGGGGGTTCCCGGAAACGCCCCAATTCATTGTCCTGGCAGTGCTGGTCAGTGTGTCGCTTTATGCAAATTTGAGCAGGGCGGAAACGGTCATCAATTTATCGGTCATTCTAATCCCATTGATTTTCATTTTTATGTATTTCCTGCTGTTTGCTTGGAGTGATTTTGTTTGGACGAATCTTTTCCCAATCGGGGAATCGACTGGACATCAATGGGTGAAAGGTCTTTTACAAGCCCAGGTTGCCTTCATAGGCATAGAATTGTATTTATTTTTCAGAAATCATGTCGATATAAAAGAGAAAATAAAAGGGTTCCCGTTATTCGTTTACCAAACAGTATGGTTTTTATTCTTCTTTTTCTCTGTCCTGATAACACTTTTATATTTCACGCTTCCTGGATTGAAATTAATCCCAGAACCGCTTTTATATCTATTAAAATCACAGGAATTCACTTTCATTGAACGTCTTGACTTATTTTTCCTTTACATTTGGATGATTTGGACCGTCATTACAGTGACCCTCGTCTCTTTTGCCGCTTTATATGTCCATCGGCTCCATGCCAAAGAACATCACAAAAGGGACACAATCATTTGGCATGTATTACTTGTATTGTTTCCTTTATTCTTATTGTCAAAGCTAGCAGATAGAAAAGACTGAATAGTCATCATCATTTACTTGCATCTCTTATTTAGTATTATTGTTCCGTTTATTGTCATCATTACAAATAGGAGGAAAGCGAAATGAAGAAAATCGCACTTATTTTCATTGCCTGCTCTTTCCTATTGGCAGGATGTTGGGATGAACGGCTCTACAAGGAATATACCACCGTTACCCTTTATGGTCTTGAAGGAGAACCAGGAAAATGGACGGGATACTTCACACACACTACAATCCCTGCTACTGATACCCTCAGTTATACGACTGTGGAAGGAACTGGCGTTTCCATAAGGGAAACCCGGATGGATGCGAATCGGAAGACGGGTGAAACGCTTGATATTTCACAATTACAAGTCGTACACCTCTCTGAGGAAGCAGCGAAGTCGAATATCGTCGAGATCTTCAATCTTTACTACAGGACGCCACATAGTCGGTTAAGTAGTAGATTGGTGGTGGTAGAAGGAGAAGTGGCCCCTTATATGGAAAAGACTGAAAAAATGGGGATAGAGGCCCCCGATTACTATACTAAAAACTTGGATGCTGCCATAGTAAATTCTCGATTATTCCGGAAGTTGATATCCAGAAAGCTGCCCAATTACTGCTGGATGAGGGCATCGACCTTGAATTACCTTATATGAAAATGTCCGAAGCGGCAGGATATACCCGAATTGTCAGGTGTGGCTTTGTTTAGCGACAAAGCTTTTACGGGTCACACATTGAATAAGGAGGAGGCGATCATTGTCCAGGTCCTTAAAAAGAAACCGGGAAAGTTTACGTTTTTCACATTATGAGTGGGAAAAAGACGGTAAATCATACCCGATTACAGTCAAGCTTGCCTCTTATAAAAAAAAATGGAATATACAGGAAGGCAAAATCAATGCAACGTATAAAATGAAATTCAGTGTCGAGGAATTTTCCCATGACCATCTCAATAAAGAGGAGACAACAAAAGAGGTGAATAAATTCCTTTCAAAAGAACTGACAAAGGATTTCAACGAAGTGATCAAAAAATTGCAAGAAGCGAAAAGTGACCCTGTCGGCTTTGGGAGATCCGTCCGCGCCTTTCATCCTCAATTATGGAGAAAAGGTAAGTGGCAAGATACGTTTTCAGAACTAGAAATCAATATAAAAGTCAAGGCGGAAATTACGCGAACAGGCATATTGAATTGAATTTTATAAAACCCGCGAGCTACTAAGCATCGCGGGTTTCATTTTCAACTGAATTTCTTTTTCTGGATATGGAACAGACGGAATGTCAACGTGATTGCTCCGACTGTCAGACCAACAATGAGGCCGATCCAGTAACCGAACGGACCTAAATCGGTGAACGTCGCCATGAGATAGCCGATCGGCAAGCCGAGCACCCAGTACGACACAATCGCCATTACGAACGTCATATTGACATCCTTATAGCCCCGCAACGCACCTTGGACGGGTGCCTGGACCGCATCCGATAATTGAAAGAGCGCCGCATAGATGAGAAAATGAGTCACTAATCCGATAATCTGTACATCCGTCGTATAGAGGGAGGCGATCGGTTCCCGGAATACAAGAAGAATAGCGATGGCAACAGTACTAAAGGCGAGGGCAAGGCCGACACCCAGAAAACTGTAGTGTTTCGCATCGCGGAATTGCCCCGCACCGACAGCTTGTCCGACTAGGATTGTTGCACCCATCGAAATGCTCAAAGGAATCATGTAGAGTAGAGATGAGAAATTCAGGGCGATCTGATGTGCCGAAATAACTGTGGTCGAATAGTTACTCATCATCAATGTGACTGCGGAAAAGATGCTCGTTTCGACAAATATAGAAATTCCTATTGGCACGCCGATGAACAAAATCTCTTTCCATCTTCTAAATTGTATTCCTCCCCACTTATTGAACAGTTGGAATTCGCTGAACGAGCCATGTTTCCAGGCGACACCATAGGCAATGAAAAAAATGAGCCAATAAGTGATCGCAGCCGCATAACCCGCACCGACACCACCGAGTTCAGGAAAACCCCAGTTCCCGTAAATAAGGAGATAGTTCGTAAAAACCGTGAGCGGCGCTGATAAAAGAATAATCCCCATTGAGACGCGTGTCGCGCCGAGTGCGTCAAAGAAACAGCGTAATACGGTGTATGCGAAAAGCGGGAAAAGCCCTAAGCTCATTGCCTCTAAATAGTCGGCAGCCACAACTCGTACTTCATCTTCTAGCGGCATCGACTCAAGGATCGGTGAAACCCCATATCGAATGACCAGAAATACTATAGTGGCAAGGGCAACGGACACGTAGAGCCCCTGTTGTACAGAGAATTTCACTTCATCTTTCCGTCTGGCCCCAATTAGATGGGCGATAATCGGTGTAAGACCCATCAAGATTCCGGCAAGTCCTGTATAGACAGGTACCCAAAACGATGAACCGATCGTTACACCTGCGAGATGGTATGTATCATATCTTCCGGTCATAAGAATGTCGAAGAAGGTAATCATGTATAGGGCGACTTGTGTAATGAGAATTGGCAGGACAATTGTCGCCAATCTGAAAGGTTTTTTCTTCAATGGTACGGTAGTTTGCAAATAAATCACCCTTTAATCCAAAATTACCACCATTGTACCATGATTCGTTTGCTATAATAGCAATGACGTTTGAATAACGTGAATTCACATTTTTTAGAATAGATGAGGTGATGGCCATGAAACGGCCTGTCGTATTACTAACCGGGGGCGGCACTGCAGGGCATGTGTCGGTAAATGAGGCATTGATACCCGTATTTAATGAAAAAGGATATGAAATCCATTATATAGGATCACATAACGGCATAGAGAAGGAACTAATAGGTGATGGTCATCCTGAAGTGGTATACCATGCCATTCAAAGCGGCAAACTTAGACGTTATTTTTCCATGAAGAACTTTACAGATCCGTTCCGGGTCGGCGCGGGTGTTCTGCAAGCATATGCAATCATTCGAAAGGTCAAACCGGAAATCATCTTTTCGAAAGGCGGTTTCGTCTCAGTACCTGTCGTTCTAGCGGCGAAAATGGCGAAAATACCTGTCGTTGTCCATGAATCGGATGTGACACCTGGGCTAGCCAACAAACTGGCTTTGCCTTTCTCCAATCATATATTCACGGTATTTGAACAGACATTGAACGATGTACCAGAAGGGAAGGCAACGTGTTCCGGCGCAATCATCAGACCTGAATTATTCAACGGAGTACGGGAAGACGGGTTGCGCATAGCAGGCTTAGCAGGTGAAAAACCGGTGCTGATTATCATGGGGGGAAGCCAAGGGTCAGCCGTCTTAAATGATGCCGTCCGCGATGACTTACCAACAATTTTACAATCATTTGAAGTCATCCATTTGTGCGGAAAAAAGAATGTAGATGAAACGCTTTACCAAACGCCGGGTTATACGCAGTTCGAATATGTAACTGAAGGCCTGCCTCATCTATTGGCAGCATCTGATTTTGCTGTTTCGAGAGCAGGGTCGAATGCAATCTTTGAATTATTGGCCTTACAGAAACCGATGCTCCTCATTCCACTGTCTGCAGCAAAGAGCAGGGGAGATCAGATTTTAAATGCAGCCCATTTTAAAACGCTTGGATTGGCACTTGTTTTGAAGGAAGAGGAGGTAACACGTCACCCGCTATCGAAAGAATTGTCACTACTTGTCGGTGAGAAAGAAAGATTAGAGAGCAACATGAAGAAAACTGCAACACCGAAAACACCAGAAAAGATGGTTGAATTGATTATGTCGTATCGAAAGTAGCTGATAAGGTTATTTCTCAACTTTCGCAATCTACTACAATAGTTGCAAAAAAATGCAATCAGGTGTATTCTAATTCACGGCATGAAAGTTTTTATTAGCGCTAAACCCTTTATGTTAAAGTGTTTACGTGGTAAAATTAATAGGATTCAAAATAAACACAATATGCCAAATGGCAAATGTGGAGGTCATTTTACATGTCTAATAATGTTGACGCCCATCGTTCCCCGTATGCAGCTTTTTCGGGTCCAAATCTTGGGTATGTGATGGAAATGTATGATCTGTTTAAAACATCGCCTGAATCAATCGACGCCGAGCTTGCTGACATGTTCAGTCGTTTCGGAGCACCGATTTTGGAGGAAGGCAAACAAGCTCAAGCCGTTGGAGCTGTACCATCTGGTGATTTTGGAAAAGTGCAGTCTGCTTACCAATTGCAGACTGCCATACGTACATATGGACATCTGGCGGCAGATATTTACCCGCTAAATGATCGTCCGAAAGATTCAAGTCGTCTACAACTGTCGAATTATGGATTGACAGAAAACGACTTGCAGCAGATGCCGGCGTCCCTATTCTTTAACAACATTCCGGCAACGGTAGAAAACGGACTAGATGCTATCAATTACTTGAAATCAGTTTACACTGGAAAAATTGCTTTTGAATTTGACCATGTCATTGATGAAGAAGAGCGGAATTGGATTCAGTCGAGGATCGAAAACGGCGATGTTGTCGCCAAACTTTCCATTGATGATAAAAAAGCGCTTCTTGAAAGATTGACTAAAATCGAAGGTTTTGAGAAATTCATCCACCGAACATTCGTCGGAGCAAAACGCTTTTCTATTGAAGGGCTTGATACACTCGTCGTTTTCCTAGATGAGCTCGTGCGTCGTTCGGAAGAGGAGAAAACTAAAAAACTACTAATTGGAATGGCTCACCGTGGCCGTTTGAATGTACTGACACATATTTTAAATAAACCATACGAAATGATGTTCGCCCAGTTCGCAGGCGTACCAGACGAACCTTTCCTTCCAAAAGACGGTTCTGTGGAAACGACAAGAGGCTGGTTCGGCGATGTGAAATACCATATGGGCGCATTATATACAGGTCAATCGGGCATGCAGCGATTTCTGGCATATAACCCATCTCATTTGGAGGTCGTCAATCCGGTTATTACGGGGCAAACAAGAGCTGCACAAGAAACAACAGTTCAACCCGGCGTACCAGAGCAAGACACGAATGCGGCATACGCTGTGCTAATCCATGGTGACGCGGCTTTCCCTGGACAAGGGATAGTCCCGGAATCCTTCAACTACAGTCGTGTCCGCGGTTTCAAAACGGGTGGATCCATCCATGTTATCGCGAATAATATGATTGGATTCACGACAGAGTATTATGATTCCAGGTCAACACATTATTCATCCGACCCTGCAAAAGGATACGAAGTTCCTGTACTTCATGTGAACGCTGATTGTCCTGAGTCGGTGATTGCGGCAGCTTCGTTCGCATTTGAATACCGTCAGAAATTTGGGAAAGACATCCTTGTGGATCTTCTCGGCTACCGCCGCTACGGCCACAACGAAATGGATGAGCCACTTGTGACAAATCCGGTCATGTACAATAAAATCCATGAACATCAGACTGTACGTGAATTATACGGTGCTAAACTTGCGTCCGCCAACATTGTCAAAGAGGAAGACGTTGCAAAACTGGATGCTGAAATTTTTGCCACGATGCAAGCTGCAAATGATCGTGTAAAAGAACAATCTACTCAAGCTGAGCTTATTTCCAATGCGACACCGGAAGAAGTGCTCGCAGGTTATCCGAGAGACCTTGCAACAGGGGTTGACGAGACTACTCTCCGCCGCATCAATGAGGAACTTCTCGACTATCCGGAAGGTTTCAATGTGTTCGGCAAATTGCAACGAATTTTGAAGCGCCGTGAAGAGCCGTTTAAAGGCAAAGGTAAAATTGACTGGGCACATGCAGAGACATTAGCGTTCGGTGCAATTTTGCAAGATGGAAATCCGATCCGCTTAACAGGTCAGGACGTACAGCGCGGCACATTCGCGCATCGCCATCTGGTGCTCCATGACGAGAAAACAGGTGATGAACTTGTTCCGCTACATCATATTAGCGGTTCCAAAGCGTCTTTTGTCGCCTACAACAGTCCACTGACAGAGGCTGCAATCGTCGGCTACGAATTCGGTTATAATTTGGAAGACCCAAAAACGTTATCAATTTGGGAAGCACAGTATGGAGACTTCTCGAACATGGCACAAGTGATGTTTGACCAATTCGTTTCCGCCAGCTACTCGAAATGGGGACAACAATCAGGTCTTGTCATGCTTTTACCACATGCCTATGAAGGGCAAGGACCAGAACACTCGAGTGCTAGAATTGAACGTTACTTGCAACTTTGCGCAGAAAATAACTGGACGGTCGCCAATCTCTCAAGTGCCGCAAACTATTTCCATATTCTTCGCAGACAAGCGAAAATGCTTGGTGACAAATCGATGCGGCCACTTGTCATCGCAGCACCAAAATCACTTCTACGCCACCCACTTGTGGGAGCAGACATCAGCGATTTGTCGGAAGGCCATTTCCAAACAGTCCTAGAACAACCGGGAACAGGCAAGAATATCGACGAAGTCGGTAAGATTTTGTTTGCTAGCGGAAAAATGGCAATCGATCTTGCTGAAAGAGTGAAAGACGGAACAGGTTACGATCACGTGCATATAGTTCGAGTGGAGCAACTATACCCGTTCCCAACTGACAAAATAAATGATATCGTTGCCCGCTATCCAAACGCCAAAGAGCTTGTTTGGGTCCAGGAAGAACCGAAAAATATGGGTTCATGGTTGTTTGCAAATAACTATATCCGTGAGGTTGCAGGCGATAAGAAAGTCTCCTACGTTGGACGAATCCACCGTGCAAGCCCGTCAGAGGGCGATGGAGAGTCCCATAAAATCGAACAGAACCGTATTCTTGACGAAGCTTTAAAGAAGTAAAGATATGCTATAGAAGTTGAATAAATGAATATCCATATATAATGAAACGAAGGCGCCATCCTAGGGGTATCCGTAGTCATAGGCCTAGTAGCGTATTCAATTGATATCTTTAATGTAATTTATAAATTTATTCAGTAGTTTGATGATAGATGATAACTTTGCACCTTTGAACGGTAGATTAGAGGAGGAATTTATTGTGGCTGAGATTAGAGTACCAGAATTGGCAGAATCGATTACAGAAGGAACAATCGCACAATGGCTGAAACAACCGGGCGAAACGGTTGAAAAAGGCGAATTTATCGTAGAACTTGAAACGGATAAAGTAAACGTTGAAGTGATCTCTGAAGAAGCGGGAGTCGTCCAAGAACATCTTGCAGCTGCAGGGGATACTGTGGAAGTTGGACAAGTTATCGCAATTGTAGGTGCAGGATCGGGTGCGCCAGCTGCGGCACCAGCTGCATCAGCAGCTCCAGCACAACAAGCAGAAGTTGCACCGGCTCCAGTAGAAGAAGATGCAAGTGCAACAGACCGTACAATCGCGAGCCCGGCTGCACGTAAACTGGCTCGTGAAAAAGGCATCAATCTGGCTGCTGTATCTCCAGTCGATCCAATGGGGCGTGTTCGTGTACAAGATGTTGAGGCACATGGGTCAGCACCTAAAGCACAGCCGGCAGCTCCTGCACCTAAAGCAGCAGCACCAGCGCAAGATGATGGACGCATAACACGTGAGAAAATGACACGTCGTCGTCAAACAATTGCGAAACGTCTCCTTGAGGTAAGGCAATCGACAGCGATGCTAACGACATTCAACGAAATCGATATGACAAACGTAATGGAACTCCGTAAACGTAAGAAGGACCAGTTCTTCGATCAAAACGATGTTCGTCTCGGCTTCATGTCATTCTTTACAAAAGCGGTAGTCGCTGCGCTTAAAAAGTACCCGTATGTCAACTCTGAAATCGATGGCGATGAAATCCTACTGAAAAACTACTTCGATATCGGTATTGCGGTTTCAACTGATGGTGGACTCGTTGTTCCAAACGTTGTTGATGCAGATCGCAAGAACTTTGCTGAAATTGAGGCATCTATCGGAGAACTTGCTGCCAAAGCGCGCGATAACAAACTGACAATCGCAGATATGACAGGCGGTTCATTCACAATTACAAACGGCGGTGTTTTCGGATCACTTATGTCAACACCTATTTTGAACGGTACACAAGTCGGTATTCTGGGTATGCACACAATCCAAAAACGACCGGTAGCGGTTGGCGATAATATCGAGATCCGTCCGATGATGTACATTGCCCTATCTTATGATCACCGTGTTATCGACGGAAAAGATTCTGTTGGTTTCTTGAAAATGGTAAAAGAATTAATTGAAAATCCAGAAGATCTTCTTCTCGGCTCTTAATAGATGGAAGGATCGGCCCGTCAACAAAGCGGGCCGATTTTTTCCTTATACATTGACAGGAAAGGGGTGAAAGACTATGACATTCAAAGATTGGACAACTGCACCTGCAATACGCTCGGTCGTCTGTAAGCATGCGAACGCTGAAAAATATGTCGTGAACAATGTGTTGACTCCTGGGAAACCGTATGAAGTAAAGAACGAAACGGAAGAATTCATTTTCATCGTAGATAATACCGGCAAAGTCGGTGGCTACTATAAAACATATTTTGAATAACAAAAAAGCCCGATAGCAGTCATAGCTGTATCGGGTTTTTTAGACAGAAAGGACATTTTAGTATGAATCCAATCGTTGAAAACGAGCAACAGCAACGCTCTAGTAGAATTCATGAAAAGACATCATTAAAGTTGATTCAGGATGGGGGATATGTCTCACCAGATCCTTTTTTATGGGAAGATATCCTCGTCAGTATTGTGTTGAAAAAACCAGTATTACTGAAAGGTCCATCGGGATCAGGCAAAACTAAGTTAGCTCAGTCGGTTTCAAATTTTTTCAATCAGCCAATGCAAAGCGTCAATTGTTCAGTCGATCTTGATGCTGAGTCACTGCTCGGGTTCAAAACGATAATCAGCAAGGACGGGGAAACAGTCATTGAGTTTGTCGAAGGACCAGTCGTCCAGGCGATGAAAAAAGGGCAAATCCTATATATCGATGAAATCAATATGGCCAGACCCGAAACATTACCGATTCTCCACAGTGTGCTTGACCATCGTCGTATGCTGACAAATCCGTTTACTGGAGAAGTGATTTATGCACATGAAGATTTTACGGTAATCTCGGCGATAAACGAAGGATATGTTGGTACTTCACCGATGAACGAAGCGTTACAAAACCGTTTTGTATCTTTCTCTGTCCCTTATTTAACCGGTGAACAACTGAAAGCCGTTGTAATGGAAATGTATCCGAATGCATCCAGTCAACTGGTTGAGACGATGCTCCAAATCGGAAATGATTTAAAAAAACAAGTCATGAATGGATTATTATCCGATGAAGCTGCATCCGTGAGAAGTTTGCTTGATGCAATCGGGCTGGCTGAACATATGCCGGCGAATCGTGCTGTCCAATATACGATTGCTGAAAAACTGGATGATAGAATTGAACGTAAACTTGTCATGGAATTAGTAGATACATGGGTGAAGTGAGGCGGTTCTTATGGTGAAGTTAAATCGATTTATTCAATTTAATGATGAGACGGTCGATGCCAAAACGCTTTTATTGTACGAACGATTAGGACGTGCACTTGCAGATGCCCCTTTCCTAGAGTTATCGGAACGGAAATTGCTTGAGTTCCGTCCGCAAGAAGGCATCATTTCGATGAGTGTCTTTTGGCGTCACCGAACGGAAGAAGTGACACATGCGGGCAGGCTTTCCGATATCTATTTATTGACGGCTGGATTTTGGAAGCATTTCGATGTTCGATCATGGTTGAAATTCACTCGGCAGAATTCTTTACACCCGTTACATAGGTTCTCCATTGAATTGTTATTGTTGTTAGAGGAGTTTCGTTTAGCCGATACGATTATGAAGGAAAGGCCGGGAACGGTAAACGCCTTTACGGTTCGGAAAGAAGCTTATGTCTCTTATCATCAAGATCGACTGTCTTCTAATATGCAGAAAAGTTTCTTGGCTGATGCTATGTTGAACCAGCTCCATCTATCTCTCCATGAAGGTATGTTCGCGGGGACGAGTATCGATTGGGGACCGATTGATTTTGGTCTCATCCAATCTGTTTTACAGCATGCTTACGATGCCAAGAGTACGGAAGAAAATATAGTTATCGCCGATCGAATTACAGCTATCGTCGAAAGCTTCATCGAGAAAGACCTTGTTCATCAATATTATTCTATGGGAGATTCCATAACCGAGGAAAATACAGTGTTTCATTACCATAAAGGAATGACAGACGCAGAGCAAGGGGAAGAAAAGACGAAAGAA
This sequence comes from uncultured Caryophanaceae bacterium, assembly GCA_963843665.1. Lineage (GTDB taxonomy): Bacteria > Bacillota > Bacilli > Bacillales_A > Planococcaceae > Sporosarcina. The sequence continues at coordinate 26,220 of CAWJLH010000016.1, forward strand.
ACTATCGAGGAAGTGTTCCGCTCCTGGCATCGAGAAAACGAAAGTGAAGCAGGCGTGCATCTCGAATATGAGTTGGAGCATGGTCGTTCCGGTAAAACCGATGCAAATGACGCTGCCCAGGGAAGTGAAGAGGCTACGATTGAGGAAACTGGATATGGGGCATCTGAAGGGGATAACAGTGAGCAGTGGAGCGAAGATGACAACGCGAAAACAGCTAAACGGGACCATAAACAGAAGGCCGGTAAGATGTTCGGAAAAGAACATGTCAATGTCGTCTTTGAAGAGCAGCGGGTCGCTGTCGTCGATGAACAGGAAAATCGACAAAAATTGATTGTATGGCGTGACGAGCAGAAACCGTTTGTGCGTTCATTTGTGGAAGAAATGAAGAAAAGAATCGATTTGAAAGAGGATTCAAAACGCGAACGTCTGACGAAAGGCCGATTATCAACCAAACTGACTACAATGATAATAGATGAGCGTCCGAAACCTTTTTATCGAAAAAATGCACCATCCGTCAATTTGGATGCTGTGTTTGGACTGCTCGTGGACGGTTCTGCTTCCATGCTTGATAAATTGGATGAAACAAAGCGTGCAGTTCTTCTTTTCCATGATGTTTTGCGGCATTTGGGGATCCGTCATGAAATTTCATCTTACTATGAAGATGCTTATCATGCTTCGAAAGAGATACAACCAAATGTTTTTGGCTTGATGCACACTTTTTTGGATCGGACGAAAGACAATGGGATGTCCATCTTATCTTTCGACGCAAATGAGGATAACCGGGATGGTTTTGCGATTCGATGGATGGCTGACCGACTGGCTGCGAGATCGGAAAAACATAAGTTTCTACTTGTCTTTTCCGATGGAGAACCATCTGCTTTCGGCTATGATCGGAACGGCATTCTCGATACAGCTGAGGCCGTCTTGGAAACAGAAAAGAATGGAATTTCCATCATCCATCTATTTCTATCAACAGAAGAACCGACGGACGATCAAAAAGCAGTATTTGCGATGATGTTCGGCAATAAAACCGCTTCGGCCAACTCGGTCGAAAGTTTTACCGACCAAACCTTACGGATATTGAGGAAATTGCTGGCGATTGTCATCCGGAATACGTAATTTCCTAAAAACACAAAACCGCCTTATGATTGGCGGTTTTGTGTTTTTTCATGTACGGCGAGCAACCGTTGTTTCAATTCTTCTTCCATCCGGCCGATTTCGATTTCAGCAGCTTTCCGTTTTGCACGACCATCGGCTTGGATAACAAGCGTTTCTTCGATGGTCTGGATAAGATTTTCTTGTGTCTTTTTCAACGTATCGATTTCAATGATACCCCGCTCATTTTCCTTCGCGGTTTCAATAGAATTGATTTTTAGCATTTCCGAGTTTTTCAACAGCAGATCATTTGTCGTTTTCGTCACCAGTTTTTGTGATTCGACTGCTTTCTTCTGGCGATTCAAAGTCAGTGCAATAGCAATCTGGTTTTTCCAAAGTGGGATGGATGTCATGATAGATGATTGGATTTTCTCTGCAAGTGTTTGGTTGGTCTGTTGAATCATTCGAATTTGCGGCGCACTTTGAATCGTAATTTGACGGGATAGCTGTAAGTCATACAGTCGTTTTTCCAATCTGTCGAGGAACTGTCCCATATCGTTCACTTCTTGGAAGGCCATTTGATCATTCGATAATTCAGCTTTTCTTCTCATTTCGGGGATTATTTCATTGGCAATTTCATCCCGCTTTAATTCCGCGGCAGCTATGTATACATTCAATGCCTGGAAATAAGTTTTATTTTGTTCATATAAATTATCGAGCATATGCACGTCCTCAATTAGGCCACGTTTCGAATGCTCGAGTTGAACACCAATCCGATCAATTTGAGTACTCAATTTTTGATATTTTGTCATCATTTCTTGGATGGAGCGACTGGCTCTACTAAATAATCTGCTCAGACCCGACTTCTTCTTGCTCGATAAATCCTCTGGGTCAATTTCCGATAATTTCCCCATTAAATCTTGTAAGACATCCCCGACGGGCCCAATGTCTTTACTTTGGACATGATCCAACATTTGGTGAGAAAAACGTGATAATTCACCTTGTGCCTTGGCACCGTATGTGATAATCGCTTCATAATTTCCGACAGGAATCTGATCTGCCAGTTGCTTGGCTTTTTCCCTGTCCTCCACGGACAGGCGATCCACTAGGTTTGTGCTTGTGTTTGGTGTGTTATTCTCCGTCTGCATCTCCTGGGGGAGTAGCGGTTCCTGGAAGTCGAAAGGGGTATCGAGTAAATCATCCATCGTTTTTACTTGGTTGTTGTTATTCATCATCTGTATCTCCTTTCATTTCGAGAAGCGGCTTTTTCCGATTCATCGTCACATCGACAAAATCAATCTCCATTCGTAGTTTCTCAATATCGGGTGCTAGAGCACTCCGTAAATCCGTTTCCAATTGTTTATTGACATCGCCAAGCGTTTCGCGTGTGTTTTGTAATGCTATGCGAATATCTTTATCTTTCAATGGTTGGTTGACAAGCATTGCATACTTCGACGTCAGTTCAACAGCGGAATCGAGATGCGCATAGAAAAACTTTTCAACGTGATAAAATTTTTGCGGATTTGTTCGGACGATCCCGAGAATCCTGCGGGAAAGGCTATTCATCTCATGTAATTGCTTAAAAGCTTGAACAGATCTGACTTGTCCGTAAAGCCCATTCAGCTTTTTAATTTTCAATTTAGCTTCAGAAATCTGTCCATTAATATGGCTGTATTCAGATCGGGTCATCCCGAGTCTTTTCAAATTGGAGGATAATTGAATCTGCTTGATTGAAAATGTACCTGTAAAGTAAATGGCAATTAACAGGCCTGTCGCCGCAAATGCGTTCATGCCCATACCGAGAATGAAGATGAGCCATGAACCGAAGCTAATTGGCGCGGTTATGAAATGTCTGATAAAAAATTGTTGAATTTCTTTCATGATGTGTTCAGGCCTCCTTCTCTATATACATGTATACGAATGGGGACGGAAAAAGTTTCAGTTCGATTAGTTCAATTATACCCGATGCATGTCCCAAACATCTATCATTTGAATTCCGTCCCGAAAGCAAATACTTGGACTTCAGAATGTAATTTGATAAAATAAGGGACATTCACGTAAGAGTTTTTGTAAGGGGGTTTCAGAAAATGTTTGAAGTCATATATATAAAAGCGGACTATGAGCCGTGGTGGATGTTTGAAGGTTGGGAAGAAATGATTCGGAGCAGACGCACATTCGACGATGCAACACTAGCACAGGAATATTGTGAAGGACTTCTTGCGGAATTACGCAGAAAACATGAAAGCGAAGCGATGAGACAAGATTGCTTTTTCGCATTTTGGTCCAATAATGAACAATGCTTCTGCGAAGGTTGTGATGAAGATCTGCAACTGTATCATGGCGTTATCTTAATGGCGGATGGCAAACCACAGTCTTTTTTATGTCGCTCAATAATTTGAATATTTGATTTGTTCCATTGACAAAATAACTGTGTGTGATATAGTGTCAATAACAACTGAAAATTTTCTGAGCCGAGAGTGCGGCACTCTATTTGGCTGGCTTTGGCTTCACCGAAAAACCACGTATTCACATATTACAAAAAGTGATCGGCGTTGTCGGTACTTTTTGTAATATGTGAATTTTTCATTTTGAAAAGTTTATGTATTACAAGTAATTTATTATTGGAGGTTTTCACATGAAACAAGGTACTGTAAAATGGTTCAATGCTGAAAAAGGCTTCGGTTTCATCGAAGTAGAAGGCGAGGATGACGTGTTCGTACACTTCTCCGCAATTGAAGGCGAAGGCTTCAAATCTTTGGACGAAGGACAGCAAGTTGAGTTCGAAGTTGTCGAAGGCAACCGTGGACTACAAGCTGCGAACGTTATAAAATTATGATTCGTCATTCAAAAGAGGCCTCCTGAATGGGAGCGCCTCTTTTTTCCTTTTCAACAAATCCCATACAAATAGGGCTATTGATCAACAGCTTTTAATGTTGAAGTGACGACATAGTCGCCATCCTCTAAATGCATGACGGATTCACGCTTTACTTCACCATAACCTTCAACGAAATATTTCCGATTGATGAAGTCTTTTCCTGTTTCTTCGATCACAAAGGCATTTTCAAATTTTTTATATGGAGTTTCAATGGATACATCGGTTTGAACAATTGTCCAATTATTGAAAGTAGTGCCTACTGTCAAGGGCTTTTGTAAGTAAACTCCTGAGGGTTGCATTGTATTCAATTCATCAAGAGTGGGGAAATCATCTTCGTAGTCAATCTGATTTTTTTCAAGTATTTCAATTTTATCCTTATCGATTTTATAGATATGCCGGACTAACGCACCACCATTATTTTCATGCACGATGACATAATCTTTATATGGATGAGCCACTTCGATATCCAATTCCGCATACTCATTGCCTTCGCCGAGATAATGGGCTTTCGATCCATCGGGTAGAAAAAAATCAATCATTGAAATTTCACTCTGATTGTTGCCGTTATCACCTTCTGTGTTCTCTTTCTCTTCAGTTGTGATGCCGCTATTTTGAGAACCTGAATTGTCCAATGCTGTCGAGCCATTATTTGAACAACCCGCCATCACAAGGCCAGCAAGTAATATGAAGGCGAAGAATTTCAACTTCCTCATCAAAACCACTCCTTTCTTGTTGGTATACCCAAAATGAACAATTCCATGTAAAATACTGTTTCACTGAAAAAAAGTCGTCTTCCGATTAAAGGAAAACGACTTTTTCTTATTATTTTGCTTGTTTTTCTTTGAACTCAAGGTATTCATCATACTTCATCATCTTATCGAAAATCGTTCCATCCTCACGGATTTCGATGATTCGGTTTGCAACTGTCTGGATGAACTGTTGGTCATGTGACGTGAAGACCATTGCCCCTTTAAATGACATCAGTCCATTGTTGAGTGCTTGAATCGATTCAAGATCCAAGTGGTTCATAGGCTCATCGAGAAGAAGCACGTTGGCACTCGTTAACATCATTTTTGAAAGCATACAGCGTACTTTTTCACCACCGGAAAGGACAGATGGCTTTTTGTTCACTTCTTCACCGGAAAACAGCATACGTCCAAGGAAGCCACGTAGAAATGTTTCAGTTTGGTCATCCGGTGAATATTGGCGTAACCAATCGACAAGTGATTGTTCCGAACCTTCGAAGTACTTACTGTTGTCAAGAGGGAAGTACGCACGTGATGTCGTCACACCCCATTTAACCGATCCGGAATCAGGTTCAGACTCTTCCGCAAGGATTTCAAGGAGGGACGTTTTCGCAAGCGCATTACCAAGAAGAATGACTTTATCTTCTTTTCCGATTGTGAAAGTGGCATTTTTCAACATGACTTTACCGTCTTGTGTTTTGGAAACGTCTTGGACGCTAAGCACGTCATTACCAATTTCACGTCCCATTTGGAAATTGACAAATGGGTAGCGTCGTGACGACGGTTTAATATCGTCCAACTCGATTTTTTCAAGTGTTTTCTTACGTGATGTTGCTTGTTTTGACTTCGATGCATTGGCACTGAAACGAGCAACGAATGCTTGAAGTTCCTTGATCTTCTCTTCTTTTTTCTTGTTTTGGTCCTGTGACATTTTAAGCGCAAGTTGGCTAGATTCATACCAGAAATCATAGTTACCCGGATAGATCTGGATTTTAGAGAAGTCAAGATCCGCAATTTGCGTACACACTTTATTCAAGAAGTGACGGTCATGGGATACGACGATGACTGTGTTGTCAAAGTTGATCAGGAACTCTTCAAGCCACTGGATTGCTTTTAAGTCTAAGTGGTTCGTCGGCTCATCCAGAAGTAGGACATCTGGTTTTCCGAATAACGCCTGTGCAAGAAGTACTTTCACTTTATCGGAACCTGTCAGTTCAGCCATCTTCACTTGGTGAAATTCTTCTTTTAGGCCGAGTCCTTGTAACAGGATTGCAGCTTCCGATTCAGCTTCCCAACCGTTTAAGTCGCCAAATTCACCTTCAAGTTCAGCAGCACGCATGCCGTCTTCATCTGAAAAGTCTTCTTTCATATAGATGGCGTTTTTCTCCATCATGATGTCATACAGGCGTTTGTGCCCCATAATGACTGTGTCTAGTACAACACTTTCCTCGTATTCAAAGTGGTTCTGTTTTAAGACAGCAAGGCGCTCGTCTTTATTCATAATCACATTTCCGGATTGTGGCTCAAGTTCACCGGACAAAATCTTAAGGAATGTCGATTTACCCGCACCGTTCGCACCGATTAGCCCATAACAATGGCCCGGATTGAACTGTATATTCACATCTTCAAACAGTTTGCGGTCGCCGAATTGAAGACTTACATTACTGACTGCTATCATTAAAAAATCCTCCTAAATTCACAATGCTCCTATTATAGCACGGAATAATCCATAGTAGCAAGAAAGCCTGTACTATCGTGTTTTGAAGACTCTAAAAATAAAAACCTCCCCCAAAACCTCCTTCAAACTCAACAATTCAATGCGTCACCGAAGACCTTCACCGGCTCTATGTCGAGCTCTTTGAAAGAGTATCGATATACTCTTAAAACCATTTCAGGTGTCTTTCCCAAACGATTGGTGACAGTTTGAAGTGGTATACGTTTGCTTACCATGATCGTTGCATGCGTGTGCCGAAGACCGTGAGGGGTAATCCGTTATATTCCTGTCATCCTGATAATATGTTTTATGGATTCAGATACGGACTTATCACTTACAGGAGTTGCTCCTCTATCTGTAATGAGTACATAATCCGAGTCTGTCCATCGCTTTCCTTAAGTAAGCATCATCTTTTTACACCATACTCTCTACACTTTCAATTGACTTAATAGGGCATCACCGACAAAAAATGTTCGGTTGCTATTTTTGGTTTTGGGCTTACGTACGCCATGAAAGTCCCGGGTACGCTCAATAGTAATTGTGTTCTGTTCGAAGCCGATAGTATGCCATAGAAGTCCTAGCATTTCTCCGCGGCTCACAACTGAAATACGGCGTCTATTACGACTTGGGTGTAACGCTCGATGCGAGAATTACAGAAGGAAAAGAGATAAACGAGCCGCCCAAGATTGATGTTGAATTAACGTTCGGGTATGAAAGACCGACGTTGATTAACAAATGTGGACGGTGCAGTTTTAAAAACGCGGTTTAAAAGCAATTCCTTATACCTATTCAAAACATCAATATCTATACGATATTAAGTAGAATGGATGTGACGCAACTATGGGGAAATATAAATTGATTTGGCACAAATTTATGTTGAAATACAATATAATTTTATATAATGATTGTCATGATGAAAAGATGAAAAAGAAGTTGTGGAATAAGGTTGAATATCACGAAAAAGAGATTCAACGTATTATGTAATCGGAACATAATGCGTCATAAATATGAAGTTTGGCTTTACGATTGATTCAAATGATAAATTGTATATAAAGTTGTAAATCAAGAGCGGTCCAATACGGAGCGTTCTTTTTTATTATCCTTAATTCTCAAAAGGGGGAGAGTAGGCAGGTGACACGATTAAAGGTTTTAAATCGAGATGGGGCCGATTGAAGAGGGAAATGCAATATAAGCTAACTTTTACGAAATAGTCATTTCCTAATGAGGTTTGGAATGCATATGTAAAGTCAAATTACGGGAGGGTAAAGGCATGTACACGACTTGTAAAGTCGCCGACTTTGTTACGAACCATTTTGTCGGAACAAACGTAAAATTTCTGTCTTGCATACAAACGGTATTAAACCAGATTGTTTTGCCGGTAACTTTGAATATAAACAAAACAACGCCAGTCAGGTGCAAAGTCTATCAGTAAACCGATTGTACATCTATACCCGTACAAAATGACTTCAATCGAAGAGTATAGATCCGCGAGAGAGGCGGGGCGAAAAACATTCGAAGGTTGCAGTAATCGCTCCCATAAGACCGCTGATTGCAGTTCAGCGGTCTTAACCACAGTCACCCTTTGGTGTAACCGCAGTATCGACGAACCTTGGGATTGATAAACGTGGTGTTAATTGGAAATTGACGCAAATTGCAAAGGAGTGAGCTTGTGCTCTCCGAACACACACCGGATTAGAACGGTTTACTGTTAGGGCTAACGGCCGTAGCGATGGGGATGTAAATATTCTTGATGGTTACCTAGTTGAATCAAGAGGGCTGTAGTAGAGGGCAGTATTTACTGTTTAAAGAAGGCGTGATTTCCATTATAAAGCCAATCAAACCGAATTTTATATTTCATCTGACTGGCTTTATAGAATCCTGAGATTTTAGGTTAATAATTATTCCTCCTTATAATTAAGCAGCTTGATTAAAATAATTATTAAGCAATACATCTAATTCTTGACTACAATTTACTACTTGTGGATGTGTGAATCCTAAATACTTCGCTTTTTTATACATATCTTTCCTTTTTAATTCAATTTTAAGTTTCAACATTTTTTTTAAGAAGAAACCTTTCATAGCAATCCCTCCATAATATTTTTAGCTTTGTTCATCTGTGACATGTGATTGACATAAAACAACAGCTTTTCTATTGTATCCTATTCAAAATGTATGGCGTGTCGAATTATGCGTAAAAAATGTGATTTCATAATATTGTCATAATCATTGAGTTTTACGAGAGATAAACCGATTTAGTCTTGACTTACAAATAAGCTGGAAATTAGAGAATCCGATATATAAACAATACTTAATTAGGCCAAGTTTCCACTCGAAGTACTGATGGATATCGACAAGCCCATCGGTATTGGCTATAACAGCGGACATCTAATGTTTGGCGTATTCGGTATGTAAGGAATGTAAATCATCGTAACAAAAAAATAACGACACGCAATGTAGATTCGTTTGTATAAAAGGAACAGGCCGTTACCGTATGGACAAGTAATTCATAAAATACGATAAGGGAAAGAGGTGATTACATGTTTGAGATTTATGATGTCGTCATAATTCCTCTGATTTTGGGAATTGTAGAACTGTTTAAAATGGCTGGGGTCAGTAAAAAAGTGTTGCCTTTTATCGCTTTGATAATTGGAATTGTAGTAGGGGTGGTTTATGTAACCAATTTCGATATCAAACAGGGGATATTAGTCGGCGCGATGCTAGGATTATCAGCTTCGGGATTGTATTCAAGTGCCAAAAACACAGTTGAGAAAAGTGACGAGTAAACGTTGCAGGAGTAGACAAATAAGACCAGAGCACAAGCGACTTATCTATAGTGTGCAGATAGGTCGCATTTTTCGTCTATCCTCATTTCTCTGTAAATGTCGCTTTAAATGCAATGGGATTCGTCAGTAAGATACGTTTGAAATCTGTTCTTATCATAGCCCAAACCGCCCCAGGGATGTTATCCTTGTAGCTGATGTTTAGCTCTATCGATACTTATTCCACTTTGGGATTGAGAGACTACCGTTTTCAAAGGCTATACCGGTTCATATATGCAGGCAATGTGCCTAGTTCCTTATTGAGTAGGTATTCCACCCTGACGTATTCATATTGTTTGTAAAGAAAGGAATTTGACTATGTCCCAAAATATTACCAAACGCAATACTCTTATCATTCTTTTTGCGATTTTTGCGATTTCCGTAAATACACGTCCAGCAATCACGTCCATCGGTCCATTGCTTGAGACGATTCGGGAGCAGTTGGCGCTTTCAAATACACAAGTTAGTCTTCTAACTGGAGTCCCAGTCGTTTGCATGGGGATTTTCGCCTCGTTGTCTCCCGTTCTGAATCGGAAATTCGGCTTGAAACGGACGATGTATGCAATGATTAGCCTGATTGGAGTGACAACTGCTTTGCGGGGGCTTATTCCAGGATTTCCGGTTCTTCTTGGCACTGCGTTCATAGTCGGCATTGCTATTGCGGTCATCGGACCACTTCTTTCTGCGATGATCAAACAGAATTTTCCTGATCGGGCTGCGTCGGTCATTGGTATCTATTCCTTCGGGATGGGGGTCGGATCGGCAGCAAGTGCAGGATTGACCGCAATTTTTTACGAGTGGACCGGTTCTTACCGGTTTGCACTTAGTATATGGGCTGTATTGGCTTTTTTGGGCTTGGCTTCGTGGTTTTTAGCGACAAAAGGCAAGCTAAGTATCCAACAGCAGAAACCTGCCGTTATCAAGGAAAACCGGGAGAAGACAAAATTACCGTGGAAATCCCGCAAGGCATGGATGGTCATGCTATTTTTTGGCCTCCAATCATCCGCCTTCTTTTCAATCGTTACTTGGATTGCACCCATTGCTACGTCGGTCGGTATGACGTTGTTGCAGGCGGGTACGCTTCTCAGTATTATGACTACGGTACAGATCTTGTTCAATATCATCATCCCGTTACTAATGGAACGATTTCTATCAAGGAAATTCTGGATATTATTTATGCTGATTGCTGGAATGACTTCAATCACCCTTTTCTGGACGGGAATCCATCCGCTTATGTGGATAGGTGCATTCATCATGGCGATTCCATTAGGAGGATTATTCCCGGCAGCCTTACTCTTGCCGCTTGATGAAACCGAAACGGCTGAAGAGACGAATGCCTGGACGGCGATGATGCAAACAGGTGGATACATCATGGGGGGATTGTTGCCGCTCCTTATCGCACTCGTGTATGACTGGACATTTAACCACCAATATACGTTTATCATTTTGATGTCGCTGTATGTGTTGATGATTATCCTGACATTCCTAATCGGTGATAAAAAAAGGAAGAAGGAGAGTTTGGACGAAGCTACTGATTAAGGGTTGCCCAAGTTACTGAAAAAAATTACGGTCGCCATACCACTCCAAAGTAACGCCGGGAATCTGCCAACTTATTGATTGGTAAATTCCCGGTGTTTTTTAGTTATCCAGGATGATGGCTTCCGTTATGCGGATAATAAACAACATTAAAATTCCTCGTTCCAGTGTCCACATGTATTCGATAGACGAGCCGAGGATATTCTTTGTTCGTGTACCAATCGAAGACATTGTCGGTTCCAGAGTCGAGGAATGTCACCTCAATAGGGGCTGCTTCCTGAAACAGGTACTCTTTTTTTACGAGTCGGAGCGCTTCCTCTTTTGTGAGGTTGAAGTTCCCAGCCCCGAGAGGTTGCCACTCATACCCCGCCAGCTTCCATTTGTTAGATTGTTTTTCGAATGTATATTCTACATATCCGCTATCTTTTAGCGGGGCAGCAAAGGAAACGGTTTGCATTCGTACAAGGTTCAGTGTATTTTCTAGTATTTCAAAACGATAATTCGGTTCATCCATTAAAAATGGGAAAAGAGTCATATCACAATAAATGCACATATCATTGTAGTATTTTTTCAATAGGGTATCTGTAAATTTTGGTGTCGCGTTCTTCAAAATTTCCGAACGGGCTACGCTGAAAGGTGAAGCCTGCATTTTATAATCGACAAGGGTCGTTTCGACTATAATGGGCAGTCGAAAGACCAAATCTTTTATTTCCTCTTTTTTAACTTTTCATGGGGGAGGGATTTGGGGGCTTCCGGCAGGTGTAAGCTACGGTAGAGAAACACCGCATAATGGGCACGGGTCACAGGCTGATTCGGTTTGAAATAACCTTGATCTGCTGTTGTAATCCCATTTGAATACAAAGCTTGCACATGCGTGTATCCCCAATGAATTCTCTGCACATCCGGGAACGTAGTGTGGGATTTGATAATCAAATTAAACGCCGAATCCAGAACTTTAGCCATCTGTATCCGTGTGAGCGGTGCGTCGGGATTAAAGTTCCCATTGCTATCGCCGTTGAAGATACCTGCTTGGGAGACTCTTGTAATGTCATTATAGTAAGGGTGAGTTTTCGGCACATCATTGTAATGGATGACGTTGCCTGTTTTCGCTTCTAATTTTAGTGCGTTAGTTAATAATTTAGCGACATGTTTCCGGGCTATTCTTTCATTTGGCTTAAATTCCCCATTTGGATAGCCATTGATCAGTTTTCTATCGCGCATATCTTGAATCATTACCTGGTAAGGATTATCTGCTGTAACGTCTTTAAATGGTGGGGATGAAGCTTCAACTCGTCCGCTGAAAGCCATCATTATTATTGCAAGGCATCCAAGCCATCGTCGAATCCGTCTATTTTTCATCAGTTTTCATCTCCTATCCCTATATATATGTATGACTTGTACATTTATCACATCTATCCCTCTCTTAACTTTCGGAAACTGGTACACTGCTTTGTCTCCATATTTACCGCTCATGACCAATGTTTAACGATGAATTAACCCCTTCTTAAACGTGCACGATTTCCTTCGTAAACTTCATATGTAGGATTTTCGATATGCCACACATATTACTGGATACAATGCAAAGTAGTCCCTTTCTCTATTCGGTTTCACCTTGGACTAAAAAACAACCGCGTGCAAACGCTCTTATTCTAATTATTTTATGACCATTCCTAATTGGAATAAGAGCGCTTGTGAAGCGCTCTTATCAATGAGGTGTACCTGAGCGGTTGCATTATGCTTGAAGGTTTTTATTAATAAATAAAGCTTGCGCCAATGATTATCAATAAAATGAAAAGCACAACGATCAAGGCAAAAGAAGAATTATAGCCCCCCGAGTATTCACGTCCCATAGTATACACCCCCTTCTTCCACGGACATCAATGTAATATATGCAGAAACGTGGAGAAGGGAGTGGGGAGATGCCGGTAAACGTATCTAAACTAAATGTTTTCTGTATTGAAAACGGCGTTTAAGGTGGCAACTGGAGAAAAATGGATTGATATTGAAATTTTCAAAACTACGGAATTACCCTCTGATAGCCATCATGGTATAATGGTCGCAACAATGCGCAACCAAGAACCTTTCTGTTCGTCCTATTGGAAAGATCACATTTTGGAGGAGTCAATCAATGGAAGATCATTATGAAGGACCTATACCGAAAAGAAGAAGAAAGAAAAAGCTCAGAATCGGTAGGGTCATCTTTACAATAGCGACATTATGCTTTCTTGTAATCGGATTTTATTCCCTTGTGCAATACAATGCAGGGAAATCTATGGCCAATGGAAATAATATCGATCCGGGACCTTTCCAAGGCGATGCTGTGGATCCGAAGTATGCTTCTACCGAAAATTATCTACTTTTAGGGGTAGATGATGATGGCGGCAGTAGATCACGCACGGATACGATGATGGTGCTCTCTTGGGATAAGAGTGAAAAGAAAATGCGGGTGCTCTCGTTCATGCGCGATATTTACGCTGAAATACCAGGCTACAAATCTTATAAATTGAATACGGCCTATTATCTGAACGGCGTTCAATCAACGAAGGATACAATCACAGGCATGTTTGGCATTCCAATCCATCATTATGCCATCGTCGATTTCTCCAATTTCGAATCGATTGTTGACATAGCCTTTCCGAAAGGCGTCGAAATCAATGTGAAAAAGGAAATGTCTGAAAAAATCGGTGTCACCTTGATGCCGGGCAAAAAGAAATTGAACGGCAAGGAATTACTCGGTTATGCCCGTTTCCGTGCAGATGCGGAAGGGGATTTCGGGCGCGTCAGCCGGCAACAGGATGTGATAGCCGCTATGAAGGATGAAGCCCTTCGCCCAGGGATGATTGCCAATCTGCCGAAACTTGCGGGAGCATTATCAGGGTTCATCGAAACGGATCTGACGTCGAAGGATGAAATCTCTAGAGCAATCAGTTTACTGTTGAGTAAAGGGGTGGATGTGGAAACGATGACCGTTCCTGTGGAAGGTACCTATTCGTTTAAATCATATGCACATGCCGGATCTGTCATCGAACTGGATGTGAAAAAAAACAAAGAGGCGATTGCTAAGTTTTTGGATATGCAGCTTGACTGATATCCGTTTTTACAGGGGAAGGGGATGCCGATGGATTTTGAGGAAAAGAAACAGCAAACGACAACTGCAGAAGAAAAAAGAAAACAGGGACCCGCTTCAAATTTGATCCGTTTTCTAGGCGGGCGGAGTACATTGTTTGTTCTCGTATCGATCCTATTGATCGGATTGATCATACTTATTTACGATCGGATTTCATTCGTCTTTTATCCGATCACCGTCTTTTTTTCGACGGTTGTGCTGCCAATCATATTGGCCACAATTGCCTTCTATTTACTGAGACCGATTTTGCGGCTGTTGGAAAAGGCGAAAATCCCGCGTATTTGGGGTATTCTTATTATTTTCGTCGGTATGATTGGACTTGTCACATTGCTTGTGTTCCTCGTTTACCCATTTTTAAAACTGCAATTCCATAATCTTGTGGCAGAATTCCCGACGTATTTCAAGGAATTATTGGTGACAATAGATGAGTTCTTACGTACTTCAATTTTCGCCACATACTACAAGGAACTCGATTTCAATGTCCAATCACTTGTAGACACGGCACCCGCAAATATCGGTAAATTTTTCACCGATACGCTAGGCGGCATCGCAATGGGGATAACGTCATTCGTTTCCGCTTTGACGGGTTTCATATTAGCGATTATCACGGTGCCGTTCATCTTATTTTATTTATTGAAAGATGGAGAAAAATTACCCAGACTGATTGTCAATATGCTGCCACCACGTATGCGCAATGATGCAAAATCCATTTTACGCGATGCAGATCATCAGATTAGTTCATACATACAAGGTCAGATTATGGTAGCGATCTGTATCGGTATTATGGTTTCCATCGGGTTCTTTATCATCGGGATGGATTATGCATTATTGCTTGGCGTACTGGCGATGTTCACAAGCGTCGTTCCTTATCTTGGGCCGCTGATTGCCATCACCCCAGCCGTCATCATCGCGATTGTCACATCGCCGTTCATGCTTATCAAGCTGGCCGCGGTATGGACGATTGTTCAATTGATCGATGGGAAGTTCATATCGCCACAAATCATGGGGAAATCTTTACATACCCACCCAATTACAATCATTTTCGTTTTGCTGACGGCTGGTTCGTTGTTTGGAGTGCCAGGAGTTATTCTCGGGATTCCGGGGTACGCGCTGTTAAAAGTTGTGGTAACACACTTATTCAAACTGTTCAAAATGCGGTATAATAAATACGAAACGGATGAACTTTATCATTACGAAAAAGATGAATGATTGAAAAGCCGGGGAGAGGGAATATGTATGACAAAACAATTTTCTTCGAATATCGTATATGGAACGATGACCGTGGACACTACCGTCGATGGACAAAATATCGCTTTCGGTCAGACGCTTTCAGGGACGGTCTATATCGAAGGAGAAGATAGTGAAGACCTTGTTGACTATATTGAAATTGGTCTTGTAAAAAAAACGAGGGCAGACGAAGTGTTCATCACAAAACAGTCCGTTGAGATGATGAGTGACATAAAATCGAAAGAAACATGGATGATTTCGTTTGATATGGTACCTGACGAGCGATGGGAAACCGATTCTGAAGAAGAAATACTCATTTTACGGACGACTGTCCATCTGAAGAATGGCGTCATTTTACAAGAAGAAGATAGCATTGCATATGCATGAAACGAACCGTGCCCTATATGAATGGGCGCGGTTTTTTTGCTCATTTTGAACGCTTGCACTTTAATTATTGTATAATTGCGAAAGGAGTTGACTAGAGGGAATTTCAAAATGAAAAGAATTGTTCCGATATTTCACTCATTATCCAAGAGTATGCGCGCTATTCATAAATTGAGTTGTGATGGTGTCTCTGTTGTTCAAAGTACAATCGTTTATGAAATCACACTCTTGAAGAACTCCATTCGAAGGGGACCGGAGAATCTATATCGTTTCGTTAACCGATAAAGGGAAGCAGATGGTGCTATCGGCAAATAGATTGGAAGCAACAATTGTAAGATACAAATGATATAAAAGATACAATGATCCGAAAATACATCAATGTATATGGTCATTTGCATAATGCAACTATTTTATGAAGAGCATTTTGATGTGCTTGCGAAAGAGACGATTGAAGTGCATACTATCTTAGTATCTTACTTTATTTATAGGAGCTCGTTAACATATGAAAACTGATAGTACAGCACTTACAAAAATGACACCTGCGCATGATCCATGGGAAGCATACTTGGACATACAGGATCATGGCAAATTGACATTGTCGAGTATTGAATTCACAACGACATATTTATGCAATATGCGTTGTGAGCATTGCGCGGTTGGCTATATGCTACAGCATAAAGATCCCGATGCACTGCCAATTGAATTACTCACATCCCGCCTGGATGAGATTCCCCATTTGCGGACGATAAGTATTACGGGCGGCGAGCCGATGTTCTCAAAAAAGTCGGTTGAAAATTACGTCCTGCCTTTACTAAAATACGCCCATGAACGCGGCGTAAGGACGCAAATGAACTCCAACTTGACAATGCCGCTCGAACGTTACATGGCCATCGCGCCGTATTTAGACGTATTGCATATTTCCCATAACTGGGGCACCGTCGATGATTTCGTCGATGGCGGTTTTGCAAATATGGAACGCAAACCGCCCCGGGAACGACGGGCGGAGCAGTTCGGACGAATGATTGAAAACAGCCGAGCTTTAGCGGAAGCGGGGGTAATGGTGTCCGCAGAGACGATGCTGAATAAACGGACCTTGCCGTACCTTACGCAGATTCACCGCCAAGTCATCGAGGAAATGAAGTGTGCAAGACATGAGGTGCACCCGATGTACCCAAGTGATTTCGCTTCACAGCTTGAAGTGCTATCCTTGGACGAAACACGGAAAGCAATCCATCAGTTATTGGAGGCCCGTGATGAAGATGTATGGATGCTATTTGGCACACTGCCGTTTTATCCGTGCAGTGATGACTCAGAGGATTTGACTCTATTGGAACGGATTTATAGCAGTAAGAACGTGTCGGTCCGTAATGATCCCGATGGACGATCCCGACTGAATGTCAACATATTCACAGGTGATGTCATCGTAACGGATTTTGGCGACACCCCGCCAATGGGCAATATTCAAACGGATTCACTACCTGAGATGCTTGATCGCTGGCTTGACCGTCCACTCGCAAAGTCCATTGGTTGTCACTGTCCTGCAGTCAATTGCCTAGGACCGAATCTGTTGGTCAAAGACGCCTATTATCCGGAGATGGATTTTACAAAGAGAAAAACTACTCTATCTCACTAATCATTAACACTCTGCAGTGAACCCAAATTCACTGCAGAGTGTTTTTTTGAGTTTGAGCTGGTAGCCTTGATAACCACAGTAACGACTTAGTATAAACAGTTGTTTTTCTTAAGCAATATCGATTTTTCCTTGTAAAACAGATATGAAATTACGGCGGGAAGTATATGCTAGTAACAAGAATGGTTTACAAGGAGCGGTGATGTGTATAAATGGTTTGCAATCATATTCTTTCTTCTCCTCTTGAGCGGATGTAATTCGGAAGTGACTTTTACTGAAATAAATTTAGAGCAAGCTGAAACAGATGTACTGAAATTCATTGATACGGTTAATGACGAAAATGGACGCTATCTCTATACGGATGATAACAACCAGATTCACATATTTTTAAATGGTAAATACGTGCAGAAGGGTAGAGACGCTGTGCATTTTACCGCTTTCTATATAAGTGCCCAGCAAGATACATTGAATGTATTTTTTAATCAGGAGTATTACTCGGATTACTTAGATGACGGATTAAAGCACCAAGCGCTCTATAAAATATCAGCACGAGAAGAATTTAAGATGATCAATCTTTTCAGAAATGGAGAGCCCGTTTCATTCGATCGGATTTTCAATAGGGAGCAATGAAAAATATAGATAGGCGTCAAATAGAACTTTATTGACTGATTCTCGTTTCATAAAAAAGTTGTAATGCGATGGGGTGAAAATGATTACTGATTACCAAGGACCTTCATTTGAACTGTTTTCAGTAGCACATATGGGGGCAATCGGTGTGTTAGGCTTGTCAATGATTCTTCTTTACCTCTTAAGAAAGAGTCAGCCGGTACCTGCGAAGTATGAGCGCCTTTTCGCATTATCATTATTCTTGATGGAAGTTTTGTATCATGGTTGGATGTTAAGCACGGGTAGATGGGATACGAGCCAATCGTTGCCGTTGGAATTATGCAGTATCAGTTTGTTCGTCGCTATTGTCCTTCTTTGGACGGGAAACAGGCAGCTTGTCGATTTCGTCTTCTTTGCAGGTATCGGTGGAGCACTTCAAGCGATAGTAACACCTGTATTGGATATCGGGTTTCCGCATTTCAGGTATTTTCATTTCTTTTACATACATATCGGCATCATTCTGACAGGGCTTTATTTTACATGGATGAAAGGCTATCGACCGACATTCAAAGGAATCATTAAAACGATGATTGCCTTAAACCTATTGTTGCCGTTCATCATTGCTGCCAATGCCCTGTTCCAAGGGAATTATATGTTCTTAAAAGAAAAGCCCTTGAATGGCAGTTTGCTTGATTATCTAGGGCCTTACCCTTGGTATATCCTTTCTCTTGAAAGTGTAGCCTTTATCATTTTTGTCTGTTTGTGGCTTTTTTTCAGGAAGTGGCCTCATCCCCAACGAGACTGAATGGGTTGCTCGCTACGCCTTAAGACGTAGGAGCAATCCATTCTCAGGTCCATTTATCATGAAACAGGTACCCTCTATAATAATATTAATAAGCGATGCCCAGAAAGGTGAAGATTCATGGTTGATTATACGAAGAAGGTGCAAGACGAACTTTTATTGTGGAAGCAGAAAATGACGAGACGAACGGGAATGATAAGTCGTTTCTCCAAGGGAGCACAGACGAAAGTGAATGGCCTCATACCTGAAAAAGTACATCATGTTATGACAGAAAGCATCAAAAACATGGTGAAGGCTACATTGCTCGGTTCGAATCTAACGACGAAAAGGCAGCAGGCAATCGGACTAAGCCTTTATGAACGGGACGAACTTTTCAAGAGTAAACTTTCGGCTTTCCGGAAGACCGCGGTGATTGAGGGGGCTGGTACTGGGGCGGGCGGCATCATGCTAGGCCTTGCCGATTTCCCATTGCTACTATCCATTAAAATCAAATTCTTGTTTGAAGCGGCATCGGTTTATGGATACGATCCAAATGAGTATGAAGAACGGCTGTTCATCTTACATGTGTTCAAGCTGGCCTTTTCGAGTGAGGAAAAGCGGAAGGAAACATTGGACATCATTGAGAATTGGGAACAACAGAAGCATTTGATCGCTGATATGGACTGGCAGGAATTCCAACAAGAATACAGGGATTATATCGATTTGGTGAAAATGTTCCAATTGATACCGGGATTCGGCGCAATCGTAGGAGCCTTCGCCAACTACAATCTACTCGATCAACTTGGAGAAACGGCGATGAACTGTTATCGATTAAGGACTTTGCAACAACCGAAATGAGTGACTGTTAGATAGAAAGGTAGTGAATGATGGATGGTCTTTCAAAAAAGGTGGATTCCCTTTATAGTAATTGGAATGGTTTTAGGTGTCGTGATTGGAATTGTGTTAAAGTCCGGCCTTTTTTACAGTGACACCGCTAGAAAAAAAGTGATTGAAGATCCTTCATTCTCAAAGATTGACGTCTCCACTTCAAATGCAATCATCGAAATTATTCCAACAAAGAATAGTAAAACTGTTGTGGAGTATTCAGGCAGGGAAGGCATGGGGAAAAATTATCGTTTTGATGTGAAGGAGAAAGGCGATACGCTCGTCGTTGAGCTAAAGAAGAAAGGGTGGAGTTTTTTCAATTTCAACTTTTCCCGCCAAGCGCTCCGATTGACTGTCGAAGTACCGGATAAACACTATTCGTTGATCCAGGCTAAATCGGACAATGGAAAGATACGGACAGAAAACATTCAAACGGATGAACTGGTGCTCCAAACGGATAACGGAAGAATCGAACTGAATCAGATAGAGGCATCCAAGATTCATGTGAAATCAGATAATGGCCGGATTGATCTTCAACAGGTAAACGGAGAAATTATAGGTAAGACGGACAATGGAGGAATAACGCTCCTGACAGATCATTTGGACCAGTCAATTGATTTAAGTACCGATAATGGCCGAATCGAAATTCAAACGTTGAATGAACCGACCAATGCAACAATAGATGCAGATACAGATAACGGTAAAATTAGCCTTTTCGGAAAAGAGAAGAAGCAGATGACATTCGGAGATGGTGAACATACTATTAAATTAAAATCCGATAACGGAAGAATCACAATAACGAAATGATAGGTGCATCCCTATCATTTCGTTTTTTCTTCGTCAGCTACAGGCTGGGTATATTGTTCATTTGTGTCGACACCAAAGACAAGTCGTTGATCCCCGCATGGCACAAGCTTTCCATGTTGTAGGAAATCTCCTTGCAGTATTGCTTTTACACCTTTGTCTCCACATAATTTCAGTAACTCACTATACATGGAAGACGGGAAGAGTACCGGCGGCATGATGAATCCCTCCATCGCCGTTGCCACGAATTTACACGTTGGATTTTCTTTAGCGCAAGCAATCATCTTCTCAATCATTTGAACGGTGATGAAAGGCTGATCTGCCAGCATAATGAGTATCGCATCCATCTGATCGTTCTGTGCCTGATGGATACCGCATATCAATGATTCAGACTGTCCTTCATGGGAAGTTGAACAAGGGATGATTGTACTTTTTGCATGTGATTTCACTTCTAAGGAGAGCCACGCTGTATCATCAGTTTCTTTTGTAATGATGTAGATGCAATAGAGCGATGTTTGCAACGCGGTTTGAACGGAGAGGCTCCCTAAAGTCTTCGTTCCGACAGGCAACGCCAATTTATTACTCCCCATTCTGCTACTACTCCCGGCAGCCAGATAAACACCAGCGATTTTCATACCTATTTCCTCCGTCTCACTTCAATCAGTTCCGCTAGTCAGTGTTGGTGAAATGAACGGTTTTTAATCAACTATGCATTATACTCTTTTTCGTATAGTGAAATTATCTTCAAGGAGCAACCAGTTTTGCGGGTATGGATAACCTAGAACCCAATAGCTGATTCCACGAAGATGATAGTCTTTCACCAAATCGAACTTGGCCTGGGCACTTCGTGCATCCTCGAACCAGACCTCATGGTAACGTCCTTGCGCATCAGTGTAACGGAAATAAGGCGATTGAGCGACAGTGTCATATTGAATGGTTGCACCACTCTCAATCGCACGGCGCACGGCTTCCTGCTGACTGAATGTTTCCGCTTCCTGTCCCTCTGCATGTGGAAGCAACCAGTCACGGGCATAGATCTGAAAACCAAAAAAGATTTTATCCCTAGGTATGACCGTGACAGCGTAGTCCAACACCCGTTTGATTTGATTCAGCGGTGAGATGGCTTGAGGCGGACCGAAGCGGTATCCCCATTCATAGGTCATCAGCACAACGAAATCGACAATTCTTCCATGAGCCGCGTAGTCATGCGCTTCAACTAATAGCCCTTTTTGTTCGCTACTTGTTTTCGGGGCAAGGGCGGTCGATACGAAATATCCCTTGGGATGCAGTTGATCGGTTAGGCGCTTTAAAAATTGGTTGTACAATTCCCGATCTGCCAAGAGTACATTTTCAAAATCGACATTTATGCCTTGGTAACCTTTCTCTTTCATGACATTGACAATGTTTGTCACTAATCGGTCCTGGATATCCGTGCTGGCAAGAATCGTATGGGCAAGCTGTGTACCAGTTTCTGTCGCGCTGAAATTCGTAATGCAAAGCACGGGAACAATCCGTTCGGCGGCTGCAGAACGAAGCATTTCCGTGTCATCGATGGCACCCAATCCGCCGTCCTCCTGAATACGGTAGGCGAAAGGCATCCAATAGGTCAAATAACGGCCCACTTCCTGAAGTTCACGTGCACCGGTCTCTCCTGTATTGAGTGTATAGGCATTGACATCGATCATCGGTTTATCGGAAGAAGGGATTGGGGAGGCAACGGGGATGACAAGGGTCATTCCCGGTACTAACTGATTCGTATTTTCTAACTGATTTGCAGTGACGATTTGATTCACGGCAACACTATAGTGCTGGGAAATCAACCATAGCGTTTCACCCGGTTGTATAACATGGATTTGCATCTGCTTCTCTCCTCGTCTATTTGTCTTATTCATCCTATTCATGGAAGGGAAAGGATATCATTCTTATTCCTGACAAAGGATCGACTGAAGTGCATGTCGTAACTTTCTAATTACTTAAACTCTCCCCAGTGTTACACACATCCTTAAAATATGGCAAAAATAGAATGTCCCTACGATTGAAGGTATATTTCAATGAATTGTTTAACAATCAAAGAATTGAAGTCAAATGACGAAATTCTAAAGGCATTTCCGGTAATGAAGCAACTACTGAACCAGTTGAGTGATTCCACTTATCTGCAATTGGTGAAAGAAGCGCAGAAAAAAGATTGCTTCCATTTATTCGCATTACGAAATGGCGAAGACATTGTGGCGCTGATTGGATACAAACCAAAGATCAACCCTTTCATCCGGCAGATTTGTTTGTGACTTGGTGACAGATACGGCGAAGTGATCTAACGGATACGGCAAAAAATTGCTTACGTTTGTCCAGGATTGGAAGAAAAAATGGGTATGATAGTGGCTCACTTTAATCAGGATTGCAACGCATAGAAGCATATCTTTTTACTGTATTAATGACGTCTTATGACCGTTTGGGATTAACTCCGCAAACGGTCATTGCTATCTCTTGATATAGAGATAGTAATTCAATTTATGTGTGAAGTTTCTTACCAGCGTAATACCATGCGTAATTTACAACAATCAACTTCCGTTCCAGCGTTATCAAAAACAAGTATGATTCCAGTTGGCGTAAAATGAGTTTCGACCTTTATTGTAATGCCGGTCGACAAAATCAATTCATTCACTTTTTCTTTGTTTGAAAGTTGGGCAGCTTCCATAAGGTTATTTGCAAATTGGTGGGAAGTTGCAACTTTGTCTACAAATAAACCAGTCTGCTTCATAAGCTCCTGATATTTTTGTGCGGATTTATTGAAAAGCTTAGTATCGACAGGGGGAAATGGACTTGGCGTATCAGCAACGGCTTGTGTTTGTATAGGCTCATTATAGGGAGTAATATATGGATCGAATATTAGCCGTTGCGTATGGTAATAAGGATAAGGCCAATAAGGATAAGCGTAGTAATGCATTTCAATGCTCCTTTCCAATTTTGGGATACTCTATCCTATGTATAAGGTCAAAACAGGGTTAGTGAAGACCTTAGGAGGACCCATTCTTATAAAATTCCTTTTGAAGGTTTAGACAAATCTCATCGATATTTTCATTAAACCATCATCTACTGTAGAGACAGAGAAATCTTTACTGTAGGGGTGAATAGCGATGGCGAAAAGAAATCGAGGAAAAATCTTAGATAGACTTCCATCTAACGGGCGAGGGAACTGTCCATTATGTGAACGAAAAAGAATAAAATTATTGTATCCAATAAAGATTGAACCCACTAGAACTGTTAAAGTCTGCAAAAATTGTCGAAATAAATAACATCGCCTACTATATGCTTTCGTACATCACTAGTTACAGGTGATGTACTTTTTTATATGTAAAGACAAATATTAGTGAGGTTGAATAATTTCTATAACGATTCAACTTGTATACGAATAGATGTATGGAATGGTATAGATCAATGGGAAAGCATTTGGTGAGCTATGGAAATCGGCCAGCGCTGGATACAGCAAATAAAGAAGCGGCGGCGAATAACCCTGTTACAAAATAAGACAGGTGATATATGCCTTGTTTATCAAAAACGTTCAATCAATAAAAATCACTTGATCCTAACTCAAGTGATTTTTATTGTGTGTAAAATAGGGCTATCATTTTGTAAGTGAAGCTATAGAACGAATATTATATTAAAATACTTTTTTATTTTAAGCACTATACCTATCCTTAAGTGAGATTTTTTTCGCAGTATTCCAAACTGTGTATATTTTCAATTTACAGTAGACCTCGCCAGTGCATATATAAATCTATTGTCCGCATCTAGCTTTTTTTTATCTATTTTCCATTCCCGCACAATCACTTAAGGGATATTCGAAGAGACCTATATAGGAACGAATTATTTTAAAAAAGGGGAAGGACATATGGCAACGGACATTATGCTTGATATATGTACTGACGAGGTGTATGATTATTAAAAATATTAGGAGTGTTCAGTATGAAGGTACCTTCGTTTCAACATGCCGTCGGTTTTAGTGTTGGCGACACCCTTTCTCTTTTTCTATTAAGAACTCTCGTTAATCGAAGAAATTATTCTAAGGCCCTCTATGAACAATTTAACTCGGATTTCCCAGGGCGCTCCGTATCCTATGAATATGTCGCTCGTACTGCCAACACATTGGAAAGCAATGGTTTTCTTTATTCCCAAACGGAAGGGCGCAAAAAAAATTTTCGAATTACTGAAAAGGGAAGAGCACGGCTTCAGGAATATGAAAGGACTTATAGTCAACGGTTTAGCGAAGTGTCGAATGTCATCGATCGATTTTATTACTATCTAACAAAGAACGGGCTGCCACCACAAGGTGAGGTTGAACCCTTACACGAGGATTTTCGACCGTTCATATCAAAGTTATTATCTGTCAAAGATGTCGTTCGATTTATAGCACTGCGGCTCAGCTTGAATCGTGATTCTTTTTATATGGCGGAGGTACAGGCACAATTAGACGGTTTGTTTGGTTGGTCGCCGTCCAATGGCTATTTGTATAACATCGCGCGTGAAATGGAAGAAACAAATGTGTTAGTAGGATTTTGGCCAGATGAAAGAAGAACGATTCGCAAATTATATAGAACAAATGAAAGTGAACAATTTTACATGATTGTAACTGCTTCATTGACTGAACGAATTACTCAAGTTCGTAGATACTTGCACTACATTCTAAAAATAGTTTCAGATGAGGAGATGAAATTATAGAAGATGACTTATAAACATATATTTAGACACAAGGATATTGATATACAAATTACATTTCAAATTGATTGGAGGAACAAAAAATGTCAAAAATTCCATCCATACTTCGGAATTTACGTATCCCTGTAATCGGTTCACCGTTATTTATTATTAGTAACCCTAAGCTAGTGATAGAGCAATGTAAGGCAGGAATTGTGGGATCAATGCCGGCACTGAATGCTAGGCCCGCATCCATACTTGATGAATGGTTGGCAGAAATTACAGAGGAGCTCGCAGCTTATAATGCAAAGAATCCAGATCGTCCAGCTGCCCCATTTGCTATTAATCAAATTGTTCACAAGTCGAATGAACGTTTAGAACATGACATGGAATTGTGTGAGAAGTACAAAGTTCCCATTATCATTTCATCCTTAGGTGCCCGTAAAGAGGTATTTGATACAGCTCATAGCTACGGAGGGATTGTTCTGCACGACGTAATCAATGATACTTTCGCGCACAAGGCGATTGAGAAAGGTGCAGATGGCTTAATTGCAGTTGCGACAGGAGCTGGCGGACACCCGGGTACGAAGAGCCCGTTTGCTTTGGTTCAAGAAATTCGGCAGTGGTTCGACGGGCCTCTTGCTTTGTCCGGATCAATTGCCACTGGAGGTGCTATACTAGCTGCACAAGCGATGGGGGCTGATTTTGCATATATCGGCTCACCATTCATCGCAACGCATGAGGCCCGTGCTTCTGAAGCGTATAAGCAAGCAATCGTTGACTCCACGTCTGATGATATTGTTTATAGTAATCTTTTTACGGGTATTCATGGAAATTACTTGAAAGCATCAATTCGAGCAGCAGGTTTAGATCCTGACAATCTTCCTGTAAGTGATCCATCAAAATTGAATTTTGGAGAAAAGAGAGTTAAGCCATGGAAGGATATTTGGGGAAGTGGTCAAGGCATTGGAGCTATTAAAGAGGTTACTAGTGCAGCAGAATATGTAGACAAACTTATTAAAGAATATTATTTAGTAAGAGATCGTCTAATGGAAAGACCGTAAAGAAGGTGGACTCTTAAATTTGTTCTTGTCGTGCCAGTACTAGCTGAAGATAACTACGCAGCTTTGTTATATCCGCCAAATAAACCAATTTGTGTTATCAACGGTCAATGAAAAGGTACATAAAGACATCTCAGTTTATTTGAGTACTAAAAGGTTAATTATTGGTAATCATTCATTGTTTGTATTCAATAACCTAGATTCTAAGGAATAACAGGAGAAACCGGCATTCCAAGTGCCGATTTCTCCTCCTTTTTAATTCGATTACTTAGCACACCTGTAGTGAGCTAATCACCAAAAAAATGCTGATGCTAGTGCAATACCGGTAATCGCACCAAGAGCAATTCCGAATCCTAATCTGAATCCGCCGAATCCGCCGAATCCACCAAATCCATAGCCATATCCCCCAAGACCGCTAGCAGGTCGAATCCAGACCATTTCACGATTGACTCTTGTAATTTCTCCAACATGAACTCTTCCATCTCGACAAGTAATTCTCACTTTTCTTCCGTGATATCTGCAACATTGATTATACCAATTTGATCGGGCCATCATTATCCTCCTTTCAATGCTCGTACATACAAGCATGTACTCGTAACATATGATGGAACTATTGTTTGACAACAGTTAAACGTCTATCGCTGGAATTTTTGGTATAACTTGCACTTCATAATAGAGAGATTTTGAGAGGATGAGAAACTTGTCGGTTATCGAAACAAATAGATGGCTTTATAATTTTTTTCAAGCCTGTGAAAAAAAGTCGGGGAAAGGTCCTGATATTCTTCAATGTGAGATTTTATGTGCACCATTAGCCGATTTATTTCCCTCTATCAGCCCGGAAGAATTGCAATACGACCTGCTGAGCCATGGATTATTTGATCCTTATAACTGGACGGAACTCAAGATTCAAGTAAGGGAAATGGAAAAACAAAACATCTGGGAAATTGTTGAAAAGGAGTATCAGCTCCTAAAAAAGCTATGGAAAGGGCCAGTGGTATCAATCTATATATATCCACTCAATAAAGTGAAACCTAAGTAGGAAAGAGCAGGCGCCTACTAAAAACGGTGTAGCCTATAGGGGCGCATTGTTTTTATTTTTGTCAGAGGGGCTGTTAATAGAAGAAATAAAGGCCTTAGTAGCACATGAATACAACCATGTTTGTCGTTTGAACTATTTAGGATTAGAGCCTAACCGAATACCTTTAAAAGATTCGTTAATTATAGAAGGTTTTGGGGAGTTTGCAGTCAAAGAATTATACGGTGAAAAGTGGATAGCGCCATGGACAAATCTATATTCATATAAAGTTTCTTTAAAAATATGGAATACCCAATTTATTCAGCACTTGAATTTGAGAGGATATGATCGCCATCAAATTTATTTATATGGAAAATCAAGAAGTCATTTACCAAAATGGATTGGCTACCATATCGGGTATCAAATCGTAAATTCTTTCCATAAGAATCACGGTCCATTTAACAGTTATGAGCTCTATCGTAAACCCTCCGATGAACTGATTGACGGGTCTGACTTTCCAGCTAAAAAATCGTCCTAATTTATTACACAACTGCAATAAAAGCAATCTTTTTTCTAGAATGTCATCTAGAAAAAAGATTGCATACTTATTTTGCATAAGTAATTACGGGTTCACTCTATTATTCGACTGGTGTAAATCCAATGCGATTTTCTAATAAATCTACGTTTTCACGTCCACTTACTAAATCCTATGCATTGAACATTCACCCAGTAATGCTACATTTCCGTTTTATTAGCAGCCACCATAGCCCTCGTCATAGCCATTACCAACAAAAACAGCTCCAACAATGATAAGAAGAATAAATAATACAACGATTAACGCAAAGCCCGCTCCGTTACCCGCATTCCCACAGTTATCAGCAGACATCTCTTCACCTCTTTTCTCTTGCTACTGATAGAATATGAATCAAATCAGACAATCATAGGGCTCGGATCAAATTCATACTAATTCAGGTGTCAGAGATAGGGGTGATTTCTTGATTAAATTATTACGACGTATAATCGGTGATATTACAGGAAATAGTAATGAAAGGCTGTAGCGACCTTAATCGAAATGGCAAGTAAGGGATGTTTATAACGCTTAACAAATTCGGATATTGTTGGATAATGATAATTAACAAGTCGTTGCACTTAAATTTGCGAGATGCTCGAAGTGGACGAGCCTCCTATACTATCTTACACTGAGAGAAGTGCTGAAAATTTGAAAAGGTGTCTGGGATATAAGCGCAGGCAGTATGCTTAAAAACGATTTTTTACAATTGGACGCTTTTCCGGACCGCGGAAAGCGTCCTTTGAAGTTTTATTAACATGGCGATACTGGATATAGAAAAAGGAGAAGATAGCTCAGTGAAAATAAATCAATTAATTGCGAACAACATTAACAAATTAGATGCAGCACTACCAGTAGATAAATCGTTAGGAATTGCTGGTTTATCTGGATCTGGAAAAACAACTTTTTGTCAAACAATTGGTGAAGAATCTAAAAAGCGTCTCGTTTCCTTATTGCCCAAGGCTGAATATCAATACTTATTTTCAAACATTATGCAAACTAATTTCAGCGCCATCAAGATGGAGGAGATGCCTTTAGTACTTTTCCTCGGGAGATCATCAATTTCTTCCAATCCACGTTCAACAATTGGCACACATACCGGTGTATTTACAGAGATTCGTGCTTGTCTTGCAGAAAAGTTTAATCTGTCACCAGAAGTTTTTTCATTTAATAACGAATTAGGCTGGTGTCCAAAATGTAAAGGACGCGGTAATACCAAAAATATTGAATGTCCTAAATGTGAGGGGAGACGCTATAATCAAGAGATTGAGCAATATACGATTGAATTATTTGATAAACCACATTCTATTTCCCAAATCAACAACTTGAGCGTTGAATCCATTCTTTCACTGGCAGAAGTTTTTAATCTAAGTGAAGGGAAACAACAAGTCCTCAAAAATATCATCAATATGAATGTTGGGTACTTAACTGTAAATCGGATTATGGGTACATTGTCAGGTGGAGAATTAACGCGACTTTTCTTGGCTGAATTCATGGCTGTTAGTGAAAATACCGTTATTATTATTGATGAAATCTCCGTAGGTCTCGATCAAGAAACACTCTTGAAAATACTAGAACAGATTAAACAATTAGGCTATAAAAATCAAATTTGGCTCATTGATCATTCTGACACAGTACTCGATACAACAGATGAACAATTGTTTTTTGGACCTGGAAGTGGTAAATATGGCGGGAAAATAGTAGAAGAATCACCGCGCCCTCAATCAATCCATTGGGAACGAAATCAGGTAATTCCAACAGATTACTATCAATTTCAAGACCTGTATTGCCGTAATATCCAAATGACTGAATTTCAGATTCCCCAAAATAGACTTGTAACCGTAACAGGTGAGTCTGGATGTGGTAAATCAACACTTGTCAATGAGTGTATAGCCAAAGATTTTCTGAAACGATATCCAAAAGATAAACTGGTTATGGTAGGTCAAGATCGAAACCAATCAATCACGAGTCGGTCAACCGTTGCAACTTTTCTTGATATAAAAAAGAAACTCACTAAATATAGTGAAGAGATTGATGATATTTTTCAGCGCACGATTGAAGATATTATTGATGAAATTCCAAATGAAGACATCGTTCATAAACGCTTAAGCCTATTGATTAAACTTGGACTAGGTTATTTGACATTAGAAAGAAAAACACAGACATTATCAACGGGTGAATTTCAATGTGTTCATTTAGTTTCAGAGCTGTTTGTTAAATCAAAAAATCCACATACGCTTTTTATTTTTGACGAGCCTTCAAAAGGTTTGTCACAAAATATTTTAAACCAATTCATTGATAGCATTAGGCTCATTCTACAAGATGAATCAGTTTCCATTATAATGATCGAACATAATGCCTATATGATGGAAAGTTCCGATTTTATCGTTGATTTTGGTGAAAGAAAGATTGCACCTGTAGAACATCTTGATGTTGTCAGTCATGAAGATTATTTTCAACTAAAAAATAGGGAAGTTATCGCTACTCCATCGCCAATTTCTTCCTCACTCAAGCTGCAAAATGGCATTGCTTATGTAGAAAAAAATCATATTGACTATTTTAAAAACGCGGAAAACGTCTACAAGGGAGGTATATTAAAAAGCTTATCTTCCATGGCTCGTTTGATTTATGGTGAATACGATTCAGAAACCATTGCACCTGTCATTGCCATTGATTTTGAAAGACATTTGTATAGTCAATACAGTTTCCTTTATGAAATGGGAGGTATGATTAACCATATTATCGCCTCGCATCCGACCAATAAAGATACAAGAAGCTTTGATTTCTTTTCTCGGGACAATCATTGTCCTTCATGTTCAGGACGTCTTGAAATTGAAGTATTTGATAAAGATGTTGTAATTCAAGACAAAGATCTTCCTTTCTGGGAGGGGCTATTCTTTCCTGACGTAATGGAAGTATTGAAATATTATCAATACCCCAAATTAGAATTTCTATTTGAAGAAATTAAAAATGAACTCGGTCATGACTTGACGAAGAGCTATAATGAGATGTCAGATGAGGAAAAGCATACATTTTGGTACGGCTATTTCGAAAAATCATTTTATGATAAGAAAGGTAAGGCACGTAGAACATGGGTAGGTTTTAATACCATCGTCGGCATGTATATGTTCGTTTCAAAATCAATCATAAAAGAGCAAATGAAAGCTTCCAAAGAAATGATTGTCTGTCCAATTTGTGAGGGTACTGTTTTAAACCACCATAAACCGCTTAAATTTGGAGGCATAGATATTCGTGAATTGATCAATCAGCCGATTGACCAGGTATTGAAAGTAGTAGGTGATTTACCTGCACTCGCCAAACTAAAGTCGATTGTAGGGGGCAATATGACATTGACAGAGGATGTCTCTTTGCTGCCTAGAAAAACACAAGTCGCACTGAAAGTATTTGAATTGGAACAAGCGAGCTTTATGGGGTACGAAATGGCATTACAAAATGCCTTACCATTTTGGGATACAATCAAAGAAAATATTGATTCCATTAGCAACAATAATCAAGTGACCATCTGTGATTTTGCCAATATCACTGAGACGAGAGATACAATGATTGAAAAGTATTTCACAAATGGAAAATACAAAAAACTTACGTACGTTTATGAGGCATTTGGTTACAAAAAAATAGTAACCCAAATCAATAAAATTAAGAAAAGCCATCCATGCCCATTCTGTAAAGGAAAGAAAGTGATCTCAGAAGATAATGTGCATGAAGGCGTGAATAAATTAACAATTCCATGCGTAAGTTGTACTGCCAGTGGTATCAATGACTTTGGCCTTGAAGAACTTATTGAAGGCATACCAGTGAAAACTTGGTTAACTGGACTAGTAAGTGATGTTGTTGATGCAAACTTAACAATTGAGGCTGTTGCAGATATTCCAATTTTCAATCGTATTCGCGAGTTAAATAAACGAGATTTGATGGCCGTTTATCAATGTCTTGAAACAAAATAATTAAAATTGAGTGTTTGATGTGAATGGCCGGATTAGCAGGTACAGCATACACTTAATATGATTGACTGTTACTAAAAAATGAAACAGGAGTTATACGATGCCACTCACCTTTGCGCACCCAGCAGCTATACTGCCTTTATCGAGAAAGAGTAGATATATTCATTTTTCTGCACTCGTGCTCGGTAGTATGGCTCCTGATTTTGAATACTTCTTAAGGGGTCAGCCAATGGGGGAAATCGGCCATACCTTGACTGGATTCATTTGGTTTAATCTACCCTTGGTGGCACTCATTTATGTTATTTATCGTACATATGTGCATCATATTCTATTCAATCATTTACCTATCTATCTACAAGTTCCCTATACAATAAGAAAAGATTCTAATAGGCTATTGAAGGTAGTTGTCTTTTGTTATTCTGCACTATTTGGCATGTTGACGCATGTCGTCTGGGATTCTTTCACCCATCTAAACGGCTATATGGTATTAAAATTTCCTGCATTACTGACTTACAGCACTACCATCTTTGGCTTTCAGATACCTTTGTATAAGTTTTTACAACATGGCAGTACAGTAGTAGGACTATCAGTTATTTTAGTTTATATGTATAGCAGCGCTTCATCGCAGAGAAATCATAATCCTATTTCTCCTAAGCGTAAACTTGATTTTTGGTCTTCTATCTTTCTATTAACGGGATTATTTATGTGTATATGGTTTCCGTTCGACTATGTGCCAATTACTAGTTATGGAATATGGGTCGTAAGAATAATCGATTGTTTTTTATTTAGTTTACTAACAATTTCTTTGTTTTTTAATTACATTAAAAAACATTAAGTAAAGATCTTCTAGATCAACTGAAAGGATAGCTCCCTAAGTCAATAATGACTTAGGGAGCTATCCTTATTTAATCATCACTAAATGTTCTCTCCCTCAAAAAAATGTTCGACTATTCACGCTACCCGCAAGCAGTTTTGAAACAACGATTGAACCATTTTCAGTGGATGAAAAGATTATTGTACGCGCTTATAGACAGACATAACGTTACAAAAGACTCTCTATTGGTGTCTTTTTTCGTGAGAGGAGGTTAAATGTTATTCACGGCGAATAATGCCTTTACGGGGGTATTCATGTGAAAGTGAAAGTATAAGTTTTTTTAAAAAAAAGGTGAACCAATGCCTATTGTCGAATGATTAATAAAGGTACTTCTGGTTTTCTTTTCACTGTTTGAGTAGTTACACTCAATAAACAAAGCTACTTTGTTATTGAGTTGCCGGTTATTATTTTGGTTGTTGGGTGGTTGTGAGTAAAAGAAGGGTGTGATAAACGTTGTCAGAATCATATTTATCGCTGAAACAACTGGTTGAATTGGTTGATATTACTGAAAACAGTTGTAAACGCTATATGAATGACCATGAGGAATTTATCAGATTCGACAAGTTACATAATCGGTTCAGAATCCATGCTTCAGCAGTAGAAACACTGAAAACAATTAGAAGGCTATACGGTGAAGGCTACAAGCGTGAAGCAGTGGATGAATACCTAAGGGAATCAGGGTTGCCCGCCACGATTACGGTGAATGATAAAGAAGGTATGGACTTAGTATCTATAGACCAAGAAGTTCAGGAATTGAAAAACATGTTCCGGGTTCAGCAAGAAAACAAACTACAAATGCAAATGCAGTTCAATCAAAATTTAGTCCAACAAATGGAAGTAGAAAAGGAGGAATTGAAGGAATCATTTCATCAGGAAATTGGGGAATTGAAACAACTGTTAAATCGTCATGAATCTGAAAAGATTTCTGAATTGCGGGTTAGTTTGGAAGAAGTTTCTGCATCTGTGGCAGTCCTCAAAGAAGAACGCAAAAAAGGATTCTTTCATAAACTATTTAACTGGAACCAACGTTAGTGGAGATAAATATAAGTATCTACTATATTGCGATGCAGACGGATCTTAACGTTTCCAAGATACGCTATTTCATATAGAGTGGACTCAAATAGGGGTTGAACTTTTACTCAGTTCGACCCCTATTTTTTGTTTTTAAGAATTACGAAACATTTGTTGCTACTACTGCAGCATCACTATAGTTTACGATCTCGGATGAAGAACCTATGATAAGTTGAATGATGAAATTTTGCCCATCCCTTACCCGTACAATGCGATTAGAGGGGTAACTGTGCATATTGATAAAGTTATCGTTCAAATTTAAGCCCGTACAGCGTCAATAAATGTAATAGGCATGCAATTTGGGGCTGTATCACGCAAAAGTGGTGTACGTTATTTTACGTACAGCAGACCGACCCTCTCAAGGTTCCATGCATACTACGAGAGCCACTATTCAACGCCGGATTTGTCGCAAGCCCTCGCTTTCCTCCTTGTCAGCTTTTCCCGCAAATCCTAGACAACAGTCCAACAGCCCCGGTTCACTTTAACCAGGGCTGTTCTAAATTATATATATTCTCCAAAAGCATCTGATTTCCACGAATGGATCGCATGACGCTCCTTTTCGAAGACTTTTTCCAGGTAGATCATCGTGGTTTCAATCTTCTCATGCCCAAGACTTCTCATAATATCGTATATATCGACACCATTAAGCTTTGAAATAATTGCAAAAGCATGACGGAACACGTGCGGGGTGATTTTTAACGTTTGATCTGACAATCGCACTTGATCCAAGTTGGTAATCTCTTTTTTCACATATTGCGACAAATAGGATGGGGAATAGGCTCGTCCTGTATTCGTTGTAAATAGCGGACTTTCCAGTTCTGCTTGCTCGAATGGAGGCAGACCGCGCGCGCGTCGAAATCTTTGTATACTTTGGACCACTTTCTCTTTCAATGGAATATGCCGCCTCTTATTTCCTTTTCCCAATACATCTAGATAGTAGCCGCCTTGAATGGCATCTATTTTCAAATCTTTCACTTTCAATGTACAAAATTCTTCATTTCGGATTCCTGTTGTCGTTAAAACATGGACAATCCCAAACATGATCGGATGTTTGGCGTCGCGAAATGTATTTAGTAATAAGACAACATCGGCTGGACCTAAATCCCGATTGGGTCGATCATCTTTTCGAACTGTCGCAATTCTTAGCCCTTCGTGAATTGGTTGTTGGATAAAACCTACTTTATGTAAGAACACAAAAAAAGATTTAATGATTGTCGTCTTTCGTTCAAGTGTAGCGGGAGAGTACGCGCCTTTCCTTATTACATAAGGACTATCGGTTGCTAACCACTCCTGATACCTTCTTAAATGACGTGATTGGAGTGATTTAAACAGAGAACCTTCTATAATATGGGCGATATCTATGTCAATCTCCAGACTATATGTAAAAAGTTGTTCAATGAAGAGCAGTAACTCACGTTCATACTCCCGAACCGTTTTCTCTGTCCTGTCGTTCGCTTTGTTCAAATACCGACGTTCGTATAGAAACCATTTCATCATATCTACATCTGTAAAATCATGAAAAGCAAGTTGCCCATTTTTTTCAGAATCGTCCAAACGATTTTGAAGAGTCGTAAGTGTAGACCTATTTTGTATTTCATTTTTTAAATTAATAATTTCAAACTGTTTGTTTTCTACTAAAGAAAATGTCAAATCTAATCCTCCCATTTCTTAATTCAAATTATTCATATATAACTTTGGTTTAAAATACAATTAATAATTATATAGATACAACTAGATTTCCTTTACAAATCCATTTTACCACAAATTTAACGGAACCTAAAAAAACCATCCATTTGTTTATGTTTATTATAAATCAATAATTTTATGATTCTATTCTAATATGTTATCTGATTGCTATTTAATACGACTATTAATATAACTATTTATAAAATGAATTTTATAAACTAGAGTTTAGATTATATTAGATAATAATGATATAATATATACATTATCAATTTAATATTAGCTATTAGAATAAGAGAGTATTTATAGAGTTAAATTCAAATCTAATTCAAAATAGAATAACGCTAAATTATTTTAAATAATTCTATAACAAATGTTAGACAGGAGAGAATGAATTGAATGATTGGTATACTAGACAAGAAGTAGCGGATTTACTTGGCATATCAAAAGCCACTGTGTATCACTATTCTAAACAGAAGAAAATCATTAAAATTGAAGATCCACATCGTTTGATTCGTGAAGCACGGTACAGGAAGGAAGAGGTAGATGCACTTGCGGAAGAACGAAAAAGACATCAACCGACGGGGCTACGACCTTCTGAACTTGCCAAACAATTGGGTGTCACGACACAACGCATCTATGCTTTGATTCGAGAAACTGATTTACCTGTAGATGAATTGCCAGTTGGAGATGAACGAACCATTTACTCGATTCCAGAGGAAACCGCGGAATGGATCCGTCAAGAAATTAAGAGGACTGCATCCGTACGGGGAACAAGAGTGGAATTTTATGATGCTAAATTCGATATCGCACTGTACCAATGTTTCCGAACTCAACAGGGACAAGATATCCGTGTTTTGCGAAACGAAAAACAGGAGTGGGGATTTTACTTGCAATCCAGGACCTGGATCCCTTATTCTGACGGCATTCAGGCTCTCCAATACAAGCCTGCTTATTCCATCCACCAGCCGAATGGAAGGGTGAGGGGGTATACTGACTTCATATTGCCCAAAGATAGACAGGAATCATTTGATTTCCTCGATTTTGTTTACCAGGTATGGGGAATTGAGAACATCCGTATCCGTGAGCAAGAGATGCACATCGCTGTGTCGATTAAAAGCGGAGCGATTGAACTTCCGATACCTGTTCCGGAAACTCTTACAGAAAATATGATCAAGAAGTTTCTTGTATTAGGGGAAGTAGTAATCGATGAAGGTGAATGGACGCTTTTTAGCGGGTATCGACGTACCACATTTGACTTACCGAGCAACATGCTAGATGAATTACAGGAGATTTCCAAGGCTAAGGATTTATCGATGAGTGAATATGTAGAGGCTGCACTGAGAGAGAAAATAGCTAGAGAACAGAATACCGGATAACAATCGATGAAATAGCTTGAATACGGGCTCACAGCCAGCATATCCAGGCTTTCCTAATTTGTAAAAGCACTTCAACCATCGCCATATAATGCAGTTCATCCTAAAATAAAGACGTTTCATCAGAATTCAATGACAATAATAACCATCTGTTATATAGTAGTTATTAATAAAACAAACTGTTTCAATACAAAGTTGTTGGAACAATAAAAATTGGAGGAGATTAGTATGGAACCAATTAAAAACCAGACGGAAAAACACTGTACGGAATGCGGCAACAAAATCATCGAGAAGCACGAATCTGTACTTTACGAATGCGAGCGCTGCATCGGTAAGCATGAGTATTGAGTTAAAACTCTATTTCCAGAGCGTTCTGGAAATAGAGTTTTTTTACGTCATTAGATCTTTCACTTTTAACATGAATCATCTATCGAGATTTCAGTTACCATAATTATATTATGTAAACAAGTTGCGCATAGATTAATTCTTTCCGAGTGAAATGGAACAGACGTACAATCAAAATGGGGAACAGTACTGTATCTATCTATGGTAAAGTAACGTAATTCTTGAAGATGAGATTTGTGAAGGATTGATTGAACAGCCTCACTTCGACTTATATCGACTATTTTTTCGTCAAAAGTCTAATTTCGACACGAAATGCAGTTTATCAAAGAAAGATTGTTCAACAAGAATACATCATTTTTATTGCCTAGATGAAGAACCAATTTGCTTGTTCAACCTTATCCGCAAATCAAGTAAAGAGGTGATCAAATCCATTGAGCGAGATTCGATGTTGACCTATTGACTGGTTCTTTATTTAAAAAACTAGTATTCACTTTGAAATAAATCCTGCTTAAATGGACATATATTTAAATTAACAGCTTTTATAATCCGCGTTAAGGGGAGATGATTGTTTAATTTGAATTATTGTACTCTTCTACCTTTACTATATGTTTTTTTTGTATTATACTAGGTTTTGCGAAAACAACTTGTTATACTACTGATTAGAGAATGGTACAAGTTGTATTACAACTGTAAAGGGGGTGGTTAAATAAGTTCTGTTCAGGAATGGGAAAACGTATCAAGCTAATTTCTACAATGGATCCAGTAGCATCAGTTTTAGTGATTAATCTTGTAGTAAACCAGCTTCCTTTTAGGAGCTGATGTTGTCACTGTCAAAGGATTAGTGTTGCTAGAGTATCATGTAAAAAAATGAGTTTGTTAAATAACTAGGAGGAACTTTATATGTGGATTATTACCCTTTACGCAGAAGTAAGAATTAAAATGTTTGAATTCGATACGGAGCATGAAGCAAAAGAAGCTTATAAAAACATGAAGGGTAACAGATACCTTTCACATCTTGTTTAAGAGAGAACTTTGCTTCCCGTGATTGAATTGAACTCATGGACTAGGACACAGTATCATACACGAAATAATAAAAAACAGCTTCAACTTAGTACTTTTGCGACGATTTAGTGTTTAGGGTAAATGCCCGCCGGTTAAGCTATTTACCAAGAGGCGAACAGTACAAGCAATATCCCCTCAGAGAATAGTTCTAACCTAAATGATTCATATATATATAAACCTCCTTTTAAATAGGGCTATTGAATATTAATTCTTGGTACATCACTTATTCATGTGATGTACCTTTTTTGACTCAGTCCAACATAGCAAAACTTCAGATTTAGCAGCATAGAAGAACTGCTCTCATTGTTAAGGGTTTCATGCGTAGAGCCGGGGGAATAGTGCCATTTACATGTTAGCTAATACTTGTGTACAGGTCCGATTCTGTGTAATATCCTCTATAAATAGAGATAGCGCCTAAAGGAAGGAAGTGCTGATTTGAAATTCTTGAAGGTACTTATCGGTATTGTTATTTTTACCGCTGTAGCAGGGTTTGCGGTTTATTTTTTCGGTACTAAAATCATAGCTGATCAAGTGATGGATCAAGTGGCAGTGGAACTGAATGATAGCGGTCAGCTTGAGAGTATCAAACAGGAGATCAAGAATGATCCGCAATTGCAGGCATTTATTGCAGAGGGTAAAAATGTCGATAGTAGTACGTTACCGTTCCAGACGAAGGAAGAGGCCGTCAGAGTGCTGGTGAAAAAGTTCAGTATCAGTGAATTACAAGAACTCCAGTCGAAGGCCCAAAATGGCATGACAGCGGAAGACAAACAAAGGTTGTTTAATGAGATTGAAGGTAAGTTAACCGATGAGGAACTATTAGCCTTGAAGGTTCTGGCTTACAAGGAACTCGAACAGCGTTAAATATCCCTTCCTGACCGCTAGATAGGCTCTTAACGCGGTCTCAGAAAGGATGATGCTGCTTTTTCTACAAAACGGGTCATTTTGTTATTAAAATGCCGAAAACACGCCACTAGAACATTTGTTCCATCTTTAAAAAATTGGGACTGTGTTCAAAAAATATGAATTGCTGATTCAACTAATAAAAATGAAATTCATGTCCAGTTTATTTGATTAAAAACAAAATATTTACAGTATAAAAAAGGCATTTAAACCTTTTTATGTTTATTAATTCAAAATAACGGTAGTTAGTAGCGAGGATAGAACATTTGTTCTTTACCCTGATTTTGAGCATTTTAGTCCACTTAAAATGGATAATAGAACCTTATATGGTAAAAAGAAGGTGATTTGATAAGAGGTTTTCAATTTATAGGCGACTGTAAGTAGGTGTAAGCACTTTTTCTTTGGAAAGGAATCTAAAAAGTTAATCGAAGCTCACCATTTAGTTTTTCGCTTATATTTGCCAGCAAGGAAACAAGACGTATTACGGAAGCAACCCAGAACGTAAAAATATTAATTCAGAGATGATCTAAAGTAGCAGCAGAAATAGAACCAGTAAACATCGTAGTGATTGCAAAGTTGTTCGAACACAACAATGACGACGAGAGATGAACAACGCCAAATGAAGACGTAACTATTTTAATCGAGCTTTACGAAATCACTTTTTTGTTTATCAATATCAAGCAAAATAGAGGCGATAAAAATTTATGTTGCGCGCGAACGTCTAGTGACATTGGTTATCGGTTGATCCGTTCAAACATAAAAGAAAGGGGTATTGTTAAACGGATCTCTTTTTTAAAAAATATTTTAGTTTACATAATATAAATTATCCGAAGTTGCGTTTCATCTGATAAGTATACTTGAAACAGTGAGATAAAATCAAAAAAACGTTCATTTATTGTTTAGATGAACGTTTTTTATGACTATCAATTAGTAGCAAATAAAATTAAAGTTGGCAGCTCATAATGATGAGTTCGCCCTTTCTTCCCATTTTACGTAAACCACTATCAATAAATCCGCAGCTTTTATACAGTCCTTGCGCAACTTCATTTTGATGGTTAACGGCTAACACTATTTCATCAATTCCTTGAAAGTTGGTTTTCAAGAAGTTCGGCAATTCCAACAATGCTTTCTTTGCATAGCCTTTTCCTTGATGATGAAAAGCTGTTGATAGCGTTCTAACTAATATGGCATTTTCGTTTTCAGAATACGGTTTTACTGCTGCATTTTTATGTAAAACAAAAAAAGTAACAAGTTTCTGGTCTACCATTGCTAAAATTGGATACTGATCTGCATCATTGAACGCTAATACAATCGCTTCCTTAGGTGCATCTGTGAAATATAGCTGTTTTTCCGTTAAATAATAACTTTCAATTTTACTGCTGAAAACTTCGTTGTACATATGTAATTCCAAAGAGGACTCCCCCACACTTTTGTTCATTTCATTATAGTACATCAAATAGAATTAAACGGAAAGTTTATTATTTTAATCATCAAAAAAAGTCATGGGAACCATCTCCCATGACTTTTCACGTACTTTATTCCGTTTTAGCTTTCGGATCCTTATAAATATGCGTGACAGTCCCGTCTTTTTTCTCATCGGCAGTTGTACTGCCATTGGAATAACGGTCGACCAAGCGCAGTGATCCTGCAACAATCGGTATTTTATGGCCCTTATCCGTAGACAAGACAATGATTTCATCGTTTTTAACCATTTTTGCTCCGATGATCCGATATGGATTCGTTTTTAATTCCTTCAGCATGACCACGCCTCGCTGTGCTCTCGATGCGCTGTCCAATTCCTTCAAACCTATCCGTTTCACAGTTCCACGTTGTGTAGCAATCAAGATGGAACTCCTCTCGTCGTCCGAGACAATTTCCATGGCGACAACCTGGTCCTCGTCCTTCAAATTGATGCCCTTGACACCTGCAGTTCGGATACCGGTTACAGACAGTTCGGAAAGCGGGAAACGAAGTCCGTAGGCCTGATGTGTGAACAGGATAACATCCTCATTCCCCTTGACTAGCCGTGCATCGATCATCGTATCGTCTTTTTTAATACCCATCCCCTTGAATGCTCTTGAATAACGTTGGACTGGATAGTCCGCAAGTTTCGTCATTTTAATCAAACCATTCTTGGAAGCTGTCACGATACAGGCCTCTTCATCAAAACTTTCAATACCGATTGCAGCAACGATTGTTTCTTCCTGTCCTAGCGTGATAATACTGGAAATATGTTGACCTAAGTCTTTCCATCGAATATCGGGCAGTTCATGAACAGGCTGATATATATAATTTCCGGCGGAAGTGAACAACAATAGATGATGTTGTGTGTTCATCGGGGCCTCTAACAGACTGTAATCAGATTCCTTCATATCTTGTCCAGCGCCGTTCGATGCGCCATACGAACGAACGCTGGTCCGTTTTACATAACCATCTTTTGTGACGGAAACGATTACTTCCTCACTTGGTACCAGGATATCAAGATCCACCTTAATCTCTTCGATTTTTTCCTGAATGGCAGTGCGTCTTGCATCAGCAAACTGATTCCGAATTGCAGCCAGTTCTTTCTTTATAACCGCAGATAGCTTTTTATCGCTTTTCAAAATCGCAGCCAATTGATCGATCAATTTCCTTAACTCAGCATCTTCTTGTTGTAGTTCCGTAATATCCGTATTCGTTAGTCTGTATAATTGCAGCGACACAATCGCTTCGGCCTGTATTTCCGAAAACTCGAATTTCGAGATGATATTATTTTTGGCATCCCGTTTATCTTTCGAGGCTCGAATCGTTTGAATCACTTCATCCAAAATTGACAATGCCTTCATAAGCCCTTCAACGATATGCAGACGGTCTTTGGCCTTTTGGATATCATAACGCGACCTGCGTGTCACAACGTCTTTCTGGTGACCTATATAAGCATCCAATAGCATCGGCAGTGACATCAACTTCGGTCTGCGGTCGGAAATAGCGATCATATTAAAATTATAGGTCACTTGGAGATCTGTATTTTTAAGTAGATATTGTAAAATGCCATTGCCATCAATGTCTTTCTTCAATTCGACAACGACCCGGAGGCCCGTACGATCCGATTCATCCCGGACATCTGCAATGCCATCCAATTTACGATCAATTCTGAGTTCATCGATTTTCTTGACCATATTCGCTTTGTTGACTTCATATGGAATCTCTGTAACGACGATTTGTGATTTTCCGCCTTTCAACGGCTCGATTGCCGTTTTCGCGCGGATGATAAAACGACCTTTTCCGGTTTTATAGGCTGTCTTAATGCCATCCGTCCCTTGGATGATTCCACCCGTCGGAAAATCAGGTCCTCTCATGACCGTCATCAATTCATCGACAGACACGTCAGGATTGTCTAATCGCATCAGGACGGCATCCAGTACTTCATGCAGTGCGTGTGGCGGAATATCGGTCGCATAGCCCGCAGAAATCCCTGTGGAGCCGTTCACAAGCAGATTGGGGAAACGTGAGGGCAAAACAGTCGGTTCCGGTTCCGTATCATCGAAATTCGGAATGAAATCGACCGTGTTTTTACTGATATCTCGCAACATTTCCCCTGCTATCGCGGATAGCCTTGCTTCTGTATACCGCATCGCAGCAGGAGGATCGCCATCAACCGAACCATTGTTTCCATGCATCTCGACCATCATATGTCGCAGTTTCCAATCCTGGCTCATCCTGACCATGGCATCATACACGGATGTATCACCATGCGGATGATAGTTACCAATGACGTTCCCGACCGTCTTCGCGGATTTTCGGAATGCTTTTTCATGGGTATTCCCTTCATGGTACATGGCATACAGAATGCGGCGCTGAACAGGTTTCAACCCATCTCGTGCATCCGGTAATGCCCTGTCTTGAATGATGTACTTACTATATCGCCCGAATCGGTCGCCAATGACTTCTTCCAAGGGCAAGTCCTGATAACGTTCCGATACTGTCATTCAATATCCCCCTC
Source organism: uncultured Caryophanaceae bacterium (assembly GCA_963843665.1). Taxonomy (GTDB): domain Bacteria; phylum Bacillota; class Bacilli; order Bacillales_A; family Planococcaceae; genus Sporosarcina. The sequence goes on from CAWJLH010000016.1 coordinate 69,043, forward strand.
GACGTGCAAAAATTCATTGTCCAAAATATTATGATCTTCAAGCATGCCAAAATCGACGTTCTCTTCTATCCAGCGTCGTCTCGGTTCTACTTTGTCGCCCATCAATGTCGTCAAACGACGTTCAGATATGGCACTGTCTTCAATTATCACACGGATCAATGTCCGTGTTTCCGGGTTCATCGTCGTATCCCATAACTGATCGGCATTCATTTCCCCTAGGCCTTTGTAGCGTTGGAGCATATACCCTTTGCCGATTTTCTGAATCGCTGCATCCAAATCGTTTTCTGTCCATGCATACTCGATTGTTTCCTTCTTCCCTGCCCCTTTAGACACTTTATAGAGCGGTGGTAGTGCGATATATATTTTGCCCGCCTCTATGAGCGGTTTCATGTAGCGGTAGAAAAATGTCAGCAGTAATACTTGAATATGCGCCCCATCCGTATCGGCATCCGTCATGATGACGATTTTATCGTAGGCGATGTCCTCGATTTGAAAATCAGATCCGACGCCGCCACCGATTGCATGGATGATGGTGTTGATTTCTTCGTTTTTCATGATGTCTTCCAGTTTCGCTTTTTCTGTATTGATGACTTTCCCTCGTAACGGCAGAATTGCCTGGAACGTACGGTCACGTCCTTGTTTGGCAGAACCGCCGGCAGAGTCCCCTTCGACGAGATATAGTTCGTTTTTTGCTGCATTCCGTGATTGTGCTGGTGTCAGCTTTCCGGAAAGCAATGTATCCGACCGTTTCCGCTTCTTCCCTGACCGGGCATCTTCACGGGCTTTCCGTGCCGCCTCCCGTGCTTGATGTGCACGAATCGCTTTCCGTACAAGCGATGCACTCAAGTCGGCATTCTCTTCTAGGAAATACAACAGTTTTTGGGAGACAACAGCATCCGTGATGCTACGGGCTTCACTTGTGCCGAGCTTTCCTTTTGTCTGTCCCTCGAATTGCAAAATCTCTTCCGGAATACGGACTGAAACGATAGCCGCAATCCCTTCCCGGATATCTGCCCCGTCCAAGTTCTTATCCTTCTCTTTCAACAATCCCGTCTTTCTCGCATACTCATTGAAAACTCGGGTCATCGCCGCTTTTGCACCGGTCTCGTGTGTGCCGCCGTCCTTCGTTCGGACATTATTGACAAAAGATAAAATCGTTTCTGAATAGCCGTCACTGAACTGGAAGGCAAATTCGACTTCAATGCCATCCGATTCTCCCTCCAAATAGGCGACTTTATGCAAAACGTCTTTTTCTTCATTCAAATACGATATGAATGCTTCTATACCAGTTTCATAATGGAAGATGTCGTGCTTATCCGTTCCTTCTTCCTTCAGCTCGATTTTTAAGCCTTTTAGGAGAAAGGCGGATTCGCGTAACCGCTCACTCAATGTGTCATATTGATATTTTAAAGTCGAAAAGATGGACGAATCCGGTTTGAAATGGATGAGCGTCCCTTTTTCACGTGTTGTACCTATCTGTTCAAGCGTCGTAGCGGGCTTTCCACCATTTTCAAAACGTTGGCGGAACTTTTTTCCCTCGCGAAAAATGGTCACTTCGAGCCATTCTGAAAGGGCATTAACCACAGATGCTCCAACTCCGTGAAGGCCACCACTTGTCTTATAACCGCCTTGACCGAATTTACCGCCTGCATGAAGTACAGTCAAAATCACTTCTACTGTCGGCTTCCCTGTCTGGTGGATTCCGGTAGGCATTCCACGACCGTAGTCACGAATGCTGACACTGCCATCCTTATGAAGTGTCACATCCACAACATCTCCAAATCCTGCTAATGCTTCATCCACCGCATTGTCGACAATTTCATAGACGAGGTGGTGGAGTCCGCGGGAATCTGTGGACCCGATATACATGCCTGGCCGTTTACGGACCGCATCGAGTCCTTCCAGTATATGAATCGAATCATCATCATACATATATGCTTCTTTTTGTTTCGTCAAATTACAACCCCCATCAAACAACTGTTCTGTAATGTGTATAATCGTATCGCTTTCGACAAACCTTGTCAAATCAACGTTTTCGGAAGCATGCTCAATTAATTGTATAGAAGAAAGCGGTTGAATGCAATGCCGACAGCAAAATGGTAGCCACCTGAATCAGGTATTAGGGGTTAAAAAATTCCGAAGCACCGGGCCATCATTTCCTCCAAATCTTACCGTTACCCCTATGAAGTCCATTGTAGCGGACATGCGGTTCTGCTAAACTAAGAACAGACTTCAACAACTAAAAAGGGGTATATTATGGAACTTATCTTACTTTTACTAACCGCCTACTTACTGGGCTCCATCCCATCGGCTCTCTGGATCGGAAAACTGTTTTACAAGACGGACATCCGCCAGCATGGTAGTGGAAACCTTGGTGGAACAAACACCTTCCGTGTACTCGGTAAAACAGCAGGGCTTGCGGTTACGACCCTTGACATTCTCAAAGGTACGGCAGCTGTCCTTTTACTTCTATTGCCCTTATACGAAAATGCAAATGTCCACCCGCTCATTCCTGGAATTCTCGCAGTCGTTGGCCATATGTATCCTGTATTCGCGCATTTCAAAGGCGGGAAGGCAGTTGCAACATCGGGTGGGGTTGTCCTTGCTTATAACTGGCCCGTTTTTGTTCTAGTCCTTATAACTTTTTTCATCGTATTGAAATTGACGAAAATGGTCTCTTTAACGTCGATGGTCGTATCGGTTGTCGGTTTTTTATATAGTATTTACTACTACTTCAAAACAGGCGATCCTTATTTAACGTTGATGCTAGGTTTGTTCGGACTCTTCATCTTCTACCGGCATAGAGAAAATATCGGACGTATCAAGGCAGGAACCGAGCCAAAAGTGAAGTGGTTGTAATACAATAGATTCAGCAACTGAAAGGCTGGTGTCCTGTTATGAAAATCGTCTTATCGGATGAGGCTTTGGATTGGTTCAAAGAAGAAATGGCTGTCGTATCGGGAAATAGTATTCAATTTTTCGCAAGATATGGCGGGGCAAGCCCGTTACATGAAGGATTCTCGCTTGGTGTCAGAATGGAAGAGCCTGATGAACCAGCCGTCGTAACAGAAGTTGAAGGTGTTCGGTATTACATCGAAAGACGGGATGAGTGGTATTTTGTAGATCATGATTTGCATGTCAATGTAAATCCGAATGTGCATGAATTAACGTATACGTATGAAAAAGCGTGATGGCTAGCTGCCTCACGCTTTTTTGACACCTAGTTCCCGGGAGTCCTGCGCTCCGGTTATTTTCCGGCCATCGTTTGCAGTTTCTGTTTATCAATTTTACCGACATGCGTTATGGGTAGTTCTTGTAGCTCAATTAGTTTTTTCGGTTTTTTATAAGAACCAAGAAATTTTCCGCAATGACTTCCAATCGCGTCACGATCAAACGACCGTCCTTCTTTCATCGTAACAAAGGCTACAACGACTTCCCCCCACTTGCCATCTTCCACTCCGACAACTGCCGCCTCGTCGATTCCCTCAAATTGCATAAGACATTGCTCGACCTCCTGCGGATAAACATTTTCTCCACCTGAAATGATGATGTCTTTTTTTCTCCCAACGATAAAGTAATCTCCATCAGGGTCATATTTTGCGAGGTCCCCTGTCCGTAACCATCCATCGACGAATGCATCTGCCGTCTCTTTCTCATTTTGCCAATAACCGCTAAACAGATGTGGTCCTTTCAGGAACAATTCCCCGACTTCATCGGCTTGACAAGGTTGCAATTCATCATTCAATATTTTCACAGAATTGAATAGCATACTTTTGCCGACAGAACCTATTTTTCGACATGCGCCGCTGGACCTTATGTAGAAGTTATTCGGTCCTGCTTCTGTCAACCCGTATCCCTCCTGAAATTTCAACCCTTTTTCGTGAAATGAATGATAAACCGTCTGTGGGCAAGGCGCGCCTCCTGACAAAAAGACTTGCATGGAAGGAAAGGACGATTGGTCAAAATAGGCGACCTGAATCATCGACTGATACATCGTCGGAACGAATAGTGAAATGGTCGCTCCGTACCGGTCTGTCGCCAGCAAAGCTTCTTCCGCGTCAAATCTACTGCCGACAATAACCATGCCGCCCGCCATCAGAATCGGAATGCTGAGCGCATTGAGCCCGCCTGTATGAAATAGAGGCATATAATTAATCGTTCGGTCCTCTTCCGTCAATCCCCAACTAACAATCGTATTCAATGCATTCCAATTTACAGCTTCAACAGACAATACGACGCCTTTTGGACGACCTGTAGTCCCTCCTGTATAGATCATCATCCACGACTTTTCACTTACCGTCTGGTCAACTTGGAACTTCCCGTCTACTTCGACATCTAAAGACATAAGTGGAACCGCATGTGGAAATTCCATTTCGTCAATCAAGAATCTAAATTGATCGTGAAATAATAGAATGGCTGGGGTGCAATCTTTAAGTAGGGCAACGAGTTCAATACAACTAAGCCGCCAATTTAATGGAACATATATCAGGCCCTTCATTTCACAAGCAAACAGGATGGCGAACAGTTCCGGATGATTGGGAGAGAGTATTGCAATCCGTTCGCCTTCCTTGAATCCACTTCGAGTGAAAAATGACACCCATTGAATAATCTTGCGACGAAGAATGGTATATGTCCAACTCTCTCCTGTATGGACATCGACAAGTGCGGTCCGATCCGGAGAAAGAGCTGTCCTCTTCATGATCCAACCACGTTCTGCGAACATTCAGCTTCACCCCTTCACTCGTTACATCATGATGCCGCCATCAACATGCAAGACGTGGCCATGAACATAATCAGATTCCTCACTTGCTAGAAACAAATACGCATTCGCAATATCACTCGGTTTTCCTAGCCTTTGCAACGCAACAGCAGATTTCATTTGGTCGAGTACTTTTTCCGGCATTTTATTGACCATGTCTGTGGCTGTGAACCCCGGCGCAACGGCATTGACATTAATGCCTTTTCGACCGAATTCCTTCGCCCATGTTTTCGTCATGCCGACGACTGCCGCTTTTGCCGCTGCATAGTTGGTTTGCCCGAAGTTCCCGTAAACACCGCTCACTGAAGATGTATTGATAACCTTGCCGGCTCCATTCGCGAGCATATGGGGCATAACTGCTTGTGTACAGTTGAAAACACCTGTCAGGTTGACGTCAAGAACACGTTGGAAATCGAGTGGATCCATTTTAATCAGTGTCGCATCTCTCGTAATGCCTGCATTATTGACCAAAATATCAATCTTGCCGTAGTGTTCCAGTGTTTTTGCAGTTAACTGTTTTACACTGTTTCGGTCTGCGACATCGACTTGCACGAATGTCACTTTCAGTCCTTTATTGGCGAGTTCCGCTTCTCGTTCCATTCCCATGGTTTCGTCAAAATCCGCCATTATTACATTTGCGCCTTTTTCGGCGAATCGTTCGCACGCCGCTAGACCGATTCCATTTGCACCACCTGTTATGATTGCCGTTTTTCCTGTTAACCGCATATTAATCAGCTCCTATTTCTAAAAATTTTTCAATCGCCTCTGTCAGTTGTTCCAAATCATCAACCATTGGGGAATGACCCGTATCTCTTAATCGAATGGATGTTGCATTCTTCCCCAGATCAGCTTCTATCTCTTTTGTCATTGGTTCCGTGACGACGTAATCCCGATCTCCCCTTAAAATAAGCACGGGAATTGTAATGTCCCTCGCTTGGTTAGTGCCTCCCTTGATGCCGTTATGTTGGTTGCTTATATTGAATGTAGTTAAGGAATAATTGACATCTGCATAGTTTCGTTGTGTCAGCATATCATCCACATATTGTTCATATATTTCAGCTACTGGCTTGTTATGCGTATAAATTACCCTATTCCATAATGCCTTCAAACCATCTCGGTTGCGCGACTTATACATACCTTGGACGACCAATGTTTTCTCTTCTTGTTCAATTTCCTCAATTGTGACCGGGCGATGCTCGGTATCTGAGGTGCCATCTTCTTTTGTACCAATAAGTGGGTATCCACGTGTTGAAGCTGAAGCGAGTAACACAAGTTTTTCACAATATCCTGGATAATCCGCTACAAACTGCATGCTAACCGCCCCGCCCGTCGACCAGCCGACCAGATAAAAATCTTTCAGTTCGAGTGCATCTACGAAACCTTTCAAGTCATCCGAAAAATCCTCAATGCTCGTAATGCGCTCGTTATAAGAAGACTGACCGAAACCACGCAAATCCGGAGCGTATACTTTATACTTTTCATCCAGCACATCCATCAGCAGATCCCAATGTTTTGACGATGTCATATTTCCATGGACAAGAATGACTATTTTTTCACCGCCGGCTCTTTCCCTGTATGCGATTTGTTCCCTGTTTGGCAAAACCACTTTTTGAAGGTTCATCAGCATTTCCCCCCTTCTACTGTTTTCCCCATTTGACGGTTATCGCTCCCCACGCATAGCCGATACCCGCACTGACAAGGACAACGACATCACCACCAGTCAACCTCCCTTCCTCTTCTGCTAATTCCAGCGAAAGAATCTGATCGATTTGACCGATATGGCCAAATTCATGTAAGTAAATCGATTTTTCATCGGATAAACCAAGTTCTTTTAAGACAAAGTCATGTGCGGATTTTTTCATATGCAAAATAGCTAAATAGTCGATTTGGTCTTCAGAATAACCGCTTTTTCCAAGTGAGGACCGAATGACCTTCAAGAAATTTTGAATCGACTTCTGTTCAAGTCGTGCTTTCATCCCGACCGGATCGAGCACATCCAATCTGTAAAACCCATTCTGCAAGTCTTCCGGTGTCAAAGGAGTTACCGTCCCTCCTATCGGTACGACTACATCTTCCGAAAAGGAGCCATCTGTCACGATTTCCGATTCCAAAATGAGATTCTCCGGATGATTTCTTTTCAAAATCATTGCGGCTCCTCCCGCCCCAAGGTTAAACATAAAACGTGTACGCTCGTTCGTATAGTCGATAAAATCGCTATTTCGATATCCACCGGCAAGGAGAACCGTTTCAATGGCGGGGTCGGATTCCATCATTCCTTTCGCGACTTTCATCGCCGTGATGGTCGTTCCGCACCGTTGTGCAACATCGAACCCCCATGCATGATATGCACCGATTTCCTCTTGTATTTTGATGGCGGCGGTCCATAATGGATATTCTTTGTGCTCTTCTCCGATATAAATGATCAAGTCAATCGATTTCGGATCAATATTTCCTTTTCGCAACGCTTCTTTAGCAGCCCAAACGCCCATTGCCGCCGTATGATCAGCCACGCCAGGGATTGGCTTTTGTGTGATGCCCATTTTCATTTTGACGATATCAACTGGCAATCCGGACTTCTCTGCAATTTCTTCAGCGGTCATCATCGTTTCCGGGATATAGACACCTGTACTGACAATTCCGACCGCCATTACGAAACCTCCTTCTTCACATCAGTTAGCGATTGCGATTTCCGGGCAGCACGCTTCCATAGTTTTTCACGGATGGTACCAACAACACCTTTCGGGAAGAAGATAACTGCTAAAATATAAATAATTCCAAAGAAAATGATCCATCTTTCAAAAATCGGATAGTCTTTTGCCAGACCTGATAAATAATGCTGTGCCAATTCGATGAAGCCAGCTCCGATAATAGGTCCTACAAGTGTTCCGACCCCTCCAATGATCGTCATGAGTAGGGCATCGAGTGTGATATCCAATGACAAGACGCTTGTATTGACGAAGCGCAGAGATACCGCATATAACGATCCCGCAAGACTTGCAATAACCCCCGCAACTATCGAAGCAATTACTTTATACTGTAACGTGTTGAACCCCAGCGACTTTGTACGTTGCTCGTTTTCCCTAACAGCAACCAGCACCCTTCCAAGCGGTGAATGGACAAACCTTCGCAAGAAAAGATAGACAATGACAAGAACAAGTAATGCGACAAAGTAAAACATCATCCGGTCTTTGAAAAAATCGGGTGCTCTGAATGTGAAGCCGTCATTACCATGTGTAACGGTTCGCCATTTCTCCGCCAACACTAAAAATAATCCGGAAACGGCCAACGTCAGCATTGCAAAGAAATGACTCTTTAAGCGCAAAGTCAGTAATCCGATGAAGAAACTGACAATGCCGGCAATGAGCATACCTACCACGATTGACAAGCAGAAGACACTTAGCGTAGGTTCAATATTTTTCAGCATAACAGCCGACGTATACGCACCCATTCCAAAAAACATCGCATGACCGAACGATACAATCCCTGTATAGCCAAGTAAAATGTCGTAACTCATGGCCAAAATTGAAAAGATGAAGATTTGTGTTAGTAAAATCATCCACGTTCTCGATTCGGACACAAATGGGAAAATCACAAGAATGATGACCATAATACCGAGAAATAGGTTGTTCCACTGGTATTTCCTTTTCATGTCGTCACCCCTTTGCTGTGAAAAGACCTTGCGGACGGAATATTAATACAATCGCCATAAGGATCATATTAACCGCAAGTGATAATGCGGGAACGTAATAAGCCATAAAGCTACCCGCAAGGCCGACAAGAATGGCAGCAAGCAACGATCCGGGAAAGCTTCCCATGCCGCCGATAACGACGACTATAAATGCCAGAATCGCGAATTCCATCCCCATCTCCGCATAGATGACTCCGGAATAAGGGGCAAAGAGGACGCCGCCCAGTGCCGCAAGCGCGGCGCCCGTCATAAATACGAATAAGAATACACGCTTGATGTTAATGCCGAGTGCTTGCACCATCTCTTTATTGAGTACACCTGCGCGGACAATGAGACCGATTTTCGTCTTTTTCAAAATGAATTGAAACAGACCGAAGATGACAAAACCGACAATGATGATGAACAAGCGGTATTTTATAATGAGCACATCTCCAAACTCCCAACTGCCCGCAAAATATGGCGGCACTTTGGCTGCAATCTGGTTCGGTCCCCAAACAACTTTCAACATCTCAGTGAGGACAATCATGAAGCCTAGCGTAATAAGGATCTGTTGAACGTGATTTCCGTAAACCGGTGTAATAATGAGCCTTTCTGTAATGTAGCCGAGAACGGCACCTGTAACAATCGCACCGATAATTCCGATAAAAAAACTCCCCGATAATCCGTAAAACCAAACGCCGGAAAATGCTCCCCACGCGAACAGACCACCATGTGCAAAATTTAGCACACTCATTAACCCGAAAATCAATGTTAAACCGGATGCCAGAAGAAAGATGAGCATTCCTGTCGCCAAGCCGTTAACCGTCAAGTTAATCAGTAATTCCATGATGCGGCCCCCCTCATCCGATACCTAAATACTTTCGTTTTATTTCCTCGTTATTGACGAGATCTCCCATCAAACCGGAATGGACTGTTCTCCCATCATCGATAAGTGTATACGTATCTCCAATTGTGCTTGCCATCATGAAGTTTTGTTCGACCAATACAATCGTCGTCTTTTTTTTCATCTCCGCAATCGCTTCCATCACTTTTTCAATGACGATTGGAGCAAGACCTTTGGAGGGTTCGTCTATGAGCAGCAACTCACTGTCATTGACAAATGCCCGCGCCATGGCTAGCATCTGTTTTTGACCTCCCGACAAATGCCCACCCTCTTTTCTCCAAAATATTTTCAAGTCAGGGAAAAGATTCAGCACATATTCCTGTCTCTCAAGTGCAGCGTCATCTTCTTTCCTCATCGCAACTTTTATATTTTCCTCAACTGTCAAATCGCCAAATATCCCTTGATCTTCCGGTACGTAACCGATTCCAACATTGGCTATTTGATGGGTCGCCTTCTTCGTTATGTCCTGCCCTTTAAAAGTGACAACTCCGCGTGACGCAGGTGTAAGCCCGATAACCGTTTTCAACGATGTCGTTTTCCCAGCACCGTTTCTACCAAGCAGTACACTTACTTCTCCTACGGATGCTTCAAACGAAACGCCTTGAAGAATATGGTATTGCCCGATATAGGTGTGCAATGCGTCAACTTTCAATAAGGGGTTCATCATAGAGCCCTCCTAAATACGCATTTTGGACTTGTTCGTTATCCATGATTTCTTTCGGGCTCCCATCTGCTAACAGCCTGCCGTTAAAAAGCACCATGATGGAATCGGATAGGTCGAGGATCATATCCATTTTGTGTTCAATCAGCAAAATCGTTTTTTCACCGGTATTTTTAATTTGTCGAATGACATCCAATATGGCAGGTACTTCCTCCAAAGACATACCCGCCGTCGGTTCATCTAACAGGAGCACTTCCGTATCAAGTGCCAAAAGCATGGCGATTTCCAACTTCCTTTTTTCACCATGAGACAGCTGACTCGCGATTGCATGTTCTTTCCCTGTCAGTAAGACAAGTTCTAGCAGTACCTGCGCTCTTTCGGTCAATTTAGGATAGCTGTTGAAATGACGTAACAGTTGAAATCGAATTTTTTCTTTTGATTGGACAGCCAGTCGAACATTTTCCAATACGGTCAAATTCGGAAAGACATTCGTAATTTGGTACGAACGGCCGATTCCTTTTCGAGTTCTCGAAACTGCTGAAGACTTTGCCAAAGGTTCTCCTTTGAAATAGACCTCTCCTTCCGTGGCTCTTAAATCACCGCTTATCAAGTTAAAGAAAGTTGTTTTTCCAGCTCCATTCGGGCCGATGATTGACTTGAAATGATTTGCCGGCATTTCAAAATTCACGTGGTCAACAGCGGTATGTCCGCCAAAACGAATCGTCAGATTTTCAGTTCTTAAGATCGGTTCCATCTGATTTGCCCCTTCCTTCCGTCCTTCTGTATCCGATGAACGTATTTCATCGGATACAGAAGGACAGGTCCGTATGACCGGACTGTCCCGTTACTCTTGTATTATTTCTCGTTCAAAATCGGCGGTTCGGTTTCATCCGGGGATAGCTCCCGAATTAGAACAGGTACTGGATAATCTACACCATCTTGTTCTTCAAGTTTGATGGAGTAGAGCGTTTGCAATGCCTGGTGGTCTTCTTCCCTGAATGTCATCGTCCCTTTTGGCGTTTCAAAGGACATGCCTTCCATTAGCCCGATAAGCTTATTGCCATCCGCATCCCCATCGGATTTCTTCAATGCTTCCACGATTGCAATCGCGGCGGACATTCCGCCAGGGGTGAATAAATCTGGAACTTCGCCATTAAAACGTTTTTTATGCTCTTCGACAAGCCAATCATTGATGGCATTGTCGGGTAGCGTATGGTAATAAACCGAGAACCCTTCCATACCGACTAGCGGTTCCATAATGGATAGTGCTGGAATGTCTGGTGCGCCAGTCGAAATTTTGATGCCTTTTTCTTGCATCTTCAAGTCTGCAATTTGGTTCCAAGGTGAGTTGGCTCCAGCCCATACGACAAACATATAATCAGGTTTCTGTTCAATGATTTTTTGCAAATTGGATGTAAAATCTGTTGCCGCTGGATCTGCAAATTCCTCTATGATGACTTCAGCACCGAGATCCTCCGCAGCCTTTTTGAAAGCAGCAACCCCATCCCAACCGAACGAATAATCCGGTGCAAATGTCGCAATTTTGACACCCGGTTTTGCAATGGCCGCGGCACCTGCTACAGCATCTTGAGAAGAGTTACGGGCCGTTCTGAAAAGATATGGGTTGAACTCGGAACCCGTAATGCTATCCGCAACTGCTGGTTCGACAATCATGATTTTCTCGTATTCTTCCGCTAGCGGTAAAACAGCAAGTGTATCTCCGGAACTCGATGACCCGACAAGGAAATCCACTTCATCGTCCTCTAGCAATTTTGTCGCTTTTTGTACGGCCACTTCCGGTTTAGTTTCCGTATCTTCAAAAACGACCTCGATTTTCTTGCCTGCGACTTCCATTGTTCCATCCGTCGCATACTCCAATCCCAGTTCAAATCCACGTTGCGTCTGTTTACCATATGACTCAAGTGCCCCGGTAAGAGAAGCAAGGACACCGATTTTAATTGTGCCGACTTCTTCAGTTCCTTTTGTCGCGTCATCGTCGGGTTTATCCGTCGGTTGAGTTGCGCCAGTGGAACTGTCCCCATCCTTACTGCAAGCTGCACTGATAACCAGCAAGAGTATGAATAACGGTACCAACCATGATTTCTTTTTCATACTATAACCCCTCCCTCATTTGTAAACGCTTTCTTCCTAACTCATACTCTACAAGACTCAAGTTACAAATGAGTTGCAAACCTGCAAGGTGGAGAAACCAGTAAGACGCTTGGGGCATAAGGTAGTTCGGCGAAGCGGCGACTTTTGCGGCACAACCGAAATGACTTATACCCCCAGCTTCTGGGAATCACAGTCAGGACAACCTGAACAGCGAAGACAACCAGTAAAACATATAAACCCAAAAAAAGAAGCAGCAGGGAGCAGCCTCTCATCGTTCATTCACAATCATCTTATACATCTGTTCGGTCGATTCCATCGGTATAATCGAAAGCTCTTCTTCAAGCACTTTTTTACACTTTTGATACCACTTCACGGATTGTGGCCTGTTATGCAGCTGATAGTGGGCGAACATCAGAAGCCGGTACGCTTCTTCCCATGTCTCATCAATATGCAATAATTTTTCTGCCCAATACACCGTTTTTCCGAATTCACGGAGACGTATATACAATTGAGCAAGCCGCTCCATGACTAGAATATAAAGCCGCTCCTCACGTTCACGTGCATCCATGATCCAGTCGACTGTCAATTTCTCTTCGAACAGCCGACCTTTGTACAGTGAAGCCGCTCTCAATAAGTATTCGACTGCCTCTGAAGTTGAATGTTCCTCCAACCCCTTATTCGCAAATCTGTGGAACTCATCCAAATCGGTACTGATTACCGCTTTTGGATTCAATTTGTACATCGTCTGTTTTCGTATGATAAAAAATGAACTTTCTCTCGCTTTCCGATGAGGTTCCAATACCTTCAACAGCGCATTCAAGGTCACTTTGAAATCCCTGTCCGCAGCTTTTTCATCAGATGAATCCCAAAGTTCGCGCATTATCTCTTCTTTCGGAATATAGCGCTCTCGATTCAACAGGAAGTAAGCCAATAGTTCTTTTGCTTTATCACGTTGCCAGCCGCGATTATCGACTTCTTCGAACCCAAGAAATAGTGTCAAAGGACCGAGCAAGTGCACATCGATTTTGTAGCCAGGATGTGCCGTGATCTCTGTTAAATCCAGTAGCTGAATGATTTGTTGCAAATCATCATGCAAACTGCTAAAATGGCCCGCTTTAATAAATAGAGGGTAGACCATCTGTCGATCGAATGGGGAAAAAATTGTATCGCGCGTTAAAAAAAAGGTATAGTCATGATTTATGCAAAGTCCGGAAAACGTCCTTGCTTTATTCACAAACAACGTATGGTTTGCCGTCTTGTCATAGTTACACATCAGCCAAAATGCTGTAATCATTTCACCAAATGTATCCCCGCATATTTTAAAAAGCTTATGCGCAACTAATGAATGATTCGTCGACTCTTTGTAGTTCCCGGCGTAGTAGTAAGCGATGGAAAGTCCAATACGGATAAGACCGGAAAGCCAACCATCATTCACTTTTTCAGTCTCACGTAAACCAGATTCACCGAATTGAATAGCTTCTGCAAATAGACCTTGTCTCGTCTTCAATATGCATAGGCCCATATATGCTTCTGCGTTGCCCCGCGATACGCTAAGCTCGACCATTCGGCTAATCGCTTTTGAATAGGATTGTTCCGATATTTTCAACTCTAAAGGGTTTTGGAGTATTTTGGCATGACCCATTCGAATACGACCCACCGCTTCGACAAAACCGGATTTCCCTTTTTCCCCGTGTTCAATTCCTTTCAATGCATACTTTAATGACAGCTCCACTTGCCCAGTCATCGAATAAATCAGAGAAAGAAGGACATCCGTTTCTCGATGTGAATCGGGTAAGACTTGGTTCTCCGTAGTTCGTTCCATTAAAATTGTTTGTGCATCTTTCAAATTTCCAGTCCGTATATAAATCCGTGCATCGAGGTTCCCTTCGCGAAGAATGGCTGGATTCAACTTTTCCTTCTCCAACCAATGAAGTGCTTCTTTCGCTTTTCCTAGATTTGCTAGGTTTTCTGCAAATTGACGTTTTAACCTTGCCATATCGTGATAACTCGTTTTGGTACTCTTTTGCCCATATGAAATCGCCTCACGTAAATAAGGTTCTGCCATCCCAGGCTGTATTGTATCCAAATAAATATGAGCAATTCCTGCATTTGCCCGACTTTGGAAATAAGCGTCTTGATGTTGTTCCGCCAATTGGAGACAAACCTCATAAGCTTTCCGGGCTTTTTCATAATAGGCCCGATAACGATGTGCTTCACCTTCATAGTAATGGAGGGGATAATACATATCGCGCACATGATTTGGTAATACTTTTATCGTATCGAGCAACCAGTCAAATTGTCCAGATTTCACTACCATGTCTCCAGTTTCCGCCAATATTCGAGCGATAAATACATCATCTCCGCTTTTAACAGCATGAAAAACGGCTTGTACAGCATTATTTTCCGCTTGGTAGAAATTTGATGCTCTCTTATGCAAAGAGGAAAAGCGGTCTAAATCCTCCGCAATCCATTTCGATTGAAGGAATTGTTGGAACATGGCATGGTAGCGGTATGTTCCTTCTTCCTCCAAGGGTTGGATAAAGACATGTCGTTCTGAAAGTTCTTGCAATACTGCGACAGCCTCTGCACCATAAAATTCCTGTATAAGACGCTCGGAAAAGACGGGGAAAATGGAAAACGACAGAAGCCACTCCTTTTGTGTTAATTCCATATTGGTGAATACTTCATCCGATAAGTACATAAACAAATCATGTAGAGCCGGTTTCATCGTAGTGATGGCAATGGTATCGATATCTTTCAAGTGCATCGCCATCAAGTTCACCGCAATCGCCCATCCTTCAGTCATTTGAACAATGTTTTGTACTTCCATAACTGATAACACTCTGTTGTAGTAGTCCTCGTAAAACACTGCGATCTCTTCCCCTGAAAAAACGAAATCTTCCTCTATAATTTCACAAAGTTGTGACGTCATCTTTAACTTAGTAAGGCATGACCATTTGGGCCGACTACGTGTTGCAACAATCAAATGAACATGGGGTGGAAGATATTCAATGATTTTTTCCATCAAGTAATTGATATGGAAAACATGATCAACTAGCTGGAAGTCGTCAATCACAATGAATAGCGGTTCTTCATTTTCACAAAGCTCGTTAATGAACAGTGCAGCCCATCGATTAAGTACCTCTTCCTTCGGATACATTAAAGGGCCTTCCAGCTCATTAAATGAATGGCCGAATTCTGGAAGTATCCGCTTGATGCTAGCTTTCAAATAGGTGATAAACGGAAGAATATCGTCATCCTCCTCCGAAACCGTATACCAAGAATAGAGAGTCCTAGCATCTTTGAAATAGGAGGATAGGCCTGAGCTTTTTCCAAAACCCGCCCCACTATGCAGCACTGTCAGTTTAATATGTTCAGACGTTTTCATTTTTTTTATAAAGGAAGAGCGGCGCATATAAGTTACAGTCGGAATCGGAGGGATTATTTTGGATTGTAGTAACGGAGTCTGTGACATAAGTTTTCCTCCTTCCCATTATCCCTTTTCTACCAGTCTATCATAAGAATCTTCGGAATTGAATGTTATTCGAGGGCGAATGCAAGCATAAGAAGGCATGAAGAAATTATTCTTCATGCCTTCTTAATAGCTACCGTATATGAAAAGGGCATCTGCTTAGTCAGTCCGTTTAAACCTTTCCAGTTGCCTAGTCAGTCCTTCTCTTTCCATAATTTCTTGTTCAGTCTCTCCGAATAAATCAAAATGAGGAAAATCCTTCCGCATATCAATCCATTCCCGTTTCAGCCCATATTCGTTTCCCCATTCAGCAAGTTTATCGATATTCGCGCAGCCTACTTTTGTCACAGTTTTACATCCTGGAAAGCGATCGTCGATCCAATAATGAGTCAAGAATGCGATTTTCCCATCACTGACCGCTTTTTTCCACTCTTTCAATTCCTCACGTTTAATGCCGAATGCCATCAGTCAATCACCCGTCGGTTTTCCAAATATATCGCATCCCATTCCGGATTGATTTTTTTGAGGGATACTGGCCGGAAATTCTCTTTTTTCACGATCACATGCTCCGATGTTGCTGTTGCAGCAACCTTACCGTCTTCATGTAGGATTTCATAGCCGTATGTCGTGCGCAGTCTGCCGTGTGACTCAATCCATGTGCGGATAGTCGCTCTCTGTCCGTATTTCATCGCGGCCTTATATTGGATCGATAAATCCGTCACTGGTGCCAAATAACCATCCGCTTCTAGACCTGCATAAGTATAACCTAGATCCTCGATGAGTTTTGTCCTTCCAATTTCCATCCACACTAAATAGTTCGCATGATAGACAATACCCATCTGGTCCGTCTCCGCATACCTGATTTCAATTTCTTTTTCACTTATCTGCATATTCCTCACCTCTCTGTCCATTATACAAAAGGATGTAAAAAAAAGGTGCCCGATTTACTCGGGCACCTTAGCAATCGAATGATTAGCTATTTTTCATTTTATCACGAAGAACCATTTGTAAGATTCCGCCGTGACGGTAATAGTCAACTTCTACTTCTGAGTCGAAACGCGCAAGCACGTCAAATTCTTTAACAGAACCGTCTTTCGCAGTAGCTGTCACTTTCAGGATATCGCGCGGTTTTACACCTTCCGCGATATTGACGCTAATTGCTTCTTCACCCGTCAAGCCAAGTGTTTCAGCACTATCGCCGTTCGTGAACTGAAGTGGAAGAACGCCCATCATGACAAGGTTTGAACGGTGGATACGCTCGTAACTTTCAGCGATAACTGTTTTAATGCCGAGAAGGGATGTACCTTTCGCAGCCCAGTCACGTGAAGAGCCCATTCCATAGTCTTTACCAGTGATGATCGCAAGACCTGTACCTTCTTCTTGATACTTCATCGCAGCATCATAGATTGGCATGATCTCTTTTGTCGGCCAGTATGTCGTAAATCCGCCTTCTGTGCCTTTTGCAATCTGGTTACGGATACGGATGTTCGCGAATGTACCACGCATCATCACTTCGTGGTTCCCACGACGTGAGCCGTAAGAGTTGAAGAAACGAGGGCTAACGCCACGTTCAGTCAAATATTTACCGGCTGGCGTATCTTTACCAATCGCACCCGCTGGTGAAATATGGTCTGTTGTGATTGAATCGCCGAATTTACCGATGACACGAAGCCCTGAAAGTGCTTGGATATCAGCTGGCTCTGTTGCTAGCCCTTCGAAGAATGGCGGGTTTTGGATATACGTTGAGTTTTCATCGAAATCATATAGTGAATCATCTGTTGTCTCGATGGCATTCCACGCTTCGTTCTCCGTGAATACACGCGCATATTCTTTACGGAACAACTCAGGTGTAACGGTTGCTTTCACAACTGCCTGTACTTCTTCCGATGTTGGCCAAATATCTTTGAAGTAGACATCAAAGCCGTCTTTATCTTTGCCGATTGGGTCTTTTTCGAAGTCGATATCGACAGTTCCAGCAAGTGCATAAGCGACAACAAGTGGCGGTGAAGCCAAGTAGTTCGCTTTTACAAGTGGGTGAATACGTCCTTCGAAGTTACGGTTACCGGAAAGAACGGATGACATCAACATATCATTGCTCATAATCGCTTTTTCGATTTCAGGAAGTAGCGGACCAGAGTTACCGATACATGTCGTACAGCCGTAACCTACTGTATTGAACCCGATTTGGTCTAGGTAAGCATCAAGACCGGAATCTTTCAAGTAGCCTGTAACAACTTTAGAACCTGGTGCAAGTGATGTTTTCACATAAGCTGGAGGTGTAAGCCCTCTTTCAACCGCTTTTTTCGCAACAAGTCCTGCTCCTAACATAACGTAAGGGTTAGATGTGTTGGTACAAGAAGTGATTGCGGCAATCGCAAGATCACCAGTTTTGATGTCGACAGAGCGTCCGTCTTCAAATTCGATAGTCGCAGTTTTCTCAAGTTCTTTCGGTGTGAAGCCGAAGCCTTGGTTCCCTTCAGGTGCAACAACTGCGTCTTTGAACGCGCCTTGCATTTCTGTAAGTGGGATCATATCTTGTGGACGTTTCGGTCCAGCAAGGTTCGCTACGATTTTGGACAAATCGATTTCAACTACGTCTGTATATGTCGGATCTTCGTTATCCACTGTGAAGAACATGTCGTTCTCGACTAAGTATTGTTTTACAACTGCAATGTGATCGTCATCACGACCTGTTAAACGCATGTAATCAAGTGCCTCTTCATCTACTGGGAAGAATCCACAAGTTGCACCGTATTCTGGTGCCATGTTAGCGATTGTCG
>CAWJLH010000017.1:0-400938 GCA_963843665.1 uncultured Caryophanaceae bacterium
GTCCCAGGAGGGATTCGAACCCCCGACCGACGGCTTAGAAGGCCGTTGCTCTATCCAGCTGAGCTACTGAGACAAGTTCTAAACAATCACAGGATTGTAAGGACATTTATTATTATAGGATGGACTGTCTATAAAGTCAACACTATTTTAAAACTTTTTTATAATTATCGAATCCACTGTTTCATGCGCCATGTTTTTGAACGATACTTGGACCGTTTCATCCCAATCCACCACTGCATAGGAGGCTTCTTTCCCACCCCTCGGTAGCTTTGTGCTTCCCGGATTCAAGAACAGGATTCCTTCTTTCATTTCCGCGCCGTATAGATGCGAATGACCGAACAGGACAATGTCAGCTCCCGTTTCAAGCGCGTTATAGTAAAGACCCAACAGCGATTGTTTCACGTCGTGTTCATGCCCATGGACGACGAGTACCGATTTCCCTTGCACATCAATCAAAAGCGATGAAGGAAATCGCTCATCGTAGTCACAATTTCCTCGGACGGCGTGCATATTCCTTAAAATCGGATCATCGAATTGTAATTCACTATCTCCACAATGGAAAATAGCATCCGCAGAAAGTGCGGAAACGGCTGTCACCGTTTCCGTATCTCCGTGCGAATCACTCATGACAATTAACTTCACTTATGATCATCCTCGTTATTAATATATTGGGGGAGTTTAGTTTTCAACTTTGAAAGGGCTGCCCCCCGGTGAGAAATAGCGCTTTTCTCTTCAGGCGATAACTCCGCCATTGTCCGTTCCTTTTCCGGTAGATAAAAAATTGGATCATAACCAAAACCGTTCGTTCCTTGGCGAGCTGGATTAATTACGCCTTCACAGCTGCCTGAAAAGGTCTCTGTTTCAATGCCAGGACCTGCAACTGCCAGAACACAACGGAATCGGGCTGTCCGTGCCGCTTCAGGTGTCTCCAGCAACTCTTCAAGCACTTTGTCGATGTTGGCTTCATCACTCTTCTCCAAGCCCGCATAACGTGCGGAATACACACCTGGTGCCCCATCAAGTGCATCGATTTCAAGACCGCTATCGTCAGCAATAACAATCTTGCCCAGTAAATTCGCAACCGTTTCCGCCTTTAAAATCGCGTTTTCCTCAAATGTGGTACCAGTCTCTTCCACATCAATATTTCCATCGATATCATTCAATGTTAAAACGTTCACACCAAAAGGCTTGAATAAAGTTTCGAAATCCTTCGCCTTCCCTAAATTGTTAGTCGCAATCAATACTTCTCTCATTGGGTATCCTCTTCTTTCGCTTCGATTAACTGGGCTACAAGGCCAAGCGCCTCTTTTTGCACCTGAAACAATTGGTGGATGCCTTGCTCCGCAAGTGACACTAGCCCATTCATCTCTTCCCGTGTGAACGTCGCCTCTTCACCCGTTCCCTGTAATTCGACAAATGCGCCCGCCCCTGTCATTACGACGTTCATATCGACTGCTGCTTCCGAATCTTCAACGTAATCAAGATCGAGAATGAGCTGACCTTCACTCGTTTTCCCTACGCTTGTTGCCGCCAGAAAATCATTGATTGGAAATTTCGAGAGACCTTTATCCAAATGCAATTTAGAGACAGCCATCGCCATCGCGACAAATGCGCCTGTGATGGATGCTGTACGCGTTCCACCGTCCGCTTGGATTACGTCACAATCGATCCAAAGTGTCCGCTCTCCCAACGCTTCAAGATCGATTACAGCTCGCAGCGCACGTCCGATCAGCCGTTGGATTTCCATTGTCCGTCCACCTATTTTACCTCTTGATGCTTCGCGCTGTGTCCTTTGACCCGTCGCACGAGGCAACATGGAATACTCCGCTGTCACCCATCCTTTACCGCTTCCTCGAAGGAAATGTGGGATACGCTCCTCGATCGTAGCTGTACAGATCACCTTTGTATTACCGACCGAAATTAGTACTGACCCCTCGGGATGCATTAAATAATCCGTTTCAATTGTTACCGGCCTAATCACATCAGCCATTCTACCATCATGTCTCATCATGAGTACCTCCAGCTTTCAGATTGCTTTTCATCTTATCATAACCCATTTTTCAAACAAGAACAAAAACCCGGAATATCCGACATGGACATTCCGGGACACTTTATAATTCGATAAGTCGTACATCGGGTTCAGGTATCGATAACCAGTCCTTTACAATGGAACGGAATTGTTCCACCTCTCCCGTCGAATAGAAGACTGGGGCTATTTCATCCTCGGCTGTCCTCTTAATACCATCCGCAAGAAGTATTTGCTCGACATCACGAACTGTCTCCACTGCGGATGAAATAATATTCACATTCGCAGGTAAATGCTCTTCGATATGATGCTGCAACAATGGATAATGTGTACATCCTAAAATCGCCGCATCAAAGTCCTTATTTTTAAGTACTTGTAACGTTTCAGCAACAATTTCACCTGCATGTCCCGAATGATATTGTCCGCTTTCGACAATCGGAACAAAAGCCGGGCAAGCCAGTGGATAAACCTGTGCAGACGGTGCAAGTGAATGGATGGCATCATTATATGCACCGCTTTTCACCGTACCTTCCGTTCCTAGTACAACAATACGTTCGGTTACAGATGCATTCACCGCAGCACGCGCACCTGGCGCGATAACCCCGATAACCGGAAAAGGAAATTCTCTGCGCACATCCTCTATCGCAACAGCCGTCGCTGTATTACAAGCAATCACAAGCATTTTAATGCCCATATTGGAAAGCGCTGCCGCCATTTCCATAGTAAACATTCGTACTTCTTCAACCGATCTTGGCCCGTATGGACACCGAGCATCATCACCTAGATATACGATCGGTTCATTTGGTAATCGACCGAGCATCTCTTTGACGACAGTTAGTCCGCCAACCCCCGAATCGATTACACCAATTGGTACTTCCACTCTAATCCCTCAATCCTTTTTCATCTCTTGATGAAGTTTAGTCAGTAAGTCGGAAAAGTCTTTCACTTGTTGTTCATCAAAATCAGCTAGTACGCTATTCAGATAAACACGGCGTTTATCGATAACTTCTTCGATAACACGCTCTCCTTCACTCAAGAGATTAATGCGAACAACCCGTCTATCCTGTTCATCTCGTACCCGTTTCACGAGCTGATTTTTCTCCATCCGATCCACAAGATCGGTCGTTGTGCTGAACGCAAGATACATCTTATTCGACAAATCACCGATAGTCATATCACCATGCTCGAACAACCACTGCAACGCAATGAATTGCGGTGGTGTAATTGTATAGTTGCTTAGAATTCGACGCCCCCGTTGTTTAATGATGGCCGCAATATGCCGTAAGTCTTTTTCCATCTGGGCAACATTATCTGAATACTGAACATTAGGTGTATTATGCTCCGTCAAGTAAAACAACTCCCCAAAAACAAATACTGTCTTACTATTGTCGCCCTTTTCCGCGTTTTAGGCAATACCTTTTATGATTATGTAAAAAGCAATACTTTCCAAATCACCTTAGCTTGCGACTGAATAAAAAGAAAAAACAGCTGCTATCAGCATGCAAGAATGCAGACCATACAGCTGTTTCTCTATGAATTCAGGATATAATCCATAAACCAAGAAAGGCTATATCCCACGTGACTGCAGTCAATAACAGTCAACTATTCACCCTATTCTTAGTGCAATTTTAACTCACCTAGCCGCAACAATTCGACTATCGCTTGGGCTCTGCCGGAAACGCCGAGCTTCTGAATCGTATTTGAAATATGATTCCGGACAGTCTTTTCGCTGATTCCGAGCCGTCCTGCGATTTCTTTTGTCGTATGATCGTCAACGAGCAGATGAAAGATTTCTCGTTCCCTCGCCGTAAGCAAGGAACGGTTTTTCGATTCTTCTGTCAAGACGCGCCCCTCCTATCCACTTTCACTTTAAAATATGTGAGAAGGGAGCGGGCTGTGCCGGCTACTTGCTCATTTCTAAGTCAAAATACAACTTCTCTTGTTCTGTCCACGGCAAACTTCTGCCTGATTCCCTTCCGATTTGAACTATTGCCCCCCTGCCCGTAAAAACTATATCTCCTTTTCCGTTTTTCGCCATGTAATGGAGATCTACAGAGCTATTGCCGATTGTCTCAGCTTTTACATAAACGGAGAGTTTTTCATCGAAAAAGACTTGTTTCACAAAATCGCATTGCAAGTCTGCGACAACAGGAATCTTCTCTCCATTCGGGTTAAGCCAATCATTCATCAACCCAATATGCTTCATGAATTCAACACGCGCATATTCAAAATAAACAAAAGGGACCGTATTGTTCAAATGACCAAACATATCTGTATCAGAAAACCGGACAGATACTGGTACCGAAAACGTAAATCCGGCAGTCCAAGAAGATAAATCGCGAATGTATGAAACTTTCATCTTCAAATCCCCCCAACGATAAGTGAATCGTGATCCGTTCTTACAGTCTACAGGAAACCAGCCATTAAATGAAGAGACCTTGCATTCAATCGATTGAATGCAAGGTTGCTACGTTTCGGGATTTTCCCCAACTACAAGTTCAGATGTGCCATACTCTGTCTTCAACCTAAAGAAAACCCCGCCAGGAAATTTTCCTTTGCGGGGTTTGTGATAGATATCAGTCTATCATACGGTCACTTCCGAAGAAGTTTTTAAATAGTTGAACTGATGTTGCACGGTTCATCGCTGCGATTGATGTTGTCAAAGGAATGCCTTTCGGGCATGCAACTACACAGTTTTGTGAGTTACCGCATTCTCCAATTCCACCATCTCCCATAATTGTTGCTAGACGTTCGTCTTTGTTCATTGCACCTGTTGGATGCGTATTGAATAGACGAACTTGTGAAAGAAGCGCAGGACCTATAAAATCAGTTTTGTCATTGACATTCGGGCATGCTTCAAGGCAGACACCGCATGTCATACATTTAGAAAGCTCATATGCCCATTGGCGTTTACGCTCAGGCATACGTGGTCCTTCACCAAGGTCATATGTCCCATCAATCGGAACCCAAGCCTTGATTTTCTTCAAGGAATCAAACATGAATTCCCGATCTACAATCAGGTCACGAACGACCGGGAAGGTTTTCATCGGTTCAAGTCTGATCGGTTGCGTAAATTGGTCAACAAGTGCTGTACACGACTGGCGTGGACGACCGTTGATAACCATTGAACACGCGCCACAGACTTCTTCCAGACAGTTCATATCCCAGTTGACAGGAGTCGTTTGCTTCCCATCTGCATTCACCGGATTCCGACGAATTTCCATCAAAGCGGAAATGACGTTCATGTTAGGTCTATAGTCCAACTCGAATTTCTCCCAATAAGGAGACGAGTTTGCTGTATCTTGACGAAGAATTTCAAAACGGACAGTTTTTTGCGCCGTCTGCTGTTCACGTTCCTGTACGGCAGTATTATGCTCGCTCAATTACGTCAATCTCCTTTCGTCGCTGAATAATCGCGTTTACGTGGCTCAACCAAAGAAACATCAATTTCTTCGTAATGGAAGATCGGAGCAGACTTCCCATCGAATTTCGCCATCGTCGTTTTCATGAATTTCTCATCATCACGTTCTGGGAAATCAGGTTTGTAATGCGCCCCGCGACTTTCATCACGGTTCAATGCACCCAGTGTGATGACACGTGCTAAGTATAACATGTTTTTCAACTGGCGCGTAAATGTCGCACCTTGGTTGGACCACTGCTGTGTATCGTTAATATTGATATTTTCATAACGCTCAAGAAGCTCTTGGATTTTAGCATCGGTCTCTTTCAGCTTGTCATTGTATCGAACGACCGTAACATTGTCCGTCATCCACTCGCCAAGCTCTTTGTGTAGAACATATGCGTTTTCTGTACCATCCATTTTAAGTGTTGCGTCCCATTTCTCTTGTTCTTCTTTCACTGCCGCATCGAAAATCGTTGAAGGAAGTTCTTCAGCAGTGCGTTTCAAGCCTTTCATATAATTTACAGCGTTCGGTCCTGCGACCATTCCGCCATAAATTGCTGAAAGAAGGGAGTTTGCACCAAGTCGGTTCGCACCGTGCTGTGAATAATCACATTCACCGGCAGCGAAAAGGCCCGGGATACTCGTATGCTGATCGTAATCGACCCATAGTCCGCCCATCGAGTAGTGGACAGCAGGGAAGATTTTCATCGGTAGTTTACGTGGATCGTCACCTGTGAACTTTTCGTAGATTTCGATAATTCCACCGAGTTTGATATCTAGCTCTTTCGGATCCTTATGGGAAAGGTCCAAGTAAACCATGTTTTCGCCGTTGATGCCGAGCTTTTGATTGACGCAGACGTCGAAAATTTCACGTGTCGCAACGTCACGTGGTACAAGGTTACCGTATGCAGGGTATTTTTCCTCAAGGAAATACCAAGGTTTTCCGTCTTTATAAGTCCAGACACGTCCACCCTCACCCCGTGCAGATTCACTCATTAGACGAAGTTTATCGTCTCCCGGAATCGCCGTCGGGTGAATTTGAATGAATTCACCATTTGCGTAGTAAGCGCCTTGTTGATAAACGATGGACGCTGCAGAACCTGTATTGATGACAGAGTTTGTCGTTTTACCGAAAATGATCCCAGGGCCGCCAGTCGCCATGATGACCGCATCAGCCTTGAACGCTTGAATCTCCATCGTTTTCATGTTTTGTGCTTTGATACCGCGACAAACACCTTCGTCATCAAGAATGACGCCTAGGAATTCCCAGTGTTCGTATTTCTGAACCAATCCATCCACTTCATAGCGGCGAACTTGCTCATCTAATGCATATAATAGTTGCTGTCCTGTAGTTGCACCTGCGAATGCCGTACGGTGATGTAGCGTGCCTCCGAAGCGACGGAAATCAAGAAGTCCTTCCGGCGTCCGATTGAACATGACCCCCATACGATCCAACAAGTTGATGATTCCTGGTGCTGCATCCGTCATTGCTTTAACAGGTGGCTGATTCGCCAGGAAATCTCCTCCATAGACAGTGTCGTCAAGGTGGATGGAAGGCGAGTCACCCTCCCCTTTTGTGTTTACTGCACCGTTGATGCCGCCCTGCGCACAGACGGAGTGGGAACGTTTAACCGGAACAAGGGAGAACAAGTCAACCTGTGTACCTTCTTCAGCCGCTTTGATAGTTGCCATCAGACCAGCGAGTCCGCCGCCGACAACAATCAATCTGCTTTTTGCCATTAGTGTTTCACTCCTCAAATTATAGGTAATCACATTTTCAATGAATCAAGTTAATAGTTAAAAGTTAAAAATTAAACAAATGCAAAGATTGCCTGTACACCGATTACAGATAGAATTACGAAAGCTGCAAGTGAGATATACGTGACAATACGTTGCGAACGTGGAGATTGTGTAATTCCCCAAGTGACAAGGAATGACCACAGGCCGTTCGCCAAGTGGAATGTCGCCGCTATTACCCC
This sequence comes from uncultured Caryophanaceae bacterium, assembly GCA_963843665.1. Lineage (GTDB taxonomy): Bacteria > Bacillota > Bacilli > Bacillales_A > Planococcaceae > Sporosarcina. The sequence goes on from CAWJLH010000017.1 coordinate 7,409, forward strand.
AGCAATGTAGAATGCAATCATGAACGGATTCGCTAGGATGTCAGCCATCATATCGTAATCCACATCCGCACCCAATGCCTTCTGGATTCTAGTTTGGTAGATGTGCCATGCAATGAAAATAACTAGGAATACACCTGTTATCCGCTGCAACATGAACATCCAGTTTCGGAAAGTACCATAGCGCTTTACGTTACTTTTCGCTGTGAAAGCTATGTACACACCATAGAACGCATGGAACATGAGTGGAATATAGATGATGATCCATTCTAAAAACAGAACGAATGGTAGATTCCCCATGAAATCTGATGCGTTGTTGAATGCTTCTGCACCTCTTGTCGCAAAATGGTTTACAACCAAGTGCTGGGCAAGAAATAGCCCGACCGGGATGATACCGAGCAACGAATGGAGTCGGCGCAAGTAAAAATCTGATTCTCTCGACAAATCTTTTACCCTCCCTTATGACTGAGGACGCACGTCAATAGTCGACATCGTTTCGACACGAAGCAACCGTTGACTGTCTTCCTCTTCATGGTACAATGTTAGAACATGTCCATTGTACTCCTCCATTTTGAAGAGGTCAAGATGAGGAATGCATTCAATGCCTGAAAAAAGCTAAAAATCTATTTATTTTTACATTATCCGAAAGGGTTGTATATTCGATTGGAAAATATTACATACGATTCGCCGACCCGCTTCGGCTACGAGATTTTACGCGATCACGTGCTACCTAGCATTCTCGGTCCGCATAAAGACGAAATCCTCTATTGGGCAGGAAAAGAAGTCGCTCGAAAATTCCCGATTTTTGCCATCGAAGAGTTGACAACATTCTTTACCGAAGCCGGTTGGGGATTACTTACACTTGAAAAGACTTCAAAAGAGGAAGCATTCTATTCTCTGAAAAATAACAATGGCCCCATGATCCAAAGCAGGTCTTGCCGACTTGAAGCAGGCTTCATTGCGGAGCAATATCAGAAGTTAAATGGATTTCTAACAGAATGCTATGGCGAAGCAAACCCGACTGATGGACTGATTCAGTTTCAGGTGAAATGGGATTCAAAAACGACAATTTAGACGAAAAGAGATGCACCCAAAACCGGGCGCATCTCTTTTCGTTTATTGCTTATCTAATCCATATTGCTCATGAAGCACAGCCACGGCCTTATCCATTTCCGATTCGGGAACCACAACAGACACTTTGATCTCCGAAGTACTGACCATTTTCACCGGGATGGATGCATTGCGTAATGTGTCGAACATCGTAGCTGCGACACCTGGATTCGATACCATTCCACTTCCAACGATGGACACTTTAGCAAGTCCCACCTCGAAATCTGCCTGACGATAGCCAAGTGTCTCTCGATTCGTTTCCAATACATTAAGCACTTCGGCAAAATCCTCTTTCTTGATGGAGAACGAAACGGACGGCTGCACGCCTTCCATAATTGTCTGAACGATGATATCGACGTTGATATGCTGTTTAGCAAGTGTCGTGAATATATTCGCAAGAGAACCATTATAAGGAACGTCATACATGACTGTTATCCTCACAACATCGCGCTCAAATGCGATTCCTCTAACGGTAAGATTGTTTTCCAAATCAATTTCCTCCTTAATCACTGTTCCTTCACCTTCCAGGTGCGCCGGTCTCACACGCAAGGGCATTTGATGATTTTTAGCAAATTCGACCGCTCTTGGGTGAAGAACACCTGCGCCGAGCGTCGCGATTTCAAGCATTTCATCATACGAGATTTCTTCCAACTTCCTTGCTTGTCCAATCAATCGTGGATCGGTTGTAAATACGCCCTCTACATCCGTGTAAATATCACAAACTGCCGCCTCGATTGCAATGGCGATTGCCACTGCGCTCGTATCGGATCCGCCGCGCCCCAGTGTTGTCAACTCCCCTGCTTCATCGACACCTTGAAAACCAGTTACTACAGCAACTGCACCGGTATCGATCGTCGACAAGATCTTGTCTGCATGAACCTGTTCGATACGAGCATTGCCGTGGACCGCTTCCGTCGTAACACCTGCCTGCCAACCAGTATAAGAATAAGCTTCTAACCCTTCGGCCGCAATCGCCATCGCAAGCAGGGAAGCCGTTACTTGTTCACCTGTCGTCAAAAGCATATCGAGCTCTCGACGTCCCGCTTTCGGGTTCACTTCCCTTGCAAGCGTAAGTAACTCGTCCGTCGTTTTTCCCATTGCCGAAACGATGACGGCGACCTGTTTCCCTTGTCGGACTTCCTGTGCCACCCGCTTAGCTGCTTGTGCAATTTTTTCAGGATTTGCTACCGATGTCCCTCCGAATTTCATGACAATCCGTTCCATTAATCATCATTCCTCCATCTCCCAGAACGCCAAAAACGGCTCTCAAGAAATTGAGAGCCGGTCCGATTGGAGCTATCACAAAAAAGCTCCATACGGATAGCTCTCCAGGTAGTTAGTACCTGACAGACTCCCACTTCTTCAATGGAAATCCAGCAGGATAATCGTGGCAGCCGATTATCCGCTTCGGCGAATGCCCCTTTCGATCCCCTTCTTCAGGCTGCCGCCTTCCGGAGATGTACTCATGACATTCGCGCCTCTATCCTCACTATATTATGCATTGCATGATACGTGAAAAAATTCAGTGCATTCACTCTATCATATTACTTCTCTTCACGCAATGCCTCATCAGTAAAATACTGTTGAACTTTTTCCGCAACAGCTGAAGGCAGCCCGGCCTCTTGCAATTCAGTAGCCGATGCAGTGCGGATTTTTTTAACGGAGCCGAAATGCTTCAACAACATTTTCTTCCTTTTCGGGCCGACCCCGGGAAGTCCATCCAACGTCGATGTCAATGAATTCGTTTCGCGTCGTTTCCGGTGGAACGTGATTGCAAAACGGTGCACCTCGTCCTGGATCCGCTGCAGTAAATAAAAAGCCTCACTCGTCCTCTTTAATGGAATCATGTCAATGGGATTGCCGTATAAGAGCTGCGCAGTCTGATGTTTATCATCTTTCGCAAGTCCCGCAATGGGAATGGACAAGCCCAGTTCGTCTTCAATGATTTCACGGGCGGCTTCCATATGCCCTTTCCCACCATCGATGACAATCAGATCCGGTAAAGGTAATTCATCCTTTAGCACACGCGTGTAGCGCCTACGAACAACTTCACGCATCGCACCATAATCATCATGGGCCGCGGCAGTTTTGGTTTTATATTTCCGGTAATTCTTACGGTTTGGTTTTCCATCGACAAATGATACCATGGCAGACACAGGTTCTGCTCCGTACGTATGGGAATTATCAAACGCTTCTATGCGCAACGGAATCGTAATATTCATGGCTTCTCCAAGCTCTTCGCAGGCACCAATTGTCCTGCTTTCCTGACGTTCGATCAGGTGGAATTTTTCTTTTAATGACATTTGTGCATTCTTAATAGCCAAATTGACAAGGTCCTTCTTTTTACCACGTTGCGGGATAAAAACATTCACATTAAGCAGTTGGCGGATGATTTCACTATCAATGCCTTGCGGCAAGAGGATTTCTTTCGGCAGGAGATGTTTAGATTCTCCGTAAAATTGACCAATAAACGTCAATAGTTCCTCTTCGGGATCCTGATAGACAGGGAATAGGGAAACATCTCGCTCCATCAGTTTCCCTTGTCTGACGAAAAATACTTGAACACACATCCAGCCCCGAACCACTGCATAGCCGAAAATATCACGATCCGTGAAATCATTCATGGTGATTGTCTGTTTTTCCATGACCGCTTCAATATTCGCGATCTGGTCACGGTATTCCTTAGCACGCTCGAATTCAAGATTTTCCGCCGCAGCAGACATTTTTTCCGTCAATTCCTTCTTCATCTTTTTGTAGCCGCCGTTCAGAAAACGGGTAATATCATCAAGCATCTCTTTGTAAGTTTCCTCATGCACTTCGTTGACGCATGGTGCGAGACATTGGCCCAGGTGGTAATACAGACAGACGCGATCAGGCATTGTATGGCATTTCCGGTAAGGGTACAACCGATCGAGTAATTTTTTCGTCTCACCAGCCGCATGGGCATGCGGATAAGGACCGAAATACTTCCCTTTGTCTTTTTTCACCTGTCTCGTAATGATTAATTTCGGATGCCGTTCGGCGGTCAGTTTAAGATAAGGATAGGTCTTATCATCTTTTAACATAATATTGTATTTGGGATCGTATTGTTTGATCAGATTCAGTTCGAGGACGAGCGCTTCGATATTCGATGACGTCACAATGTACTCGAAGTCAACGATTTCAGTAACCAGCCGCTGGGTTTTTGCATCATGTGTGCCTGTGAAATAGCTGCGTACCCGATTTTTCAGCACTTTCGCCTTCCCGACATAGATGATTGTTCCCTGTCGGTCCTTCATCAAATAACAACCCGGAAGATCGGGTAATATAGCCAGTTTTTGTTCAATTAGTTCGTTCATTTTTATCACCTGCTTAAAAAAACCGGGCACCACTGAAGGGACCCGGTTAATCTCTTATTATGCGTGTTTTTCAATCAATTCGGCAAGTGCCTCTTTCGGTTTGAAACCGACAACTTTGTCTACGATTTCTCCGTCTTTGAAAAGGAGGAGCGTCGGAATAGACATGATGCCGTATTTACCAGCTGTCTCTTGGTTGTCGTCTACATCTACTTTGACGATGTTCGCTTTTCCTTCGATTTCTCCATCAAGTTCTTCTAGAACCGGAGCAATCATCTTACAAGGGCCGCACCAAGGTGCCCAAAAGTCTACAAGGACAAGTCCTTCTTTAATATTCTCTTCAAATGTTTGATCAGTACCTGTAATAATAGCCATGATAAAATTTCCTCCTTAGTTAACTATGTACGTAGTATAGCACGCTCCTATTTTACGGGCTAAACATATGCTTACTCACAAAAAAAGAAAGCCCCCTACCTAAGAGGGGGCCATCTATCCATCAGTTCACCTTCATTTTCTTCAGCGTTTTAATCTCGTCTATTAGTAGAGGAATGACCTCGAACAGATCGCCAACGATGCCGTAATCGGCCACTTTGAAAATAGTCGCTTCCGGATCCTTGTTGATCGCTACAATGATTTTTGAGTTTGACATCCCGGCCATATGCTGGATAGCCCCAGAGATACCTGCGGCTATATAAAGATCCGGTGTGACGACTTTACCTGTTTGCCCGATTTGTAGAGAGTAGTCACAGTAATCCGCATCACACGCTCCGCGGGAAGCACCGATTGCTCCCCCAAGGAGTGTCGCCAGTTCCTGCAATGGTACAAAACCTTCCGCACTTTTCACGCCGCGTCCTCCCGCGACAACGACTTTCGCTTCCGAAAGATCGACACCTTCCGTCGATTTGCGGACGACTTCAGAAATGACCGTGCGCAAATTCGAAATATCCGCCGAAATGGACGATACATCCCCTGTACGGCTCGCATCTTGGGCAAGCGGTGCAATATTATTCGGGCGAACTGTAATGAATAGAAGTCCTTCTTTGTTTTTCACTTTTTCGAATGCCTTTCCGGAATAGATTGGGCGGATGAATACTGCGTCATCGCCTTCCCCCTCAATCGCTGTAACATCAGAAATCAGACCGGAATCCAGTTTACTTGCAATTTTGGGTGAAAGATCTTTTCCAAGCGCAGTGTGACCGAAAACGATTGCTTCCGGTTTCTCCTGCTCGTATACTGCCATGAATGCTTGGCCGTATCCATCAGATGTATATTGCTTCAAATGCGGATGTTCAACGGTAAGCACACGATCCGCCCCAAATTGAATCAATTCTTCGCCCAGTGACTGGACTGCATCGCCAAATAATACACCGACGACTTCCCCACCATCGGCAATCGTTTTCGCCGCTGCTATCGCCTCAAACGAAACATTACGCAATGCACCTTCTCGCGCTTCCCCAAGTACTACCACTTTTTTAGACATATCTATTCCCTCCGATTACAATATCGTTTTGTCCAGGCTCCAGCGCCTAGCGCCTGCTTCAGTCTTGTCGGAACATAACAGGCGCTTCCGCATTTCTTTACATCCAGTCTCCGGGCGCCAGATGCTCGGGTCATAAGCAGAACGAAAGTTCCCGTTCCGTCGTAAGCGTTGCTAAGAGCGCCATTCCGTCGACTCAAGCCTTATGCCTGTCGCGTCTCAGCAGGCACCCTGCGCTTTTGTTTTTCAGATTACTTTCGCTTCCGAGTTTAGTAGACTGACAAGCTCCTTCACCTGATCGGCAATTTCACCTTCTAGAACACGTCCAGCCGCTTTTTGTGGTGGGAGATACACTTCTATCGTTTCCGTCTTCGCTTCTACATCGTCTTCGTCCAAATCAAGATCATCAAGCTCAAGCTTTTCAAGTGGCTTTTTCTTCGCTTTCATGATCCCCGGAAGGGAAGGATAACGCGGTTCGTTTAATCCTTGTTGTGCCGTTACAAGCAATGGCAACGACGTCTCGATCTTTTCGGAATCCCCTTCCACATCACGGATAATTTTCGCGGATGTGCCGTCGATTTCAAGATTTGTAATCGTAGTCACATAATTGATGCCTAGCAGTTCAGCTACGCGCGGACCGATTTGTCCTGAACCGCCATCGATGGCAACGTTTCCTGCAAGGATCAAATCCGCATCTTTATCTTTCAAGTATTCTGCAAGGATTTTCGCAGCCGTGTACTCATCCATCTCATCCAGATCATCTTCCGTATTAATAAGAACCGCTTTGTCAGCTCCCATCGCCAAGGCAGTGCGGAGTTGCTTCTCCGCCTCTTCATCACCAATTGTAATTACGGTCACTTCGCCTTCATGCTTTTCACGCACCTGGATTGCTTCTTCAATCGCATACTCATCATAAGGATTGATGATGAATTCAGCACCATCCTCAGCTATTTTACCGTTCGAAACCGTGATTTTTTCCTCTGTATCAAATGTCCGTTTTACTAAAACATAAATGTTCATCCTTACAGACCTCCTCGACTTTCGATTATTTTCCTTTAAATACGGGTTCACGCTTTTCAATAAATGCTTGGATTCCTTCTTTGGCATCTTCAGAAACAAAAACATCTCCGAATGATTCGGATTCCGCTTTGACACCATCATAATAGGAGGATGGCTTTGAATATTGAAGCATCGCCAATGCAGATTTCACCGCAACCGGGCTTTTTTTCGCTATTTTCTTTGCCATTTCCATCGTTTTCGGAAGCAAATCTTCATCCGTATAAGCTTTGTTGGCAAGCCCATAACGGACTGCCTCTTTTCCACTTATCGGTTCACTTGTCAATAACATCTCTGCCGCTTTTGCCATACCTACATAACGCGGGAGGCGTTGGGTACCTGCAAACCCGGGAATAAGGCCCAGTTGCAATTCCGGCAATCCCAATTTCGCCGTTTCTGTCACAATACGGATATGACAGCACATCGCCAGTTCAAGTCCCCCACCCAGTGCTGCACCGTGGATTGCAGCGATTACCGGCTTCGAAAATTGCTCAAGTCGTTCAAATACGCGCTGTCCATTTGCTGCCAATTCTGAAAACTCTACACCTGACTTGACAGCGGTAAATTCTTTAATATCCGCCCCGGCCGAAAAAAATCTCCCTTTGCCGTGGAAAACGATGACCCGTACATCGCCATCGTTTTCCACGAGATCCAGAAGTGCATCCACTTCCAAAATGAGTGCCCGTGCAAGCGCATTCGCAGGTGGCCTGTCGATTGTTACAACGGCAACCCCTTCCTCAATTGTTACAGAAAGAAACTCCATTTCATCCCATCCCCTTTTATGCTTTCAAACCTTTCATTATCAGCCTATGTACATCAGGTGATAGTTTCATTAAATCATATTTTTGGTCATTCATCACCCATGAGGTAATCGTCTCGTCAATTGTTCCGAATACCATCTGACGTGCAAGGCGGATATCAAGGCGTTCATCGAGTGTCCCATTATCAATTCCCTCTTTCAAAATGGCGTCAAGAAGGGTCAGGTACTCTTTCAAAACATCGTTGATGCGGATCCGTAACTCTTTATTCGATTGCCGTAACTCCAGTTGGGTGACAATTGCAAGGTGACGGTCTTCGTGGAGTACACGGTAATGGTTATCGATCAGCTTCAACAATTTTTCTGAAGTGGATATCTCCGCATTCAATAACTCTTCGACATTTTGGACTAAAATCGCCATTTTCTCTTGGAACAAAGAGATGAGGATATCCTCCTTATTTTTGAAGTAGAGGTAGATCGTACCGTCCGCAACGCCTGCTTCCTTCGCAATCTTGGAAACTTGCGCCCGGTGGTAACCGTTCTCGGCGATAACAATGACCGCTGCATCCACAATTTGCTTATATTTCGGCTTATCCCGTTTCACTTTTCATCACCACCAAAAAGAAAATATGAATGACTATTCATTCATATTTTCATAATAGTCGGTATACTTAACGCTGTCAAGCATCCTATCAAGACGTCAGCAATTGCTGTTCGGATTTCTGTTTCTCTTCTTCAACAAGTGTCCGGCGTAAAATTTTTCCGACCGCGGTTTTTGGTAATTCTGCGCGGAACTCATAAAGACGCGGGACTTTGAAGGAGGCTAAATGATTACGGCAAAAGCGATCAAGTTCTTCTTCGGTCACTGATGCACCTTCTTTTAATACGATAAACGCCTTGACCGTTTCCCCCCTGTAAGGATCGGGTACTCCTGCAACAGCACATTCAAGAATCGCGTCATGTTCATACAGCACTTCTTCGATTTCTCTCGGATAGATATTGAATCCGCTGGCGATGATCATATCTTTTTTTCGATCCACGACATAGAAATAGCCCTTCTCATCCATATATCCGAGATCTCCTGTTAAGAGCCAGCCATCACGGAAAGTCCGTTCTGTCTCTTCTGGCCTATTCCAATAACCTTTCATTACTTGCGGCCCTTTCACCGCAATTTCACCGATTTCCCTATTCGGCAGCGGTTTAGATGTTTCCGGACCAAGAATACATGCGTCCGTATCCGGCCACGGTACACCGATTGATCCTTTCACACGTTCGTTCGCCCAAACAAAATTTGCATGTGTAACGGGTGAAGTTTCCGACAATCCATATCCTTCAACAAGTTTGCCGCCAGTCACTTTTTCGAATTTCTCCTGGATCTCCACCGGCAAGGCTGCAGAGCCGCTTATACATGCCTTGATGGATGAAAGGTCATACTTTGCAACATCAGGATGATTTAGCAAGCCGATATAGATGGTTGGTGCGCCAGGAAATAGCGTCGGCTTTTGTTTATCGATTGTCTTCAAAGCCAACTCAAAATCGAATTTCGGTACCAACACCATTTTATTCCCGAGCATGACAGTAAGGACCAGGACTGTCGTCATACCATATACATGGAAGAATGGCAGGATGCCCATTACGGTTTCTTCGCCCTCTTTACATTCATACAGCCACGCATCACACATTTTCACATTTGAAATAAGGTTCTCATGCGTCAACATGACCCCTTTAGGGGATCCAGTCGTACCACCTGTATATTGCAGTAAGGCAATATCTTCCTCATAGTCGAATATATGACTGATGGGATCCGGTTCTGCTATTTTCATAATTTCAGTAAAGAGATGGTTAATCCCCCTATGCTCCACTTTCACTTTGATGCCGTGCTCTTTTTTCTGGATAAATGGATAGACGAAGTTTTTTGGAAATGGCAAGTAATCTTTGATGCTCGTAATGATGACGTTCTCCAATGCGGTCTCTTTAATGACTTTCAAAATCCTAGGAAACAGGATGTCGAGTGTGATGATCACTTTCGCTCCTGAGTCCGTCATCTGATAGGATAGTTCATGCTCCTTATATAGGGGATTCGTCTGCACAACGATTGCCCCCGCATAAAGAATTCCAAAGTAGGCGATTGCATTCTGTGGACAATTGGGCAACATGATGGCCACCCGATCCCCTTTTTTAATGCCGATGGAAAGTAAATAATTTGCAAACTTTAATGCAGATTCATGAAATTCCTTGTAGCGAATTTCTTTTCCAAGAAAATGCATTGCCGTCTTTTCAGGATATTTGGTTGCGGACTTCGTCAAAAATTCTTGAATCGGGATTCTCTCATAATGCAACGTCTCGGCAATTTCAGCTGGATATAAATCCAGCCACGGTTTCGTCGTCATGCAATATCCCCTTCCTATCCGTCTATAATTATTAGAATATTCCTACTCTTGATTATAGCGCTACTTGAATCCGCTTTCAATCGGTAAATATTTTAGAAATAAAATGCCCTGACACGTATCATACGGTCAAGGCAATTGAATTTCACGTCAACTCTGCGCTCCGAAGTTCATCCAGTAAATACCTACTAGAATAAAGAGGATGCAGACTACGATTAATATTTTCGATAATTTCTCCATATTCTATGATCTCCTATGAAATACTTGCACCGATGACAAAAGACAGACCGACTGAAATCGTCAATGAAATGAACCCAACGGAACGGTTGTCCGCCGCAATTTCCTTGTCAATATTAAATTTCGGCGTTAAAAACTCAAAAAGAAAATATGCGAAAATAAGCAATATAAATCCGTACAATCCCCACCCGATCATCTGGGGCAATGAGTTATGCTGTTCAATTGAATAGCGGAAAATATTTGCGACACCAAAAATTTTCCCGCCAGTCGCAAAGGCAACTGAAAGGTTCCCCTTGCGGATTTCTTCCCAATTATTATATTTTGTCACAAGTTCAAAAATCACCATTGATACGATAAGACAAAGGACAACCACACTGAAATACCCTGCCGTTTCCACCAATGGATGATTCCAAAATCCCGTTTCTGTCATACATTCAGGCTCCTTTAACGTTCGGTCGTTCCTTCCTATACGGTTCAGTTCCGTAAAGGTTTCAAAGGAAACCTAATTATTTTTATATAATAATGAGTGAAGGATGTTTACTTTAGCTCTACGACCGTTACGCCATGGCCGCCTTCCCCGGATTCGCCGAAGCGGTAACTTTTCACACGTGAATGTTTCTTCAAATATTGCTGAATTCCTTGTCTCAAGGCACCTGTCCCTTTCCCATGGATGATCGAAACTTGATGGTAATTCGATAACAATGCATCGTCCAAATATTTTTCAGTGCGAATGATTGCATCTTCGTACCGTTCACCTCTCAGATCAAGCTCCAACTTCACATAGGAATCTCTTCCTCGTATAGAAGCGGATACAACTGTTTTCTTTTCCTTTTCAGGCTTTACATATTCCAACCCGGATTGGTCCAACTTCATTTTCAAAATCCCGATCTGGACAATCCATTCCGTATCCGATACTTTTTCAAGAAGCGTCCCTTTTTGACCATAGCTGAGAACTTTCACTTCATCGCCTGTTTGAAGAGGCCTTGGCGCTGCCTTCGCTTTCACCGCTTTTTTCTTCGCTTCCGCGGGCGCTGCCCCTTCAAGTCGTTTACGCGCTTCAATCAATTCATGCTCTTTGACATTCGCCCCAACATTTAATCGCATGGCCCGTAAGTCTGAGATAACCGCTTCTGATTCACGTCTTGCATCATCAACAATTTTTTTCGCTTTCTCTTTCGCCTTCTCTTCCATTCGCTCTTTCATCTCATCGAATTCGGATAATCTAACTTCCAATTCACGTTTCAAACGCTCTGTCTCCAGTAAGATTTCATGCGTTTCTTCCGCGTCTTTTTCCGACTGTACCCGGCTTGTCTCGAGAGAAGCAATCATCGAATCCACTTCACCGCGATCCGTGCCTGTGAATGTCTTGGCCCGATCGATGATTCGCTCCTGCAGGCCAAGTCGTTTGGAAATTTCAAATGCGTTACTGCGACCCGGGACGCCGATTAATAAACGGTAAGTTGGGCTAAGCGTGTCAATATCGAATTCAACGCTCGCGTTTGCCACACCCGGGCGATTATAACCGTAAGCCTTCAATTCCGGGTAATGTGTCGTCGCCATCACCCTTGCACCCCGTCCATGGACTTCATCAAGAATGGATATGGCTAGCGCCGCCCCTTCTTGCGGATCCGTACCCGAACCGAGCTCATCAAAAATGATTAACGAACGATCATCGTATTTCTGTAAAATATCGACAATATTGACCATATGGGACGAGAAAGTACTCAGGCTTTGTTCGATGGATTGTTCGTCACCGATATCAGCGTACACCGACTCGAAGACAGCGACTTCCGAACCATCGAGTGCAGGGATTGGAAGCCCCGCCTGCGCCATCAACGTGCATAGCCCGACTGTTTTCAGTGTCACGGTCTTACCGCCCGTATTGGGCCCTGTGATGACAATCGTCGTAATGTCTTTACCAAATTCAATGGTATTGGCAACTGCGTCTTCAATCGGGAGAAGCGGGTGTCTCGCTTTCGCAAGACGGATATACCCTTCATTGTTCACGTCCGGTTTTGTACATTTTTGAGCCATACCGAATTTCGCTTTCGCAAGAATGATGTCGATTTCCGAAAGGACACTAACAAGAACGAACAAATCATGCGCGACCTCCTGCACCTTAGCCGACAATTCAATCAAGATCTTCTCGATTTCTTCCTGCTCTTGCATTTTAAGCCGTCTGATTTCGTTGTTTGCTTGTACCACGGCATCCGGTTCGATGAACAGCGTCTGACCGGATGAAGACATGTCGTGAATAACCCCTCCGTAATGGGAACGGTATTCCGATTTAACAGGGATGACGTAGCGATCATTTCGAATCGTGACAATCGAATCGGACAGCATTTTCGCAGCATTTTTGCCACGCGTATAACTTTCCAGCTTCTCACGCACGCGGCCTTCCTGGATACGCAGGCCTTGCCGGATTGAACGGAGCGTACCTGAAGCGCTGTCCACGACATGCCCATTGTCATCGATGCAGGCATTGATTTCATGTTCCAGCCCAGTCAGAACGGGGATGCTCTCTTTTTTGGCGATGAAATGCGGAATCTCAATATCTTCATCCGCGACAATCGCTTCTATGAACTGACGGAGAATGCGGCTTGCCCGGATTGTATTGGCGATTTCCATCAGTTCATATGCACTAAGCATTCCACCCATTTGCGCACGTTTCGCATGTGGCCTGATATCGCTGATTCCGCCCATTGGTACATTGCCGCGGATGCGAAGAATCGATAGCCCCTCGTCCATCTCTTCAAGCAACCGGACAACCTCGTTGAAATCGCTTACCGGTACCAACTCTTCAATCGAAGAGCGACCGGCTGAGGACGTACAATGTGTTGCGACAATCTCCCTTATTTTATCGAACTCAAGTGTTTTTAAGACACGGTTTTCCAATGTCTTACACTTCCTTTCATTTCTGTATGATTTCATGGATGAATTTATCGAGTGGCCAGGTGTTAACGACCGTTTCTTTTTTTAGCCATGCTTTTTGGGCATATTTCACACCGATTTCCATATATTCCAATTGGTCTATCGCATGCGCATCCGTATTAATGGCGATGTTGACGCCAGCCTCCTGTGCCATGACTAAATGATCCATGGCAAGGTCGAGCCGATACGGATTCGCATTCAACTCCAGTATTTTTCCATATTCTTTCGCCCATTGAATTAGTTGCGGCACATCCGGATCATACCCATCCCGCTGACCGATAATGCGTCCCGTCGGGTGAGCGATCATATCGACATGGGGATTTTTGATAGCTGCATGCAGTCTTTCCATAATCTGTTCCTGAGTTTGGCTGAAATTCGAATGGATGGATGCGATGACGAAATCGAGCTCACTGAGCAATTCATCATCAAAATCGAGTGTCGCGTCGGGAAGGATGTCCATTTCCGTTCCGCAAAAGATTTCGATATCATCGTATTCTTCATTCAATGACCTAATTTCTGCAATTTGCTCACGCACACGTTCAGGCGTCAAGCCGTTTGCCACTTTCAAGTATTGCGTATGATCGGTGATGACCAGATGTGAATACCCTTTCGCACGACATGCCTCCACCATTTCCCTGATCGAGTACCCGCCATCCGACCACGTCGTGTGCATATGGAGATCCGAACGGATATCCTGCCATTCAACAAGACCGGCCAGTTCTTCAATCCGATCTATTTCACTGCCATTTCTTCGTACCGCGGGCGGGATGAATGGCAAATCGAAGTGAGCGAAAAACTGTTCCTCCGAATCAAATGTCGTAACAGCACCATTTTCATCCTCGACGCCATATTCACTGATCTTCATCCCTTTGGACTTGGCGAGTTGACGCATCCGGATATTATGATCTTTCGATCCCGTAAAATGATGAATAGCGGATGCAAATTGTTCCTCTTTCACAAAACGGAAATCCGCGTCGATTTGTTCTTCCAGATCGAGTGTGACAGAAAGCTTTGCATCGCCTGCTCCAATTGTTGCAGAGAGAGGTAACGATGCAAGCAATTTCTCCCGAACGGTGCCAGGCTCGTCCGTCACAAGGATGAAATCAACATCACTGCTCTCCTCTTCCGCTCTACGGTAACTTCCCGCAACAGAAAAACGCGTAATTTCGGGAATCACTTGCAATTCCGCCTCCACAAACGACACCACTTTTTCTATTTGCCAAATCGGAAACTTTCCTTGGCGTGATCCCAACAACTCAATCTCTGCTAGTAAATTGTCTTCTGTTTTCTTACCGAAGCCAGGTACTTTGCTCACTTTTCCAGCCAGACACGCTTCGTGCAATGATTCAACCGAATCAATTCCAATTGCCTCGCGCAATTTGGCGATTCGTTTTCCACCGAGACCTGGTATTTTCAGTAGCGGAACAAGTCCTTTCGGCACCTCTTTTTCCAATTCCTTCAAAAGGTCGGATTCTCCTTTTTCCAACAGGTCCGTGATGACTGCCCCCGTCCCTTTCCCAATCCCTTTTAACTTCAAAATATCATCCATTTCAGACAGGCTGCGCGTATCCAGTTCAAGTACATTGGCAGCTTTTCGGAATGCAGACACTTTGAAATGGTTTTCCCCGAGCAATTCCATATACAATGCAATTTTTTCAAATGTGCGGATAATCGTCTTTTTATTCAAATGTGAACCCTCCCAATGAAAAGTGTAAGGCGACGCTTTGATGCGACATGCGCCGGAAGACCTGTTAGAGATATAAAGTTCACTCTCTCTATAAAGTAGTTCTTTTCCTTTATAGGCAGGGCTGAGGCGAATCGAGCGGCTGACGCCTGGAACTTAGACAGTCTTAAAAAAAGCTTCCTCCTCAAAGGGGGAAGCCGTCATTTCATGTAGATATACCACCAGTTTTTCACCATCTCAGATAGCAATGGCGTATGTTCAAACATGGATTTTGCAAGCAAGGAGCGACTTAACGCGTTTTGGATAAAATCGATTGGTAACATTGCAAGCAAATAAAGTACAAGAAAAATGGAGATATAAAACTCAATCATTCCGAATACCGCACCCATAATCCTCGCAACAAAACCGAGTATAGGCAAATACTTCAGAAAGTCGAACATCGAAGCCACAAGCTGCAATCCGAACTTGACTATTAGAAAAATCAGGACAAATGCAAGCAAACGGTAAAATGTCTGATCGAGATCCAGCTGTTCAACCGACAATGCCAGCTGAGAACCGGAAGTCACTCCCGGATAGGGAATCCAAAGGACAAATTTATCCGCAAGTGGCTTATAATAAAGATAGGCAACGATGAGTGCGGCGAAGAATCCTACCATATGTATGATCTGTACGATGAAACCGCGCCTGAAGCCCGTGATAAGTCCTCCAAGCAATAGGAAAATAATAAGTAAATCTAGCATGTAAGACCGTCAACCCTTCAACTTATTCAATTCTTCTTCCATTTGTTCAACCTGCTCTTTTAATTTAAGATAGTCATGTATCGTATTCACGGCGGTGAGCACAGCAATTTTAGCACTGTCGAGAGCAGGGTTATGCTTACTAATTTCCCGCATTTTATCATCGACCATCGAGGCGACCAGCCGCATATGACTGCTAGTTTCGGTGCCGACCATTTTGTAGGTCTGGCCGTATATGTCAACCGCTATGCGCGTCTTCTGTTCGTCCGTCAAAGACCTGACCCCCTAGAATCAATTACGCTTCGCTTTCAGTACAAACACATTTGCTGAAGCAGGTTAAAAACTCTGTTATTCATCATAACATGAAAGTGATTTAGTTGTCATGGGCTCAACGTGTAAAGAGGTAGTTCCCAAATTCGATATCGACGAGAGGATGTTAGCAATTGAGTAATCATGTCATTCTAGTGGATGATCAAGGTATACAGAAAGTGATGCGTCATTATGCGTCTTCAAAAGTTGTACGCAATGCCCCTGGCGTCGTCTTTGCGGCTAAGTTGCCGGATACAGCGATTACAGCATACAAATCCGGCAAAGTGCTGTTCCAAGGCGCTGGAGCTGATCGTGAGGCGGCACAATGGGGCAATGCAGATAGTAAAGCGACGCCCGCTAAATCAAATACAAAAGGCGATCGATTGCCCGACCGGTTGGCAGAACTATCTGTCCTCGGATCGGATGAAACCGGGACTGGTGACTTTTTCGGCCCGGTAACGGTCGCAGCCTGTTATGTCAAAGCAGATCAAGTCGACCTCGTTCGCGAGCTTGGCGTCATGGACTCCAAATTATTGACAGATGACGTGATGCGAAAAATCGCTCCTGATTTGCAAGCAACATTAATTCATAGTGTACTCACACTGAAAAACGAGAAATACAATGAAGTGCAGGCACGCGGCTGGTCACAAGGAAAGATCAAAGCACTTCTTCATAACCAAGCGCTTAAGCATGTACTGAGAAAAATGGACGGAGAAAAGCCTGATTATATATTAATTGACCAATTTGCAGAACGCGGCATTTATTATAATCATATTAAAGCGCAATCTGAAATTGTCCGAGAAAACGTACTTTTCTCGACGAAAGCAGAAGGTTTGCATGGATCCGTCGCTGCGGCATCCATCATTGCACGTGTTGCGTTCTTGAAGGAGATGGACCGGTTGAGTTCGACTGCCGGCATGACTCTCCCGAAAGGTGCCGGGCCTAAAGTGGATGAAGCGGCTGCTAGGATTTTATTGAAAGATGGGGAAGAAAAATTGAAGTCGATGACAAAATGGCATTTTGCGAATGCGGGGAAAGCAAAGAAAATCGCAGAGAAGAAAAAAATGTAACTTTTCTGAACATTCGTCATTCTATTCAATGAATAGACAAAATCTGTTGGATTCTACTTTTTTCAAAGCATTATTGTGTCGACCTGAAGTTATTGGTGTTCACCAGTCGTTTATTGGCGCTTGAAGAAGACTTATTCGCGTTCTGAACCAAGTTATTGGCGCTAACAGGCAACTTATTGGCAAATCGGGACTTAACTACCATCCATACACAGCTTTCATGGGGTCTGGATGGCTGCCTAACTTGGTAATTCTAGATCACTATAAAAGGCCGCCCACGGAATCAATCCCCCGTGAGCGGCCTTTGTTTAGTTATCCCCGTAGCAATGCCCCTGCTTCAGCAGTTAATGCATTCAATACTTTGTCATGCGCCTTGACGACTTCTTCGTCTGTCAATGTACGCTCAGGATCTGCATAGGTCAATGAGAATGCAATTGACTTCTTGCCTTCTTCGACATTATCCCCTTCATACAAATCGAACAAGCCGACATTTTTCAGCAATTTGCCCCCCGCATTGCGGATGACATTTTCAAGTGTTCCTGCTGACGTTTCGCTTGATACGACTAGCGCGATATCCCTTGAAATCGATGGGAAACGTGGAACTGGAACGTATAGTAATTCTTCCGTGTTAATGGAAAGGATTTTTTCCAGATTCATTTCCAACACGTACGTATTTTTCAGGTCGCGTTTTTTCTGTTCCGTCGGATGGATTTGACCGATCAAACCGATACGCTCACCGTTATGGAAAATATTCGCAGTTCGGCCAGGGTGCATGCCTTCTAGAACAGCTTGCTCGAATGATAGCCCTTCACCTAGACCAAGGCTATTCATCATCCCTTCGACAATCCCTTTGAGGACAAAGAAATCGACCATTTTCGTTTCAGCCTGCCATGCATGATCCACCCATTTCCCAGTGATAACTGCAGCCACATGCTCTACTTCCTGCGGCAGGCCGTCTTCCTCTTCTCCGAGGAATACCGAACCTGTTTCATATAGCGCAACCGAATCGATACGGCGGGCAACATTATACGTCGTAGCTTCCAATAGATGCGGAATTAGGCTTTGGCGAAGCATACTGCGCTCTTCACTCATCGGCATTAGCAACTCAGTTACGGGCGCAGTCTCCAGTGCATACTGTTGCGCATGCTCTTTCGAAGTCAAAGAATAAGTCAATGCTTGATATAGCCCTGCCCCTTCCAGGAATGCTCTCACTGTACGGCGTTTCGCCTGATATGGCGTAAGTCCGCCTGGAGTCGATTCCGTGACAGGTAGTGTTACCGGGATATGGTCATAGCCATACATCCGCACAATTTCCTCAATAATATCTTCTTCGATACGAAGATCTTGTCTGCGTGTCGGCGCGTCGATGACAAGTTTGCCATTCACCGCTTCCGTCTTGATCTGCAATCGATCCAAAATGGACAGCATTTCCTCAAGCGAGATTTTCATCCCAAGACGGTTATTGATGTAATCCGGAGAAACGGTGATGCGTGCAGGTGTCTTGTCGAGTTCGTCAATGCTGACAGATCCAGCCAATACCTCTCCACCTGCGATTTCGGCCATGAGTTGTGCTGCACGTTCAGCAGCTGCGATGACACGCTCTGGGTCTACGCCTTTTTCAAAACGCGTGCTTGCATCACTACGCAGTCCGATTTCTTTAGATGTTTGGCGGACAGATGAAGGTGCAAAATAAGCCGATTCGATGACAACCGTCGTCGTTCCATCATGCACTTCGGAATTCAATCCACCCATAACACCAGCAATCGCAACAGGTTCTTTCCCGTTCGTTATGACAAGGTTATGCGATTTCAGCGTCCGTTCAGCTTCATCCAACGTCGTGATTTTCTCGCCTTCTTCCGCTAGACGCACGGCGATTTCCCCTGTTTCTAAACGGTCATAGTCGAACGCATGAAGCGGCTGACCGTATTCCATCAATACGAAGTTCGTGATGTCGACAACGTTATTATGAGGACGTACACCAGCAGCCATCAGACGATTTTGTAGCCATAATGGGGATTCCGCTATTTTGACGTTTTTCACGACTTTCGCCACGTACATCGGATTTTCCTCAATTGCATCGATGCGTAACTTAAGCACATCTTCCGCTCTTTCACTCGCTTCCGTATAAGCGATTTTCGGGAGTACGATGCCTTGAGATAAGATTGCGCCGACTTCATACGCGACACCAAGCATGCTTAGCGCATCCGAACGGTTCGGCGTCAAATCGAATTCAAGCACTTGATCATCAAGACCTAACAGTGGAAGTGCGTTTTCTCCCGGCACTGCAGTTTCGGGTAACACATAAATTCCTTCCGCATACGCTTTCGGAACGAGTTTCCCTTCAATAGCAAGCTCTTGAAGCGAACAGATCATACCGTGCGATTCTTCGCCGCGTAGTTTCGCTTTTTTAATTTTAAAATTGCCTGGCAACACTGCTCCTGGACG
This sequence comes from uncultured Caryophanaceae bacterium, assembly GCA_963843665.1. Taxonomy (GTDB): domain Bacteria; phylum Bacillota; class Bacilli; order Bacillales_A; family Planococcaceae; genus Sporosarcina. The sequence continues at coordinate 26,938 of CAWJLH010000017.1, forward strand.
CGCCACAATGACTTTTTGCCCTGCTGCAACGTTCGGGGCACCACAAATAATTTGCGTTGTTTCTTCCCCGACATCGACTTGGCAAATACGCAATTTATCCGCTTCCGGGTGTTTTACACATTCCTTCACTAAACCAACAACAACGTTTGTCATGCCCTGGGAACGGTCGATGATGGAATCGACTTCGATTCCAGAACGTGTTATTTTCTCCGCCAGCTCTTCCACAGCGATTCCTTCTATATTTACATAATCACTTAACCAATTAGTTGAAACTAACATGTCGTCTCCTCCTTACGCTTCCGTCCGGTGGAATTGCGATACAAACCGCACGTCATTCGTATAGAAATGACGGATATCTTCCACACCATATTTCAACATTGCAATTCGTTCAGGTCCCATTCCGAATGCGAAACCTGATACGACAGCCGGGTCATAGCCAGCCATTTTCAGCACGTTCGGATGAACCATGCCTGCACCCAAAATTTCAATCCAACCTGTTTTCTTACAAACATTACAACCGTCTCCGCCACATTTGAAGCATGAAATATCCATTTCAACGGAAGGCTCCGTGAACGGGAAGAAGCTTGGACGCAAACGGATTTCACGCTCATCGCCAAACATCTTTTTCGCGAATAAAGCTAGAGTCCCCTTCAAGTCGCTCATCCGGATATTTTCACCAACAACGAGTCCTTCGATTTGCGTGAATTGGTGTGAATGCGTCGCGTCGTCGCTGTCACGACGATATACTTTCCCCGGGCAAATGATTTGAATCGGTGCTCCGTCTTTCTTCTCCATCGTCCGTGCTTGAACAGGTGACGTATGCGTACGAAGAAGTACCTCTTCCGATATGTAAAACGAATCTTGCATATCACGTGCCGGATGACCTTTCGGCAAGTTCAAGGCTTCAAAGTTGTAATAATCTTTCTCAACTTCAGGACCTTCTGCAATTTCATAGCCCATGCTGATGAAGAAGTCCTCGATTTCTTCGACGACACGCGTAAGCGGGTGATGATTTCCTGTACGTGCAGGGCGTCCAGGGAGTGTCACGTCAATCGCTTCTTTTGCTAGCTGTTCATTGATCGCCTGCTCCTCTAGTTTTGCCATCCTTTCTTCCAAAACTTCCGTTACGGCTTCACGGATGACATTGACAAGAGCTCCCATTTTCGGACGTTCTTCAGCCGGGAGTTTCCCCATTCCCTTCAAAAGATCGGTAATTGGTCCCTTTTTCCCTAAGTACGCAACGCGGACTTCGTTTAACGCTTTTACGTCGGAGGCTGCTTCAATTTTTGCTAGAGCTTCCAATTTCAATTGTTCTAATTGTGCTTCCATCTTGATTCTCCTTTTCCTAAATCAAATACGCCTCGGCGTATTTGCGCCCAGATTTTGAATTGAGCATGCTCAATTCAAAATCTGTGGCATCCGCCGAAGGCTTTAATTTAATTCGATGGGTTTTAAAGGCACCGAATCAAATTAAAAAAACTCGCCCCTATAAAAGGGACGAGGACGATTTCGCGGTACCACCCTGATTTATCATGTCAAAAGACATGATCACTCAATATCGGAATAACGGTCCGTCACCGACACACCTTTACAGCTTGCGCTGGTCCTGGCGGTAGCTCGCGGGGTGAACTTCAACAGACACTTGCCCATCAGCGCTTCCAGTCTAGGCGCAGATTTCCTTTCGGTTCGTGTATTGTCTACTTTTCCCGGTCATTGCATTTCATTTTTACTATACATCGCTAGTATACCCGAAATCATTTTGTTCATCAACAAAGTTCGACGTTATTTTTTCGAATAGCTATACAATAGAATCCCCGTTGCGACCGCAACATTTAATGATTCCGCTTTCCCGTACATCGGGATTTTTACCGTTGCATCAGCCGCTGCCAGCAAATCAGGGTCGACACCGCTTCCTTCATTCCCCATAATCAATGCAAATTCAGTTTGAGGCTCAATTTCAGAATGGTTCACTGCATTTTCCAGTCCTGTACCTATCACTTTAATACCCGACTCATTCGATTTCGTTACCCATTCGCCTAACTCCCCTCTTACAACAGGGATATTGAAATGGGAACCTTGTGCGGAGCGGACCGTTTTAGGATTATACGGATCCGCGGAACCTTTTCCTAGGATAACGGCATCCATACCCGCAGCATCCGCTGTTCGAATCATCGTACCTACATTGCCCGGGTCCTGAACCGCATCAACTAACAATAGCTTTTTCCAATTTGCATAATCCCCCTCGGCATGTTGAGGTTGACGACAATGCGCATAGACGCCTTGTGAGTGTTCCGTTTCTGAAATTTCTTTAGCAACTGCATTGTTCACTTCAACGATATGTACGTCTTCTGTAGACCAGCCAGCAGGAAATTCAACGCCATCCCGGATAATCAATGCAAGAATAGCGCCGTCCTTCTTCAATGCTTCTTCAACAAGATGGAAACCTTCTACAAGAAACTCTTCCGACTTATCGCGCTCTTTGCGCGTTGTCACGAGCTTCTTCCAATGCTTTACTAACGCGTTTTGTGGTGATTCAATTCGTTTCATTTATGCGTACCGCCTTTTTCTTTTTAGTGTATCAAATGACGGTATAGTTGGCGATGTTTGTGTACAAGATGAATGTAGGAGGTTGATAAAATGGATTTTCAAATACGTGATGCGATTACGGCAAACATGAAAAACAATTCAGCGGAAGATGTCCGTAACGTCGTCGAAGATGCGATTAAACGAGGCGAAGAACATCTATTACCGGGACTTGGCGTGTTTTTCGAGAAGCTATGGAATAATTCAGGGGAACAGGAAAAATCGAAAATGGCCGGTGAATTAGCGCAGGTTTTTGCGGCTGGTTGACTAAACATGAAAGCCGCTCCTATGTATATGGGGGCGGCTTTTGATTGATTGTTAAAATTATGTGGCCAGACAACGTTATTTTGAAAAAAAACCCAGGCATCGACCCTGAGCTTGTTTTTGTGTTTACCCTAACAATGTAGCAAGTACCGCTTTCTGCGCGTGCAATCGATTGCCCGCTTGTTGGAAAACGTAGGAATTTGGTCCATCGATAACGGAAGCTGCCACTTCTTCTTCGCGGTGTGCAGGTAGGCAGTGCAAGAACATATAGTCCTTTTTCGCATGAGAAACTAACTCATCGTTAATTTGAAAATCTTTAAACGCCTCGAGACGCGCTGCAGATTCTTCCTCTTGGCCCATACTGGTCCAGACGTCTGTATAGACAATATCGGCATTATCTACAGCTTCGACTGGATTAGTTGTCGCAACTACACTTCCTCCGTTCGCAGCTGCTATCTCTTGCGCTTTCACAAGAAGTTCTGCGTTGAATTCAAACCCTTCCGGTGTTGCAACGGCTGCATGCATGCCCATATGTGCCGCAGCAATGATCAAGGAGTGTGCCACATTATTGCCATCACCAATATACGCAATTTTTTGTCCAGCCAGTGAGCCTTTCACTTCCAAAATCGTTAGTAAATCTGCTAACGCTTGGCATGGATGAAAAATATCCGTTAAGCCGTTGATGACCGGAACCGATGTATGTTCAGCCAATTCCTTCACCATTTTATGCGAATTCGCACGGATCATGACACCATCCAAATACTCCGATAACACATGTCCTGTATCATAAACCGATTCTCCACGACCGATTTGTAAATCGCGCGCGTTCATGAACATCGCATGCCCGCCAAGTTGGATCATACCGACTTCAAACGAGATACGCGTACGCGTTGAATGCTTTTCAAAAATCATTCCTAGTGTCTTACCAGCTAATAAAGGAGGCATATTCCCCGCAAGCATCTCTTGTTTCATGTTATACGCATAATCCAATAAATACTCAATTTCTTCACTTGTATAGTCAAGGAGTGATAATAGGTCTTTCCCTTTCAATCCGTTCATAACCTCAAAATTCGACACTTTAAGCTTCGCCATACTGTCATCCCCTATCGCTGTTTTCGTTTTGTATACTTGATTATATGTATGCATAATTATAAAGTCAACCGAATTATTATAAATAATTTAAATTTTTTTCTTCCTTCAGGAAACTGAAGTACATGCTGAGTAGAATGAAAACTCAAGCCCTTCTCGACTTGAGTTTTCAGTTTAGTCAAATGTGATTTTATCCACCGTCTCACGGTCCAACTTCTTAATGACTTCAACAATCAATTTAACCGTGTTTTCAAAATCATCGCGGTGCAAGATGCCTGCATGCGAGTGAATGTAGCGTGTCGGAATACAGATAGCTAGTGATGGTACTCCTTTTCCTGAAAGATGAATCGAACCTGCGTCCGTTCCGCCGCCCGGAATGGTTTCGAACTGATACGGAATTCCGTGTTCTTCAGCAGTATCGACTACGAGTTCACGCAAGCCTTTATGAGACACCATGGAAGCGTCAAATAAGACGAGTTGTGGACCAGCGCCCATTTTACCTGTCGCCTCTTTCGAAGTGACTCCTGGCGTATCGCCCGCAATACCGACGTCTACCGCAAAACCGATGTCCGGTTGGATTTTCGTTGCTGCTGTTCGTGCACCGCGAAGCCCGATTTCTTCTTGTACAGCGCCCACTCCAAAAACAATATTGGGATGTTTTTCATCCTTCAACGCTTTGAGCACTTCAATCGCAATGGCACAGCCAATCCGGTTATCCCAAGCCTTTGCTAATAGATATTTTTCATTGTTCATGACCGTGAATTCAAAATAGGGCACGACCATATCCCCCGGTAAAATGCCCCACTCCTTCGCTTCCTCTTTCGAAGACGCACCTATATCGATGAACATATCTTTGATATCGACCGGCTTTTTACGCGCTTCAGGTGAAAGGATATGTGGAGGTTTCGAGCCGATAACACCCGTAATCGTTTCCCCTTTGCGTGTTACAATCGTCACGCGCTGTGCCAGCATGACCTGTGACCACCAACCGCCGACTGTCTGAAAGGATAGAAACCCTTTATCATCGATTTTAGTAATCATGAAACCGACTTCGTCGAGATGGCCTGCCACCATGATTTTCGGTCCACTGTCTTCACCCGCTTTCTTAGCGATCAGCGAGCCTAAACCATCCTGTTCAATTTCATCCGCAAACGGCTCTATGTATTTTTGCATAACCGCACGTGGTTCACGCTCGTTTCCCGGGATCCCTTTTGCGTCTGTTAGGGTTTTCAGCATGGTCAATGTTTCATCTAATTTCGTCAATTACTTCGACCTCCTAAATAAATCATACATGCGTAGTATATGCGAAACACTACGCATTATCAAAACATTTAAACGACAACAATCACCTCAACCACATTCTCGTTAACTAAAACGGCGTTACCTCATTTTATTGAAGTAACGCCGTTATTGTTTATGACAACTAGCTACAAATCATTTTTCAAGCTACGCTCACAGCAATTCTTTTCGCAAATCAGCGGCACTTTTCGGCGATAGCAATCCAGGTGCAATGTCGAACACCGATTTCGCCCCAGTATCTCCGTTTTGATTCAATCGGTAAGCTGCACGTGCATAGGCTACGAGGACGCTCGATGTGAATTCAGGATTACTGCCGAGTTTCAATGAATACTCCATCACTTGTGCGTTGCCTTCGCCTGTTTTCCCGCTACGAATGACAAACCCACCATGTGGCATTGCCGAGTGATCGCGTTTCAATTCCTCTTCGGAAATGAATGTCACCGTTGTATCATAATCTGTGAAATAGTCAGGCATCGTGACGATAGCTTGTTTCACTTCTTCTGCATCCGCTTCTTCTTCCAATACTACATAGCATTCACGCGTATGTTTTTCGCGTGTCGATAGTTCAGGGAATTCTCCACTACGCACGCGGTCCACTGCATTCGGATTAGGAATTGTATATTGGACAGCTCCTTTGACGCCTGTCACCCGTCTAACTGCATCGGAATGCCCTTGGCTCAAGCCTTTGCCCCAAAACGTGTAGGTCGCACCTTCCGGAAGAATCGCTTCTCCATACAAACGGTTGATGGAGAACAAACCTGGATCCCAGCCGACGGAAATGAGTGCCGTCTTACCATTCGGTTTAGCTGACGCATCGACTGCTGCAAAATATTCCGGAACTTTCGCGTGTGTATCAAAGCTATCCACAGTATTGAATAGTGCTGCTAATGCAGGCCCTTGTTCAGGCAAATCGTTTTTCGATCCACCACAAAGAATTAGGACATCGATTTTGTCCGTGAAATTTTGGATGTCATCCATTTTATGTACAGGTACGTTCCCATTCAATAACTTTACATCTTCCGGGTTCCGTCTTGAAAATACCCCAACCAATTCCATATCTTCATTTTGACTAATCGCGGATTCAACACCGCGCCCTAAATTTCCATAACCAGCAATTCCGACTCTAATTGTCATTTTCTCAATCCCCTTTCAAGTGGCTGCATTCATTTTCAGCAGTTTGTTGTATAAGTTTACATCTTTATTGGTCATCTTTCTAGAAAACATGTCCGCTTTTCTTAAAAAGTCTTCATCGAAAGAAACAAACCCATACTGATTCCCTTCCTGTCGGATGAACGGAATGGCCTCGTATTTCAACGGGTAGCCGCCATCTTCCCGGATGAATCCTTTGAGTGATTGCATATAGCGTATGATTTCACGATGCAGTTTTTCATTCATGTGAATTTGTACCGAGGCTGTCAAAACGAATGTTGTCGTCTCCCCATAAGGGCCCGTTCCATCTCGATCCGCTACACGTTCTGCAATCCAACCTGTAAAGCGACCTTTGCCTGCGTGACGACTGATTATATCAAAAACAGTACGCAAAATTTCAATTTTAATAAGAGACAAATCAAGATCCTCGCCTTTTAACCCCTCATTATCAAAATGCATGACCCATCCTGCGGTCATCATCTCCCGATCCGACAGTGTTTCCAGTTCAATAACAGGTCCGGACTTCCGATTTTCATCATTATATAATTCGACAAGCGTGATTTGCATATCATTTTGAACGGTTTCTGGCATCATCGCCACCAATTGCTTTTCAACCATAAACGAATCATTTTCAACGCGCCCAAAATAGAATGGGATTTCTTTTTGGTTACTGATCAACGCTGAAGCCAATCGGGATTTTTCATCGTCCTGTTTGACGTTCAGTTGAAATGGAATTGTTTCTACAGTACTGTCACGGTTCCAAAAAACTGCTTCCATGACGATTGCATCATAGGTAGAATAGGCATGTTTTACGACAATGCCGGCTTTTACAACGTCATCCGCGTCGATATGATCCGTTTTCACAAAAAATTCGATGGTCGTATCAGATGCAATATTCGGTTGTATGGCAATCCCTGAAAAAAAGGTGTGCTGCAGATCCCTCTTCTCCGTTTTATCAGCAGGACTGGACAAATCTTTAACATAAAAAGGCTCATACCAGTGCTCCAAATCCAATTCAACGAAGATGTACTGCTTTTCAATCTCTTCCTCAATCGCTTTCTCATCTGACCGCATGAACAGTTTTTTAAAGAAATTCATTTGACACGCCCCTTCCGCTTATTCATTTATCCAGTCTAATTCTAACGTTACTGTTAGTAAAATACGAATCAAGCCAAAAGGTTCATAATCTGTCCTTTTCACTATTGATCGGAAAAATGATACAGTAGAAGAGATGCAAATCAATTGAAAAGAGGCTCCAATATGCGCGGTTTTGTTTATCTGATTGTCTTTTTCTCGTTCTTTGATTTATTTTCACAATTACCTGTTATGAGTCCATTTGCGCTTTCACTTGGCGCAACGCCATTTTTGGTTGGACTGGCTGTTGGAATGTATTCTTTTTCCAACACGATTGGCAATATCATTTCGGGTTTCATGACTGATAAAAAAGGACCATACCTTATACTCGTTATAGGGATATTCGCATCTGCCCTTTCCCTATTCCTCTATTCATTCGCTTCGGACGCTTGGTCATTACTCGGTGTCCGGTTCGTTCACGGTTTTATGGAAGGGTTGATTGTACCGGCGGCTTTCACGTTTCTAGCTAACCGTACGGATCAATCCAAAAGAGGACGAAATGTCGCGGTTTCGGGGGCATTTGTCGGATTGGCCGCGATTTTCGGCCCGGCATACGGGGGAATTGTCGCCGCCAAGACGAGTACACCGTTCATCATGGCTGTCAATGGCGGGATTATGCTTCTATTGGCGATTCTCGCGTTTTTCGTTCTCCGTTCATTTACATATGTGCGGAAACCACGGACGAGCCAGACAAATCGTTTTCGTGTGAAAGATCTCTTCCGTAATCCAGGTATGGTACGGGCGTTTGCCGGGGCTTTCTTCCTCATGTTTTCACAAGGCGTCCTTGCACTTGTCTTGCCTTTGAAAGTCGAAGCACTCGGATTTGATACAAAAACGACCGGGATGCTGCTAAGCACATTCGGTGTCGTAGCAATCCTCATCTTCTTACTGCCGATCAACCGGATTTTCGACCGGGCCCGACCGGTTACGACTCTCGCATTCGGAATCTCGCTGATGGGACTCAGCATGATGTTCCTTAGTCAGATTGAAGAATTGAATTACTTATATATTGCAATGGCTATTTACGGGATGGGCTTCGCTTTCCTTTTCCCATCCATCAATTCACTGCTTATCGATTCCTCTTCATCTGAATACCGTGGGAAAGCATATGGCTATTTTTATGCGTTCTTTTCCATCGGTGTTGTGGCAGGTTCGGGCTTAATTGGGTTTTTGGAACTCGGGTTCCGGGGCGCTTTCATGCTCACTGGAATCATTCTGCTTGTCGTAGCGTTCTATGCACTTTTGGGCATGCGAAAAAAAGGATCCATTGACAAATCTTCACCTGTCATTTAAAGTCAGAGACGAAACGAATACCCTGTCAGGGAGAGGTTCATAGCGACCCTCTTAAAAAAACTATGGCCTGTTTATTTGCGACCTATGGACCTCCCCGACAAAAATTTGGGGAGGTTTTTTTAATTGGCTGGAAGAGACGAAGCAACATTGAACGACTTGACTTTACTCGGCAATCAAAACACAAAGTACTTGTATGAATACAATCCTGATGTTTTGGAATCCGTCGAAAGTATGCACACCAACCGCGATTATTTTGTGAAATTTAATTGCCCGGAATTCACATCACTCTGTCCGATGACAGGACAACCCGATTTTGCGACGATGTATATCAGTTTCATTCCAGACAAAAAACTGGTAGAAAGCAAGTCATTGAAGCTCTATCTATTCAGTTTCCGGAATCATGGGGATTTCCACGAAGACTGTGTCAACATCATCATGAATGACCTGATTAAACTGATTGAACCGCGCTATATCGAAGTGTGGGGGAAATTCACTCCGCGCGGTGGCTTGTCGATCGACCCTTACTGCAACTACGGAAAACCTGGAACGAAATATGAACAGATGGCTGAGCACAGGTTGATGAACCACGATCTCTACCCGGAGAAAATCGATAACCGGTAAGTTGAAATATCAAGATGGATCTGTTACATCGGAACCTATCGATTCATATTTAAATAAAAAAACATCCGGAGCGTCCAGCATTGCTGTTACTCCGGATGTTTTTTGCGTCTAAGTCCCAGGCGCTAGCCCTTCGCTTTTGTTACGTATTTTGCATGGAATATGCTTTAATCTCTTCCATGAAAGGTTCCCCGTATTTTTCCAACTTCGAAAGACCGACGCCATTCACTTCCAAGAACTCTTCTTCTGTAACTGGCATACGGGAAGCCATATCCCGCAATGTTTTATCTGAGAAGACGACGAAAGGCGGAACTCCGGCTTCTTGAGCCAATTTCAGGCGCAATGTCCGAAGCTGTTCGAATAATGGATCATCATTTGTAATCTGCTTTGTGACAACAGAAACTTTCCGAGAAATCTTCAACTTCCCTGTAAGGACATCCTTGCCCCTTTCACTGACATAGATGATTGGGAATTGTCCATTCTCGACGGATAGACAATTTTCGGAAATAATGAACTCGATAAAATCGGAAATGTCTTTCGCGCTACGATCTTTCATCAGTCCGTAAGTTGTCAGTTTCTCGAATCCAAATTCAAACACTTTTTTATTGCGTGAGCCTGTCAATACTTGGGCAATCATTGTTTTTCCGAATCGCTGCCCCATTCGGATCACACAAGATAGCACTTTTTGAACATCCTCTGTGACATCGGAGCTTTCCCTTGTATCCGTACAATTCGCACAGCGTCCACAATCCGTAACTTCCGTTTCCCCAAAATAGGTAATGATGAATTTTTGAAGACAGGACTCCGTATGGCAAAAATCAATCATTGACTGCAATTTTTCCAATTCCGCTGGGATTCGATTTTCATCTTGTGACTGATCGATCAAGAAACGCTGTGTTTGAACATCTTGTGATGAAAACAACAATGTACAGGCGCTATCCAGTCCATCGCGCCCTGCACGGCCTGCTTCTTGATAATAACTCTCCATGTTTTTCGGCATTTGGTAATGAATGACGTATCGGATATTGGACTTATCAATCCCCATTCCAAAGGCATTCGTCGCCACCATCACCGTCGCTTCATCCATAAGGAAGCGGTCCTGCTCCGACTGTCGCTCAACGTCTGATAGTCCCGCGTGGTATTTGGCAACGGCAACTCCGCTTTTACGCAAGGTCTCATGAACAGCGTCGACCGCTTTACGCGTCGCGGCGTAAATGATGCCCGCTTCTCCATCATTTTTACGAACGTATTCTTTCACGTATTTATCCCGATCCTGTCCTTTAATCACAGAAAAAGTGAGATTAGCCCGTTCAAAACCGGTCATCACCGTGTTCGCTGGAGTGATATCTAATTGGCGGCAAATATCTTCCCGTACATCCGGGGTCGCTGTCGCCGTAAGTGCCAACACGACCGGCTGTTCATCAAAAGCCGTGATGATTCTACTAATATTACGATAGCTCGGACGGAAATCATGGCCCCACTGTGAAATACAATGTGCTTCGTCAATCGCAATCATTGGCACGTAAATCTTCCGAAGGCGATTCGTAAATGAAGGCGAATCCAAACGCTCTGGTGCGACATAAAGTAGCCGATACTCCCCTTGCTCCGCCCGGTCCATTGTGTCCTTATATTCTTCTGATGACAGTGAGCTATTAATGTAAGCGGCGGCTATCCCCGCCTCATGAAGTGCATCAACTTGGTCTTTCATCAGAGAGATGAGCGGGGAAATGACGAGTACAGTTCCTTCCATGACCAGTGCCGGAACTTGGAAACAAATCGACTTTCCACCGCCAGTCGGCATCACGCAAAGTGTGTCTTCACCCGAAAGCACATTGCTGATTACATTTTCCTGCCCTGTGCGAAACGAATCATAGCCAAAATAATCGCGTAAAATTTCCGTTGCTTTCGTATTCAAAGCTATTCCCTCCTGTTGCATGCAAAAAATACGTTCATTTTTGTTCAAATAACATGCCTTCTTCGTCGCGACTATGTATTTCGTTGACGACAATCAATGCATGGAAACGTTGAATAACTGCCGGGCTCAAATTCTCTTTTTTTACGAGCTCCTCAATATCCTTTACGACGATGCGAAGTAACTCATGGTCTCTTGTCAATTGTGTAGCGGCGTCCTTCAAAGCTGGCTGTTGTTCGACGACCTCCCCGTAGAACCCTTCTTCTTCCGCGTCGGCGTGACTAATGACACGCGTCTGCTACCTTATTCGCGGCTTCTAAATCGCCCTATCTTAAATAGTCCATTTATCCTTAAGGATAACAGATTCACTGCTCTTTTTAAATGGTTGGTCTTCTTTAGCTATTCTTTGTCGCTATTGCAGTTTTCTCATTTCAATAGAAAAAACTCCCGTTGAGTCCCGGGAGTTTTCAACCAATCCAAATTTAAACATATCGGCGATGCACCTTGTTCCGATCATAGGAATAGACGACCTGCATATTCTCAACATTCGTTTCGATATGGACGATTCGTCCCCATAACTGATGTATATAGGGTAGTACGTTTTCCAAATATTGAAGGTCCAGTTCAGTCCCTTCGTATTTATGCACTAAATACAGTTCTCCGTTCCGTAAATAGTCCCCGTCCTCGACGACGATATATGGAAATCCCCCATTTACACGAATGGAGACAAGCTGATCCCGTACCAGTTCGTAGTCCTTCGTTGAAATCTTATAATCATTTCCCTTTTTCTCGAATAAATACATATCTTCCTGCTTAACTAGATCTTCCGTCAAATAATTCCGTATAAAGGAAATGTCCGACTCGATTTCCCTCACTTCAAAAATCTTTTCTTTGCCCATATTCGACTTTACGCCGAACCGCTGCATTTCCTCCGTCGGATCGTTGTATCGTCTTTCAATATCTTCAAAAATTTTCAGCCCGAGATAATAAGGATTAATTCTCGTTTTTGAAGGTTGGACAACATTTGCGTTCAATGAGGCGAACTCAATGGTTTCATCCGATGTTAAATCCAATTCCCTTAAAATTTTCTGATGCCAATAAGATGCCCAGCCCTCATTCATGATTTTCGTTTCCAGTTGCGGCCAAAAATAGAGCATTTCCTCGCGCATCATCGTCAAAATATCACGTTGCCACTCCTCAAGTTCACGGCTATGCTCCAAAATAAATAGTAGAATGTCTTTTTCCTGTTCCAAAGGGAATTTCGCGTGCTTCGGCTTTGTTTTTTTCTGTTTCGGTTCTTTGTCATCCAGCCCCCACAAATCATCGTACGGTGTTTTTCGGACAATCTCTTCCCCATACTGATTCTGATCTTCTGAAGTTCGTTTACGCTGGTGCATCGTGGGGTCGACATGTTCTTGAATCGCTAATACCGCATCCAAAAACCGTTCCACTTCTTCCTTGCCGTGAATCATTTCATAATCGGCAATCCGTTCTGCTGTTGCAGTCATGCTTTCCACCATATCTTTTCGTGTATTCGAAAACCTAACATTATTTTTAAAGAAATCACAATGCGCAAGAACATGGGCGATAATGAGCTTATTCTGAATCAGGCTATTCGTATCTAGTAAGAACGCATAACAAGGGTTTGAATTAATGACCAGCTCGTAAATTTGACTAAGCCCAAGATCGTATTGCAACTTCATTCGATGGAACTGCTTGCCGAAGCTCCAATGTGTAAAACGCGTCGGCATGCCGTATGCCCCGAAGGTATAAATAATATCTGCAGGGCACACTTCATAGCGCATTGGATAAAAATCAAGACCAAACCCCGTTGCAATCTCCGTGATTTCATCGATTGCCCGATGAAGTGCTTTCATTTCCGTCAATCGAATCCCTCCGATTTTTTATGGAAAAAGCTTTTAAGCGCGTGGTAGACATCCTTTTTCTCCTTCAATACGTAGGGACGGAACTTTGGATCTTCAATCGACTTATAGGTGTTCATTAATGTGGAATAGCGATTATACGCATTCACTTCCCCATAACCGAACATATTGGACACCGCCATCAGCTCATTGACAAGTTGTATGCATTTTGCATTATCGGAGGACATGTTTTCCCCGTCTGAAAAATGAAAAGGATAAATATTATAACGGGACGGATGATATTTTTCCCCGACCAATTCCAATGCCCTTTGGTATGCGGACGAACAGATTGTACCGCCACTTTCCCCTTTTGTAAAAAAGTCATCTTCCGTCACGACTTTCGCTTCTGTATGATGGGCAATGAATTCAATTTCGACCGTCTCATACTTGGAACGCAAAAACTTAGTCATCCAAAAGAAGAAACTTCTAGCGATAAACTTCTCGAAATTCCCCATTGATGCACTTGTATCCATCATTGCGAGAACAATCGCTTTCGACTCAGGTTTCTGCACTTCATTCCACGTTTTAAAACGTAAATCATCATTATGGAAAGGGGTGATTTCGGCTTTCCCTTTAATGGCATTCCGTTTGACTGCAGTTAGAATCGTTCGTTTTTTATCAATGTTTCCAATGAGCCCTTTTTTACGGATATCATTGAATTCGATTTTTTCCGTTGTTGTATCCGCCTGGTCTTTCCGTTCCAGATTCGGTAATTCAAGTTCTTTGAAAAGCGCCTGCTCGATTTCAGCAATGGATACTTCCGCCTCGGTATAGTCTTGCCCTGGCTGATCCCCTGCTTGTTTGCCTTGCCCTTGCCCGCCTTTCGCTTGACCTTTGTCGCTCGCAACGACATCTCCGACTTGGCTATCCCCATCCCCCTGGCCGACATGCTTCGACTTATCATGATTATAGCGAATCTTGTATTCATCTAAGGAACGGATCGGGATTTTGATCACTTCCCGACCATTCGACATAACAATACTTTCCTCGCTGATTAAATCCGGCAAGTTATTTTGAATGGCTTCCTTGACTTTATCCATATGCCGCGTCTGATCCTGATGCCCTTTCCGGTGCAAGGACCAATTCTCCTGCGAGACGACAAACTGATTTTCCTGTTTTTCGCTCATTTTCATTCACACCTATCTATTATCCAGAAATTTTATAGAACTTATGGGATTTTTTAGAAAAAAACAAGACCAATGCGACATCAGTCTTGTTTTCCCCTTCACCATGCATTATCGATTCAATAAGCTTCCGACATAACGTAATAATTCATTGGCAGAAATCGAATTATAACCGTATTCGTCTATCAGTCTGGCAACCACTTCGTTGATTTTTTTCAGATGGGATTCATCAGGTGTTTTAGAGGATGTCGTAATTTTGACGACGTCCTTTAAATCGGCAAACAATTTCTTTTGAATCGCTTCCCGTAAACGGTCATGTGATCTGTAGTCAAAACGCTTCCCTTTTCTTGCGTAGGCGGATATCCGAATGAGGATTTCTTCTCGGAACGCTTTTTTCGCATTTTCTGAAATTCCAATCTGCTCTTCGATGGAACGCATCAGTTTTTCATCGGGATTCATTTCCTCGCCAGTCAACGGGTCTCTCAGCCTGTTCTTATTGCAATAGGCTTCTACATTATCCAAATAATTGTTCATTAAAGTGATTGCGGATTCTTCATAAGAATAGACAAATGCTTTTTGAACTTCTTTCTTGGCGATATCGTCAAATTCCCGCCTTGCAATCGCAATGTAATTCATGTACTTTTCCTTATCCTCCTGTGGAATGGAGGCATGCTGATCCAGTCCATCTTTCAAAGATCGCAGGACATCAAGCGCATTGATAGAAGGGACTTCCTTGCGGATGATGGCGGAGGAGATCCGGTTAATGACATACCGCGGATCGATGCCGTGCATCCCTTCTTCTGGAAACTCTTTTTTCAATTCCTCGACATCAACTTGGTTGAACCCTTCTACATTTTCACCATCATAGAGCCGCATTTTCTTCACAACATCCAAGCCCTGCTTTTTCGAATCTTCCAGCCTTGTCAGGACTGAGAAGATAGCAGCCACCCGTAGCGCATGCGGTGCAATATGCACATGGGCCATATCGCTTTCCTTAATCATTTTTTGATAAATGCGTTCTTCTTGCCCGACTTTCAGGTTGTACGGGATCGGCATGACAATGATCCGCGAATGCAGGGCCTCATTCTTTTTATTGGATATAAATGTCCGGTACTCGGTTTCGTTCGTATGGGCAACAATCAATTCGTCCGCACTGATCAATGCGAATCTGCCCGCTTTAAAGTTCCCTTCTTGCGTAAGGGATAACAGATGCCAAAGAAACTTCTCATCCAACTTCAACATTTCCTGGAATTCCATCATACCGCGATTCGCTTTATTCAACTCTCCGTCAAACCGATAGGCACGCGGATCCGATTCAGAACCGAACTCGGCAATGGTGGAAAAGTCGATACTACCCGTTAAATCGGCAATATCCTGTGATTTCGGATCGGAAGGTGTGAAGGTCCCGATCCCGACGCGTTTATCTTCCGAGAAAAATATTCTTTCCACTAAAACGTTTTCAATCTCACCGCCATATTCTTTCTCAAGGCGCATCGTATTCAGTGGAGACAAGCTACCTTCGATGCGGATACCGTATGATTCGTAAAAATCCTTACGTAGATGTTGCGGAATAAGGTGAAGCGGGTCTTCATGCATCGGACAGCCTTTAATGGCGTAAACCGCACCTTCATCCGTTCTGGAGTAACTTTCTAGACCCCTCTTCAACAATGTAACAATCGTAGATTTCCCACCACTGACCGGTCCCATTAACAGCAAAATCCGTTTCCGAACATCCAATCGCTTCGCCGCAGGATGAAAATACTCCTCCACAAGCCTTTCAATCGACTCTTCCAGCCCAAAAATTTCTTCTCCAAAAAATTGATAAAGCCGATTTCCGTCTTTTTCAATTAATCCCGAGCTTTTGATCATATTATAAACGCGGGAATGTGCAGTTTGAGCAACTTCTTTTCTCTTCTTAACAATGTCCAAATAATCCGCAAACGTGCCTTCCCATTTCAACTTGTTCTCTTCTACTCGAAAGCTTCTTACTTTGTCTAAGATATCCATTTGGTTCCCTCCATTCAGGGCATGGTTTTATCTATACTATGCGTTGACCAAGCCAATCATGACGGCTCAACCAAAATCACAAGAAAAGCGGAGGCGCCATCATTCCTATTCAGATAGAAAAAACGCCAGGATCAAAACGATTCCGAATCGTTTTGAACCTGGCGTTTTCGATTAGTTATGCACACCGGATGTCTGAGTTGACGAACTGAAAACGTTGGCAACAATTAGTCCAGTGATAAAAGCGATTACACTTGTTACAAATGGAGTTCCACTTTCCGGTATTCCCGGGTACACAATAAACACAGTACCAATAACGAGACCTATACTGATGGTAAAGGTCAAAATCTTGTACCGGCTCAACAAGTAACGGATTGCTTTATTACCAATGAAAAAGCCTGCAACCACACCTGCCCCGATGACTAAGATAATCGGAAAGTTCAATTTCGCAAGTGCACCAATCGCTGTTGAATAAACACCCAGTAGCAAGAAAATGAGCGAGCCGCCGATACCCGGCAAAAGCATTGCCATACCGCCTGCCCATCCGGCAAAAAACAGGCCAACTATATTTGCCCCTGTCAGCGTCTTGATTGTGGTCATCTCATAAGGATTTGTGATGGCAATTGTAGCTAGCACACCCCCTACTACTATAATAAGTAGAAAATGCGGCAACTTAAAATTCCTTTTCACACCCGCTTGCTTTGCGATAAATGGAAGGACACCAATAATAAGCCCTATGAAAAAGTAATGTATAGGATCATAATAGTTTTTCAGTAAAAAGGCGATTCCTTTACTGAAAAAAAGGAGGGTAACAACAAAACCAATGCCTAACGGCAACAAAAATCCGATATATTTTTTCCAATCGCGGCTGAAAAAACCCTTGATTGCCACTAGTATTTCATCATAAATCCCTAGAACGGATGCGGTTGCCACTCCACGAACTCCTGGGATTAGATCACTGATTCCGATAAAGAAACCGCGATATAAATTTCTCCATTGCATAAAACCTTTGCCTCCAATTTCAATTGAATGCACCTAGTATACCATTTTTCTAAGGCGAAAAGGGAGTGACTCCATCCTTATTTCCCTTGCTATTTTTTCAATTCATCTATCTGATTTTGACAATCTTCAATTTTATTAATCGATTCTACTCTAAATAGTAGATCCTGTTCCCTTCAAACGAACACTTTCTTCAGTGACCTTTCGTAAATTGCGAGGTCATTACATCTAACATATCCACCGCTATATAAGTCCCTCTTTCATTTTCCGATTACAAATTTGAACTTGAACAATTTATTAGAGTGCAAGAACTTGAAAACCCCCTAATCGAACGGAAGGAGAAAGATCTACCCATTCAATATGAAGAACGTGTTCAACGTACAACTAATTCATCCGATTCCCACGATATCCTGATGAATACACTCAAATCCCAGGAAATCAATATGTGTGATGAGTTATTTGCACAGGCAAAATTCATAATTTCTGATGACGATGCGCTAACATTATTGGGTACCCTTATTTATAATTTGAATGATGGTTCTTTACTATCCATACAGGTGCATAAGGATTACGCTCCTTATCTTCATTCAAAAGACAATATTTCAACGTATATGAACGACCATTTCAAAAACTATCAATGGCTTCTGAGTAGTATCGAACAACGCCGAAAGACGATTATCTCCATCATGAAAGTGCTGCTGGACAAACAGAAAAACTTTTTTAAAGATGGTTTTCAAGCTCTTCGACCGCTTACATTGAAAGATGTGGCAGATGAGATCGGGATGCATGAATCCACGGTTAGCCGTGCGACGACAAACAAAGTGATTCAAACACCCTCTGGCTCTTTCAATCTTCGGTCGCTTTTCACGTCGAAGTTGGAAATGGCTGACGGTAACAGCATCTCGCAAACGACTGTAGAATCATTACTCAAAAGCTTTGTAGAAAATGAAGACAAATACAAACCACATTCCGCTCAAAAAATTGCAGATTATTTGAAGTCTGAACAAGGAATCACTATTTCTAGGCGAACCATCAGTAAGTACCGGGAAGAATTGAACATCCCTTCTTCCAGTAGAAGGAAAGAGATTCGTATATAAGAAAAAATGTCCGGGCATAATCCGCCCGGACATTTTTTTAATTAGAGGTGTGCATTTCGCTTTTATGGCGTTCAATCGCAGCCATGCGTTCATCGTATTCCTCGACTGTCATATTATGTTCGACAAAGTAACGGTTGCGTGGATGTGTACGGCATTCGTCCGAACAGCTGCGCATATACAAGTGTTCGTTTTCCTCAGAGCTTAGGATTTTCGCGTTACATTCGGGATTCGCACAGTTCACATAGCGCTCACAAGGCGTTCCATCGAAATGATCGCGACCGACAACGACATGCTCCACTTGGTTAACAGGAACTGCGATTCTCTCGTCAAAGACGTACATTTGTCCATCCCATAATTGACCTTTCGCCACAGGGTCTTTGCCATAAGAGGCAATTCCGCCATGCAATTGACTGACGTCTTCAAACCCTTCGCGTACAAGCCAACCGGAGAACTTCTCGCAGCGGATACCGCCTGTGCAATACGTCAGGATTTTCTTCCCTTCGAACTGCTCCTTGTTGTCACGGATCCATTCCGGCAAATCACGGAAGTTTTCGATATCAGGGCGGACTGCACCTCGGAAATGGCCCAAATCGAACTCATAGTCATTCCGTGCATCGATGATGATTGTGTCCTCTTCCTGCATCTGTTTGAACCATTCTTCAGGACTTAGGCGTTTGCCTGTCAATTCATTCGGATTAATATCTTCCTCAAGGCTCAAATTCACAATTTCTTGACGTGCACGTACGTGCATTTTCTTGAATGCATGTCCGTCCGCTTCGTCAATTTTAAAAACGATATCTGCGAAACGTTCGTCGCTTTTCAACAGGTCCATGTAAGCATCTGTTTGTTCGACAGTTCCTGAACATGTTCCGTTAATCCCTTCAGCCCCTACAAGGATACGGCCTTTCAAACCGATTTCCTTACAAGCTTCCAGATGCTCTACTGCGAATGTTTCTGGGTCTTCCACAGGTACATACTTATAGTACAAAAGTACTCGATATAAACTTTTTTCCATTTTCCCAACCACCTTGTTATTTATAATTGCATGTTATAGCCAACAACCGGATCGGATGATGCGCATGGTATTGTAAACATACAAAATCCATCCCGTATTTACAAAATCCGGGACGTTGTTATTGTATCATATCATTCCTGACGAAAAAAGATTTTTGTGTGACAAATGCGGCGTCACAAGCCGTTTGTTACAGTTTCTCCACAAGTTATAATCATCAATCTCCGCCTCATTTACTCCCTACCAAAATTCCCGCTCATCTAGTAGCTGTTAGTTTTCTCCAAATCGCTGTCATTTCTTGGTTTGACATTATTTTTCATGTATACTAGATATATAGATTTACCGACTGAATTCGACACTAGTTTACTACATTTTGAAACTATTTCAAGCTATCACCCGTCTAACTCTCTATAAAAAGAAAAGGAGTCTCTAGTATGAAAAAAACACATCGGAAACGTCGCTCTATATGGATCGACATTACATTTTCCCTCGCCATTATCACTCTGACTGTGGCCGCCATCTACTTAGTTTCACTGACGACTAAAAACGAAGCTGCTCCGTCGAGCGCTGTCAAAAGCTCCACAGCTCCATCACCCGTTGTCGTCGATACCATTGACTCCAATTATCCGGGTATTAAAATTATTACTGAAACATCCAATGATCCTTCATCACCTTTCGCCATCCAGTACCCGCAAAGCATACATAGTGATTTCAACGAAGAAATATCCACATACATAAAAAAGGCGAAGAAAAATTATTTGTCAGAAACGGAAGAGGATAGCCAACTTGGCAGTGAATTAAATATTTCCTTTGAAACGCTTCCTCACCACTCCGGTAACTATTCATTCGTCCTTATCAATAGTAGCTTCATTGGAGGTGCAAATGGCTCAACTGAAATTCGTTCTTTTCATTTAAATCCTACTTCAGGACAAGTGATTTCTATAGAAGACATCTTTACGAAGGATTTGGATAACCTAAAACGGCTTACAACTTTAGTTAGAGACACTATGTATAATGACCCATCCTTGAATGACTTGCTCTCACTGGAGGAAGCTCACTGGTATACAGAACCTCATTGGGAAAATTATAGTAACTTTGCCATTACAGATGAATCGCTTATCTTTTATTTTGATGAGGTTATCCTTACTGCTGGCTCTACCGGTCCTCCGATTATCGCCATTGCCCTTCGAGATATTAACAGTTTACTAGCTGATGGTTTCAAATTGCCAATAGCATCGGACGATAAAGATGCGATTGACAGTGAAGTTGTAGAGAATAATCCACCTGAAAAAACTTCATCAGAACCACCTGCTGACGATGGAGCGGACGCAGCCATCCCGGCTACACCGGAATCAGATACCGAAACAGACGGTACGGAAACCGGCGTAAGACAAGTAGCGCTCACTTTCGATGATGGACCTGATCCGAAAGCGACGATGCAAATTCTTGAAACATTGGAGAAATACGATGCAAAAGCAACATTTTTCATGCTTGGGAGCCGAGTTGAATATTACCCCGAAATCGCAGTACATATTACGGACGCAGGACATGAACTTGGGAATCATACATGGAATCATCCCGATTTAACGAAAGTCAGTATAGCGAAAATCCACGAGGAAATCAATCGGACATCTTCCATAATTGAAGCTGTCACTGGGGTGAAGCCGACTACATTCAGGCCTCCTTACGGCGCAGTCAATCAAACGGTACGCGCTCAAACCGATTTGCCAGTTATCCTGTGGGACGTTGATACACTCGATTGGAAGCATCGCGATGCGGATCAGCTTATCGACATCGTGGAAAGTTCGGTGAAAGACGGCAGTATTATTTTAATGCACGATATCCACCAATCGACGGCAGACGGTCTTGAAGCAGTCCTTGCCTACTTGCAAAGTGAAGGGTACGAGTTTGTTACAGTTTCAAATTTGAAATAATACGGTGACCTCCTGTTCATTCAGGAGGTTTTTCTTTTATTTATAAAACGGCATTCCAATCTTTGTTATATACTTACTAGCACAAATTTGTTATACTATTATTAGAACAGTTAGGAGGTGCCAGTTTGCTTATCCAGATCGAACCATCGTCGGTCATTCCAATCTACGCCCAATTGACCAATCAGTTAATCGTGCTCATTGCGCGTGGACAGTTGAAAGCCGGGGATGCATTGCCTTCCGTCAGGTCGTTGGCCTCAGACCTCGGCATGAATATGCACACAGTCAATAAGTCATATCATGAGCTCGAAAAAAAAGGGCTTATCCGAATCGTTCCTAAATCAGGCGCCATTATCAATCCGATACCAAGGGACGGAATCTCCGATGAGCATCGACTCAGGATTACTGATGAGCTTAAGCCCATTATTGCCGAAGCGATTGCACTTGGTATGGCGACAGAAGATATTGAAAAAGTCACTGCATCTCTCATTTCCACTATCAAGGAGGGGTTATAAATGGCATTGACCATTTTTCTTTTAATAATCGGTTTTATTGTTATCATGCAGGCGACTATCCCTTTTTTACTAAAGCGGACGATTGCTTTCGGTGTCACGATTCCCGAAGGGCATACAGAAGACACGACTGTTGCCACCTATAAAAAAGCTTACGCGGCCACCGTTTTAATCATCGGTATCGTATCACTTATTTCCTTTGCCATCTGGGCGACAAAAAGTATGCTTTCCGAAGAACGGATTGTCTTAATCGGCTTGGGTATTCAATTCGGTATTTTAATCGTGAGCATGGTGTTCTATCTTTACTTCCACGTAAAAATAACACATTTGAAACGCTCAAATAACTGGGGTGCGGAGTTGAAACAAGTACGGATTGCCGATTTGACAATCCGCTCGAAAGATGAAATGCTCCCTTCCTATTTATACGCCTTACCAATGATCATCACAATCGGCCTGATTGCATATACCGCCACCCAATACGGGAATATGCCCGAGCTGATTCCGACACACTGGGGACCGGATGGCCAACCAGATACGTTCAGTGTTAAAACACCTTTTTCAGTCATTGCACTACTGCTAATCCTGTTTGTTGTACAAGGTATGATGCTCGGAATAAACGCACTGACGAAACGCTCGGGCATCAAACTGAATCCCGCGAAAAGCAAATCATCGCAAGTTCAGCAATTATCATTCCGTAAATATACAAGCTGGTTTCTCTTGTTGACAAGTTTTCTGTTAACTGTTTTGTTTAGTTTCCTGCAAATGACGACGATTCATGAAGAGCTTGGGAATGCAGCACTTTTGCTTGCGCTGCCTCTCGGTTTTCTAATTGCCATTCTCATTGCAACAGCCATTTATGCATTCAAAGTGGGGCAAAGCGGCTCGAGGATTCATGTGACAATTGAAGATGATCTGGTTCCGGGCATCACCGATGTGGATGATGATCAGTACTGGAAAGCAGGCATTTTTTACGTCAACAAAAGTGATCCTTCCATTTTCGTTGAAAAAAGGTTCGGCGTCGGCTGGACTGTCAATTTTGGGCATCCTATTAGCTACGTCATTTTATTTGTACCGATTATATTGATCATCGCCATCAGTATTTTGCTTTGATAGAATAACAGCTATAAACAATATATATGTCTCGGGAGTTGATGGTAATTCTTAAACGTTTAGTGGTTACAGGCTACAAACAGCATGAGCTCGGGATATTCGACGACAAACATCCGGGCATCCGTTTCATTAAAAAGGCATTGGAAAAACGGCTGGTCTCTTTCCTGGAGGAAGGCTTGGAATGGGTTATTGTCAGTGGTCAACTGGGAATTGAGATGTGGGCGGCGGAAGTCGTCCTTGATCTGAAAAAGGAATACACGGAGTTGAAGTATGCCGTTATCACCCCTTTCCTCGAACAGGAGAAAAATTGGAACGAGTTGAAGCAAGAAAAGTACCGGATGATAGTTGCTAAAGCCGATTTTCATACGAGCCTGACGAAGAGACCATATGAAGCGCCTTGGCAATTCATTGAAAAGGATAAGTTTTTCATGCGCAATTCGGATGGCATGCTCATTGTCTTCGATGAAGACAATGACGGTTCACCCAAGTTTATCAAAAAATCGGCGGAAAAGTACGCCGAACAATCCGATTACCAAGTGTTCACCATTACTGCGGATGATTTACAAGTCATCGCAGAGGAAGAACAATTGAATGAATGGCAATAAAAAAGCACCCAGAGTCAAGACAGAATAAAAGGGATGTCCCCAATGAGGACATCCCTTTTTCTATACTCTTCGGATTCTGAACAAGAACCGATTAGCTAAAAATGCTAGTACTATGAAGCGGCTGTAATCTTGCCTTTGGATCGACATATGCTTTGGCATGGTTGACAGCGATAGGTGCTTCCCCAAGCCCGACGGCAATTAGCTTCACTTTCCCGTCATAGTTTGTAATGTCCCCTGCGGCATAGATTCCTTCTATATTCGTTTCCATACGTGAATTAACCATAACGGAATTCCGATCCATTTCCAGTCCCCAATCCTTTAAAGGACCTAATGAAGAGATATTTCCATAGTTGACAATCAGGTGGTCGACAGGCAACTGTTGCTCTGTGCCGTCTTTTTCAGCAAGAACAATTCCGCTGACCTTTCCATCTTCACCTTCAATCGCTTTCACTGAGCGGGATGTCAACACATTCACTTTTGACTCCATCAGCTGATTGACACTCGTTTCATGAGCGGTAAATCGCTCACGACGGTGGACAAGTGTGACGTTTGCTGCAATATCCTCTAACATAAGCGCCCAGTCAACGGCCGAATCTCCTCCTCCGCATACCAGGACTTGTTGATTCTTGAAGATTGATAAGTCTTTAATGCCGTAATGCAGCGTCTTGCCTTCAAAATCCACTTCTTCTTTCAGTCCGATTTTACGCGGTTGGAATGCTCCAATCCCCGCCGTCAAAAGAATCGTGCGCGTCAAATGGACACCTTTATCCGTTTGCAACACAAAATGATCACCCTCGCGTGTCGCCGACATAGCCGTCTCGCCAAGGAGGATTTCCGGTTTTGCATAATGCGCCTGTGTCACCAGATTTGCTACAAAATCCTTTGCCAGGACTTTAGGGAATCCACCAACATCATAAATATATTTATCGGGGTACAATTCAATTAGCTGGCCGCCCAGTTGAGGCAAACTATCAATAATTTTGACGGACATTTCTCGTAAGCCCGCGTAAAATGAAGCGAAAAGCCCTGTTGGACCTCCGCCTATGATGGTGATATCTACAATTTCCTTGCTCATTTACATACACTCCAATTAGATTAGTCTTGGATGAAAAATTCACGCTTTCCTATCCACTCTACACATTATCTAACAAATCACTCTAAAACACACCTAATCTGATTTGGTTTTCTAAAAAAAACGTGCAAGTAGAAAAATACCGTGTATCTTTGTAGTTTAAAACAGAAAGAGCCCTTGTACATTATCCAATGTACAAGGGCTCTCCCTCTCTTCAAACTTCCTTTAAATGACTTCCGCAAAACTCAAGTACGATTTCTTTTTCGTCATCTTCCAGTTCGAAATCCATAGGTTTTTCAGTTGTCCGTTCAAAAAAATGATAAGAAGCAATTCGTCCTTCATCTCCATCAACGGCGTAAATTACACGTAGTCCTGTTCCGCCTTCCGCATACAAATCATCATCTTCATCCAATGTGATATAGAGCCGGTATTCATAACGCTCTCCTGTAATGATTCCAGTGGGATCCAAGATTTTATCAACAATGTATTCATTTATTTCCATACTAATCAACCTCTCACGTACAAACTTTAAATTTTTAGCGGTGGACCGCCACCCTTCATAGTACAGCATTCTCTAGTGAAAAGGGTGAATTTCGATAAATACTTTAAAAATAGGTAAAGAAACACCCAATATACGCTGAAATAGTGAATGCCAGTGAATCTTTTTAAAAAGATTCTTCCGTACTCCGGAAAATTTCTTTGCATTCACTCGGAACTTCATGAACAATAGAAACTGTTAAGGGTTTCGCAACTAACAATCAGGGGGGAATCGATGTGCTGAAATTTGAAGATTATCAATACACTAGGCCTGACATGGAAAATGTAAAACAGGAATTTAACGGACTGCTTCAAGATTTCCGCTCCGCAAGTTCATTTGAGCAGCAAAACGAGGTGATGGAAAAGATCAATGCAATTGGCAATGATTATTCGACACAGGCCAACCTTGTCTATATCCGTGCCTCCATTGACACAAATGATGCGTACTATCAAAAAGAACGCGATTATTTCGATGAAATCGGACCTGAGTACCAAGAACTTGAAACAGCTTACTACAAAGAACTTGTTGCGACACCTTTCAGAGCTGAGCTTGAACAGAAATGGGGAACACAACTGTTTGCATTAGCGGACAATTCCATCAAGTCCTTCTCACCAGAAATCGTCGGTCTTTTGCAAAAAGAGAACAAACTCTCTTCCGACTACTCTAAACTAGTCGCATCCGCACAAATCGAATTCGACGGAAAAACATTGACACTTGCTCAAATGGGACCGTATGCGGAATCGACGGACCGCTCTGTCCGGAAGGCTGCCATGGAAGCATCTTATTCGTTTTACGCAGACAATGGCGAGCAATTCGATACAATTTACGATGAACTTGTAAAACTACGTCATGAAATCGCAACAACACTCGGCTACAAAAATTTTGTCGAACTGGGCTATGTACGGATGAACCGGATAGATTACGATGCGGAAATGGTGAAAAAATTCCGGGATCAAGTACGTGATCATATCGTACCCCTCGCAAGCCGTCTTTATAAGCGTCAAGCAGAGCGGATTGGTGTTGACTCCTTGAAATTTTACGACCAGTCACTAGATTTCCTTACCGGAAATGCGACACCACAAGGATCTCCTGAGTGGATCATTGAAAACGGGAAAAAAATGTACGCGGCACTTTCACCTGAAACAGATGAATTCTTCAAGTACATGACAGACAAAAACCTATTGGACGTGGTCGCAAAGAAAGGGAAAGAGGCAGGTGGTTATTGTACATTCATTGATAACTATGATTCCCCTTTCATCTTCTCGAATTTCAACGGGACAGCGGGCGATATCGACGTACTGACACATGAAGCCGGACATGCATTCCAAGTATATTCAAGCCGTAAAATCGGTATCCCGGAATACATGTGGCCAACCTATGAAGGCGCTGAAATACACTCAATGAGCATGGAGTTTTTTACATGGCCTTGGATGGAGCTGTTTTTCAAAGAACAGACCGATAAATACAAATTTACACATCTGAGCGGAGCTTTGCTCTTTTTACCATACGGTGTCGCAGTCGATGAGTTCCAGCATGTCATTTATGAAAATCCGGACATGACGCCTTCCGAGCGAAAAGCCGCTTGGAAAGAGATTGAGAAAACTTATTTGCCAATGCGTGATTACGATGGAATCGAGTACTTGGAATTAGGTGCGGTCTGGCAACGTCAAGCCCATATTTATGCAAGCCCATTCTACTACATCGATTACACACTAGCACAAATTTGTGCATTCCAATTTTGGAAGCGGTCCCGCGAAGATCATGAGGCCGCTTGGAAAGATTATTTACACCTCTGCACGCTCGGCGGATCAAAATCATTTACAAAGCTCGTTGCAGAAGCGAACTTGATTTCACCATTTGAAGACGGTTGTGTGGAATCGGTCATCGGTACAATAGAAGCTTGGCTCGATTCAGTCGACGATAAAGCATTATAATGATAAAAAAACGTGGCTATCCTCTGCAATTGGATAGCCACGTTCACTTATAAATACCTTCACATAACTTACATTAAACCAACAGCATTACCGTCGTCATCGATATCCATTCGAAGTGCAGCCGGCGTTTTCGGCAATCCTGGCATCGTCATGATATCCCCTGTCAAGCAAACGAGGAAACCTGCGCCTAACTTAGGAATGATATCCCGGATTGTAATCGTGAAACCTTCAGGACGACCGAGTTTCTTCGGGTCATCTGAAAAGGAATACTGGGTTTTCGCCATGCAGACCGGCAGCGAATCCCATCCGTTTTTTTCGATATGCTGCAGGCTTTTCAGCGCCTGATCTGTAAATTTGACACCGTCTCCGCCGTATACTTTTTGTACGATTGTTGTAATTTTATCACCGACGGATTGTTCCACATTGTAAAGCGGAGCAAATTGGTTCGGTTTCTCCATCAATTCTAACACTTCTCGCGCCAATGCGGTGCCGCCTTCCCCGCCTTGCTCCCAGACGTTCGTAAGTGCGACGTTGATATCTTTCTCCTGGCACCAGTCCATTACAGCCTGAAGCTCTGCTGCGGTATCTGTGATGAACCTGTTCAATGCAACGACCGGCTTTACCCCAAAGGCGTGAACAGTTTCGATATGTTTCGCCAGATTGTCCATACCGCTTATGACAGCTTGTACTTTCTCATCCCCAAGCGCTGCTTTCGGTACACCGCCGTGCATCTTAAGCGCACGGATGGTTGCGACGACAACGATGACGTCAGGAGCAAACCCGCCTTGACGCGCTTTGATATTCATGAATTTTTCAGCCCCAAGATCTGACCCGAATCCAGCCTCCGTTACAACGATATCAGCCAATTTACGAGCCGTATTCGTCGCCATCAACGAGTTACAGCCATGTGCGATATTCGCAAATGGTCCTCCATGGATCAGCGCTGGAGTACCTTCGATCGATTGGACAAGATTGGGCTTGAACGCTTCTTTAAGCAGCAAGGTCAACGCCCCTTGGACACCTAGATCACGGACAGTCACCGCTTCCTTGTCATACGTGTAGCCAATGACAATCCGTGCAATCCGCTCCTTCAAATCTTGAAGACTCGTCGCCAAACAGAACACTGCCATGATTTCAGATGCCACTGTAATATCAAAACTTTCCTCTCTAGGTACACCTTGTGCCGGTCCGCCAAGCCCAATCGTCACATTCCGTAGCGCACGGTCATTCATGTCCAAAACCCGTTTCCATGTAATTCTGCGGGGGTCAATCCGAAGTGCATTCCCCTGGTGAAGATGATTGTCGATCAATGCACTCAACGCGTTATTCGCTGTCGTAATGGCATGGATGTCACCATTGAAGTGCAGGTTAATCTCCTCCATCGGCAGCACTTGCGCATAACCGCCGCCCGTCGCTCCGCCTTTCATGCCCATGACAGGTCCAAGAGATGGTTCCCGTAACGCAATCATCGTCTTTTCACCTAATTTTGACAGTGCATCAGCCAGACCGACCGTTACAGTCGATTTTCCTTCCCCTGCCGGCGTCGGGCTAATTGCAGTGACAAGTACCACTTTTCCATCGTTAACCTTCCCCGGCAATTTCGAAACGTCTATCTTCGCTTTGTATCTACCATACGGCTCAACCGCTTCTTCTGGTATACCCGCTTTTGTCGCAATTTCACCAATCGGTTGCATGATCGCTCGTGAAGCGATTTGTAGATCGGTCAATACAATTTTCTCAGTCATGTCTGCCGCCACCTTTCATTACCCACAGTATATCTTATTTCCAACTGATAGCAGACATGCTTTTACGACTGATATTTGAAGTTAATTCGTCACATGGAGTGCGACTTTTCCGAACTGATTACTCTCTTCAATATAGTCGAATGCCTGCTGTGCTTCATCCAAATCAAATACCCGATCGACAACGGGTTTCGTTCCGAATTCTTCAATATGCTTCAGCATATCCCGCAACTCCTCCCGACTCCCCATTGTTGAACCGAATAATTGGTATTGACCATAAAAAAACGCACGTAAATCAAGGTCAATCGTATCCTCAGTCGTTGCTCCGAAGACAACGATACGACCGCCTTTTTTTAATATGTCCAATGAGCGGTTAAATGTTGCTCTGCCGACACTATCAATGACAAGATCAATCGTTTCTCCTTTCAATTCTTCCCCCCAGTTCCCGTTTGTATCCAGTGCCCGATCCGCTCCAAGTGCAAGTGCCTGTTTGCGTTTCTCTTCACTACGCGAAGTCACGATCACACGTGCCCCACTATTTTTGGCGAATGAAATAAGATAAGTCGCGACACCGCTGCCAGCTCCCGGGATGAAAACCGTATCCCCTGCTTTCAATCCCCCTTTAGTAAATAAAGCCCGGTATCCTGTCAATGCTGCCAAGCTTAGGACAGCTGCCTCTTCCCAGGTCAAATGTCCAGGTTTCTTTTCAACCTGTTCTGCTGAAATAACGATTTTCTCCGCAAATGTCCCGTTATCCGGCATCCCCAGAATATCAAATCCTTTCGGTGGAGCATCACTATTTTCAAACCAGCGCAGTGCGGGATTGATAATCACTTCATCTCCCACCTTGAAATCCTCCACGCCCTGACCGACGGATTCAACCACTCCTGCACCATCAGAACCGAGCGTCATCGCCTCCTGGGCATCTCCTCTACGGGCCGGGATATATAAATCCCTGCGGTTCAGTCCTGCCGCTTTAATGGCCACAACAACTTCACCTCGTCCAGCAACCGGCTCTTTCATCTCCCCTAGTTTCAATTTGCCGGCTTCATGGATAAATGCTTTCATAATCATCTTCCTTTCTTTTGAAATAACAAACTATTCACCTAATTCTAATCATACCTGAATAGCTTCCTATTTTCATAGAACAAGAAAGCGCAAAGGATACCTACTCCTTTGCGCTTTCTATTCGTTCAAAGATTGTTGGAATGTCACTACGACAATTTCCGGTTGATTGAAAATCCGGACAGGCACGACACTATTTCCTAAACCTCGACTGACAACCATCTGGCTGCGACCCTTTTCATGAACGCCTGACGTATATTTCGGAAACCACCCTTGCCCTGGCGATACAAGCCCACCTAATCCTGGTAAACGGAATTGTCCTCCGTGGGCATGCCCGCTGAATGTGACATCTATTCCCTGCTCCGCATAGACATCAAATTGTTCAGGCCTATGCGACAATAAAACTTTAAATAGATCGGCAGGTACTTGTTCAAACGCCTTACGTACGGATGCTTCAACTGCTAAATGAGCTCCTGTGCCACTTGCCAAGGGGTCTTCCACTCCCCCGATGGCGATGGAATCATTCGGCGATACTGTAATGATCTCCGCTTCATCTGTTAACACGCGTACACCCAACTCTTTGAGTGACCCTTTAATCCGCTCCAAATCATTTGTTGCAATTTCATGATTTCCTGTCACATAATAAAACGGCGCAACAAATTGAAGAGCCTCTACAAGAAGTAGACTCTGCTCAAGATCATAACGATTGCTATCGATAAAATCCCCCGTGATGAATATCGCATCAGGGGCAATCTCTTTCACTTGCGTAACGACATCCGTATGACCAATATCATACTGGGCATCATGCAAATCCGACAACTGGACAATTTTGTAGCCATTGAAGGCTTTGGGAAGCTTTTCTGAAACGACTGTGTAATGTGTGACACCTACTGTCGTATTGCCTTGATAGATTCCTAAACTGCAAACCGCTAGTAGTATACATAAAAAAATCCATCTCTTTCCGCGACGACGTAAATGCTTTTCTCTCTTTTCTCCCGTGGAAACCAATGCAGTCATAACCAGCGTTTTTTCAATTTAGCCAGCTCAAGTAGTTCAAGCACTTCTTTCTTCGGTAATTCGGTCAGAATCGCAAGCAGTTCCCTTTCTGCCAGCCTTCTCCCCTTTCCACTCCGATAGCGTTCCTTATTCTTCGCGTCAAGTTCTGCATACAGATCTTCCCTTGCATCCGTCTGCATATCCGCCTTGACTTCGCCAGTAATTGTCTCTCTCAGCTTTTCATAAAGCATTTCTGCGTTTGTAACACCAGAAGACTTAAACGGATTTGAACCATTCTCAATGCCTAGGATGAGTTCATCCGTCGAAACATTGAACCGCTCGGAAATTTTTGCGATCCAAGCAGCAGATGGCGCATTCTTACCTTTTTCCCAATCTTTAATGCGGCTTGCTGATGTACCGATCGCAGTCCCAAATGCCATCATCGATAATCCGCGTTGCTCCCGTAATGTCTTTAAACGCACCCCAAAGTCCTCTTTATTCCATTCGATCACAGTTACTCCCCCTTACTATTTCGCTTCCTACCTCTATTATTTTTTATACAGAGGTTTCTGTCAATCAGTTTTTTGATTTTTCTATAAAACTTTTTAATAACCCATGTTTTGTCGTTTATAATTCTCTTCATTCTTCGCTATGTAAGCGTCAATGATTTCTTCATTAGTAAATCCAAGTTGTTTTGCGATAGCCCCATAGTGGACCCAAACATCCTTATACGTGTCAATCGTCAACGCATCCAAAAATCGATGGATGGCAGTTGACGTCTTCAAAAATAACTGTGTCAACTCCCCCTCGACTTCCCCTTCCGGCCATGTCGAAAGCGTATCAAACCCTTTTTCAATCCCAAGTGATAGCAGGAAATGAATAGAATCCACGTACTCTTCAAGAATAATCGTATTTTCGGATGGACCTTTTAAGCTCCAAAATTTGAAACATCGTGTTTCATTAGCAAGTTCAGCCAGCTCAACCAGGAGGGCTAACCCTTTTTCCAAGAAAACATCCGACTGTTCGTCCCTTTGTTGTTGAATATATGAATCCAATCCCCGCTGCATGGAATATAATTTTGTCAATTGCATAAAAAAACCTCCACTTTTTTTGAATATCTTGAAACCAAACTGCTTGTCATCCGTATTAGAGGGTACCATAAAAAATAATAAGGGAGGATCTGTTATGGGATTGCTGATCCGCTTTATCATTATTGTACTCATCATTTATTTGTTTTATCGAGGAATCCGTTATTTGACGGATCCAAAACGTAAACTCGATGATGCGTATGAACAAGAGCAATATTACTTTTATGACGATATAAAAAATGTACGGAAAAATTTCTTTATCACCTACAAAGGCGCTTTTTTCGAAGGTGAAAAATATTTAGGGACAACGACTGATTCATTTGACGTCGTCTCCATTTTCGTTTGGGTGAAAGACGTGGCAAAGCTGCAAGGCTTTACAAAAGATGACTTCCAATTCTTGGAATCTGAAATTCTATCCAATTATCCAAAAGCGGCTGTCAGCTGGAAAAATCCAATAGAACAACTGGTCAAAGGAACAGAAAGCCCGGGTAATTGACGGGCTTTTTCTTATGCCCTATTGAGATTAAGCCCCAGCAGGTTGACACCGAGAAGATATAGAATTCCGATTCCATAAACAATCGCTAATACAAAAAAGCCGACTCTGAATGCCGTCTTCCTTGTCTTATGCCGGAACATTTGCATGCCAAAATAGGCACCGATGCCTCCTCCTAGTACCGCAAGCATCCATAAATTCCTTTCAGGTACGCGCTGCCCTTTCCTTTTCGCCTGCCGTTTATCATACCCCATCGCGGCAAATGCCCAAATCGATATAAACATGATCCAACTTATCAACACAGACTCCATCCATTCCCCTCCCTTTTCACTTTCTCCATTTTACACTGTTTGTCCGTTCGAAAGCGATGAATCTGCGAACCTGGCAGCAATTTTATAATTTCGAATTCCTTTGAAAATAGATCAGCAACTGTTCGACAGATTCGGCGGACTGTACGACTGTTGTCGGAAACTGTTCGACGGGACGGCTGCCGTTCGACAGATTTAGCGGACTGTTCGATTGTTGACGAAAACTATACGACAGAATAGTTACTCTTCGACAGATTCGGCGGGCTGTACGATAGAATGTAAAATCTGTACGACAGTCACGATATTTCATAAAGAATTATTGTCAATTCTCGTACCTTTGTATAAAATCAATCGTAATTATCAGACTACTATGAATGGAGATGATCCTAATACGAAATAAATTTAAAAGGGCTCAACCGATTTTACTCCAAGCAATCCCCCGTTTGATTGCCCGACTAGCGCCCGAACATCAGAAAACTATATTTTTAAAAGATGTTCCCTATCGCGTAGGTGCAGGCTATTCAGGAGAATGTAACTTCGATTTTCGAGCGTACTCAGTTCCCTCCCTTAACAAAGATTTTCTATGATGTACATTTGCGCATTTCCCCACCCCTGACATTTCAGATTGACACTTTGATTATTACGGAACGATATGTATTAGTCATTGAAGTGAAGAATCTAAAGGATACAGTCCGATTTGTACAAAATCCTCCACATCTTGAGCAGATACTCGAAACCGGAGATGAAGCCGTCATTGATTGTCCCGTATACCAGCTTGAAGCGAATAAGGCTAACCTTAATGAATGGTTCCCTCAACGCGGAATCCACATGGAGACGAACGGCTTACTTGTTCTTGCAAATCCAAACACCAAAGTGAAAGATGCGCCTCACGACTTCCCCATTATTTATAAGAAGCAACTTCCTTTTTACCTGCAAAATTTTCAATCTGTCGGCCGAAACCTCTCATCAAAAGAAGTTCAAGACGTTACAAGAAAAATACATTCTGAACAGCAGCAATTCAATCCATTTCCTCTTTGTTCTTATTATCATGTCAATCCAAATGATTTACGGACAGGCTTATTATGTCAATATTGCCATGAAAATCTCTTGCCAAAAAACCGGGAAACTTGGTGTTGCCCGCGTTGTAAAAGTGTTGCTAGTGACCCTCACAACGAAGGTATCCAAGATTGGCTTATGCTTGTCAAAAACTCGATCAACAATGAAGAATGTCGTAACTTTTTAAAGCTAAAAAATAAACATGCCGCATATTACGTTCTAAAAAAATCACCACTTATTAAAAAAGGGAAATCTTCAGCAACGTTTTATATTAATGATAGTAAAAAATTTGAAGTTTAATTTATAAGAAAAGGCCCTTTTACATTTTATGAACTTTATACACTATACTTCAACTAACCGTTTCACAGAATTCTGTAACTGTATGACAACTCGGATTCTATGCGACGGATTCAACCAACTGTTTTACAGATTTCTGTAACTGGACGACAGCTCGGATTCTCTACGACGAATTCCGCTAACTGTACGACGGCCAGCAACCACGATGACATTAAAAAAGCCGCCTCAAGATCGGATTAAATCCGATTCTCGTGACGACTTTTAGGGGTTGTCTTATTTTGCGATTGATTTTTTTGCAGCATCTGCTAGTTGTGTGAACGCTTGTGCGTCAGTGACAGCTAGGTCAGCTAGCATTTTACGGTTAACGTCGATACCAGCAACTTTCAAACCGTGCATTAGTGTGCTGTATGAAAGACCGTTCGTACGTGCAGCCGCGTTGATACGTGTGATCCAAAGTTTACGGAATTCACGTTTCTTTTGACGGCGGTCAC
Organism: uncultured Caryophanaceae bacterium; assembly: GCA_963843665.1. Classification (GTDB taxonomy): domain Bacteria; phylum Bacillota; class Bacilli; order Bacillales_A; family Planococcaceae; genus Sporosarcina. The sequence continues at coordinate 61,675 of CAWJLH010000017.1, forward strand.
GGTATGCATAGTTAAGTGATTTCATCACCTGTTGGTTTGCAACTTTATAAAGTCTATGTTTTGACCCGTAGTAGCCTTTTGCTAATTTAAGTACTCGATTACGACGCTTGCGCGACACTGTTCCACCTTTTACGCGTGGCATAGTTAATTACCTCCTGCTTTTCTGTCCGATTGTTTTTTGCTTATTACATGTATGTGATCATATGGCGAATGCGTTTGTAGTCTCCTGAAGAAACGAGTGAAGCTTTACGCAGGTGGCGTTTCGCTTTTGTCGGTTTGTTCGCAAAAAGGTGACTTGTGTAAGCACGGCCGCGTTTCAATTTACCAGATGCAGTTTTTTTGAAACGTTTCGCTGAGCCGCGGTGAGTTTTCATTTTTGGCATGATCTGTTCCTCCTAAATCTTTCGTTGTTACTGTTTTTCCGCAGTTGGCGCAAGCACTAGGAACATGCTGCGGCCTTCCATCTTCGGCCGTTGTTCAACCGTCGATACATCTTTGCACGCTTCTGCGAAGCGGTCAAGGACGCGCTGTCCGATTTCCTTGTGCGTAATCGCACGTCCGCGGAAACGGATTGAGCATTTCACTTTGTCGCCTTTTTCAAGGAATTTAATCGCGTTACGGAGTTTCGTCTGAAAATCGTGTTCATCGATTGTCGGGCTTAACCGAACTTCTTTGAGTAGGATAATCTTCTGATTTTTACGTACTTCGCGATCCTTTTTCTGTTGCTCAAATTTGAACTTCCCATAGTCCATGATACGAGCTACTGGGGGTTTCGCTGTTGGAGCGACAAGGACGAGATCCAAATTCGCACGAGTTGCAATTTCCAATGCCTCGGTACGGGATTTGATTCCAAGCTGATCGCCGTTATGGTCGATGATGCGCAGCTCGCGGGCGCGGATGCCCTCATTTACGTACATGTCTTTGCTAATAGTAATCCACCTCCGGATATTATCTCGCGAATACATGGTTTGGGTATACCGCCCGATAAGGTCGGTCCCACAGGTCCATCCAATAAAAAAAGGTAGACAAATTCGAATTTGTCTACCCGCGTATGTGTACATGCATTGAAATGCATGGCACGTTCACTATGTGCTGACCTGTCAACAACGGTTAGGCGTCAAACAGGTGAGAAGCGGGTAGCCTCTTCTTATACCACAAACTGTATTCGGTTATTACTAACCTTAGTTACTTTACCATGTGACAATGGACTTGTCAACAAATTTCGTTAGATATTCGTAACTTCTTCTTTTAGTCTAGCAAGGAATTCTTCAAATAGCAAGCTTTCCGATTTCTGCTCGCCGTATTTACGGACGTTCACTTCACCGGTTTCCATTTCCTTATCCCCAAGTACAAGCATATACGGTACTTTTTGCATTTGCGCTTCACGGATTTTATAACCGATTTTTTCATCACGGCTATCGATATTAACCCGGAATCCGGCAGCGACCAATTTTTCACGTACCCCATCCGCATAATCAAAATGCACACCCGGCGAAACGGGAATCACTTCCACTTGAACTGGTGCAAGCCAAGTTGGGAATGCCCCTTTATATTCTTCAATGAGGAAAGCAACAAAACGTTCCATCGTCGAAACGACACCACGGTGGATGACAACTGGACGATGTTGTTTACCGTCCTCCCCAACATACGTCAAATCAAAGCGTTCGGGCTGCAAGAAGTCTAGTTGTGCAGTAGAGAGAGTCTCTTCCATTCCGATTGCCGTTTTCACTTGGACGTCAAGCTTCGGTCCGTAGAAGGCTGCCTCCCCATACGCTTCAATATAGTCTAGCTCCATTTCGTCCATCGTTTCTTTTAACAAGCGTTGTGCATGTTCCCACATTTGATCATCATCGTAATATTTTTCCGTATCTTCAGGATCACGATAGGATAGACGGAAGGAGTAGTCGGTGATATTGAAATCTTTATAAACATCAATGATTAGCTGAACAACACGTTTGAATTCATCTTTAATTTGATCTGGTCGAACAAAAATATGCGCATCGTTCAATGTCATCCCACGAACACGTTGTAAACCGGATAAAGCCCCGGACATTTCATAGCGGTGCATCGTACCGAGTTCCGCAATACGGACTGGTAAATTCCGATAAGAATGGATGCCGTTTTTGTAAATCATCATATGGTGCGGACAGTTCATCGGACGAAGGACGAGATCCTCATTATCCATGCTCATTACAGGGAACATGCCGTCTTGATAGTGCCCCCAGTGACCGGATGTTTTATAGAGCTCAACGCTTCCAAGAATAGGCGTATACACATGGTCATATCCAAGTTTCTCTTCCTTATCGACGATATATCTTTCGATTACACGACGGATCGTCGCACCTTTCGGTAGCCATAATGGCAAACCTTGACCGACCTTCTGGGAGTTCATGAACAAATCAAGTTCTTTCCCGATTTTACGGTGATCACGCTCTTTCGCCTCTTCCAAAAGACGTAAATGTTCTTTTAACTCATCTTTCTTGAAAAAGGCCGTCCCGTAAATCCGTTGTAACATTTTGTTATCGGAATTTCCACGCCAATATGCTCCCGCAATGCTAAGCAATTTGAATTCTTTCAATTTCCCTGTTGACGGTACGTGAACACCACGGCAAAGGTCGATGAAATCACCCTGTTCGTAGAGTGAAACTTGTTCCCCTGCTGGGATGGCTTCGAGAAGTTCCAGTTTGTATTCGTCATCGATTTCTTTGAAGATTCTTTCAGCTTCTTCACGGGATACATCGTGACGGATCACTTCGACATTTTCACCGATGATTTTCTTCATTTCTTTTTCGAGTTCCGGCAAGTCTTCAGCCGTAATCGGTTCAGGTGAATCGATATCGTAGTAAAATCCACTGTCAATTACAGGACCGATTCCAAGTTTCGCGTCCGGGAATTTCCGTTTGACAGCTTGCGCCAAGAGATGTGCCGTGCTGTGGCGTAAAATCTCTAACGCTTCCGAAGATTGTGGTGTAATGATTGCAATTTCCCCATCTTCTGTAATCGGTGATTTCAAATCAATCAGTTTGTCGTCCACTTTACCGGCCAAAGCACTTTTGCGGAGCCCTGGGCTAATCGATGCTGCAACCTCTTCAGTTGTCGTACCTTGTGGGAACTCTTTCACTGCTCCATCAGGAAATTTTAGTTTAATCATATCTGCCATTGGTATACACTCCTACATCCATTTTTTAAACACAAAAAAAGCCCCATCCCTGGAAAGGGACGAAGCTTTAGCTCGCGGTTCCACCCTTGTTTCTTCGATCCGTCGGTAAAAAATACGGAAAGATGAAGCTTGACATCGGCTAACGGGCCGGATTCCGTCATCGATTACTGTTACGCATTCATCGATGCTGCTCCAAGGCGGTAAATCGTGTGTCTGTTCTTCAGGGGCTTCCAGCCGATGACCCCGTTCTCTGTAAGTCGACAAATCGATTATTGTCCTCATCTTTGCATTTCAAGTTTTATAAATACTTTATTATGACCGAGTATACGCCGAGTATGCCAAAAATGCAAGCCACTTTCAACTTGTATGTGAAAGTTCTTCGATAGGCACTTCAAATTGCCTGTCGACAATCACCTCCGGCGGTTTTCACCCTCCAGCTGCACTGGGGTACTAATCATACGGATTCGCTCCATGATCCTTGCAGCCTTCACAGCCTCTTTTTCGCCACGTTGCGTATAGGTCAGGTGATGCTCAAGATCACTGAAATTAAAATTAGAAGTAAAGAATGTCGGTAGTCTTTCAGCCATCCGGAATTGCAGAATAGTGCCGAGTACTTCGTCACGCGTCCAGGCAGACATCGCCTCTGCACCAATGTCATCTAGCATGAGCACTTGTGCCTTTTTCACAAAATCGATTTTTTCATTGAGTGAATGATCTTGGATGGATTGCTTGATTTCCCGTAAAAATTCCGGAACATAGACGGCAACCGTCCGGATTTTCCGATTGGCAAGTTCATTTGCCAACGCACCTAGTATGAATGATTTCCCGATACCGAAAGGTCCATAAATATACAAACCGCGTTCAGGGAGTTGTCCCGTTTCATCGTAGACGTTCAGGAAATCCTTTGCGGCACGTACAGCTCTCACTCTACTTTCATCAAAAAACATGTCAATGTTTTGCAAACGTGCCTCCATAACATCCCTTGGCATATACATACTGTCCACCATCTTGGCGACGTTGCGTGTTTCTTCGTCGACAAGTTTAGTCTGACACTTCATGTATTCAATATCAATGGATCCACGCGTCAGTATAAGTTTGGGTTCAAAACCCTTCATGATGTTGATGCATCCGTTTAGATTAGGACATTTCCCGCAACCATGTGAAGCCGTTGCATATTCGTATAACTTATTGAGACTACGGTCCACTACCCCTTTATCAACCTCTGCGGAATGATCTGAGAGAAATTGCTGCACTCCCGGGCTCTCCATCACTTCTTTGCGCAATTCTTCATAGCGTTCCGCAAACGCAGGCGCTTTTACGACCCGCTTCATTGCATCCCCGATTCGTTCCATTTCAGTTCACCTCATCTTCCGTAATACCCAGTTCTTTCAGTAATTTACGGCGTTCTTCTTCGACGTTAAAATCTGTTGTTGATGTTTTTACCGTTTTTTCCTTTTTCTCTTTCTTTTCCTCATTCTTATAAAACCAGTCCGGTACGCGTTCTTCACGTGCCGATTTTCTTTGCACTGCCGGTTTTTGTCCTTCGTTTTTCCATTTCGTATACTTATCATACTCTTGGCGCGCAATTTCCATAGCCGCTTTGGCTGTTTCTATTTTTTTGTTCATCCAATGAGAGGCAATCCGCTCTACATACTTATTCGTCAGTTTCCCGTCATTACGGAAATACACGAATTGTAAGAGCGTATTGACAACGCCAATCGGCATCCCATGGACATTAATAAGCCTTTCAGCGAGTTGGACATCCACCGATAGCGGCTCTTTCCCGCTTAGATTACGAAGCATATCGATAGGCGCGGTATTTTCTAGATAATATGCCTGTTCGTCATCCCGCGTTTTCAACTCCACTTGTTGTGGCGGCTCCTGTTTAAATACTTTCTGGAGGACAGGTGCCTCTTTTGATACGTTCATCTTGTAAAATTCCGCGGCGGCTTTGCGCAATCTATCCTCAGGTAAATTTAAATCCTCATCCAATGCAAGCATGACCACTTTTTGCATATCCAACGGCGTCAATGAATAGAGGAATGCTAGTTTCGCAATCATTTCTTTCGACACCTTTGCAAGTGTTGCTTGAGGGATCATCTGCTCGGATAATCCGGACCGGAGAAGATTGAAATCGAAATTGGAAGGTTCAAACGGGATTGCCGTAGGCTCATTTCGTCCTTTGAAGTTTTGCTTCTCTGCCGATTCCTGACTCAGACCATTCTGTACAGGTGTGTACACATCCATGAACGTCCGTGAGATATCCTCGTAATCCTCATCTTGCGCGTTAGTCAGGGAAAAGCGGGATCTTAAATTCCGATAAGCCTGCTCACCGATTTTACTGAACAAGAATGTCGATAGTAAAGGATCAGCAAAAAAAGCTTTTGCATCGAGCGGTGGCAAGAGTTCATAGTTAAAAACTCTCGCCTCCCCATTTCTCTTTCTTTTTGTCCGCAAAAGCCCGATTGCCTCCAATGATATACGCGCTTCAAAGATCCGCCCGAGCGGCATCGTCAAGATGTTCATTAAATGGTAATGGTTGAATGACCGGATAGGTCCTTGTTCCGCATCTGCCCAAAACGTCATAAAAAGGCTGACGGCATCCGGACCTATAAGCGGCTGATAAAATAATGTGAGGAGTTGACGATCATAATCCGAGAACGGATGCGGCAATACAATGGTGTATTCATCGACTGGTTGCAATTCTTTGTAGAGTGGCGCCATGAGAACTCCTCCTTTCCCTTCACATGATGCCTATCGTTTTTCTGCGCGTTTCTGCAAGTCCTGCAATTCTTCGATAAACACTGTCACGTCCTGGTATTGGCGATACACTGAGGCAAATCTGACGTACGCAACTTCGTCAATATCCACCAACTGCTCCATCACCATTTCCCCAACTTCATCTGAATTGATTTCAACGACACCTGCACTTCGCAATTCCTTTTCAATCGAGTAGACGATGTTTTTAAGGTCCTCAAGGGATACAGGCCGTTTTTCACATGCACGAATTAATCCTCTGAGCACTTTTTCGCCGCTGAATTCTTCCCGAGAACCGTCTTTTTTCACAACAACTAGTGGCATTTCTTCCACTTTTTCAAATGTCGTAAAACGGAACGCACAACTTTCACATTCCCTGCGGCGACGAATCGACCGATTCTCTTCCGCTGGCCTGGAATCGACGACCCGGGTGCCATTATATTGGCAGGCTGGACATATCATAGTTGTTTCCTCCGCTTTTCCATAGATAGTAACTTAATTATAACAGAATGACGAAAAAAAATCGGACTGTAGCCAAAAAGATTTCTTTTGAACAATAGCGTTGAAGGCAATAAGCCTAGACAGATCCATCCGATGAAGTGAGAGCAGGCGGGAGAACACCCTTTTCTCGAATAAAAAAGATCTAGGCTAACTTCCAAAACACATCCGTAAAAAAAACAAACTCCGCCATCCCATTCGGGCGGCGGAGTATTTCTTATGCATGGACAGTTGTTTTCAGTTCTTTTCCAACTTTTTTTGCCAAGTCGACAACGCGTGCGGAGTAACCCCACTCGTTATCATACCAAGCAAGTACTTTCACTTTTCGGTCGCCCATGACAATCGTTGAAAGACCGTCGATAATCGCCGAGTCAGTGGACGTATTAAAATCGATTGACACAAGGGGCTCTGTCGTGAAGCGTAGAATGCCATCCAATTCTTCATTTGAAGCTCTCTTGAATGCATCGTTAACCGCTTCCACAGTGACGTCCTGTTTCAAATCGACCACCAGATCGACCAATGAAACGTTCGGTGTTGGAACGCGTAAGGCCAGTCCGTGAATTTTACCAGCCATTTCGGGCAAAACAAGTGACAACGCTTTTGCCGCTCCTGTCGAAGTCGGAATGATCGATTGCGCACATGCACGCGCACGGCGTAGATCTTTATGCGGATTATCCAAGTTTTTCTGGTCGTTCGTATAAGCATGTACTGTTGTCATCAAACCATTTTCAATGCCAAATGTATCGTTCAGGACTTTTACAACCGGAGCAAGACAGTTCGTCGTGCAGCTGGCGTTTGAGATGACATCATGTTTGATGATGTCGAGTTTGTCCTCGTTAACACCCATCACGATTGTAATATCCTCATTTTTCCCCGGCGCAGATAAAATGACTTTTTTTGCACCCGCAGTTAAATGTTGGGCCGCTTTGTCACGTTCATTGAATTTTCCAGTTGCTTCAATAACGACATCGACACCCAATTCCTTCCAAGGGAGATTTAGTGGATCCCGATCAGCAACGATTTTCACGCGTTTGCCATTCACCACGAGTGCTCCTTCTTCAGCAATCACTTCACCTTCAAACGTACCATGAGTTGTATCATATTTAATCAGATGAGCAAGCGTTTCAGGTGGATACGTCGCATTCACCGCTACGATTGTCACCTCGTCCTCCATGATCATTTGACGGAACACCATCCGTCCAATTCGTCCGAACCCGTTAATTGCTATAGAAGTAGTCATTATTAGTCCTCCCGCATGTATGTTATACTTTTTATCTATTACTCTTGATTAGTATAACACATTTTATGCAAGTGCCAAGGACTTGTCTGGATATTTGTAATGTCTAACTATTCTAAAATTAATTATAGCTGTAAATCCCATTTAAGAAGGAGAGAATCAAGCTGCTTTTGTGTCTCTTCTACCGTGCCGTTATTGAACAAGACCGCATCCGCAGCCTTTTCCTTCTCTTTCACAGGCAGCTGGGATTGGATCCGTCTATCCGCTTCTTCTTCCGATAACACATTTCTCGCAATAAGACGTTCTTTTTGAATTTCCGGTGTAACGGATACGACGATGATTGTATCGACAAAAGACTGTAGCTTGCTCTCGAATAAAAGAGGAATGTCCATTATGACCGTATTGGCACCGCCTGCCAACCATTCGTCTTTTTGCTTTAACATCTCTTGCCGTATAGCAGGATGAATGATGCTGTTCAATTTTTGACGCATTTCTTCGTCGTTGAAGATTATTTCTCCAAGTTTCACCCGGTTCAGTGATCCGTCCGCTTGCAAAACGCTTTCTCCAAATACGCGGCTGATTTCTTGTAACACGGGACTTCCCAGTTCAACAACCTGTCTTGCAATTTCGTCGGCATCAACAATTGGAAAACCTTTTCTTTTCAACATTGTGGAGACCGTACTTTTTCCACTCGCAATGCTTCCCGTCAAACCGATGATCACCAATCTCACTTCCTCGCTATTTTTGACATGTTGGGCAATAAACAGAAGTACGGCCTGCGATTTTCATACTTTTCGTTGTTGACCCGCATGCGGCACACTGTTTCCGCCCGTACATTTTAAGCCTGTCCTGCATTGTGCCTGCCTCACCGTTAATATTCCGGTAATCGGAAATGGAACTGCCGCCTGCGTCGATACTTTCCTGTAGAACTGCGACAATCGCGGCGAACAATTCCTCTTTCCTTTTTACACTAATCCGCTCAGCCGTTCTGCCCGGATGGATATTCATGTTAAAAAGCGCCTCCGTCGCATAGATATTGCCGCAGCCCGAAACGACATGGCCATCCATAATGACTTCTTTGATCGGCTTGCGCGCATATTTCGGCTGTGCCGCCATCTCCAAGAAATGATTGCATGCGCCTACAGCGAAGGGCTCCGGCGCCATTTTCAATAGAGGTGGGTAATCTGCTTCACATCCCATCAGCCTCACCTCACCGAATCGGCGGATATCTGAATAGACGAGCAGCCCCCCATCATCCATTTTGAAAATGACATGAACATGGTTGCGAAATTTCTGTTCCGGAATATCATCAACTGATTGAACAGTGAACCAAGCACCCGTCATACCAAGATGGCTGACAAGCAAGCATACATTCCCTTTTTTCGTTAAATGAAAATAAATGTATTTGCTGCGACGTGTGACATCCGTGATAGTCATACCGACAATATCCAAGATAAAGTCTTCAGTCGTGATCCCTTTGATAATCGTTTCTTTCCCAAGTTGTTTTGCGTGGATGACCGTATTCGAAACGGTCACCTCCATGATCGTCCGTCCCGTTGCAATGGGTGCTAGTGCACGGACGACCCCTTCGACTTCTGGCAGTTCAGGCATCTTTTACTTCCCTCACTTCGTTTCGTACCAAGACAATCCATAAGCCCAGTCAACTTTCAAAGGTACGTCTAGGGCGATGGCAGACTCCATCACTTCAGGTACGATTTCTTTCAATTTCTCAATTTCTTCTTCCGGTGCCTCAAATATCAGTTCGTCATGCACTTGGAGTAGCATGCGCGTCTGCATTCCTTCATCTTCAAGTCGTTGTGCCATATCGATCATCGCTTTTTTGATGATATCCGCGGCACTTCCTTGAATGGGTGTATTCATCGCTGTCCGCTCCGCAAAACCTCTTAAATTGAAGTTTGAACTCGTAATTTCGGGTAAATAACGTCGGCGATTCATCAGTGTCGTGACATAACCTTTCAGTTTTGCATCAGCAACAATCTCATCCATATATAATTTGACTCCCGGGAAACTGCTTAAATAGGTGTCAATGAATGCCCCGGCCTCTTTTCGCGTTATGCCCAGACTTTGTGATAGGCCATAATCACTTATACCATAGACGATTCCAAAATTGACCGCTTTCGCTGCCCGTCGCATATCCGAAGTCACACCTTCCCGATCAACCCCGAACACATCCATCGCTGTCTTTGTATGGATATCCGCCCCTGCTCTGAATGCTTCAATCATTTTTTCATCCTGCGAGATATGCGCAAGCACACGTAACTCGATTTGTGAATAGTCCGCCGCAAACAAATACCAGCCTGGCTCGGAAGGTACGAATGCAGCCCGGATTTTCCGCCCTTCCTCGAGCCGTACAGGGATATTTTGCAAGTTTGGATTGATGGAACTTAGCCGTCCCGTTGTCGTCAACGCTTGTTGGAAACGCGTATGGATCTTCCCGTCCGCATGGATTTCTTTAGACAACCCTTCGATATACGTCGAGTTTAACTTGCCAAGTTGGCGATATGTTAAAATCAAACCGATGATTTCATGCTCACTTTCAAGTTTTTCAAGCACGTCAGCCGCGGTCGAATAGCCCGTTTTCGTTTTCTTAATCGGTGTCAGACCGATTTTCTCAAACAGGATAACACCTAGCTGTTTCGGCGAATTGATATTGAATTTTTCACCCGCAGCTTCATGAATAGCCGTCTCGAGTTCAGCCAACTTGGCTGATAGATCAGCGCCGATTTCTTGTAGCGTTTTCAGATCTGTTTTGACGCCAGTGACTTCCATCTTACTTAAAATCTTTGCCAATGGAAGTTCGAGTTCATGATATAGCTCATACAAGTCATTTTCTTTCAATTTCTCTTCGATAATAGGCCGCAATTCCCAAACAGCACGTGCTTTACGGCTTGCCTGCTCTGCCACCTGGTCAACCCCTGGCACTGCTTTTTTTGCACCTTTACCATAGACCGCTTCATCGGTTTGGACGTCCGTATGGCCGAATTCCCGCGCAATCGAAGCGACATCGGTATAAGTGGATGATGGATTGACAATGTATGATGCCAGCAGAAGATCGAATTCGAACCCATCCGCAATTAGACCTCGCTCTGCCAGTGAGGCGATTCCCGCCTTCGAATCAGAAGAATATTTCTTGCTGGCTGAATCCCGAAGCCACTTTTTGAAAACATCGGACTCCTCAGCGACTGATAGCGGAATAAACAGCGTGCGTTTTTCATCTGCCAAGCTGAGGCCTAAAATATCAGCTGTCAAATAATTATCCTCAATCATTTCAATATGAAAAGCCATTTCGTCTGCCAGATCCGCTTTCGTCAGTTCGGAAATCATTGTGATGTCAATCGGTTCTTTTGGCTCCATGGCTTCCCGCGGTGCCATTTTTTCCAGCAATGTCTTAAACTTCAGTTCTTGATAAATCGACTGGACTTTTTCCGTATCCGGACCGGCATAGGTGAGATCATCGATTGCAATCGTAATGGGAGCCGCAACTTCAATCGTCGCAAGTGCTTTACTCATATAAGCTTGCTCTTCATTGACAGTCAAATTCTCTTTCAGCTTTTTGGCGGTGATTTTATCAATCGATTTATAGACATTTTCAACCGTACCGTACTCCTTCAATAATTTCAGTGCTGTTTTCTCCCCTACACCGGGTACGCCAGGAATATTATCGGATGCATCCCCCATCAGGCCTTTCATGTCAATGATCTGGTGAGGCTCGATGCCGTACTTGTCCATCACATGCTCAGGTGTGTATTTCTCTATATCCGTCATTCCTTTTCGGGTGATGAATACCGTTGTCTTTCCACTTGCTAGCTGCGTCAAATCCTTGTCTCCTGAAATGACAACGACTTCCGAAGCGTCCGCATCCCCTGCATGACTCAGTGTACCGATAATATCATCTGCCTCGTACTGATCCAGTTCATATTGCGGTATGTTGAAAGCGTCGAGCAGTTTCCGTAAATACGGAAATTGCTCGGAAAGCTCAGGTGGTGTTTTTTGACGTCCTCCTTTATATTCCCCGTACGTTTTATGCCTGAATGTCGTTTTCCCCGCATCCCATGCCACAAGCATATGCGTCGGTTTTTCATCCGCTAAAATGTTTTGCAGCATCATTGTAAAGCCATATACGGCGTTCGTATGGATTCCGTTGTCATTTGTCAATAAAGGCAAAGCGAAGAATGCTCGGTATGCCAAACTGTTTCCATCCAACAGCACAATTTTCTTTTTCGTCATGCATCGTCACTCCTCTTTAATCTAATACACCTTGGCAAATCTGCGACATCCGCCCGAGGCTTTGATTTCATTCTACCGAATGAAAATAAATAATCTCATCTCCATTCATCTTACCACGTGGGCCGGTATAATTGAAAATGCCTGCATGACTAGCTTATCGCCGTCCATGCAGGCATTGCATTATTCCAAGTAACCCGTCAATACTTTCGCATACGGCGAATCTGCCGGAAGGATAATCATCGTGTCATCTCCGATTGTTTTCGTATACGACTGGAGCGTGCGGTACAAATTGTAAAACTCCGGATCTTTCGAGAATGAGTCATTATAAATTTTTGCGGCTTCAGACTCCCCTTCCGCATGGATAACTGCCGCCTCTTTCTTCGCAAGGGCAAGCATTTCCAGCACTTCACGATCCGTTTCTGCTACGATTCTTTGCTTATCCGCATCCCCTTCGGATAGATAGGTTTGAGCAGTCGATTCACGTTCAGAAATCATCCGCGTATAGATGGATTGTTCGTTTTCCTCCGGAAGATCGATGCGTTTCATACGGACATCCATAACTTCAATGCCATAATTACCTTCTGTAAGAAATTCATTGACTCTTTTTGTCACACGGTCATTTAAACTACCCCGTGATGAATTTTCATCATTGACGACATCTACATAATCCAGCTGTCCAAGCTCGGTACGTACAACAGAATAGATGAATTCTTCCATTCTGGATTCAGCATTGACAATATTCCGTGCATTTGAAATCATTTTTCCAGGATCCGTAATTCTCCATACTGCATAGTTATCAATAATGATACGCTTTTTGTCTCTTGTGTTAATTTCCTCTTCGGAAACATTATAGGTCATCAGACTTTTCGGTAATGACGTTACACTTTGAATAAATGGCACTTTGATATTGATACCGGGCTCTTGAACAATCCGCTTGATTTCCCCGAATTGACGGACGACACGGTATTCATCTTCTTTCACAACAAATATATTGGCAATCAGAATCAGGACGAGTGCGAAAAGGACCGTCAACATGATAGTCGGCTTCACATACTTTTTCATTTCAATCGGCGCTTTCGGTGTTTTGGGTTCCCCGGTTCCCTTTTGTTTTTTTCGCTGTTTGTCTTGGAGTTTCCCTTCGATTGTTTTAAACGGATTATTATCATTCGCCATTACTTCCCGCCTCCTTCTTTCCCGTTTCTGCCGGTGGCGGCGTTTGGTTTTCCACTTGTTGCAAAGGTAGATATTTTACAGTTTCCCCTGTATCGTTCATAATGTAAATTTTCGCTTTCGGCAAAACTTGCTCTAACGTTTCAATGACAAGCCGTTGACGCGTGATGTCCTTATTCTTCATGTATTCTGCATGAAGATTGTTAAACAAGGCGACATCCCCGCGCGCCTGTTCAATACGGGCGGTCTTTTGACCTGACGCACGTGATTTGATGGCGTCGCGTTCCCCTTCCGCTTCACTTTTCTTCTGATTTTCGTATTTGTTTGCTTCATTGATTTTCGTGTTCTTCGTTTCACGTGCATCTGTCACAGCTGTGAATGCTGCACGGACTTCGGCATTCGGCAATTCAACATCCTGCAATTTAACGCCTTGGATTGCAATACCGATATCATATTTTTCGATAAGTGTAGCGAGCAGTTCTCGTGTTTGCGCTTCAATTTCCGCTTTCCCATCCGTCAATGCGGCATCGATTGTTGAACTGCCGATAACAGATCTTATCGACGCGGAAGTTGCATCAGAAAGAATCTCCCTCGGATTCTGCGCGTTGAATAAATACTTCTGTGGTTCGGTGATTTTCCACTGAACAACTAAATCCGTCAGAACGATATATTCATCCCCGGTAATCATTTTTGTTTCTTTGTCAAATGATACAAGTTCCCCTCCTGGATCTTGCTTATACCCAAATTGCAGACTAAACGTTTCCTTTGAAAGGATTTCTGCACGTTGAATCGGCCAAGGCAATTTGAAATGCAACCCTGAATCCGTGACAGTCGTATCCGCCTTACCGAATGTGATTAAGACGGCCTGTTCTGATTCGTCAACCGTGTACCAAGTCGTAAAAGCGATAACGACTAGTAATATCCCTGCGATCGCCATTCCAAGTATGACTGAAATTCGGCGTGTACTCATCTTGTAACCCCCTTCTCTTATGTATGAGTCTTTTATACGTATGACAAGAATGAAAGTTTCATATCTTTAAATTGAATCAAATCAAAAAACGATCCAATAAATTGGATCGCTCACTTTTTTTGCGTGAAAGGCAAGTGAATCTTAAATATCGTCCCTACGCCAATGGTGCTGTCCACTTCTACTCTTCCTCCATGTGCTTCGATCAGATGCTTAACAATTGCAAGTCCCAGGCCAGTTCCCCCTGAATCACGGCTTCGGGCTCGATCCACACGGTAAAACCTCTCGAATAACCTTGGTAATTCTGATCGCTCGATGCCAATTCCTTCGTCCTTCACTACGATTATTGTCCCTTCCTCCGTTTTATTGACAGTAATCATCACCTTCGTTTCATCCTTCGAATAACTGATCGCATTAGACAGCAGATTGACCATTACTTGGATCAGTCGCGCCGGATCCGCTTCGATAATGAGATTGTCTGGAACATCTACGATTAGTTTCATATTTTTCCGTTCTAACTTGCCCGATACGACCTTCAACGCATCTTCTATAACTTCCTTCACGTTGAGAAATTCGAACTGCAGAGAGAAGCCATCTCTTTCAATCCCAGAAAGCTCCAATAGATCATCCACTAAAAAATGCAGGCGTTCACTCTCTTTATGAATAATGCCAAGGAATTCCCGTGCAACAGCCGGCTCTGCCATCGCTCCGTCCAATAAGGTTTCCGCGAATCCTTTAATGGAAGTGATGGGTGTACGAAGTTCATGGGATACGTTCGCCACGAAATCTTTTCTGACTTCTTCCAAATGTATAAGCTCAGTGATATCATGCATTACAACAACGATTCCCAGCCAATTTCCATGATGGCCGATGACAGGAGCCCCATAAACACTCATATGATAAAGATGATCATCCGTCACTACCCGAACCTGTTGTTCATGGACCTGTTCTGTCATGAACACATCCTCAATCAGGTTTTCAATATCAGAAGGCAATCCGATTGTTTTAAATGTCTTGCCAATCAACTCTTCTTTCAAAAATCCGAATGTATTTTCGAAAACGCCGTTTACAAGATTGACAGTCCCTTCACGACCAAACATCAGTAAACCGCTTCCCATACTTTCAATAAGGGTTTTCAACCGTTCTTTTTCCATGATTCTCAATGTTGATATTTCTTGTAGATTACTCGTAATTTTATTGATTGCGTTGGAGAGTTCATTGTCATACTCCGATTTGTCTGTCTGTATCCTGGCCAAGTAATCACCTTGCGCGATTTGTACCGCCACTCGTGTAACTTCATCGACAGGACGCGCATATTGCCGCATCATTCTAGAAGCGATAAATGAAGACAATATAAATGCGACAACAAGCGTAACAATGAGAAATGCCCAATACTTGCGTTGAACATCGAGGTCGATATGATCCGCAAACAATGGAAAAAACTGTCCAAGAACTATACCAAGACCAGTTAATAAAATTGAAACCAATACTGTACATGCAATGACAAGTCGGAAATAGAAGCCTTTCATCACATTTTCTGCTCCTCAAACTTATAGCCGATTCCTCTTACCGTCTTGATAAAAAGAGGTTTCTTCGTATTTTCTTCAATTTTCTCGCGTAAATGGCTGACATGAACATCGACAATGCGTGTATCCCCTGCAAAATCATAGTTCCAAACTGCACTCAGTAACTGATCGCGTGATAAAACACGATTTTTATTCTGCATGAAATAGACGAGCAACTCAAACTCTTTCGGAGTGAATTCGAGCTCCTCTTTGTTTAAATAGGCCATATATTCTTCGGGATGGACGGTCAAAGGTCCCACGATTAGTCGTCCGCTATCGTCATCACGTTCGATCCGATCCCCAGTTCGTCTTAGAACTGCTTTCACACGGGCAACCACTTCCCTTGGACTGAATGGTTTCGTCATATAGTCATCAGCCCCGATTTCGAGCCCTAGTACCTTATCAAGCTCGTCCCCTTTTGCCGTCAGCATAATGATCGGCGTTTCAATTCCACGCTGTCTCAACGTTTTACACACATCGATTCCGTCCATTTTAGGAAGCATTAAATCCAGTAAGATCAAATGGGGTTGCTCAGATTCCGTTTTTAAAACAGCCTCTTCACCATCAGCCGCAGTGATGGTATCATAACGCTCCTGTTTCAAGTTGTATTCAAGCAGCGTACGGATTGGCTGTTCATCATCCACAATCAATATTTTCTTAGTTGCTGAACTCATCTCGTTAATAGCCTCCATTATCGTTCAATAATTCTCCATCTTTTGTGAAGTAAGCTGTTCTTCCACTTTAGGAGGAGTAACTGTCACCAGACCAGAAATCACAATATCCTCTTCTTCGTTACGTGCCTGTATAGAAATATCAATTATATTTTCATCTTTTTCGACCCGGACGACTTCAAGTAGGAAATTGATAGTCGAATAATGATCTACGGCTTTAGGGAATGCGAGTTGCTGTGCAATAATATGCGAACCGGGGCCAGGTAAATATTTTGAAACCGCGGAGGTAATAATTCCTGTCAGCATAATCGCAGGTACAATCGGTCTTCCATAATCCGTTTGCGAGGCATAGTCATGTTGGATATAAAGCGGATTGCTGTCATTTGTCAGGCCAAGATATAAAAGCAGGTCTTTGTCTTCAACTTTTTCCGTCAATTTCAACTTCTCTCCAACAGAGATGTCTTCAATTTTTCTACCAATACGCCTTTTCTTCCCTATTATCAACTTATTTCCCCCTTCAAGCGAGATAGTATAAGTTTATCAATAATTAGAAAAAAAATCGAGTAGCTTTTGCTACCCGATTCGTGTGGTTAAGTATTATACAAGAACTTCCATAACGGCTTTGACAGAATCCACTGACTTAGAAAGTGCTGCCTTTTCTTCTTTAGTCAATTCAAGTTCGATAATCTTCTCGATACCGCCTGCACCAAGTACAGTTGGAACACCAAGATAGATACCGTTCAGATCATATTCCCCTTCGAGGTATGCAATGGAAGGGAGGATACGCTTCTGGTCTTTCAAAATCGCTTCTGCCATCTCGACAAGAGATGCCGCTGGTGCATAGTAAGCGGATCCGTTACCGAGGAGATTAACAATTTCAGCTCCACCCTTACGTGTACGATCAACGATTTCTTCAAGACGTTCAGGTGTAATCAACGTCTCTAGTGGAATTCCACCTGCATAAGAGTAGCGGACAAGTGGAACCATGTCATCCCCATGACCACCCAGAACAAATCCAGTGACGTCTTTGACGGACAAGTTCAATTCTTGCGCAACAAATGTACGGAAACGCGCAGTATCAAGAACGCCTGATTGTCCAATGACACGTTCTTTCGGGAATCCTGATTCTTTGTAAACTGTGTATGTCATTGCATCAACCGGATTTGTCAATACAATGATTGTTGTGTTAGGAGAATATTTCACGATTTCGCCTGTTACAGCTTTCATGACTTTCTGGTTCGTCTGAACTAGGTCGTCACGACTCATGCCCGGTTTACGTGCAATTCCCGCTGTAATGATGACGATGTCGGAATCTTTTGTATCCGCGTAATCCGAAGTTCCAATAATGTTAGCGTCAAATCCTTGTACAGGTCCCGCTTCAAGCATGTCCAACGCTTTCCCTTTCGTTGGGTTTTCCATTTGAGGAATATCTAAGAGCACTACATCGCAAAGCTCTTTTTGTGCTAAAAGGAATGCCGTTGTTGCGCCTGTGAAACCGGAACCGATAACTGAGACTTTATTACGTTTCATTGTCATGAAAACTCCCCTTTTCACCATACTTATGAGGGGGACAAGCCCCCTCCTTCCAATTTAACAAAAACATTTATGCATCAATTACTCCTCGGCGTAACTGCGTCCAGATTTTTAATTGCGCGAGCGCAATTAACCCCTTTCAAAATCTATGACATCCGCCGGAGACTAATGAGGAGGAATTGAAATTCAATTCTCCCTAGTCAGCAGAGAATTAGAACCCACTTTGTTATAAATGCATTTTGCATTCATCCCGTCACTTATGGAAATGGTTGCTTTTGCTGAATCAAATTACAAGTTTTTAATTAACTCATCAGCAAATTCAGATGTTTTCACTTCAGTTGCACCGTCCATTAGACGAGCAAAGTCA
The DNA here is from genome assembly GCA_963843665.1 of uncultured Caryophanaceae bacterium. Classification (GTDB taxonomy): domain Bacteria; phylum Bacillota; class Bacilli; order Bacillales_A; family Planococcaceae; genus Sporosarcina. The sequence continues at coordinate 79,848 of CAWJLH010000017.1, forward strand.
TAAGTGACGACTTTTGAAGCGATTGTTTTCTCGATGGAAGCAGTGATCATATCAGCCGCTTCGTTCCATCCAAGATGTTCAAGCATCAGAACGCCTGAAAGAAGGACAGAAGAAGGGTTCACTTTATCAAGCCCTGCGTATTTCGGTGCAGTACCATGTGTTGCTTCGAAGATTGCATGTCCTGTATCGTAGTTGATGTTCGCGCCAGGTGCGATACCAATTCCGCCTACCTGTGCAGCAAGTGCATCAGAGATATAGTCGCCATTCAAGTTCATCGTTGCAACAACGTCGAACTCTTTCGGACGTGTCAAGATCTGTTGAAGGAAGATATCTGCAATTGCATCTTTGACGATGATTTTACCAGCTGCTTCTGCATCAGCCTGCGCTTTGTTCGCAGCGTCTGTTCCTTCAGCATCTTTAATCGCATCATATTGATTCCAAGTGAAGACTTTATCGCCAAATTCTTGTTCAGCAACCTCATAGCCCCAGTTTTTGAATGCGCCTTCCGTGAATTTCATGATGTTCCCTTTGTGGACAAGCGTCAGAGACTTGCGACCTTCTTTGATGATGTAGTTTAGTGCACCGCGAACTAGACGTTTCGTTCCTTCTTCGGATACTGGCTTGATACCGATACCTGATGTTTCAGGGAAACGGATCTTGTCTACACCCATTTCGTCTTGTAGGAATGCGATTAGCTTCTTCGCATCGTCTGTTCCTTTTTGGTACTCGATTCCTGCATAGATGTCTTCCGTATTTTCACGGAAAATAACCATATCACAGTCTTCCGGGCGTTTAACAGGTGAAGGAACACCTTCGAAGTAACGCACTGGACGTAGGCACGTATAGAGATCCAACTCTTGGCGAAGTGCTACGTTCAATGAACGGAAACCGCCGCCGATTGGTGTTGTAAGTGGTCCTTTGATAGCGATTAAGTATTCTTCAATCGTATCAAGTGTTTCCTGTGGTAGCCATTCGCCTGTTTCGTTGAACGCTTTCTCCCCTGCAAGAACTTCCTTCCAGACAAGTTTTTTCTCGCCAGCATACGCTTTTTCCACAGCCGCTTCAAGTACGCGGGATGCAGCATGCCAAATATCAGGACCTGTACCGTCTCCGATAATGAATGGGATTGTTGTATGGTTCGGAACATTTAAAACACCGTTTGTTACTGTGATTTTTCCATCGTTAGCCATAATTCATTTCCTCCTAAGGTCAAAATCATAGGGCTTGCATCATTAAATGCCGCCCCATTTTGTTTTTTTTTTTGTAATCTATTTTTAGCGATCGCTGATTGCAACGTATTTTTGCATGCCCGGACCATTGTAGTCCGCACGTGGTCGGATGAGACGGTTATTTGCATATTGCTCAAGAATATGCGCAATCCAACCGGATACACGGGAAACCGCAAAAATCGGCGTAAATAAATCATGATCTATTTCAAGCGAATGGTACACGGAAGCCGAGTAAAAATCTACGTTTGGTGGTAGATTCTTTTCGCCTGTAACAATCTCTTCAATTTTCAGGGACATATTGTAATATTTTTCTTCTCCGCGGAGCGTTGTCAACTTTTTCGACATTTCACGCAGATGCTTTGCACGTGGATCGCCTTTTCGGTATACACGGTGACCAAAGCCCATGATTTTTTCTTTGTTCGCAAGTTTCTCTCTGATGTATGGTTCAGCGTTTTCTTCTGTACCGATTTCCATCAGCATTTTCATTACTTGTTCGTTCGCCCCGCCGTGAAGCGGCCCTTTCAATGCACCGATTGCAGCGGTTACGCCTGAGTACATATCAGAAAGTGTTGCAACACAAACACGTGCCGTGAATGTAGATGCGTTCAACTCGTGGTCGGCATGAAGAACAAGCGCTTTGTCAAACGCTTCAATTGCAATTGGTTCCGGTTCTTTTCCTGATAACATGTAAAGGAAGTTTGCAGCATAACCAAGGTCCGATTTAGGAGCAATCGGCTCAAGCCCTTTTCGGATACGCGCAAATGCAGTGATGATTGTCGCAATTTTCGCTTGAAGTTTAATTGCTTTTTCATAATTAGCTTCATCGGACATATCTTCCGCCTTGGCGTCGTATAATCCTAATAAGGATATTGCCGTACGAAGTGCCGCCATCGGGTGGACTTCTCCGATAGGATATGTTGTAAAATGGTTGAGTACTTCCTGAGGTACAGACATATTGTCTGCAAGCTGTTGTTTTAGCACTGACAGCTCGTCCTCTTTTGGCAGACGCTGGTGCCATAGGAGATAGATTACCTCTTCAAAGCTCGCATTCGTTGCAAGATCGTCAATGTCATAGCCGACGTATGTAAGTGTGTCATCAATGATAGAACTGATGGCGGACTGTGTCGCTACAACTCCCTCCAACCCTTTGGTTGATGTCATGTGAATCGCTCCTTCTTTCAGTGTATCTGTCTTTCTACTAAATATTAAGTGGAATTACAGTTACTCTACTGATAATAAGACTATCTGGAAACAATTATAAACGCTTACATCTATCATTATAATCAATATTGTCAGTTTTGTGAATGGATACGCTTGTTTTATTTCAGAAATGATAAAATACGAGGTGGGAAATGTCTGTCGATAGCAGTAAACATCAGGGTTTTCAACTATTTTTGCTAAACTGGCTTCCGGCCATTTTGATAGGGATTCTCTTTTTTATTGTGCCTCCTATCACGATTGCGGTACTTGTTGCCTACTTCACCGCTCCACTTTTATCAGCAATCCGCACCTTCGTGAAACTGCCATTGACGGTTGCGACGCTCCTGGTTATGGGTTTAATACTGTCACTGTTCGGGTTGTTTATCTTCATTCTGCTTCATGGACTAATCGACACACTTCCAGCAGTCGAGCGGCATATTGAACCTTTTACTGGTAACACCGATATAACGGGCAAACTATTCGTATTTTTAGAGGATAACATCGTACAATATGGACATGCGCTTTTGGAGTATGCCGCCGCGAAGATCAGTACTGTTTTTCAACAAATGTTCAGCCTATTCATCTTTCTGGTTGCCTATTTCTTCGCATTAAGGGAGTCCGGGAAAAATCGATTCTGGTTCTTGGTCTATTTTCCGAATAAAATCCGTGGATCAGCAAAAAGAATGTTCACCAAAGGCGGCCAACTGATCGGTACATTTTTTTCTGTTGAAGTCCGATTGTTTTTACTGACTTTCCTGATCCTGACGATTGGATTTTTCTTTTTACAATTCAGTTCACCTATCGGAACGGCTTTTCTCATTTCAATCGCAGATAGCTTTCCACTTCTGGGGATTGGTCTTTTTCTTTTGCCAATGTCTGCATTCTTCCTATATACAGGTAATCAATTTGTAGGGATTACACTTATTCTGCTTTATATTTTTACTATGACGACCCGGCAAATGACCGAGTCGTATATGTGGGCTTCCACTTTTCAACTGAAGCCTGTCCATGCATTTTATATTACAGTTTGCTCATTCTATCTGTTCGGATTACCCGGTATCTTACTAACACCTTTCCTGCTCTTCGCAGCTATAAAAGTGAAGGAGCATCCGATGTTCACATCATAATGATTCGCCCATTCTTCATTTTTTTATAAATCCATTTCTGAATAGTTGGTCGAATCAAGTTCCTGGGTCCGTTAAAAAGAAGGAGTAGCCCAAAAATATCCGTAAGATATCCGGGGAATAGCAATAAAACACCACCCAAAAAAATGCAGACACTGTCAATCAATGCATTTCCCGGCGTTTCCATAGTAGCCGTCCGGGATTTCAGCTCATTCCATGCTTTCGTCCCTTGCCATTTAGCGAGAAAGGCCCCGCCAATCCCGGTGATTAGCAGGATCAAGATAGTCGGAAAAAACCCAAGTACCTTCCCCGAATAGATCAGGAAAGAAAGTTCAACGACAGGAACAGCAATTAGTGCGAATATGAGCCATCTCATACGTAAAACCTCCTGAAAAAGGCTGCTATCCGAATGCGTCGGAAGCAGCCTTGTAGTTTAGTGTTTAAAGAACGCTGGCGTGTCCGTTATAGATGACACCGGATTCGGCGTCCATCGTTACATCATTGCCATGTCTGATATTGTCAGTCGCATTGTCAACGCCGACGATAACCGGAATGCCGAGACTGAGTCCAACAATTGCCCCGTGGCTTGTCAAACCGCCTTCTTCCGTGATAAGCCCTGCGCATTTTTCAATGGCTGGCATCATATCTTTGTCGGATGCAGTTGTTACAAGAATTGCCCCTTCTGTATCATTGGCAAGCGCCTCTTGTGCATTTTTTGCTACGACCGTACGGCCATAAGCGACCTTTTTCCCTATTCCCTGACCCCGTGCCAATAAATCACCGATGACATGGATTTTCATCAAGTTTGTCGACCCTGCTTCACCGACCGGAACACCTGCTGTAATAATAACAACATCCCCATGGCCGACATATTGATGCCTTACACTTTGCTCGACAGATTCCTGTAAAATCCCATCAATGGATGCCACTTTTTCACCGACAATCGGGTAGATACCCCAGACGAGTGAAAGTTTTCTTGAGCATGCTTCGGAAGAAGTGACCGCAATGATTGGACAACCCGGACGGTACTTCGCAATCATTCTAGCTGTATTACCGCTTTCCGTCGGCGCAAGGACAGCCTTCACTTTTAAATTGATGGCTGTATACGCCGCAGCTTGTCCGATGGATTCCGTCATATTTCCGTGTTTTTCACGTCGTCGTGTCGACACGACAGCACGGTAATCGATTGCAGCTTCCGTTGTATTTGCGATTCGATCCATCGTTTGTACCGATTCGACCGGATAGAGTCCCGCAGCTGTTTCTCCTGAAAGCATGATTGCATCCGAGCCATCCAAAATCGCGTTTGCCACGTCGCTCGCTTCTGCACGTGTCGGTCGTGGGTTACGCTGCATAGAATCCAACATTTGTGTAGCTGTAATTACAGGTTTTCCGGCTTGGTTACATTTTTCAATAAGCTTTTTCTGAACAAGTGGAACTTCTTCAGCCGGGATTTCAACACCAAGATCGCCCCGCGCAACCATCAAACCGTCCGAAATGTTAAGGATTTCGTCGATGTTATCGACGCCTTCTTGATTTTCGATCTTAGGAATGATTTGCAAATCGGAGCCATTTTTTCTTTCCAATAACGAACGGATTTCCATTACATCCGAAGCACGTCTGACAAATGATGCCGCAATGAAATCGACGCCTTGCTCGATACCGAATAGAATATCCTCTGCATCTTTCTCGGTCATTCCTGGTAGTTGCACCGAAACACCGGGAACATTCACACCTTTTTTATTTTTCAACGTACCGGAGTTAACAATAAGTGTATGGATAAGCCCTTGCTCTTCATCTTTGCCGGTTACTTCCAACTGAATAAGACCGTCATCCAATAAGATGACAGACCCCTTATGAACATCCTCAATCAATTTGTCATAGCTGACAGAGAATGCGTTGTGATTGCCTTCAATTTCACTCATCGATATATCAATCTTTTGACCTGCTACGAGTTCCAGTTGACCATTTTCCATGGCATGTGTTCGTATTTCTGGACCTTTCGTATCTAAAAGAATGCCCACTACTTTCCCTTTTTTCTCTGCCACATTTCTGATAGTTTCGATCCGTTTCTTATGCTCTTCATGGTTTCCATGGGAGAAATTTAAACGTGCAACATTCATGCCAGCATCGATAAGCTGTTCCAATATTTCCGGTGATTCACTTGCGGGTCCAATCGTACAGACAATCTTCGTTTTTCTCATCAAGTATCGCCTCTTCCCCAATTGTTAGACAATCGAATACGCTTCTGCTTATTTGTGACCTCTGCATCCTGAACTTAAATCGACAACTCACTGGACAATTTGTACATCTCCATATCAAAAGTCCCCGACAGTTCGAATACATCTTCTAATTTATAGTCTACCACCTCATGATTTCGCATGCCAATCGCCATGCCTCCATGAGCCGCACCCGCAGTCAAGACTTCGACTGCTTTCGCGCCAAATTGACTTGCAATCACCCGATCGCGCGCCGAAGGAGATCCGCCTCGTTGGATATGTCCAAGTACAGAAATGCGTGTTTCAATCCCCGCCTCATTTTTCAATATTTCAGCGAGTTCTGCAGCAGTCATCACACCTTCAGCGACGATGATGATACTATGTTTTTTGCCACGTCCCGTTCCGCTGACCAACCTTTCGATAATCGAAGGCACTTCAAATTTCTCCTCCGGAATTAGGATTGTTTCCGCTCCGCCTGCTAGACCTGACCATAAAGCCAAATCACCTGCATCGCGTCCCATTACCTCAATAATAAATGTCCGTTCATGGGAAGTGGCCGTATCCCGGATTTTATCAATGGCATCGATAACTGTATTCAGCGCCGTGTCAAAGCCAATCGTAAATTGCGTACCATTGATATCATTATCAATGGTTGCAGGCACGCAAACACAAGGACAGCCCAGCTCTGTCAATTCGAGGGCCCCCCTGAAGGATCCATCCCCACCGATGACGACAAGCCCTTCGATACCGTTCAGCCTCAACTGCTCCATCGCTTTCTCACGACCTTCAAGCGTCCGAAATTCAACACTTCTGGCTGAACGTAACATCGTTCCGCCGCGTTGTATAATATCCCCGACGGAACCAAGATGCAGCTGTTCAATTTTCCCTTCAATCAATCCCTGGAAGCCATTGTAAACACCAGCGACTTCAAGCCCCTCGTATATTGCCTTTCTAACAACTGCACGGACTGCAGCATTCATCCCTGGCGCATCTCCGCCACTAGTCAAAACTGCTATTTTTTTCATCGTCAACACTCCTGAATCGAATGTAATACGTTCTTTACGTTATTCGGAAAACACACCAATTTGGCGGAACTTTTCATAACGGTCCTCGACTAGCGCTTTGCCGTCCATCTTTTCCAATGTACTGAGTGAGTTACGGATTGCATTTCCAATATGGACCGCCTGCGCCACCGGATCACGGTGTGCACCTCCAAGAATTTCGGGGATGATTTCGTCTATGATTTTCATTTCCTTCAAATGTGGGGCAGTAATTTTCATCGCTTCCGCCGCTTGTTTTGCTAAACTTGAATCTTTCCACAAGATGGATGCCGCACCTTCAGGTGATATGACCGAATAGGTCGAGTGCTCCAGCATGTGGATATGGTTGGCTACGCCAAGAGCCAGTGCTCCCCCGCTTCCACCTTCACCGATAACAATAGAGATGACGGGAACTTTAAGGCCTGCCATTTCAACAAGATTACGCGCAATCGCCTCACTTTGCCCCCGCTCTTCAGCCGCTTTCCCGGGATACGCCCCTTTTGTATCGATGAAACAAATAATCGGTCTGCCGAATTTTTCCGCTTGTTTCATCAGGCGTAATGCTTTCCGGTAACCTTCCGGGTGAGGCATTCCAAAGTTCCTTTTCACATTCTCTTTTGTATCTTTTCCCCGTTGATGGCCGATTACCGTGATAGGCGTTGATTCGAATGAAGCGATTCCTCCTACAATCGCAGCGTCATCGCCATAAGTACGATCACCATGCAATTGGATGAAATCCTCAAACAACTCCTTTATATAATCTAAAGTTGTCGGGCGCTCTTGATGTCTGGCAACTTGAACACGATCCCAAGGTTCCATGTTGCCATAAATCTCTAGTTCCAAATTTTTCAGCCTGTTTTTCAATGTGCCGATTTCATCAGACAAATCGACCGAATTGGTAGCTGTAAATTCTTCAAGTTCCATTATTTTTTCACGAAGTTTTACAATTGGTTCTTCAAATGTTAATGTTTTACTCAATTCATTTCGCCTCCTTCGTATGAAGTCGCACGATGTTGGATAACGTTTGCTTCATATCTTTACGATGAACGACCGCATCCAACTGACCATGTTCCAAAAGGAATTCGGCGGTTTGAAAATCATCGGGCAGTTTTTCCCTTACAGTCTGCTCAATAACCCGTCTCCCCGCAAAACCAATCAATGCTTTCGGTTCCGCTAGATTGATGTCGCCGACCGATGCGAAACTTGCAGATACGCCTCCTGTTGTCGGGTATGTCATAATCGAAATGTATAAATTCCCTGATTCAGCATGTCGATTGAGAGCAACGCTCGTTTTCGCCATTTGCATCAAAGATAGCACACCTTCCTGCATTCGGGCACCACCACTAGCCGCGAAAATGAGGACAGGGATGTTTTGCTCTGTCGCTTTTTCGATGGCACGTGTGATTTTTTCACCGACAACCGATCCCATTGAGCCCATCCGAAAATGGGCATCCATAATGGCAACCGCAACTTTCCGTCCATCGATTTCACCTGTACCTGTCAACACGGCTTCGTTCAGACCTGTTTTTTCTGCGTCCGATTTCACTTTTTCGGTGTACGCTGGGAAATTTAATGGATTTTCCGTTTTCAAATGGTTGTCGATTGGTTCGAAGGTTCCTTCGTCAAAAAGACAATCCACCCGCTCGGACGCCGTCATTTTAAAGTGGAAATCACATTTTGGACAAACTTTTTTTGTTTTCATCAAGTCCTTTGTGACAATCACTTGTTTACATTGCGGACATTTTGTCATGATTCCTTCGGGCACGTCATTTTTCGCATCAACGGATGGAATGGTAGTGCGCTTATTTTTATTCTTTGTGAATAGTTCACGAATCATCATTTCATTTCCCCTCTTTTACCTTCTACTAGTTCAATCCATTTCAAATAATCTGCCATCGTTTTCTGTTCATGGCCGTCAATCAAGTTCTTTAGGAGGCTCTTTACAACCTCATTTTCTCCGACTGTAGTCATTTCATGATACGGGACCCTGCTATATTGCTTCAATAAAAACCAGATTTTCAGTGATAATCGGTTACCGGTCGCGACAATCATTTCACGGATCAGGTCTTCACGAAGTATCACCCCGTCCGATTCAATCTTTCCGAGTAAACTTTTCCATACGGGTAATGTGCGCAACGAATTATCTTGGCAAACCGAAACGATTGCAGCTTTTTCATGAATTATTCTGGTTTCGATGACATCGATGACCGATTCAGGCTGCTGCATGATAAAGGCGGCAAGTACTTCAACAAGTTGGTGTTTTTTTAAGTCTGCAAGAAACGTTCCTTCGCCGCGGCGGGTTTCGATCAGTCCCAATAACTCCAAACTTCGCAACGCTTCCCGGACTGTCGATCTTCCTGCCTGGAGACGCTCCGCCAATTCCCTCTCGGATGGCAGTTTACCGCCTGTTTTAATGCCTTCGACTTTAATAATGGTTTTAAGCTCACCGACAATATCGAGGAACATTTTGGAAGACGGTTTTGGATTTTGCATGTACGAACCCCTCTAATTTTCACCATTTAAGAAAAGCGTAGGGCGCCGCTTAGAAATTAGGAAATAGACACCCATAAATCGTGATGAACTAATATTTTCTTATCTTTCAAAAAGTGGTCTGACCACTCTTGTCACTAGCATACAGAAAAGGAGCCCTGACGTAAAGTGAAAGATGACGTACACATTAACGGATTTTCGATAAAAAAAGCTTGCTGAATAGTCGCAAGCCTCTTACAACTTCTTCGTCTGTTGAACAAGGATTTGAGGTTGCCCTTTTCGATGCTCTACGGTACCTTCAAGTTGGAGTAGCGCCATTTCAACAAGCTCGTTATTAGATGTGATGTATTGTTTCGGAAATAGCGTGCAGGAAATCTTGCCTGTCTCATCTTGCAATGTGATAAACGCCATCGCTTCGCCCTTTTTCGTCCGGATCCGTTTAATATCTGTAATAAGCCCAATCAGTTTCACAGCTGCACGATCCGGAAGTACGCCAATAGATGATATTTCGTTAAAATTCCCTCCCGCCGCTTTTTTCATTTCCAATGCGGGATGTTCGGAAAGATAGAAACCAAGCACTTCCCTTTCGTATTCGAGCATCTGCAGACGCGGCATCGTACCACCGGGAGAATATTTGGGGCTAGCTATGGATTGTAGTATGCCCCCAAAAAGATCCTCACCATCATTGGGTCTTATAAATAATGCATGCGCTATGGCCGCATCAATTGAAGCGAGTAACACATCCCGCGTTTCACCGAATTCATCGAGAGCTCCTGCTTTGATAAGCGGACGAACCGATTTCTCTGTAAAGACATGCCCTCCCAAGCTTACTGCCATATCAAACAGTGTCTTCCATTTACCACCGGATTTCCGGGCCTGTTTAAGTGAATCATAAAAAGTGGGAGGCACACCTTTGATGCTACCTAGGCCGATTCGGATTGCACCCTTTTCGACCGTATAGAGGTATTTACTTTGCCGGATGGACGGAGGCAATACCTTTATCCCTTTCGCTTCTGCTTCTCGTAACAATTCTGTCGTCTTCTCGCTATTTCCTGTCATTGAAGACAGCAGGGCAGCGTAGAAATAAGCAGGCTCATTCGCTTTGAAAAAAGCGAGCCGGTAGGATATCAATGAGTAAGCGACGGCATGGCTCTTCGGAAATCCATAATCCGCAAATTTAACAATCAGATCATAAATCGCAGCCGCCGTTTCTCGAGGAAAACCGTTGGCAACTGCACTTTCTGTAAAATGAATGCGTTCCTTTTGTAAAACATCTCTCTTCTTCTTACTGACAGCCCGCCTTAACAAATCGGCTTCAGCCATAGAGAATCCCGCGACATGCACTGCTATTTCCATAATTTGTTCTTGATAGACGATGACACCGTACGTTTCAGCTAAAATCGACTCCAGCTTTGGGTGGATGTACGTAATTTGCTCATTGTCGTTTTTCCTCCGGCTGTAAAGCGGAATATTATCCATCGGGCCTGGGCGATATAATGCATTGATTGCAAAAATGTCTTCAAACCGATTCGGACGGATCAACCGTAGCGCATTTCTCATCCCTTCCGATTCAAATTGGAAGATTCCGGTCATGTCGCCAGCTCTGAAAAGTTCAAATGTCTTTTCATCATTCAGCGGAATTTTTTCAAAGTCAACGCGAATTCCTTTATCAAAGGCGATCATCGATCTGATGCGATCCAGCAATGTCAAATTACGTAAGCCCAGGAAATCCATTTTCAATAGACCTTGTTCTTCCACATCCCCCATCGGCCATTGGGTCAAGTAGATTCCTTCTCCACCACTTTGAAGTGGTACTGCTTCTACAAGTGGAATCGGAGATAAGATCACACCTGCGGCATGCGTCGATGCGTTACGAGGCAATCCTTCGAGGAGTTTTGCCGCTTCCAACCATCTATTCCGTATCGGTTCAATGGCGATCCAATTGCGAAGCTGTTTGGATTCCGTAACCGCATCCTGAATCGTTATTCTATGCCTATTCGAAATTTCCTTCGATAGAAATGTCATCTCTTCATTCGAAAAATCGAACACCCGTGCAACATTACGGGCGACCGATCGTGCGGACAATGTCCCGAACGTAATAATTTGGGCGACTTTATTTTTTCCATACTTCTGCGCAACATAGTCTATGACTTCCCCGCGGCGGTTATCTGCAAAGTCGATATCGATATCCGGCAATGTAATCCTGCCGGGATTAAGAAAACGTTCAAAAATCAGCCCGTAGCGGATCGGGTCGACATCCGTAATTCCAAGGGCATATGCAACGAGTGAGCCTGCAGACGAACCCCGTCCGGGTCCCGTCAATATATGATTTTCTTTGGCATAACGCATAAAATCTTCGACAATGAGAAAATAATCCGCAAAGCCCATCTCACTGATGATACCTAGTTCATAGCGCAACCGTTGTCGATATCGTTCGTCCAAGTTTGCCACACGACTTTGCAATCCTACTGTACTGTTCTTCTCCAGTAAGGCAGTTGATGTTTCACCTTCCCCAACCGGAAATACCGGCATCAACGACTCGCTTGGGGGTAATGATGCCGTACAAGATAACAGCATCGCTGCCATGTTTTCCAGCCACTCGGGTTGGTCCTGGAACCAATCCTGAAGTTCCGATTCCTCTGGTAAATAGGCGTCTTTATAACGATTTTCCGGTCTCATCGGATCATTCAGTTTGTAACCAGACCGGATTGCCTCGGCGACTTCGTATGTAAAAGCGTCTTCTTTTTCTATAAAACGCGATTCATGAACAGCTACAATTGGACAGCCCGTGCTTTCTGCAAGCGCTTGAATGTCCTCTTCATCGGCATGTCTCATGCCACCCGCTCTGCTGACCCCAATCGCCACCATCGAGGCTTCACTACCTTCAAGAACACTGCTGAATAACTCTTCTTGCAGCCTTTCCAGAGAGGGGGCCCATGAATCATCCGTCAATGGACAAACAATGATGCAGCCCGGACTGTATGCCTTCAACCATTGGAGCGGTAACGTTTCCGCCTCTTTGGTAGCTATGGCGCTGCCCATCTTCAATAAGTTCCGATAACCCTTATCGTCTTTTGCATACACATAAATGAGAGGCGTTACCTTCTCGCTAATCTCCAAATAAACGGAGAGCCCGAAAACCGGATGGATACCGTTATTTTTCATCATCTTGTAAAATGAACGAATGCCATATAGTTTCGAGTTGACGATTGCAACGGAGACAGCCCCCCTCCTTTTCAGAAGCGGGGCTAGACGATCGAGTTTAATAATTCCGCGAAGCAAATCTGCTCCTGTGACAATTTGCGGATAGACAAGTCTCAATTTAATCCCTCCGCCCGTTTTTCACTTGCATAATTGTTTCAGTTTTTCGATGACTTCATCGGCCTCTTCCCAAGTATATACGGACGCTCCAGCAGCAAGCGGGTGGCCTCCACCACCATGTTGCGCCGCCAGTGTATTGATGACTGGACCTTTTGATCGTAATCTGACGCGGATCTGATCTTTTTCTTCAATGAAGATAATCCATGCACAAATCCCCTTCACATCCCCTAACGCTCCGACAAGCTGAGATGTATCGGATGGTGTCACGCCGAATTTCTCAAGAATCGCTTTATCAATTTTCACGAAAGCAGCCCCGTTTTCATCCATTATGAAATTTTGGTACATATAGCCTTTCAGATGGAGTAATTCACGCTTCACTTCATACATGCCCGCAAATAGTTCGGTCCGATCAAAATCATATTTAATCAGCTCGCTGACGACTGCAAACGTCTTCCCCGTCGTACTTGGAAATATGAACCGTCCCGTGTCGCCGACAATTCCGGCGAACAGCAGTCTCGCGGCTTTGTCTGTCATTTTCCACCCGTAAGATTCGCTTCCTTCCTCATATAATGTGTAAATCATTTCTGAGGTCGAGCTAGCGGAAGTGTTCACCCATTTCACATTCCCGTAAGGATCTACATCGGGATGATGGTCTATTTTCATAAGCAGATCCCCTCTATCCGCACACAGTTTGTCAATCCGTCCCGTATTGGCCGTGTCGGTGACAATGACGAGCGCATCTGCGTAAAAGGAACAATCGATTTGATCTTGAACACCTAAGTATGTAAGTGCGTCTTCATGCGTCCCCACCGCGTATACCTGTTTGCTTGGATAATTTGCTTGGATTAATTCCTTCAATCCTAGCTGCGAGCCATATGCATCCGGATCTGGACGTACATGTCGATGGATGATGATCTTTTCATATTTTTCAATTGTGTCGATGATTTGTCTTCTCATTTTCGATTCCTCCGCGCTTTTATATATTCCGTTCGCAATTCGTTTTGAAAGCCGCTACAATATAAGGAGTTCCGTTTTTATGGGAGGGCTTTTATGTTAAGTGCAAATATCAATTTCATCATCGTGTTCCTGATCATCGCTTCGGCTGTCGCTTATTTCTATTTCAAGACCCGGCAATTCAGAACCCGACAAGTGTTTCCGATCCGCAAAAAAATGTATGCAAGCATGGCCGGCGCTGCTCTTGGCGGGTTACTGCTGTTTTTCGGCGTCAACCAACTGGTTCTGTTTGATGGGATCACTACATATGTAATCTCGGGCTTATTCATATTATTAGGTGCGTACGTTGGCATTTTCAATTTCCGGGCATTTAAACACTATAAACGTTTCGTTGAAGAAGAGACGGAACTGAACGAAAACTGATGCACAGTGACGTGCATCAGTTTTTTAATTGAATAGCGAAGTATTTATCGATTCTAAGCGGACGCTTTCCAATCCAATCAACGGAACTAAAACTCTGTATTGACAAATAGTTCACTATAGTTCCAGATGAACATTCGTATTTTTAGTCAGAGTAAGCAATAATTAATTTAAATCACCTATCAAACAATTGATACATGATCATGCCTTTAGCAATCATTTCACCTTCAGAGAAGATATCGAAATCCACTTTTACAAAGCGTCTTGTCATTTGCAAAATGCGGGGTTCAACAACGACTACACTCCCAAGTTGCACGTGTTTAATGAAATACAATGAGATACTTTCAGGAACACTTTCACCGCGCTTTTTCATCTTGATTGCCCGGCTACCTGTATCCGTCAATATGGTTGTCATTGCTCCATAGGATAACGATCCAAATTGGTTGGTCATCTGAGGGGCGACTGTAAATTCAACTTCCGATGGCCTTTCAACAACTGTTTTCATTTGGTTTTTTATAATATCATCAATCGTCTCCCCTTGCTGGGGTTGACGCTGTACCATTTGGAATGCTTTTAAAACATCCTGCCTGCTAATAATGCCAGCTAGCATGCCCGCATCCGTTTCCACCGGCATGAGATCGATTCCTTCCCAGACCATACTATGACCAGCCGATGCTACACTCGTTTTCCCTGTAACCCTGATCGGGTTGCGCGTCATCACTTTTTCAATCAGCTCATCATCCGATTTGCCGATTGCATCACGGGAAGTAATGATACCCACTAATTTCCCATTCTTTTCAATGACCGGATAGCCCGAATGCGCGGTTTTACGATTCATTTCGTTAAAATGTGAGACTTTATCCTTCGTATAGAGCGTGATTGTATCTTCAAGTGGAGTCAATATATCTTCCACGAGTAATATTTCCTTTTCGATTAACTGATCATAGATTGCCCGGTTCAACATCGTTGCAACCGTAAATGTATCATAGCTCGTAGAGATGACTGGCAATTCCAATTCATCCGCTAACTTCTTCACTTCATCGGCCGCGTCAAAACCACCTGTGACAAGAACTGCTGCTCCCGCTAAAAGCGCTGTTTCATGTGCTTTAAGTCGATTCCCTACGATAAGCAAACTACCGGCATCGATGTAGCGCATCATGTCATCAAGCTGCATTGCGCCGATGACAAATTTAGTCAGCGTTTTATGCAAGCCACCTCGCCCGCCCAGCACAATTCCGTCAACGATGTTTAGTACTTCCGCGAACGTTAGCCGTTCGATATTCTCTTTCTTTTTCTTCTCGATTCGGATGGTTCCGACACGTTCAATTGTATTGACAAGTTTTTGGTTTTCCGCTTCTTTAATCGCCCGATAGGCTGTTCCTTCGCTAACGGAAAGCGCACGTGCAATTTGGCGGACTGAAATCTTTTCACCGACTGAAAGCTCTTCAATATGGCGTAGTATCAATTCATGTTTTGTCGACACATCTTCACCTTTTTCTCTCTCATGACCTTAAGCCCATTCTACCATAAGTCATGGAAAAAAATCCGGTCCAAGATGCACTGCCCACTTGGACCGGAATTTTCACAGTTCGAATACGTCTCCTGCCTCCATCACTTTCACTTCATGTTTTTGAACGAGTGCTTTAAATGTCTCCGGGTCTTGCTCGATTGGCGGGAACGTATTGAAATGAATTGGGACGGCTAGTTTTGGATTAAGCAGTTCAACCGCATATGCGGCATCTTGAGGACCCATTGTGAAGTTATCCCCAATCGGTATGAATGCCACATCGATTGGATGCCTCTTCCCAATAATCTCCATATCCCCGAATAAGGATGTATCTCCCGCATGGTAAATGGTCTTTCCTTCTGCCGTAAACAATATACCCGTCGGCATGCCCGTATAGATGATTTCGTTATCGTCCGTCGTATAGGAAGAACTGTGGAATGCTTTGGTAAATTTCACAGTTCCAAATTCAAATTCACACGCGCCGCCAATATTCATCCCATGTGTTTTCACGCCTTGCCAGCCAAGATAGACGGCAAGTTCATTTGGTGCTATGACAAGTGCACCGCTCGCTTTCGCGATGGATACCGTATCGCCCACATGATCATTATGACCATGTGTCAACAAAATAGCGTCAGGCTTCTCATTTTCAACGGTCAAGTCCGTCAGTTTATTTCCATTAATAAATGGATCGATAAGAAGTGTATAATCACCAGTTTTAATTTTTACAATCGAATGTCCATGATAAGAAATTTGCATTGATATATCCCTCCAACTTTTTTCCTCTTAGACATTTTTCGTCATCCACACGAAAAATCCTCTTTTTTGTTATGATTAAAGCATTCGAAGAGGAGGAAATCGTATTGAATAAAATAGAAGAAATTCAACATTTTTTACAAAGAGACGGTTGGGATGCTGCCTTTATCACTACACCTGACAATGTATTTTATGTATCAGGCTTCCAAAGCAATCCACAGGAAAGGTTGCTCGGCGTCATGGTATTCAAAAATGCAGAACCTTTCCTCATTAGTCCCTTAATGGAAGTTCCAGATGTGAAGGCTGCTGGCTGGTCTTATGAAGCCGTCGGCCATGAAGATACTGACGATGCTTGGGACATCGTCCTCAAGACTATCCAAAAGCGCGGTGCACTTCCCACTTCCATCGCTATTGAAAAGTCTCATTTAACAGTAGAACGAAAGGAACGGATGGAACAATTATTCCCCGGCGTTACATTTGGAAGGCTCGATGAACAACTGAACAGCATGCGCAATATCAAGAGTGAAGAAGAACTTGAAAAGTTACGAGAAGCCGCGAGATTAGCTGATTATGCAGTCGAAGTTGGATGCAATGCTATTGAAGAAGGGAAAACAGAGCTTGAAATACTGATGGCCATCGAATTTGAATTGAAGAAAAAAGGTGCCGAAAAAATGGCATTTGATACGATGGTGCTTTCCGGACCCAAAACAGCATCCCCGCACGGTAATCCCGGCAACCGTAAAATCAAGAAAGGCGATTTCGTCCTGTTCGATTTAGGCGTGGTCTATCAAGGCTATTGCTCAGATATTACACGAACGGTTGCATTTGGCGAACCGACGGATGCACAACGTGAAATTTACGAGACGGTACGTAAAGCGGAACAGGCAGCGGTTGACAGCGTCCGACCTGGCGTAAAAGCGATGGAAATCGATGAGGCGGCACGCAACGTTATCGAACAAGCCGGCTATGGCAGCTACTTCACACATCGCGTCGGTCACGGTCTCGGCATTTCAGTCCATGAGTACCCATCTGTAACAGGGACTAACGAGCTCGTGTTGGAAGAAGGGATGGTCTTTACAATCGAACCGGGTATTTATCATCCTGGGATTACCGGAGTGCGTATCGAGGATGACGTTGTCGTCACGGCTGACGGTGTGGAAGTGCTTACTAAATTCCCGAAAGAACTTCTTATTCTCAAATGAAAAACAAATTTGCAAGACTGCTGACTCTTAGGCGGGAACTATCGTCATTCTAAATTAACTGCAATTCGATTTTTAATAATTTCCAAAGCCAAATAGAAAAGACTGTCACCATTATTGCGTGGACAGTCTTTTCTTATCATTATTGCTTCAATAACTTTTCTACTGGGACATACTCGAGCCCTTGCGCTTCCGCAACTGCTTGATAGACGACATGGCCATCCATTGTATTGACGCCCTTTTGAAGTGAAAGATTATCCAAGCATGCTCGTCTATATCCTTTATTCGCAATTTGAAGTGCATATGGAACCGTCGCATTTGTCAAAGCGATTGTGGATGTACGCGGAACGGCACCTGGCATATTTGCCACTGCATAGTGAACGATGTCATGTTTTATATAAATCGGATCATCATGGGTTGTAACACGATCGGAAGATGCAAAGATACCACCCTGGTCTATCGCGATATCGACCAGAACCGAACCTGGTTGCATCGATTGGACCATTTCCTCTGTAACGAGTGTCGGTGCTTTAGCCCCCGGTATCAAAACAGCACCGATTACTAGATCCGCATCTTTTACCGCTTCCGCAATATTAAACGGGTTCGAAACAAGTGTTTGAATACCGTTTCCAAATATCTCATCTAATTGACGTAGACGGTCTATCGACAAATCAAGAACAGTTACTTGCGCTCCCATTCCTACAGCAATTCTAGCGGCATTGGTCCCTGCTTGTCCGCCGCCAATAATGGTTACATTTCCGCGTGAAACACCAGGTACCCCACTTAGAAGGATTCCTTTACCACCGTTCGTTCGCTGTAAGTATTGCGCGCCAATCTGGGGAGCCATCCGCCCTGCCAGTTCACTCATTGGAGCTAGGAGAGGCAAAGTGTTGTTGGGGAGCTGTACTGTTTCATATGCAATTCCTATGACTTTCTTCTCGAGAAGTGTTTTCGTTAGTTCCACTTCAGGTGCAAGATGCAAATAAGCGAAAAGGATTTGCTCTTCACGGAGATAACCGTATTCTGACTTAATCGGCTCTTTTACTTTCATAATCATTTCCGCATCCCATGCCTCAGATGCGGAATTGACAATTTTAGCGCCTGAATCGGCATATTGTTCGTCTGTAAAGCTTGAGCCGAGACCCGCCCCTGCTTCGATAATGACTTCATGACCTGCTGCTTTCAAGTTAAAGACGCCCGCTGGAGTCATTGCTACACGATTTTCATTGTTTTTGATTTCCTTTGGAATACCAATGCGCATTACGATTCCCCCTAAAGAAAATGGATTATTTTGTTGATCTTAAGTTCTCCCCCACTTATAGACCAGTGCTTCTACAATTTTATCAGATAGTGGACAATTATGCTTCACTTTGATTGAACTAAAAACCATCCACGGAATATTCAGCGATTTTCCATTTACATATTCGCGATAGCTTAAATCTATTTTTAAGAATTGTAATAATTTCGTCGAAAAATGAGGATTCTTTAGTTTTTTCCAGGAAGGAAAAGAGGTATATTCTCCTTGACTAACGAAGTATTATATATAAACAAAGAATGGAGTGGAGATCAATGACATTGGTATACAACCAAATACTTGTTGCAGTTGACGGATCAAAAGAGTCGGAATGGGCCTTTAAAAAGGCAGTAGCAATTGCCGACCGAAACGATGCCACATTGAATTTGATCAACATCATCGATACACGATCGTATGCCGCTGTTGAGGCTTATGACCGCTCTATCGCTGAACGCGCCCAGAAATTCGCCGAGGAATTGCTGAACAAATACAAAACGCAAGCCGTACAAGCAGGCGTGCAAAACGTCAATGTGATTGTAGAATATGGGTCGCCCAAAACAATGATTTCAAAAGACATTTCGAAAAAACTGGATGCAGATTTGATTATCTGTGGTGCAACGGGTCTAAACGCAGTCGAACGCTTCCTAATCGGTAGTGTCTCTGAAAACATTGTACGCTCCGCAAAATGTGATGTACTCGTCATTCGAACACCCGAACAACTGTAACAGGAAATTCATAGGAAGTCCTGCAAAATATATTTAAAGAAAAGAGTTGCCCCGATTGGGGCAACTCTTTTTAAGCAACGAGCAAATACGCCTCGGCGCACTTCCATATTTACGGAATGGATTCCGCGTTTACCACGGTCCCCTACTCTACATAAACGCTCACTCAGTTGCCCAACTATCAATTTTCTGTAAAAATAGTGCCATTGCATGCCTATCCGACATTTCTGGCACTTTGGCCAATAATACATCTGGTGCTGCCGTCATTTCCGGATAAGGTTTTTGCAGGACGATTATGCTTTTGGCATGAGCCGTATGCTTGAATAATGAATCCGGTAATTGGATGACCGCCCGGATAATGGTCCGTTTCTTTAAAAACGGGTGTAAAAGGGCAGATTGCTCCGATTCGAACAAATTGGCTGGAACGAGGAGGATAGCATGTCCTCCAGGTTTAGTATGATTCATTGCCTGTTCGATAAATAAGTGATGTGCATAGGCATGCCCCTCCGCAGGCATCAATTCATAGTTGAGCGCATTGTCGTCATCCGGATAATAACCTACCGGCAAATCGCTTATCGTAATATCTACAGGGTCGACCAGCAACGGTCGGAGAGCATCCTGTACGTAAAATGTGACAGGATGCTCGAGAAGCTCGGCCGTGACTGCAGATAGTCTGACGAGGAGATCATCGATTTCAACAGCTGTGGCTGTCACTTCATTACCGATTGAATTCATCACGGTATACAGTAAGTTACCAGTTCCGGCAGCAGGATCGAGCAGTGTGATGTTTTGCTGGCCTTGAGCCAACTTATCCGCAAAATGACCCATCAGCATTCCAAGAGAATCCGGTGTCATTTGATGATTGGGCTGCGCGTGCTGCTGCATTCCTTTCAAAACTGCAAGTTGGATGCCCCTACGGATTTCCTCCTTGGCTACAGGCATTGTTAGTTCCGGTTGACTCTCCCCTAACAACCACTTCTGGCATGCATCAACAATTGCATCCATGTAAAGCGTGTCTGCCGTTTCTGCGTAAGTATCGATGAATGTAAAAATCTTTTCAGTATTCGTTTTCATAGTTATCATTATCCCTCGATCGAGAAAACCCACCCGTTTCCGAGTGGGTTTTCATAATTAGTTCAGTAATTGTTTTACAGCTACAATTGCATTTTCATAATTTGGGTGATTGGTATTTTCGCTCACATATTCAACATAAGCCACTTTATCATCTTTATCGATGACGAAGATCGAGCGTGCAAGTAAACGCAATTCTTTGATCGCCACTCCGTATGCTTCACCGAAAGAAAGGTCCCGGTGATCAGAAAGTGTTTGGACATTTTTGATGCCTTCTGCCGCACACCATCTTGCTTGTGCAAATGGCAGATCAACTGAAATCGTAAGGATTTCAACATCATTGCCTAGTGCTGACGCCTCTTCGTTGAATTTACGGGTTTGCACTGAACAAACTCCCGTATCAATAGAAGGAACTACGCTGATGAGCCGGACCTTCCCTTTCGAATCCGCAAGCGTGACAGGGCTCAGATCGTTTGCAAGCACTGTAAATCCCGGTGCTGTATCCCCTACAGCTACCTCTTTGCCTAGTAAAGTAACAGGATTGTTCTTGAATGTAACGTTTGCCATTAAGACGCCTCCCTTTCTATCTTCATCTTACTAAATGACCGTCCCTTCTGGCAACTGTTGACTATCGGATTTCGGCCGCTCATTCAGGAGAACCTCTTTTTCATAAGCATTCTCATGTACAACAACCGTATCCGCAAACAGGTCATGCAATGCCTCTTTTTTCGGCATGAATACAACAAGCAGATAGGGGATCAAAAGCATTTTCGAGATGAACCGTCCTATACCTTCACGGAAAATGACCGTAGCCCACGTCAATTTTTCGCCATTTTTCGGAATGACTTTAATCCCCATAATCATTTTCCCGACGGTTTGCTGCATGTATTTTGTCATAATCGTAAAGTACAACAATAGAATAAGGAGCGCCGTCACTTTATAGGGGCTGAATAAGAGAAATGACGGTTTTGTAATTGCGAAATCGGCAACCCTGAAAATGGGTTTAACGATGATTCCGCTAATCGCGGATAAGACAAGCAAGTCAATGGCATAAGCCCAGAATCGTGTCCAAAAACCTGCATATTTTGCCCGGAAGCGCTCCGTTTCAACAGGTCCGTCATTCACGACCGGCTCGACACGCATGAACTCCTTGGATGGCTCCGGCTGTCCGATTTGTTCAGTCATCTCAATCTCCTCCTTATCTCTCACCGTATAAGTACATCATCCGTGGTGCATTGTAATCGGAAAGCAATCTGCCAATCAATTCCGATTCGATATTACTTCCGAATAGGTTTCCTGCCTTCACACCAAAGATTGAACCCCAGCTATCAAGTGTCGTATATTCGAACACAGTCGCATTTTGAAGCTCATAATCTTCTTTCATCGCCGCAATGACATCCGCTGGTTTCCCGTAATCATCCGCAAGCCCAGCTTCGATCGCCTGACGTCCGTTCATGATCCGCCCATCGGCAAGTTTCTTCACTTCCGCTTCCGTCATGTCTCGCCCTTCCTCAATAATGTCAACAAAACGCTCATAAGAATCATTGATCATTTCCTGGAGCATCGCCCGTTCTTCGTCCTTCATTTCACGAGATCCGCTCATAATGTCTTTGTAAGGACCTGTTTTGATCGTGTTGAAATCGATGCCGTACTTCTCAGCAAGCTTTGCGTAATTTACACTCTCCATAATGACACCGATGGATCCCGTGATGGTTTCACGATTGACGAAAATCTTATCTGCCGGAGCAGCGACGTAATAGCCGCCCGATGCCGCCATGCCGCCCATCGAAACATAAATAGGAATATCTTTTTCCTCCTGGATCATTCGCAACGCATCATAAATATCCGCAGACTCGACAACGCCCCCGCCAGGTGTATTCACTTTCAGGACGACACCTTTCACATCGTCATCTTCAAGAACTCCGTTTAATTGATTCATGAAGAACTGATGATTATACCCCGCCGGTTGAAAGATCGAAGACGAAGTGCCCAAATCCTGAATGATCCCGTCGAGTGTCAGAACGGCAATCTTCTCCCCACCAGTGCCCTCCTCAAGTATTGTTTCGTTATAACCGGTGGAAGATGTTGCCATCATTTCTTCGAAGAAACCGTTAAAATCCCTTGTAAATATGTACGATAAAGAATTCACGCCTATAGAAACGAATATAAGCGCCGCTGCCACGATGATTGCAATCCAACGTTTCATGGTCATTTTAAATTCCTCCTTTTTTTCAATACAATATGCTATACGTTTCAATACGCCTAAATGTTTCACTACAAATACAATTGTCGGCAGGATGGCAGAAGTTGTATTGTGATTTCCATTATAACAATCTTTATACAATGACACAGGCAATACGCAGGTTGGAAGTGGAAGTGAGGAAGTATCTACTAACTGAAGCTGGCCTCAACAACCCGGAAACCGAATTGAAGGAATTTTTTATTATAATATATAGTCCATAAAAAAAGAAGCCGCCTCATTGAGGTAGGCTTCTTTTCAGCTTCACGACTTCATAAACTTTGGACATTGTAAATAATAGAAGTGCCAGCCAAATGAATGCGAAAGACAGTATTTCGATTCTTCCAAACGCTTCATTATAGATGAAAATACCGATGATTAACATCATTGTAGGTGCTATATATTGAAGAAATCCCGCCATATAAAGTGGAATCCGTTGTACGCCTTTCGCATACATGACAAGCGGCAACGCTGTAGCTGCGCCTGTTAAGATGAGTAAGATATCTGTTTTCACATCAATCTGTAAAAATTGAGCTTGTCCATCCATGAACAACCATATGTAATAAAGTAATGCAAAAGGAACAATGAAATAGTGTTTCGATTGTCAGACCGCGGAGCGCATCCAATTTAATCTGTTTCTTTATCAGCCCATAAACTGCAAATGTCACGGCCAGTGCAAATGCTAACCACGGAAACGTTCCATATGCAAACGACAATATGCCGACTCCTGTCGTCGCAAGTAAATAAGCAATTTGCTGTGCCCCTGACAGTCGTTCCTTTAAGAAAAAGATTCCCAAAAGTACCGAAACGAGCGGGTTCATATAGTAACCAAGACTCGTTTGAACGATATAACCATGATTGACCGCCCAAATGTATGTGAACCAGTTACCTGAAATAAGGACGGAAGCCGCGAATAAGCCCCAAAAGTCACGTTGGGAACCCCATAGCATTTTTAAGTCCTCCTTCAAATGCCGACCGTTTTTCATCAACAATACTGCAAGGAGTGTCAATATAAATGCCCACACAACCCGACTTACGACGATTTCAATACTTGCCACATGTTCAAGGCTTTTCCAATAGATTGGCATAATTCCCCATATAAGGAATGACCCGATTGCCCAAAGGACACCGCTTTTCTCAGATTGCATAACGACGCCCCCTTATTTAGATTCCCGAAAATAATAGTATCAGTATAGCTCCAATCATTCACCGCGTAAAGACATCTTTCAGATGCCGTTCCATCGACCGAGATTGGAACAAACAAATCGTGTATTGTCCAAACATTTTTCTATAATGAACAATGACTTTGCCTTTTAAAAGACGAAACTGCCTTTGTGCATGCGGGATGTACCGACAGACAAAAGCAGTTGTTTTCAAACATGTTATTTTTTTTGCTGTTCCCGCTTCCGCAAGTCCAATCTGATGATTTTTCCAGAAGCTGTTTTAGGCAGTACTTCTATAAACTCAATTTTCCTAGGGTATTTATAGGGCGCCGTTAAGCCTTTCACATGCTCCTGCAATTCGCTAATGAGGCCATCTTCGTTTTTTCGTTCTGGTTCCCGAAGGACGACAAATGCTTTTACAATATTTCCTCGCACTTCATCCGGACTTGCAACAACCGCACATTCGCGGACAGCCGGATGTTTGATCAACGCTTCTTCCACTTCAAACGGACCTATTGTATATCCGGAGCTGATAATGATGTCATCGCCGCGCCCTTCAAACCAAAAATATCCGTCCTCATCCATTTTTGCTCTGTCACCTGTCACATAATAATCACCACGGAACTGCATTTGAGTCCGTTCCGGATCTTTTAAATACTCTTTAAATAATGCAGGTGTTGACACATGTACAGCGATATCACCGACTTCCCCGGGTTGGACCTGTTTCCCTTCATCATCGATTATCGCCACGTTGTTCCCTGGCGTCGGTTTACCCATCGATCCCGGGCGGGCTTCGGTGCCAAGTAGCGACCCGACAAGTAATGTATTTTCTGTCTGACCGTATCCATCCCGAACGTTTAGTGAAAATGTCTTATCGAAAATATCGATCACTTCCCGGTTGAGCGGTTCTCCAGCTGAAACAGCACTTCGAATCGAAGATATATCGTAGTTCTTTAAATTATCCTCCTTCGCTATGAATCGATATTCCGTAGGTGTACAGCAGAGCACATTCACGTCATAAGTTTTGATGAGATCCAAATAGGTCTTAACATCAAATTTCCCGTTATATACCAAGCCAGTTGCTCCACTACCCAATACGGAGAGAAAAGGTGTCCATATCCATTTTTGCCAACCAGGTGCTGCTGTTGCCCATACAATATCGTCTTCTTCAATGCCAAGCCAACTTGCACCTGCCGTCCGTAAATGCGCATAGCCCCAGCCATGTGTATGGACAACACCTTTAGGTTTTCCGGTCGTCCCTGAAGTATATGATAAAAACGCCATATCTTCCCGATGAGTCTCTGTAGTTTTATATTCTGAAGAAGCACTCTGCATCAGTTCCGTCAACGGAATCTGCCCCTTATCGGCTTTACCAACAACAAATAGCTGGACATTCTCCATATTTTTCACCTGGCTAAACTGATCGGTAAACGCTTCAAATGCCACGATCGCTTTCGCCTCACTATGCGCTAATCTATATTCGATATCGGACGCTCTTAACATTTCTGAACTCGGAATGACGACAAGTCCTGCTTTCAACGCACCGATATAGGTTACATATGCCTCTATCATTCGCGGCATCATAACAAGAAGGACATCGCCTTTTTGAAGACCTTTTTCAGTAAAGACATTTGCCGCCCGATTGGATGCTGCCATTAATTCTTCATATGTAATTTCTTTTTCTTCACCTGATTTATCGAGATAGACCAAGGCCTTCTTACCTGCACCTGTTGCATACTTTTCAAATTCACTGGACAAATTATATAGTTCTGGTGCGATCAGTTCTTCTCTTTTCACCGGTATTCCTCCTTCACTTCATACGCCTATTATACACTTGGAAGTACGACAATTCAAAAGCGGTCCTCTTTCGTATAAGTGAATGTATTTTTCGACTTTTATATGTTCATACTCGTGAAGATTAAGAAAAAGCTGTTCCGAAAAAATCCCGGAACAGCTCTCCCTAAATTACATTATTGATTTTGACCTCTCATTTGGTCTTGAGCCTGACGCACTAATCGCTTTGTAATTTCTCCGCCTACGGATCCGTTGGCACGCGATGTACTATCAGCTCCAAGATTGACACCAAACTCGTTTGCGATTTCGTTCTTCATCTGGTCAAGCGCCTGTCTTACACCTGGTACTAGAAGTTGGTTTGAGTTACCGTTATTGTTACTTGGCATGGTTCTCACCTCCTTGTACATATAGAATGTACCTTTTGCTAAATTTCATGCAATGATTTTAACGGTTTTTTTCCTAATTTCATTTATCCGTTTAAACCGCCATGGTTTTGTCCATGCTGGATAAGTGAAAAACTTACTCTTGATTGAAACCTTTCATTTGGCTTTGAGCCTGACGTACTAATCGCTTTGTGATTTCTCCGCCTACGGAACCGTTGGCGCGTGATGTAGCATCTGGTCCCATTTGTACACCAAATTCGTTCGCAATTTCATTTTTCATTTGGTCAAGTGCCTGCCGTACACCTGGAACTAGAAGCTGATTTGAATTGCCGTTGTTGTTACTAGCCATGTTTGATCACCTCCTTGTGCAGATAGAATGTGTATCTGACAGAAATCCATGCAGACTTTTCTTCTGGTAATTACATCCAACTCAGATGGTATTGTTTAAAATATTGCTTTTTTGCTTATCTTATATACGAAAAAAGCTGTCCCGGGAATAATTCCGGAACAGCTTTTTAAATGATTGTTATTGATTGGAACCTTTCATTTGGCTCTGAGCCTGACGTACTAATCGCTTTGTGATTTCTCCGCCTACGGATCCGTTGGCACGCGATGTAGCATCTGGTCCCATTTGTACACCAAATTCGCTTGCAATTTCATTTTTCATTTGGTCAAGCGCCTGTCTTACACCTGGTACTAGAAGCTGATTCGAATTGCCGTTGTTGTTGTTAGCCATGATTACCACCTCCTTGTGCAAATAGAATGTCCGGCTGGCGCTAATTCATGCGGGAGGTTTTAATGGTAATTTATTCAAATATTATAATAGGTCTTCAAATGTATCTTCTTGTTGGAGCGGCAATTCGATTGTCACACGGTTTTCTACCGCTTCTTCAACCATCGGGGTGAAATCGGAAAAGCTCTCATAATAAACGATTTTTTCGAGCCGTGGTTTCGTTTTCGGATTCGAAGGCGAGAAGATTGTACAGCAATCTTCATATGGCCTAATTGAAATATCATAAGTACCGATTTTTTGTGCAATCTCAATGATCTCTAGTTTGTCTGATGCGATAAGCGGGCGTAAAATCGGTGTCTCAGTCACCGCATTGATCGCCGTTAAGCTTTCAAGCGTTTGACTTGCCACTTGCCCAAGGCTTTCACCCGTTACGATTGCGAGTGCACCTTCTTGCTGCCGAACCTTATCCGCAATTTGCAGCATCAGTCGACGTGTCGTTGTCATTGAAACGTTGTCAGGAACCTGATTGACGATGGTTTGCTGGATTTCTGTGAAAGGAATGATATGAAGCCGGACTGCCGCACCGAATGAGCTTAGTTTTTCGGCCAGGTCCATCACTTTCTTTTTAGCTAATTCACTAGTAAAAGGCGGACTTGCAAAATGGATGGCATCGATTGACACACCGCGTCTCATCATTAAGTAACCGGCTACGGGACTGTCTATACCACCTGATAGCATCAATATGGAATGGCCATTTGAACCGACAGGCATCCCACCTGCACCTTCATACACTTTAGCTGTCAGAAATGCACCTTCCTCACGAATATCCACATGCAGCAGAATATCCGGTTTCTTCATCTTCACACCGAGTTCCGGGAAATGATGCAGCACATGTCCGCCAATTTCTTGTTGAAGCTCATTTGTTACGAGCGGAAATGACTTGTCCGTCCGCCTGATTTCAACTTTGAACGTTTTTCCTTCTGTTTCACCTGCACCGATTACTGCAAGGGATTTTTCTTTGATTGCTTCAAGTGTCGCTTCACATTTTGCGACCGGACTGAACGATTGGATGCCGAAAATATATGGCAGTCTTGCAATAGCTTCTTTCATGTCCTGCTGATCATCTGCCAAGAGGAACATCCGATCACGTTCAGGTTTGATGACGACTGTTTTCAAATCACTCAGCGCATCTTTGATATTGTTCCGAAGTTTCCGGACGAAGACATTGCGGTTCCGTCCTTTTAATGACAATTCACCGTAGCGAATTAATAGTTCGTTCCATTCCATTAGTTATTTCCCCTTCCGAGCAAATCCATAAAGCGTAAAAATACGCGTTCAAATTCACTCACATGCTGTTCCGTATTATTTTTGCCGAAACTGATACGAATCACACCATTTTTAAATTTTTCAGGTACACCGATTGCTTCCATGACATGGCCCGCTTTTTCACTTCTTGATGAACAAGCACTGGAAGTTGACACAGTAATGCCGTTTTCCTGGAAAAAATTCACGGCAACTTCACCTTTTATTTTATAAAAAGCGAGGGACAGAATATGCGGCGCCGATGAATCCGCTGCAAGTATACGAACGTCTGCAAATGGTTTTACCACAGCTATCAACCGATTTCGCCAAGCCCTGAATTCCTTCTGTTCTGTATCCACAGCACTTAGGCGCATCGCTTTTGCCAAGGCGACTGCGTCTGCTACGGAGACAGTTCCGCTGCGAAGTCCACTTTCCTGACCACCGCCAAAGTTGATGGCCTCCAGAGCCAATCCTTGACGCATCACTAATGCACCCGAGCCTTTTAAGCCATGTATTTTATGTGCAGAAATTGTCAGCGCATCAGGCCCATCACCTGTTAATGAAACAGGGATTTTCCCATAGCTTTGGACAGTATCCGAATGGAAAACGGCACGTGATCGTTCTTTGATGACACGCGCACACTCGGCAAGTGGCTGTACAGACCCAATTTCATTATTGACATGCATGATGCTAACAAAAATCGTTTCTTTACGTAGCTTGTCTTTCAAATCGTCAACCGATATGATTCCTTGTCTGTCGACTTGTAAGTAATCCACTTCAAATCCTTGCGTTTCCAATTTCTCCATTGCACGCAGGACGGACGGATGCTCAATATTTGTTGTAATGATATGATTCCCTCTAGAGCGGAGTGCATGTGCAAAACCGAACACCGCTAAATTATTCGCCTCTGTACCGCCAGAAGTGAAAACAAGTTCCCCGTCCTGTACATGCAGAATGGATTTTATTTGATTGCGCGATCGCTCCAATAGCGACTCGGTTTCTTTACCTGCAAGATGAAGTGATGCAGGATTTGCAAAAAAACGACGGTTCACTTCTACAAATGAAGTAAGAACACTTTCATCTGGCAATGTTGTAGCGCTGTTATCAAGATAGATCATCTGTACCTTCCTCTCACTTGCCACGGTAATAAGCGTGACAAAGCCACCTGCACTGGATGTGCTGGTGGCTATTTTTTTGTAAGTCTTCCATATCTTATCCAAGGTGTATAGTCAAAACCGTTATACTGATTCTTTGACAAGTTCTTCAATTCGTTTCATTGCACCCGGTTCTACTTCCTCAACTGCTGTCGCCGCTTCTTCTAAAGCTTTGGCATAGCGAAATTGTCTGAATGATTCTTCGGCATCCAGCAAACGAGTATGTACCTCCGGATTTGATGCACGAAATCTATTGCCGTATTGGATGATCCACTCGATGAGCATGACATTTTCAAGCAATTCCTCAACTTTTCCACTTACGTCATTGACCGCCTTGGCGGCATTGTCCAAGTAAGAGTCAACAAGTTTCATGTTTAAGGGAACTTCCTGCAAGCTTTGTGTCACTATGTAAATTTGTTCATCCGCTTCTTCAAGTCTTGCTTCCATCTCGTCAGGTATTCCCGGTATATTCCCTCTATGCAACATCCTGTCTGCATTTTGCAACTTACGGGACAGTTCGTTAAGTTTGGTCCGGACATTATTTTCGTCAATCCGTAAATTCTTCAACCGGTTTGTGAAGCTTTCCTGCTCTTCCGCAATTTGTTCCAATTCTTCGTAAATCTGCTGCAATTCTGTAGAGAGGCTTGAATAGGCGGATCCTTGGTCTTCAAGCCGAGCTGTCAGCACTTCAAACCTTTTTACAATTCCGTTCATTTTTTTTAGTGACTGCTGGGGAATTTGTGCTTCCTTTTCGTCAAGTCTGTAACTTTGCTGTACATATGAAGCTTCTGCCGACGTTTCCGTTGCCAGTTCCGTCATATCCGTAAGCAAATCCGCAACATACATATAATTTTCATCGACATAATGCCTGGCATTCACTTCGTTTTCCAAAGCATCATAGAAAGAATCGATACGGTCATTGATTTCATTAGTTTGCTGTTGAACGGCTTCAATTTGAAGTTCGGCCATTTTAGCCAGCATCTCTTTGATTTCACTTTCAATATCTTGCATCTGTCTCGGCAATTCAAGATGCTGCAAATAGTAGGATTGGTCCTCCATTTCTTTCGTTCCCATCCTCAATTCCCGCAGTGATGCGGGGATCCTGTTTTGCAATTCCGTCAATAACGATGGTGTTTCATGAATAAGCATAAACAACCGCTCACCTTGTGCGGCCAATGAAATGACGATTTCCCTTGCTTGCAAGTAATTTCCATTGGCAGTCAACTCGTCGTACTCCTTGAATTTAGGATTGAATGATTCGAGTTCTTTCTCCAATGGGCTGGCCGTCATGCCAAATGAATGCTGGTGAGCTAAAACCGTTTTCCTGGCCGCACGATGTTGCTCTTTCAATTTTTCTATTTCAATTCGGTTTTTCTCTTCACTACCGACAAGTTCATTTAATTCTTTTAAAATGGCATTCATCTTATGATCACAAAAACGGATTTGTTCTTGGATTTCCTTTTCCGTGCCCGTCGCTTTTCTAAACCGGAAACGGTCAACCATATCCTCAACATCAAAAAGCAGGGAATCGATTTTCGGCATATGTACATCCATCACTTCTGTCCATTCTGTGCGCCAACGTTCAAATTTCTCCTCAGTTTCGCCAGTCATATTCAATTGTTTCACTTTTGTCATCTCTTCCAGTATCGGCTTATGCTGAATCTGTAATTTTTCTTTTTCCAAACGGCCGATTTCCTGAATATGTTTGCGCCTGAATAAGAAGGCGATTGTTGTCAGTATGATGAGTACTATTACTGCTATGATGATAGTTTTCATCGTAGTCCCCCTATTCCGCGTCACTGTACCATGATAATATCCTATATAGTACCACGTTTAAAGACTTTTGGTTGCGAAAATGAATGATTTAGGGAGAAAAACCTGTTTTTCCATCATCCCTCACCGAAATATTGTTATTGAATAGCGCAACAGGTATACTTAAAGACTACTTTGAAAACATAAATAAGGGGTGTTCGATTTGTACGTCGGAATTGATTATGCAACAAATGCAAAAACCAAATATGAACAGCTGACAAGCCAATTGGACGCTTTGCTCGATGGTGAGAAAAATCGCTACGCCAATCTGAGCAACGCATCTGCATTACTCAACCAATTTTTCGATCGCATCAACTGGGTCGGATTTTACTTGATGGATGAAGGGGAACTTGTTCTTGGTCCATTCCAGGGACTGCCTGCCTGTATTCGGATTCCACTCGAAAGAGGCGTCTGCGGAACAGCAGCTGCACGAAAGGAAACAATCGTCGTGCCGGACGTCAATGCATTTCCCGGACATATCGCCTGCGATGCAGCATCTCAGTCCGAAATTGTCGTGCCATTGCTAAAAAACGGCGTACTACTCGGTGTTCTTGACGTCGACAGCCCTGAACTGAACCGTTTTACCGATGAAGATCGGGCGGGTCTCGAGCAATTCGTGAACGTGCTTGTGAAACATCTTTAAAAAATAGAAAAAGCGCAAGGAGACTATATTGGTCTCCTTGCGCTTTTCTAGTTATCTAGCCTTAGGCACCTTCCGTGTTTCTCCCATTGCGGAAAATGCCGATTCCATATCTTTGATGAGGTCGTCCGCATGCTCGAGACCGATGGAAAGACGAAGAAGGGAATCTGAAATGCCCATTTGAAGCCGTTCCTCCTCCGGTACGCCCGAATGGGTCATTGTAGCAGGGTGCTGGATAAGCGTTTCCGCATCCCCTAAACTGACTGCAATCTTAATCAACGATAGATGGTCCATAAACGACTGGGCCTCTTCTTTCCCTCCTTTGATGGTAAAGGAAATAAGCCCGCCTCCCGCCCTCATCTGGCTTTTAGCAATGTCAAATTGCAGATTGTCCGAATCGAACGGATAGAAAATCTCTTCGACTAGTTTCTGACCCTTTAAATAACCGATCAATTTTTCTGCATTCGCTGTATGGCGTTCCATCCGGACCGATAATGTTTTCAACCCCCGGATCAATAGCCATGCATCAAATGGTGACATGATTCCACCATAATCTTTTTGCACTGTCATACGGATTAAATCCATCTCTTCCTTGTCCCGTCCGACTAATAAACCTGCAATGACGTCACCATGCCCATTAATGTATTTCGTTGCACTATGCACGACAAAATCAGCGCCAAAATCAATTGGGTTCTGTAAATAGGGCGAACAGAACGTGTTATCCACGACCACACGGATGCCATGGCGCTTGGCGACTTTTACGACTGCGTGGAGATTTACAAGTTCCATCGTCGGATTGATCGGAGTTTCAACATAGATACAAACAGTTTCGGGTTTAATGGCCTGTTCAATTTCCTCTTCGGTTACCATCCGTGTCAAATCATGTGTAATACTGTATTTTTGCTGCATCATCTTCAGAAGACCGAACGTGCATCCATAGATTCCACGGGAACATAGAATATGGTCCCCTGTTTTCGTCAAGTGGACCAATAGCGAGCTAACTGCCGCCATACCTGATCCAAATGCAAGCGCCCCTCCACCATTCTCAAGCGCCGTCATCCGCTCCTCCAATACACGTACCGTCGGATTCCCTAGCCTAGAATAGATATTCCCATCTTCTATCCCAGCAAATCGACGTTCTCCCTGAATTGCCGTGTCAAATGAAAAAGTCGATGTCTGATACAGTGGAACAGCGAGACTTCCGTGATGTTTATTGTCATCGTAACCTTTGTGCACAATTAGCGTATCCTTATGTTGTCCGATTTTTTTCATTGTCGAGCACCCCCTAATTGTAAACGCTTTCACTCTATTACTTTTAGTTTACACGTTATAATAGGAAAGGAAAAGGGACAACGCCCAATTCAAGAAGATAATAGGCATGGTTGATGAATGACTAGCTGGTTTTTCCCCTTATTTTTTGCTGTGGTCCAAGAGCTCATGCCACCTGACACGGTCACCCCAGGCTTTGTCTTCGCAGGAATTTCTTGAATGAGCCGCTCCGCAAATTGAATACCCGCATCCAATTGGAGGGCTGGCAAATAGACGACTATTTCCTCCTCTCCCCATTGGGCAGCTATTCCCATTCCCGTTACTTCGGTCAATAATCCTATCCTTTCATATGAACCGTTATACTTAACTCCGTTATTATCGTTGAAGCTTGACTCGCTTCCTAATCATTGTTATGATATGGCTTGTGTAAAATAGTTGCAGCAGTTGTGTGTTCCGAGTTGTCCAGTCTATTCCTTTTAAGAGGTGTATCGTGTAACCTTCTGGCTGCGAAGGCGAGGATGCAAGATAATAGAATGGCATTTGGATTGAACACATCTGGTTCTTATTTTACAACAAAATAAAACCAACAACAGAGGAGGAGTCATTCATGGCTCGTTATACAGGTCCATCTTGGAAACTTTCCCGTCGTCTAGGTATTTCACTTACAGGCACTGGAAAAGAAATCGAAAAACGCCCTTACGCACCGGGACAACACGGTCCTAACCAACGTAAAAAACTTTCCGAATACGGAATGCAATTACAAGAAAAACAAAAACTTCGTTTCATGTACGGCGTAAACGAACGCCAATTCAAAACGATTTTCAACAAAGCTGGTAAAATGCCTGGTAAACACGGTGAGAACTTCATGATCCTTCTTGAAACTCGTCTAGATAACATCGTTTACCGTTTAGGTCTTGCTCGCACACGTCGTGCAGCTCGCCAACTTGTAAACCACGGCCACGTATTGGTTGATGGCAAACGCGTTGATATCCCATCTTTCAGTGTAAAACCAGGTCAAGAAATCTCTCTTCGTGAGAAATCTCTAAACCTTGACGTTGTAAACGAAGCAATCGAAGTGAACAACTATGTTCCTGAATACGTTTCTTTCAACAACGACACTAAAGTTGGTCAATTCGTCCGTATGCCTGAGCGCAGCGAACTTGCAGCAGAGATCAACGAAGCACTTATCGTTGAGTTCTACTCTCGTTAATAACTTCTTAAAAAAAGAGTCCTTCACAGGGCTCTTTTTTTTCGTGGTACAATGAAGGTAAACTAGAAGAATGAGGTGCCTCTGTGAAACTCGTTTCGATTTGTCCAAGTAATACGGAACTGCTTGCCTATCTCGGTCTCATTGATCAGCTTGTTGCAGTTGATGATTTTTCCGACTGGCCTGCAAGCACTTTGACCCTACCACGTCTCGGTCCTGATTTATCAATCAATATGGATAAGCTCGAGTTATTTGAGCCTGATTTAGTACTTGCATCACTCAGTGTGCCTGGTATGGAAAAGAATGTTGAAGAACTGGTTAGAAGAAATATTCCGCATATCGTTTTGGATCCGCAAAGTCTCGATGATATCGCTGCTGATTTACTTACTGTGGGCCAAGCATGTGGCATTGAAGAACAGGCTCTCAAAATCAAGAATGAATTTATAGCATTTATCGGCGAAATGAAACAACGTGCAGCAAAAGTAGCAACAAATCCCCGACTTTACTGGGAATGGTGGCCGAAACCGGTATTCACCCCTGGACGTATCAATTGGCTGACGGAAATCAGTACGATTGCAGGCGGGTTGAACGAATTCCGGGACGTCGAACTCGCAAGTGTACAGACCGATTTGGAAGACGTTTTAGACCGAAAACCCGATTATATTCTGCTCGCTTGGGTTGGCGTGAGGACTGAAAAAGTAAAAAAAGAAGTCGTCTTGAAACGGCCGGGCTGGAAAGAGCTCACCGCAGTAAAAGAGGGTCGGTTTACAATCATGGAAGAAGAATTGTATTGCCGCCCCTCCCCTCGCCTTCTTGAAGGAGCATTGAAATTAGGGAAAATGATTCATCCGGAGGTCTACGATGATTTGGAACTGCCTG
This sequence comes from uncultured Caryophanaceae bacterium, assembly GCA_963843665.1. GTDB lineage: Bacteria > Bacillota > Bacilli > Bacillales_A > Planococcaceae > Sporosarcina. The sequence continues at coordinate 114,963 of CAWJLH010000017.1, forward strand.
CGTGGATATCGAATGCCTAAAAAGGAAAACGCTATTTTCTCTTAGAGAAAATAGCGTTTTTTTGTTGAATACCATTAAATGAATTTCACCATTTTATAGTTCTTTTTCCCGCGACGGACTATTGTAAATGCATCTTCCAGACGGTCGGCTGCGCTTACTTCATAAGCCGTATCTGTAATGCGTTCCCCGTTCAGTGAAATCGCTCCGTTCGTCACATCTTCACGCGCTTGACGTTTCGATGAGGACACACCCGCTTCAACGATGAAATCGACAATATTTTTAGCGTCTTTCGCCATTTCAAAGGACGGAACGTCTTTAAATGCGTCTTTCATTTCAGCGGCTGTCAATGCCTTCAGATCGCCACTGAAAAGCGCTTTTGAAATACGGATTGCCTGGTCGAGTGCCTCTTGTCCATGGATCAACCGCGTCATTTCTTCCGCCAATGCTTGTTGCGCTTTCCGCAAATGCGGTTCTTCTTGCACGGCAACTTCCAGTGCTTCGATTTCTTCACGTCCCATGAACGTGAAAATCTTCATGTATTTTATGACGTCAGCGTCTGCCGTATTGATCCAGAACTGATAAAACTCATACGGAGATGTTTTTGCCGCGTCAAGCCATACTGCACCGCCAGCACTTTTCCCGAATTTCGTACCGTCCGCTTTCGTTACAAGCGGAATGGTGATTCCAAATGCCTTCACTTCTTCCTCATGTGTCTTGCGAATAACTTCAAGTCCTGTCGTAATATTGCCCCATTGATCCGAACCGCCGACTTGGACACGGCAGCCGTAGTGGTCGAATAGATGATTGAAATCAATTCCTTGAATGAGCATGTAAGAAAACTCGGTGAAGGAAATTCCGCTATCCAGACGAGATGCGACATTATCTTTTGCAAGCATGTAGTTGACACCTAATAACTTTCCGTAATCACGTAAAAATTCAATGATGCTCATCGAACCGATCCAGTCGTTATTGTTCACCATCTGCGCGCCATTTTCAGAATTGAAATCGAAAATCTGCTCCATTTGTTTTTTTATGCCACTGACGTTTTTCGCAATCTGTTCCGTTGTTTGCAATTGTCTTTCCTCAGAACGTCCGGACGGGTCTCCAATCATGCCAGTTGCCCCACCGACCAGCAGAATCGGACGATGTCCATGCAGTTGGAAGCGTCGAAGTGTCAATAATGGTACGATATGTCCTATATGCATACTATCTGCTGTAGGGTCGACTCCACAATAAAGTGAAATTTCCTCTTCATTCAATAACTTTTCAAGACCTTGTTCGTCTGTCTGTTGGTACAACAGACCTCTCCATTTCAAATCTTCCATCAATTCGTTCGTCATCTGGAAACCCTCCTAAAATTGTTAGAAAAGCAGGTGGCGCTTAAAGCTGGACATCAAAAAGTCCCTGCACGATTAAAATAATCATGCAGGGACGCTAATCACATCATTAACGCGGTACCACCCGGCTTGAGAAAGAATTCTCCGCTCTATATGCATTAACGCCGCACACGCGTCACACTCCAAAGTTGTAATTCATAAACGTTGTACCGGACAGCTTCCACCTACCGCTGCCTCTCTAGACGGTTCCATCGCCACTACTTCGACTTTTTCAACATGCAAAAATTATATATCACCCATTCTAACCGAAATTCAAAAGTTGTCAAACATTATCGATTGGCGCTAATTAAAATGTGCTATAATAGGTAAGATTTTAGGAGGGGAATTGACTTGCGCGAGCGGAGAAAGAATCAAATTGACCTTATAGAAGAAAAAATCGAATCGATGAATAAAACAAAATGGGCGAAAAGGACCCGCATTACATCTGGTGTCGTTTGGAACTTATTTCTTTTGTTCATTGTTTTCGGACTGACACTTTCCGTTTTTGCGGCATCGGTCGGAGCCGGCTATTTCGCATCACTTGTAGCAAAAGAGCCACTTCGGCCCAAAGAGGAGATGCGCGATGCCATCTTCAACTATGAAGAGACATCCGAAATCTATCTAGCGGGTGGCGTGTACATCGGGAAGATCAACGCAGATATCGAACGGAAAGAGACAACACTGGATCGCGTATCCCCTTATGTGATCGATGCGGTCTATGCCACGGAAGACGAGTATTTCGATCAGCATCAGGGCATTGTCCCAAAAGCGATTTTCCGCGGACTATTCCAAGACGTTACAAATTCGGATAGTCAGACGGGCGGTTCGACGTTGACACAACAACTCATCAAAAACCAGATTTTGACGAACGAAGTTTCTTACGAACGGAAAGCGAAGGAAATCCTCTTGGCCATGCGACTCGAACATTTCATGGACAAAGACGAAATCCTCGAAGCCTACTTAAATATCATTCCATACGGTAGAAATGCAAATGGGCAAAATATCGCAGGAATTGAAACAGCAGCTAATGGCATTTTCGGTATAAAAGCGATCGATTTAAATTTACCCCAAGCCGCTTTCATCACCGGCCTGCCACAAGGTCCTTTCGCCTACACGCCCTTTAAAAGTGGCGGCGGACAGAAGGATCCAGAAAATCTACAACCAGGTATCGACCGGATGAAAACCGTCCTATTCAGGATGAAAGAAACAGGTTACATTACAGAGCAGCAATTCAACGAAGCGGTCGCATACGATATTACGAAGGACTTTCGTGAACCTGTACTCCGTGCAAACGAACGGTATCCTTACTTGACGCAGGAAATTCAAAACCGGACAGTCGACATCCTTGCAAAAATCATTGCGGAAAAAGAAGGCATCGACCCGGATCGTTTGGACAACGAAGATAAGTTACAAGATAGATATAGAATTCTGGCAACCCGTTCCATGAAAAATGATGGGTATCGCATCTATTCGACAATCGACAAAAATTTGTATGACAAAATGAATGACATCGGAAAAAACTTCGAGCATTATGGATTTACGTATACCCGTGAAGTGAAAGATCCTCATTCAGGAGAAATCGAATTGAAGGAAGATCCCGTTCAAGTCGGTGCCATCATGATTGAAAACAGTACCGGTAAAATCCTTTCCTTTATCGGCGGACGTGATCATAGCCAAGAGGCAACTGAATCATGCAACACAGGCATACCGCCAAAACGGATCATCGATGAAACCCCTGCTCGTCTTTGCGCCAGCCATTGAGTACGGCGTCATTGGGGCCGGCAGTCCCGTTGTCGATGTAAAATTCAGCGTTCGACAACCCGACGGATCCAACTGGTCACCAAGTAACTACAATGCAACAGCGGAACTCGGCATCGTCCCGGCACGGGAAGCACTTGCAAAATCACTGAACTTGGCTACAGCAAGATTGTACCGTGATATTATCGATAAACGGCCGGCAGAATTCCTGGAGAAAATGGGCGTTTCCCGACTTACTCCCGGCGACTATGTTAACTACACCACTTCCTTTGGTGGCATGACGAAAGGGATGAGCGTCGAAGAAAACACCAATGCGTTCGCGACATTTGCTAACGGTGGAAAATTTATCGATGCATACATTGTTGAACGAATCGAAGACATGGATGGCAATCTCATTTTTGAGCATAAAGCCGAACCTGTCGACGTATTCAGCCCGGAAACCAGCTATATCGTTACTGATATGTTACGAGATGTCCTTAAACCAGGTGGGACAGGCTCACATACGAAACAAAATCTGAATTTCAATGTCGATCTCGCAGCCAAGTCGGGAACGACGCAAGGTTATGGGGACTCTTGGCTTGTCGGCTACAATCCGAACGTCTCGCTCGGGGTCTGGCTGGGCTACAGAGAACAAACCCGCAGCCTATATTACGGACTTGAGAGACAGACATTGCATCCTTCGATCCGGACAAGCCTGCTATTCACGCGGCTCATGAATGCCGCCAATGAAGTCAACCCGGAATTGATCGGCGCGGGCTCGAAATTCCAGCGGCCTGAAGGTGTCGTTACAAGATCGTTTTGTGGTATTTCCGGCCTTGCACCATCTGCCGCTTGTTCGTCTGCTGGACTTGTCAAATCCGATTTGTTCAACTCGAAAGCAATGCTACCGACAGCTCCGGATGACAGCATCACTTCATCCTCGTATGTATCGGTCAAAGGAACAAGATACCTTGCGCTACCTTCAACACCTGCGGAATTCATCTCTTCAGGAGGTAGCGGGGTCAACCAAGCATTCATCAATAGGATGCTCGGACCTTGGAAAGGCGATGCATCGAAACTATTTCCTGCTAATTCCGCTTACGCCTCCCGCGTGGTATCGGGGGCAGTGTTCCATGCGGATGATGCTGCACCAGCAGCCGTCCAAGTTGCTGTGAATGGATCTACAATCACTTGGGGCAACTCACCTTCTAATGACGTTGTCGGTTATTACGTCTATAACGGTGATACGAGAATTGGAACAATTGCGGATAGTGCATCGAATTCCTTTACAATCGGTTCCGGTTCCTATTCAGTCAGAGCAGTGGATATAACCGGAAAACTTTCAGGTTTATCAAATGTCGTTTCAATTGAAGAACGGGCGCCAGTAATAGAACCAGAAGATGATGAGACGCCTACCACACCTCCTTCCGGAAATGGTGACGGCAATCTTGAAACGCCCCCTTCGACAGTTGATGAAAAAACGAATGACACAGAAGATGAGTAATAGGCAATCTGGCAACTCACTCTTGCCTTTACACAATAAAAAGAGCTTATCCACTACAAGAGTAGCGGATAAGCTCTTTTTTCGTTCGTTCAATTAATCTTCCATTGTCGATAAATCGCCTGTCGGCAAATTCAGCTCCCATGCTTTCAGTACACGGCGCATGATTTTCCCGCTACGCGTTTTCGGCAACTTGTCCTTAAACTCGATTTCCCGAGGCGCAGCGTGTGCAGCAAGGCCCTTCTTGACGAATGACTTGATATCTTCCTGCAATTCATCCGACGGCTCATAACCATCATGTAGCGCGACGAACGCTTTGATGATTTCTCCGCGGACAGGATCCGGTTTTCCGATAACACCCGCTTCAACGATTGCCGGGTGCTCAAGCAGTTTACTTTCAACTTCGAACGGCCCCACCCGCTCTCCGCTTGTCATAATGACATCATCGACACGACCTTGGAAGAAGAAGTAACCGTCCTCATCCATATAAGCCGAATCGCCCGAAACATACCATTCGTCATTCATGAAATAGGAAGAATAGCGCTCTGGACTGTTCCAAATCTGACGCATCATCGCCGGCCATCCTTTTTTAATGGCAAGGTTACCCATCCGGTTCGGTGGCAGGACATTCCCTTGGTCATCGACGATAGCAGCTTCGATACCCGGAACCGCTTTCCCCATCGAACCCGGCTTGATTGGCAAACAGCCGAAGTTACAAATTGTCTGCGCGCCCGTTTCAGTCATCCACCATGTATCGTGGATGCGGAGTTTAAACGATTCCGTTCCCCAACGGATGACTTCCGGGTTGAGCGGCTCGCCCACGGAAAGGATGTGCCGTAATGAAGACAGATCATACTTTCGCAACGGCCCTTCCCCTACTCCCATCAGCATTCGGAATGCTGTTGGTGCACTATACCAGACCGTAACACCATAATTCTGAATTGCCTCGTACCAGTTATCTGTCGAGAATCTTCCTCCTACAATAAGGCTTGTCGCTCCTGCAAGCATCGGACCAAAAATACCATAGGCCGTCCCCGTCACCCATCCCGGGTCAGCTGTACACCAGAAAACATCCTCATCCTTCAGATCAAGTACCCAGCGGGTCGTCTGAAGCTGTTGTACCATCGCTTCCTGGACATGCAAAACGCCTTTTGGTTTCCCTGTAGATCCAGACGTATAATGCAATAGAGTAGGAGATTCTCGCTCCATCCATTCAACTTGAAAATGCTGCGAAGCGTCTTTCATATGCTTGTTAAAATCGACAATCGCTCCTTCTTCCTCAATATTCTCCCCGATAAGGAAAACGGTTTTAAGATGAGGCAATCGATCCATTGGCACCCGCTCAAGCAGCGCAGGTGTCGTAATGATTGCCGTCGCCTCACTATCAGCCAACCGGTCATAGACTGCACCTTCCATAAAAGCTTCAAAGAGAGGCCCTACAATTGTCCCCAGTTTTAATGCGCCTAGTAACGAAAAATACAGTTCTGGTGAGCGCGGCATGAAGATGAAAATTCGATCTCCTTTTTCAAGCGATGAATGATTGCGCAACACGTTGGCGGCCTTATTTGACATTTTTTTCAACTCATTATACGTATATGACTCTTTGCGATCTGCGTCTTTATAAAAAAGCGCCACTTTATTTTTTCGATAAGTATCTGCATGTCGATCCACGGCTTCATGAGCAATATTTATGAGACCGCTTTCATACCAACTAAACTCTTTCTCTACATCTGTCCAATTGAACTCCTCGACAGTACGATCATAATCCTCCAATTGATACTCCCCTTGAACGACAGGTAACATTTTCATCACCATACATTTCACCCTTTCATAACAATTATATTTTTCATTCTACAACATTATCATTCCAGTTGTCTAACTAATTCCATTTTTACGACATTTTATTTTATACATGAATTGTCTTCCATATTTCCCTTCAATTTGATGTATACTGTAGATATCTGTATATTTTGCAAGGCGGTGAGTAGTATCGAACATGTGAAAACGTATAATGCAATGGAAGTCAAACATAAGAACGGCAATATCATTATTGAAGGTCCTATTTCTTCCAGTGAACTTGCCAAGCTTGATTTTCACGAGGCCCTTGTCGCTTTCAGACCACCTGCACAACAACATAAAGCCTTAATCGAGATTGCTGGGCTTCCGGAAGGTCGAATACTAATTGCCCGTGATCAGAACGAAATCGTTGGCTATGCAACGTATCTATATCCCGACCCATTGGAAAGATGGTCGGAAGGACAGCTCGAAAACTTGATTGAACTCGGGGCCATCGAAATTATACCGAAATTCAGAGGCGGCGGTGTCGGAAAGTCGCTATTGCAAGTTTCGATGATGGATGATGCAATGGAAGATTATATTATTCTAACGACTGAATACTATTGGCATTGGGATTTAAAGGGGACAAAGCTGAATGTATGGGAATATCGAAAGATAATGGAGAAAATGATGAGTGCAGGCGGTTTGAAATATTATGCAACGGACGATCCGGAAATCTGTTCCCATCCAGCCAATTGCTTGATGGCGAGAATAGGTAGCCGCATTGATCAGAACTCCATTCAAAAGTTCGACAGTTTGCGGTTTACGAACCGATTCATGTATTGAAAATGGGGGTTTTCAAATGCTGATTGAAGAAATTATGATCAAAGAAGTGATAACACTTTCACCGGAACATACAGCAAAAGATGCGCTTCAGGTAATGCGAGGGAGGAAAATCCGCCATTTGCCAATTGTCGACAGCAATGGCACTGTTGTAGGTATCCTGTCAGACCGTGATCTCAAAGAAGCTATCCCGTCGACACAAGATAACTACAACGATCCCCTCCTCGCCGATATCATGACCCCAAATCCGATATTCGGTCATCCGATGGATTTCGTCGAGGAGGCTGCCGTCCTGTTTTACGATCATAAAATCGGGGCGCTTCCGATTATCTCGAATGATGAACTGGTAGGTATCATTACAGAGACTGATTTATTATACAAATATATCGAGTTGACAGGTGCACATCAACCCGGTTCCCAGATCGAAGTCCGTGTCCCGAATGTGCCGGGCAGCCTATTTGAAGTGTCAAAGGTGTTCTATGAACAAAAAACGAATGTGTTAAGTGTACTCGTATATCCTGATAAAGAGAGCGTGGCAAATAAAATACTTGTTATTCGCATCCAATCTATGAATCCACTTACAATTATACAAAGACTGAAAGGTAGCGGTTTTGAAGTATTATGGCCGAATGTCCCGGGAATCGACCTATGAAAAAAGAAGCTGTTTTCATTTTTTCGCAAGAACAATTGAAATACTCTTTTTCAGACACACACCCATTCAACCAAAAACGTATCCTATTGACACTGGATTTATTACGAAAAGCGCAAGCGATTGACGATGCCGATATCGTTGCCCCTCGAATTGCGACGGAAGAAGAATTACTACTTGCACATGACAAAAAGTTTATGGATATTGTAAAAAAGGCAGGAAAAGGCGAATTACCGGACGGTGTCGGAGAAGTATATGGAATCGGTACAGAGGACACGCCGATCTTCCCAAACATGCATGAAGCGAGTGCCATGCTGGTCGGCGGAACGTTGACTGCTGTCGATGAAGTCATGATGGGGCGTGCAAAATATGCATTGAATCTCGGTGGCGGTCTACACCACGGCTTCCATGGCAAGGCTTCCGGTTTCTGTATTTACAATGACAGTTCTGTGGCGATTAGATATTTACAGGAAAAATATAACGCGCGTGTCCTATACATCGATACGGATGCCCATCATGGCGATGGCGTCCAATGGAGCTTCTATGACGACCCGACAGTCTGTACACTATCAATCCATGAAACCGGTCGCTATCTGTTTCCTGGGACAGGCATGATTACTGAACGTGGAAACGGTGCAGGTTATGGAACGTCCTTTAACTTTCCCATCGATGCTTTCACAGAAGATAATTCTTTTCTCGACATTTACCGGACCTCACTAAAAGAAGTGGCCGATTTTTTTAAACCCGATGTCATCCTGACACAAAACGGGGCGGATGCGCATTATTTCGATCCATTGACGCATTTGTACGGCACAATGGCCATTTACAATGAAATCCCACGTATCGCGCGCGAAATCGCCGAACAGTATTGTGAGGGCCGCTGGATAGCGGTAGGTGGGGGCGGTTATGATATTTGGCGTGTTGTTCCAAGGGCCTGGGCGCAAATATGGTTGGCGATGAAAAAGATTCCGGCGCCATCAGGTCCCCTTCCTGCCGACTGGCTCTCTACCTGGCAAAAGGAAGCGCCCGTCCCCCTCATATCGACTTGGGAAGACCCGGATCCGCTTTATGATCCGATTCCCCGAAAAGTTGAAATCACTGAAAAGAATACCCAAATGCTAAATCGTGCCCTACATGTGATTCGCAATGAAAAAACGAAAAGATAATTACAGTATCGAAAACAGGCGGTTAACTCAAATGGAATCCTCCATTTGAGTTAACCGCCCGTTATCATTGAAGAGAATTGAGGCGCTATTTAGACGGCGCCCGTCGCTTTCCTTATTTCATTGAATCCCGTTCTTCGAGCCGGAAAGGTAAAATCACTTGCTCTTCATCTACCTCTTCCTTATCCATCAATTTCGTAAGCAAACGCATTGCAACTGCACCTATATCATATAGCGGTACAACAACGGCCGTTAGTTGTGGTCGAACGACCCTTGCCATGTTTGAATGTTCAAAACAGATTATCTCATAATCCCCGGGTACCGACAGTCCGTTATCCCGCAGGCCATTAAGGGCACCTACAGCAATCCGATCATTCGTTGCAAAAATGGCATTCGGTTTCCCAGGCAAGTCAGGTACCTTTTTCCAATATTCATAAGCACTATCGTATGAATTATCCAACTCGATAATTAACTCTTCTTCGACAGCAAGTCCCGCCTCTTCAAGAGCTCGAATATAACCAACTTTTTTACTGACCCGGTTAATATCCCTTGTGAATGGACCAGACGCAAAGACAATTTTTTTATGTCCATTGTCTATTAGTTTCTTGACCGCTATATAGGCGCCTTCTTCATAATCGATATTTACAGATGGCAATTTCTTTTCAACATCTAGCGTCCCTGCTAAAACGATTGGAATATTGGCAGTAGCCATTTCCTTTCGCACTTCATCGGAAATCGAATCACTCATAAAAATCATGCCATCCACCTGTTTTCCTAGATGGTCCTCGATCAATTCGACTTCCCTCACGGAACGTTCATCGGAATTCGAAAGAATAATGTTGTACTCGTACATAGTAGCGATGTCTGCTACCCCGCGTGCAAGCTCGGAATAGAAGCTGATTGAAATATCCGGTACAATTACCCCTACCGTTGTTGTCTTCTTACTGGCGAGTCCTCTCGCAACTGCATTCGGTCTATAACCAAGCCGTTCAATACAATCAAGAACCTTCTTTCTCGTTGCAGGCTTTACATTCTGATTGCCATTAACGACTCGGGAAACCGTCGCCATCGAAACGTTCGCCTCCCTGGCTACGTCGTATATCGTTATTGCCATCGCTTTGTTACTCCTTTCGTATCAAATACGCCTCAGCATATTTGCGTCCAGATGTGAATCGAGCTCGTGGCCTACTAAGGAAAGATTGATTTGTATCTTTCCTAGAAAGATTGAACTGTATCTTTCCCTGTAGGTTATGTAGTTGTAGTTTACTCACTCTTTGTTGCGACAAGATATCGCGAACTTAGACTACCTTCATAACGGCACTCAAAATCTATGACATCCACCGGAGACTTTACCCTAATCCAGTGGAAGTTTGACTACTCACTGGATTAGGGTAAACCGGTTACATCCATTATAAACAAAAAACCGGAACTATGAAAGTTCCGGCTTCGGATCATGAAATCGTGTGATGTGAATTCATGAATTTTTGGATTGCTTCGTAAAATTCGTCGAACTGTTGCAGATCCATCTGTTGTGCAGAATCCGACAAGGCAACCGCCGGATCAGGGTGCACTTCCGCCATGACTCCATCTGCACCTACTGCGATTGCAGCTTTTGCAGTCGGAAGTAACAGATCTTTCCGGCCCGTTGAATGCGTTACGTCAACAAAGACTGGCAAATGCGTCTCTTGTTTTAAGATTGGAACAGCTGAAATGTCCAGCGTGTTACGAGTAGCACGTTCATATGTCCGAATACCACGTTCACAAAGGATGATGTTGCTATTCCCTTTGGAGATGATATATTCGGCAGCATTGATGAACTCTTCGATTGTTGCAGATAAACCGCGTTTCAGAAGGACTGGTTTATCGACCATGCCCGCTTCCTTCAACAGCTCGAAGTTTTGCATATTTCGCGCACCGATCTGGATGACATCAATATAATCGAGTGCTTCCTCGAGATGAGTTGGTGTAATGATTTCCGTTACAACCGATAGACCTGTCTCGTCAGCTACACGCTTCAGAATTTGCAGTCCCTCTAGTCCAAGTCCTTGGAAGTCGTACGGCGATGTACGCGGTTTATAAGCACCGCCCCGAATCATCGTCAACCCTTTCGCTTTGATGGCCTTGGCTACTGCAGATACCTGCTCATAAGATTCAACCGCACATGGACCATATATGAAGGAAGGTGTCCCATCACCGATTTTATGTCCGTTCACATCGACAATCGTATCTTCCGCTTTGCGTTTACGCGATACAAGCAACGCTTTTTGCTTATCATCTTCCTGCACTTCAAGGGCAGATAGGAAGATTCCTTTGAATACCTGTTCTAAAACTCCATTTGGCAACGGACCGTTGTTTCTTTCTTTCAAGAAATTGAGCATTTCCCGCTCACGAACTGGGTCATATCGAGTGACACCCTGCTTTTCTTTTACCTTACCGATTTCTTGAACCACTGCAGTTCTGTCATTAATAAGATCCAAAATTTTGATGTTCAGCTCGTTTACACGACCACGTAATTTATCCAGTTCATTTTGACTCATTTGTCCGTCTCCTCCCCCACATATGATTCCCTTTCCGAAGAGGAGAATCTATGTTACATTTTTAGATAATAGACCTATTATATAGAAGAATTCGTGAAATGTCACGTTGTTTTTACAGATTCTTTTAAAAATAGACTATTTATCGACAGACTATCGACAGAAAGGATGAAAAGTTCTGGCTACTCCCCTATTTGCACTCGATATCGGAACGCGTTCCGTTGTCGGCATCATCCTGAACGAAGACAACGGTTCTTACCATGTCGTGGATCTCATTTCCATCGAACACCAGGAACGCTCAATGATCGACGGGCAGATACATAATATTTTAAGTGTTGCCAACGTCATTTTAAAAATTAAAAACATACTTGAAGAAAGACATGGCTCTTTGAAACGCGTAAGCGTGGCCGCAGCTGGACGGGCTTTGAAAACGTCTGAAGGATCAATGGCCATTGACATTTCAGAAAACACCCTCATTGCCGATGAGGATGTCAATCGACTGGAGCTCGCTGCGGTCCAACAGGCACAGCAACAGCGATTGTCTTCCGATTCGTTGAATACGGACGGCTACTACTATTGTGTCGGTTATTCCGTCCTGCACTATAAACTGGACGAGGAGGAAATCGGCAGTCTGATTGATCAAACTGGACGTTCCGCATCCGTTGAGGTGATTGCGACATTCTTGCCACGTGTCGTAATCGAATCACTGCTTGCCGCCCTCAAACGGGCAGGACTTGAGATGGAGGCGTTGACACTAGAGCCAATTGCAGCCATCAATGTTCTTATCCCACCCTCTATGAGGCGTCTGAACGTGGCTCTCGTTGACATTGGGGCGGGCACATCCGACATCGCCATTACGGCTAATAACACCGTCACCGCCTACGGAATGGTCCCTGTCGCAGGTGATGAAATTACAGAGGCGCTCAGCAATCATTATTTGCTAGATTTTCCGCTTGCCGAAAACGCGAAAAGAAGCATTACTCTTGAAAATGATATTGTCATGACGGACATCCTCGGATTCGAGCAGATTGTTCCATCCGTTGAAGTCATCTCTATAATCCGCCCTGCCGTTGAACGGCTTGCAGCTTCGATTTCAACTGAAATAAAACGGTTGAACAGCGGGAAGTCACCGCAGGCAATCATGGTTGTTGGAGGAGGCAGTTTGACGCCGACCCTCATCCAAAACCTGAGTCTCTGTCTTGACCTTCCTGAAAACCGGGTCGGAATACGCGACTTAGATGCAATTTCTGGCGTTACGTTTGCACCCGGGATCCCTTCTTCTCCGGAGCTAGTTACACCTATCGGTATCGCCATCGCTGCCAGACGAGCACCCATCCGTTACATATCCGTCATCGTAAACGAGAAGACAATCCGTCTTTTCGAATTAAAAGAAATGACTGTTGGCGATGCCCTTCTTGCCGCAATGATTAAAGCACGTCAATTATATGGCATGCCAGGACTTGGAATGTCAATTTCAGTAAACGGCAACAACATCATCATTCCAGGTGAACATGGCACCCCTTCTACAATCCTTATGAATGGGGCAGTTGCCAGTACAAAAGATCAGATTGTCAACGGGGCACGTATCGAGCTAGTTCCCGGAAAAGATGGCAAGGATGCTTTTGCAACAATCCGGGATTTTATAGCTGACAGCACCCCTATACAGGCAACCATCGATGGGAGTCTTGTTACTTTAGAACCCAGAATTACGGTGAACGGAATGGTTAAGCCCATGGACACAATCATACAGGATCGGGATACAATCATCATTCAGGATACGAAGACAATTGCTGCCGCCTTGGCGAAATTGGAGCGGAACGATTTGTTACAACAAAATGGATTCAAGGTGACCGTTGACCAAAAACCTGTTCCGTTCAAAAGTCAGGCGGTTGAATTTACCGTTAACGGCACGAAGATCCAGTCATCCTATGTCATCAAAAATGGAGATGTTATTGCCATTAACAAAAAACGGTTATCTACCCCGAGCGAAGTGGCAAACGAACTCGGAAAAAAATTATACCTAGAAATGAATGTCAAATTCAACGGCGAGACCGTACACATCCGAAAACCGCGGTTTTGTATCACATTGGACGGTACTTATGCTTCGGCGAATGATACTATCCTATCCGGCAGCCATCTCGATTTCACAAAACCGAATGACAATCCCATCCTATTCAGTGATGTTTTTGCATTTACGGATTATCAGCTTCCTAAAAATACAGCCGGAACCTATCAGTTGCTCCGGAACAGTTCCAAAATTGACTTCAACGACCCCATTTTTGACGGTGATATGCTAGAAATCACTTTCATATAAAATCTTGGAGCACAATAGAACCTGATTGATTGATAGATGTTACGGCCTTCAGAAATCACATATCATACAGTGATTGGATAAATAATATTCTATCCAAACAAAAGCCCGTCAACCAGATGGTTAGCGGGCTTTTGTTATGGCTACATGATCATTACTGTTTTTCGTTAATATCTGACACATAATTTTGATTGGTCATTTTGTCTTTCCCCATATTTTCACTATTATCGTAGGAAACATTGCTATTGCCTGTTGCCTGCTTGTCCAGTGAGGAATCATCTTTGCTATCGGTCACTTCTTCAACAGCCTTTTTCAACGCTGCAGCTGTAGTTGTCATCGTTTCTTCCTCTCCACCATTGTTCGCATCTTCTAATTTAGCTGTTGCCTGGTCGATGTATTCAATCGCCTCTTCCCCTTCGGATGAGGCTGTGCCATCATCCATTGGTACAGAAGTTTTCGACTTCATCGATTTCACTTTGTCTACAAGCTGCTCTGATTGTTCCTGCAACGATTTCGACAATTCGCCTGTTTTCTCTTTTGCAACGGCGGTGAATTCCGTCGCTTTTCCTTTTGCCACTGAACTGATCTCGATTCCCTTATCTTTCAAATGAGTGGCTTGTTCAGAAAAACCCTCCCGCATTTCACTGCCTGATTTCGGTGCGAGAAAAAGAGCAGCAGCCGCGCCGATCACTCCACCTACCAACGCACCAAATAGAAAGCTTCCTGAAGCTGAGCTGTCATCCTCTTCGTAAAAGGAATTTGTATACTTTCGATCATAGTCATAATTTGCTGGCAAATAAGTCGGCCCCCCAAAAGTATTTTCATATTGCTTATTTCCATTATCATATTGTTGATTGTATGTTGGATTATTGTAATTAGGCTTTTCTGTACGGTTTTCACTCATTGCAGATTCCTCCTGTTTTCATATCTATTCACTTGTCCTTCGATTATTAGATGCGGTCTGCAGGTTCGGGTAATTTTTTCTGGCCGGACACAGGTTTATAGACCGTCCAACCTGCACTATCCGTCTTTCGTTCCTTCACCTTCTCCATGATTCCGATCACCACGTTACTCCATTGAACGACTTGTGCAATCTTATCACTATTATTTTCCGCCTCTGTTGCAATCGAGTTTGAGACCCTTCTCACAGAAGAATTGAGATCCGTGACAGAATCACCTACACCTTTCACAGCATCGACTACGGAATTCAGCCTTTCCACTTTCCCCTGGATATCCTCCGCAAGGCTGTTTGTCTTATGAAGGAGCTCTGTCGTTTCAGCCGTCACGCCTTCCAGCTGTGTAGTCATGCCATCCATCGTTTCGGATACACTTTTCAAGGTATTCTTCAGCGAGAATAACGTCATTGCAAGACTTACGCATAAGATTAAAAATGCGATTGCAGCGACGATTGCCGCTATGTACAATAAAATTTCCATGGCATTTCCTCCTTCACCTATCACTAAACATTGTCTACCCTTTTCCAAAGCGAAATAAACGTTACTCCCTCTCTATAATATCTTCGACAATAATCCCCATTTTCCTTCATGTAAATGAATTCATTTTCTTAGAATTATATTGAACTAAAAAATTCTCTTTACATCTATAGACCTATCTTCTTTACTGGGAACCGAAAAACAGCCCAATCACTAGGATCAGGCTGTTTTTTCAGTTTCTAAATAGGTTTTGAAGGCTTTCATATATTTTTGAACATCCCCCGCCCCCATAAACAAGTATACGGCACGTCCATGGGTATCTAGCACCTGGCTTTCCGATAAATCCAAATGATTTGCACCCGGTATCTTATTTACCAACTCGTTAATGGTCAAACTTCCTGCCTTTTCCCGAGCTGAACCAAAAATATCACATAGGTAAACATGATCTGCTGGAGAAAGGCTATCGGCAAACTCCTCCAACAACGCCGCTGTCCTTGTATAGGTATGCGGTTGGAATATCGCTACAATTTCACGGTCCGGATATTTCTGTTTTGCCGATTGCAAAGTCGCCCGGATTTCAGTCGGATGATGTGCATAATCATCCACAATAACCCGATCACCCATCTCCGTGACAGTAAATCTGCGTTTCACACCATGAAACGTGGATAATCTATCTTGGATAACAGTCGCTTGAACGCCCTCATAATGGCAAAGGGCGATGGCACCTAACGCATTCAAAATTGCATGATCGCCGGCTAACGGAATCGTGAATGAATGATAAAATTCATTTCTTACGAATACATCAAAGCTTGAGCCCGCTACCGACTTTATTATATTCTTTGCTGCAAAGTCATTAGAATCATCAAATCCGTAATAGACTACCGGCACATTCGCCTGGATTTTTTGCAGGTGTTTGTCATCCCCACAGGCAATGAGTGCTTTCTTTACTTGTAGGGCCATATCACCGAAAGCATCCAATACATCCGACAAATCTTTAAAATAATCGGGGTGATCAAAATCGATATTCGTCATAATGGCGTAATCGGGTTTATAGGCAAGGAAATGCCGTTTATATTCGCATGCTTCAAATACGAAGTATTCACTGTTACGCGGTCCACTTCCCGTTCCATCTCCGATTAAGTATGTCGTTTCCGAATGACCTGAAAGCACATGGGCAAGCAGGCCAGTTGTCGACGTTTTGCCATGGGAACCGGTTACCCCGATGGAAACGAAGTTCTCCATATAGTTACCTAGAAATTCATGGTAACGGATGACTTCCAGCCCAAGCTCCTTTGCTTTAATCAGTTCTGGATGGCTGTCCGGGAAAGCATTTCCGGCAATAACCGTCATACCAGATTTAATATTATTTTCGTCAAAGGGTAGTATTGATATTTTTCTTTCGTGTAATGGTTCTTCCGTAAAGAACCATTTTTCCACATCCGAACCCTGTACTTCATTTGCAGAGTCATGAAGAATTTGGGCGAGCGAACTCATCCCAGCTCCCTTGATGCCCGTAAAATGGAACAATGTCATATTGAAACCTCCCGGGATCATTTCTGTTCCCATTTATTAAATCTTGCTAACCTATCCTCTATTATATCATCGTTTAAGTCCAGCAAAAATTGTCTTACATTTAATTTCTAGCGCTCAGTCAATCGTTCCAAATCACTTTCTGTCAAAAAAACATCACGTGCCTTGCTGCCGCGCTGACCCGATATGAATCCGTTTTTCTCCATTCGGTCAATCAATTTCGCCGCCCGATTATAACCGATACTGAAATTACGCTGTAATAATGAAGTGGATGCACTGCCCTGTTCGTGGATAAAGATGCAGGCCTCCTCAAATAAGGAGTCAGTCTCCTCTTCTTCGATACTATTTGCAAGAAGTTCTTCCTGCCCGAATAAATAGTCAGGAGTCGCCTCGTTCTGAACGTGTTCTATTATACGCTCGATTTCATCATCCGTGACAAATGTACCTTGTAGCCTGACTGCAGATGATTGCCCATTGCCAATGTAAAGCATGTCCCCTTTTCCAAGAAGCCGTTCCGCCCCCGGGGTATCGATGATTGTTCTTGAATCAATCTGAGAGGACACGGAGAACGCGATGCGCGTCGGCACATTCGCTTTGATGGTTCCTGTGATGACATCTACAGAAGGTCGCTGTGTAGCAATAATCAAATGGATTCCGCAGGCGCGTGCCTTTTGTGCAATACGGCTGATTGACACTTCGACATCCGCCGGAGCCATCATCATCAAATCAGCGAGCTCATCAATCACAATTAGAAGATAAGGCATTTTCAAAGAAAATTGGCGATTTTCCACAGCTGCTTTATTGTAGCGTTCAATATCCCTAACCCCTGCGTGAGCCAGCAATTCATAACGTCGTTCCATTTCGGCAACAGCCCATTTCAATGCTGCCGTGGCCGCCTTAACATCCGTGATTACCGGGCTGATCAAATGCGGAATCCCATTGAACGGTGCTAGCTCAACCATTTTCGGATCAATCAGCATCAGTTTCAAATCTGTCGGCGCCGCCTTATATAGAAGACTCACCAAGATCGAATTGATGCAGACCGATTTCCCTGAGCCTGTCGCGCCCGCAATCATCCCATGCGGCATTTTCCGCAAATCCAGCGTGACAGGTTCACCGGTTAAACTAAGTCCAAGCACAGCTTCCAATGGCGAGGAAGAGGTGCTGAACTTCTCGGTCGATATTACCTCGGATATCCGTACCGCTCTCATCTTGCGATTCGGTATTTCAATCCCGATAGAACTTCTCCCCGGGATCGGTGCTTGAATCCTTATATCCTCTGCTGCTAGTGCAAGTTTTAAATCATCTGTCAAATTACGGACTTTACTCACTTTAGTTCCTTGACCGACTGTAAGTTCAAATCGGGTAACTGTCGGACCTTGCACCGCCTCAATGACCTCTGCTTGGACAGCAAAATGGGATAACGCTACTTCCAGTTTTTCGGATTGAGAAGCCAACCATTCCGTGTCTTCAATCTGTGATTCTGGCGGCACCAAATAATCCAAGGAAGGAAACGCATAATAAGGTTGTTCATCCATTTCCTCAACAGTTTCAGTGACAGCGACCTCATCTGCACCTACTATGTCTAGATGTGCTTTTTCGGGTACGGCGGACGTTTGACGGCTCGCCGTCAATTCACTTTGTTTGCTAGCGCTGATTTCCACTGTTTCCTTGGGTTTCAGCAATTTGCTAGCCGCAATTTTTTCTTTATCGGATTTTAACATCAATACATTGAACGGCACGATTTTCTCTGTGCTTTTTTCAGGAACTTGTTGTGCCGGTTCGGTGATTTCTTGTGGGACGACCTCTGTTATTTCAAAAGATTCAGCCTCGATCTCATCAGATTCAATTTCAGCTGTTTGTCCAGGTATTTTAGTAAGCTCGTCATTAGGATGCACCGATTCATCCGGTACAATTCCTATCAAATCAACTTCATCTTCAGTCGACTCGTGCACAGGCAGTGTCAACGGACTCGGTTCTTCCTTTTCCACCACCACCGAGAATGCCTCTGCAATCATCGATGGAACCTCCACAGATGCAGAGGTCCTGTTTCGGATCCACCCAGTCCGATTCATCCGATACATTTCCTATCAAATCAACTTCGTCTTCAGTCGACTCGTGCACAGGCAGTGTCAACGGACTCGGTTCTTCCTTTTCCACTACCTCAGAAAATGCCTCTGCAATCATCGGTGGATCCTCTACAGGTGCAGGGTCCCGTTTCGGATCCACCCGTTCCAATTCAACCGACATTACCGATTCACCTGGTACAATTCCTGTCAAATCAACTTCGTCTTCAGTCGATTCGAGTACAGGCAGTGTCAATGGAGTCGGTTCTTCCTTTTTCACTACCTCCGAAATTTCCTCAGCGATTATCGGTGGATCCTCTACAGGTGCAAAATTTTGCTTCGGATTCGCCGGACCCGATTCATCCGGTACAATTCCTGTCGATACAACTTCGTCCTCAGTCGATTCGAGCACAGGCAGTGTCAACGAATTCAGTTCTTCCTTTTTCACTACGTCCGAAATTCCCTCAGTGATTATCGGTGGATCCTCTACAGGTGCAAGATCTTGCTTCGGATTCGCCCGGTCCAATTCAACCGGCTTCACTTTTACCGGCTTGGAATACCCATAGACCGGGGATGGAACCGCAGTCGGTGTGAATGGTCTGCTAAACCGCTGCGGTGACGTTGGTGTCAATTTCTTTTTGGTGCGGTCATTCTCAGGAATTTCCTTCACCAATCGATTTTCGATTTTCTTTTCAACTTCTGAACTGGTATACCTTTGTGTGGAACCTGCCCGATATACATTAACCGGCCGCGAATCGCCCGGCCATCTTTCGTTTTCAAATAGCGGTTTCGTTTCGTAATCTTCCTCGGAATCCTTAATTTCCATATCGACTTTTGGATATTCTTGTTCTTGCGTCGGATCATCATCCCATCCGTAAATTTCTGCATCCGATATAATCGGAAATCGGAATGATGGGCCTAGCTTTCTATCAACTCTTTCTATCTTTTCAATTGGGTCATTTTCAAGTGTGTTTTCAAGCTCTTCCTCAATCTTTTCATTGCTGTCATCATCTGGTCCAATAAACCGGTTCATAAATGTTTTTAACCAACTCAAGACTATCACTCTTTTCATGTCAATCACTCTATTTTAACAGGAACATCACAATGAAATCAAATCAATCCTTGAAAATAGGAAAAGCGTAGGGTGCTGCTTATATGCGGTAGTCTAAAGTCGAGAAAAGGTAGGCACACTAAAGTCGCTACGCCCTACGGCAACGACTTCATGACCTACATTCTGTAGTACCTATGGCGGTCTTTATAGCATAGTCGAATTGCTTCTGACCCCAAAATCTGCCGCCCTAGAGCCTGGACAATGAGAAAAACGTACCAAAACGGTACGTTTTCCCTTCTTACTTTATAAATGGAGTGCCTGCGACAGCATCGCCAGCTAGAACTAAAATCCCTTTTTCTTGAGGTGCATCCGGCAATGCAAGCTCTTTTGCCGAGCAAATCATCCCTGCTGAAGCGATGCCCCGCAATTCGGCATCCCGAATCACCATTCCGGAAGGCATAACTGCCCCGACTTTAGCCACGACGACTTTTTGCCCCGCATCGACATTAGGTGCACCGCAAACGATTTGAACGGTTTCGCTGCCGACATCCACCGTACAAATACTGAGTTTGTCTGCATTTGGGTGCTTTTCTTTCTTCGTTACATGTCCCACTACAAATTTAGGGGCCAAGTCAACATTCAATTTGATATCGACACCATTCCTCTGCAGTGCCCCTTGAATTTGACTCACTGTTTCCTCCGTTAGGGTATCTCCATCGACAGCGTCTACTTTAACGTATGTAGATCCATGGAAAAGGTTGATGGCAATCAACTCACCAGTTGCCTCTTCATGGATTAACGTAACATCCCCATGGGACTTTGTAATAACAGATTGCGGCCGCGATGATGATAGTTGGATCAGTAGTACATCCCCCACACCATCCACATTATAAAACAAATTCATTTTTTCTTTCCTTCCCTTCTTGCCAATCGATTTTTCGCCATGATGAAAATAGGTTCCAATTTCCCATCCTCATATAGAAAAGATAGCGACGTAACTGGCACAACGCCTGTCGTAAAGAAATGCATAGTCATCTGCGCAAGAACGTCATATCCCGTATCATTGCGGATATCACCAATTATCAATACATCCTGATGGGGAACCGAGACTGTCATATGCCCTTCGATTTTTCCTTCCATCTCTTTTAGAAACGCATTGTTCAAAATCCTACTCGCATCATAGCCATCATTATTATTGACGAAGTAATAGATATTGCCCGAAACTTCATCTTGTTTCATCTTTGTCGGCAATGCCCTTACCCTAAAAAGAGCAGATTCCGTGATTTCCTTTACAGTCAATCCGATCGGTTCAAGCATGCTTTCATCAATTAACCGATAGGTTGTGCCAAGGTCAAGCGCATAATAGATACGCGTTTCAGCTGTATGGTCCTTTGTGATGAAACGTTGCCCCGCTGAAGATTCCCGTGGAAATGACGTCGATCTAATGACAGGATAAATGGCAGAGTTGCTTGAGAACCCTTCCGACTGTTCTTTCTCCATCGCTTTGAATGTTTCACGAATGGTGTAGACAATCTCTTCGATTGCAGCATTCTTTTTCTGTTGATATTTTGCAAGGATTTCAGGGAGGGAAATATCCATCCCTTTTTTTAATATGGTATGTTCAAGTCGAACCTTATCCGTTTTCCGATCAAATCGCCATTGGAAATGCTCGGATGGAAGATGCTTTTTCAATTCTTCAATCAGCCGTTCAGAATTCATAGAACCACTCCTTTTTAGAAAATCAGGAATCCTGCTTAATGGAACGTACAATTTCCATCATTTTAGCCAATCCCTCTTCACTGTTTTTCTGCTTTGTCAACGTCGTCATTTTAGAACCACCGACGCTTGCTATCAATTCGACTTTGTCCTCACCGATTTTAACCACCGCGGCAAAGCCAAATATACCATCATCCTCAAACGTCGCTTGTTCAACGATATCTTTTTCCTGATCCGCCAATAGCAACTCGTAAAACAACTTGCTATTTCCCTTTTCATTCGGATTATTGAAGAGGATATATGTTTCATCCTGTTTTGTGAAAACTATATTTTGTGCATCTGATTTATTGCCAATCGTAAATCCAGCAGGTTTATAGAGTTTGATACCCTCAACTTCAGCTGTACGATCTTTTGCATCCGCATGAAATGACTCCCTCGCCGCCTCGATACCGGCAGCCGCACTTTCATCAAGCGTTTTTCCACACCCGACAAGCAACAGTGCAGATACCACCATTAGGAATATGAATTTCCATTTCCGGGACATTCGATTTCCTCCAATCATATATGGACTCCATTCCCCATTTTAATGATGTTGCAATGCAGTTGCAACCGTGGCGGTTCAATCTAGCGAATCGCTATACTTAAATTGCCCGATTAACAATTGCATGACATGTTCAAACAGCTCATCGCGCTTAACTGCCTGCGCCGTGAACATGCCAATTGCCCCTTCTTTTTGACGGATGCCAGTCGTTTTGAAAAAGTGATCGACAACCGGTCCCAGTTCTTTGCCGTTCACCAGCTCTTGCGCAATTGCTGGTGGTAAAGGGATTTGTGCACCGCCCGCCGTGAATTTTGTCCCATCAGGCAATACCAATGCCCCCCAGTTGCAAAGATAGACCTGGCCTTCAAGCAATCGGGCACCCCCTTCCAGTCCGATGCCGATTGCATCTTCTTTCAGACTTGAAGCCCATAATGCACGATTCACCGCACCTAGTCGTGTTTCTTCATCTCCGAATGGTTGATCTGGAACCCCTGAGCCAACTTGGGCTTCTGTAATGGTTGCCTGTGGATAATGGCCTGCAATGACGCGCCTTGCTGCATTCACCTTGACAGGATTTGACGAACCGACGATAAATTCCATCTCTAGTCTCTCCCTTTTAATTCGAATAAAAAACCGTCCTCCACTTAGTACGAGCGGTTCTGGACGGTCATTTCATTATACATTGCGTTTGATCGTTTCTACAGTCGTCTTATCACATGCCTTGACAAGCTTGACAAGCAGCTCTTTGGCTGCTGCATAATCGTCCGTGTGAATGATGGAACCCGAAGTATGGATATACCGTGAACAGATGCCAACGACCGCACTCGGTACACCTTCATTGGACATATGGATACGACCTGCATCCGTCCCTCCTTGAGAGATAAAATATTGATAAGGGATCCGATGCGTTTCCGCCATATCAAGAATGAATTCGCGCATTCCCCGATGCGTCACCATCGAGCGGTCGAATATCCGTAGTAATGTCCCTTTACCAAGCTGGCCGAACTCATTTCTATTGCCGGCCGCATCATTTGCCGGGCTTGCATCGAGCGCGAAAAAGAGATCTGGATCAATCATCGTCGCCGCCGCTGCAGCGCCACGGAGACCGACTTCTTCAAGAACATTTGCGCCAGAATACAAATGATTCGGCAAGTCTTCACCATGGACCTCTTTTAACAACTCAATGGCAAGTCCACAACCATAGCGGTTATCCCATGCTTTGGCTAAAATTTTTTTGTCATTTGCCATCGGCGTGAAAGGCGTGACTGGGACGATTTGTTGGCCGGGGCGGATCCCGATTTTTTTTGCATCTTCTTTATCGTCCGCACCGATATCGATTAGCATGTTTTTAATATCCATCGGTCTCTTACGGACTTCGTCACTTAACAAATGGGGTGGGATTGAACCAATCACACCAATGACAGGTCCATTTTCCGTGATGATTTGGACGCGTTGTGCAAGTAATACTTGGCTCCACCATCCGCCAAGCGGTTGGAAGCGAATCATCCCGTTATCTGTAATTTGACTGACCATGAATCCGACTTCGTCCATATGCCCTGCAACCATGATCCGCGGGGCGTTATCAGGACCTTTTCTAACGCCGAATATTCCACCCAGATTATCTTGGATCAGTTCATCAGAATACTTTCCTAGTTCCCCTCGCATATAATTGCGAACAGCGTGTTCATTACCCGGCGCACCCGGTAGTTCAGTTAACGTTCTGAACATTTCAATCGTTTCTTTATGCATGAAAGTAGCCTCCACTTCCTTCTGTACAGTCTTTATTGTAGTCGATTAATCAGAAAGTTTCCATCGATTAAGTTAGCTATTCGAAATAACCTTTTCCTTCAGATACCCAGTCTCAATTACCTACACCGCAACCTGACACATTATGGTACACTGATTGAAAGTCCGATAGAGGGAGTTGACTATCAATGAAAGCAAAAGATTTCCTGGCAGGCGTTTTGACTGGTGTCGCAGCAGGTATTGTGGTCAGTGAGACAATCGATCGTCTGAACCAGAATGTCCCAGCTGATTCTGTCTTGAACACAGTGAAGACTGCGTTTAAAAACGAAGGACCGATCGATGGCTCATGGATTGTTATGAAGACGGAACCTTACCAAAATAATGTAATTGCAATGGATGTATACCGTGGCGGGATTTCCCGCATTAAAAATGGTGAACTTGAGCAATTTGAGTTTGCAGCTGATGCCAAAACAGGCACGGTCGTCGAATTGGTCAAAATGTAAAAAAACACCGTCGCACATCGGGTTCCCGACGTGCGACGGTGTTTTTTTATGAAGTCCGTTTGACCACTTCCTGTAGTTCTTTCCCACTTTCATCCCACTTTACAAGGCGATAGACTGCATCGTGGTAGAAGATGAATTTGTAGCCGCCTGGCAACGCTTCTTTCATCAATCTCTCTTTTGCGAAAATCGAGTCCATCGGGTAATCATCAAACGCGAGAACCCATAGCGGATTGCTATGCGCATGTGTCGGCATGATGTCCCCCATATGTAAGATTGTTTCACCGTTTTGCGTCAGTTTAATGACACTATGCCCATTACTATGCCCGCCAGTATGCATCATTTCAACGCCCGGGAGGATGGTTGCACTTCCTTCAAACGTATTCACTTGGTGCTGGATGGGTTCCCAATTTTCCTTCCAATACGTATTTCGGGAACGGATATTTGGATTGCGCATCTCATCCCATTCCACTTTTGAAACATGGATGGACGCATTCGGAAAAACGGAACCGAGCTGGTTTCCCTTCCATTCCGTCAGTCCTGCCGCGTGATCATTATGCAAATGCGTCATTAGGATTATATCGATATCGGACGTTGTCAACCCCAACTCATGCAGGCTTTCCCCGACTTTAGTTTCCGTACGAACGCCCAGGTTCCGCCTCATCTTGTCATCAAGCTTCCCTTTGCCAATCCCAGAATCGATCAAAATATTTTTCCCCGCATAACGGATTAATATCGGATCAGTCCGCAATTCAATTAGATTGTTTTCATCCGGAGCATAGCGCTTTGACCAAAGCGCTTTTGGCACAACACCAAACATTGTGCCGCCATCTAAAAAGTTGAGTCCCCCATCAAGCCATGTCAACTCCATGTCGTGAAACGTATATGCATCCATTCCAATATTCCCCCATCCCCTATTTTCACTTCGTATACTGTGATTCAAGCCTATAAATCGGCTGACCTTTCGCAGAGAACTTCTCTTCGTATTCCGTCATGATATTATCCTCAGGCATTACTGCATGCAAATCGAGTGACACATCTTTCAATTTCATGCCGTATGCCGACATAGAAACGAGTGAGTACTCAAACAAGTGACGATTATCGGTTTTAAAGTGGATTTCCCCTTCTGGGACGAGTACTGTTTCATAGAGTTTCAAAAATGTTTCATGTGTCAATCTCCGTTTTTCATGTCTTGTTTTCGGCCATGGATCGGAAAAATTCAAGTAAACTCTATCAATTTCCCCTTTATTGAAAATATTCACGAGGTCCATCCCATTCGCACGGAATAGCCGTAGATTAGTCGGTTTTCCCGCATCAATCGCTTTTTCCAGCGCGGAAACGATCACATTGTCAAAGTGCTCGATACCGATATAGTTGACATCTGGATTGGCAAGAGCCATTCCGATGATGAATTGTCCCATTCCGGTTCCCACTTCAATATGGATAGGATTGTCATTTCCGAAGAGGGCATGCCATCCATTATTCATTTTTTCAGGTTCTGCTAAGAGGACATTGGGATGTTCCGCCATGAATTCCCTTGCCCAAGGTTTGTTGCGAAGTCGCATTTCATACACTCTTTTCTATTTTTTTTTTCTAGGTTAGTCGATTTCCGTTTGTTCTTCGTCTTCCTCAAAAAGTATGCTCATCGAAGTCGTTTGTCCGATGTCAAGTATCGCCTGTGCAGCTTTAAATTGATTGAACTTCATAGGAAGTACAGATTTTTGAAGAGTAGCGAACCATTCGTTGTAAGTTCGCCTATCTATAATTTCAACATCGAAAGCCACACCGGGGTAGTCGATATAGCCGTTGCGGGATATCAAATATTTCTTTATCGGAAAGTCGATTCGCTGTCCCGAGAATACGCCCGAGATAATTTTATCCATGCGATTCAATGCGATTAACGGATTGAGCATTTTTTTCTCATTATCACCGGATTTCTTAATCCAAAACCGTTCGCCCCCACCGACAAAAGCCGCCACATCCTCTTCTTCAAGCACCGTGATACACATGCACTCGACAGGGGTGACGATGATGATATCCAGTTCGACAGGAGCTTTCTTCAACAAAAGGATTGGGTAATAGAACAGCAAATAATTATCCGGTAGCTGCTGGGCGAAACTCCGCAATAGTGAATCCCGTATAAAGCGTGCATCTACACGGGACTTGTCTCTCAACGTGGAGCTCGCCCATTTGATTTGAAAATGGAATAATTGATCAACATACTGTTGGCGCAGCTGTTCAAGGTTTTTCGGATTGTAAATGATATTCGGATGAAAGCCGAAATCATGCCCGACCTCCTGGTCAACCGCTTTCGGTATGTCCATTTCTTCTATAACAGTCTTCCGTTGTCCGAACAGCCGGAAAAGAGGTGTAAACCATCTTCCCTCTTCCGGTTCATCCGGTTCTTCTTCGATTCCCCGTTGCCATTCCGCTAAATCCACTCCATTTTCCCATTGCACTTTCATCCGATCCCATTGATATCTTTTCAATCGGATATATTGCGTGGGATACCGGGACAAATCATGTTCATAACGGGAAACATAATCAAGCAATTTGACGAGTTGCGCCATTTTCAATCTCTCCCATCACAACAATGCGTCGACAATCACTCGCCCGTAACAAATGCGGGGATTTGTGCTGTGAACGCTTTTTGTAAATCAATCGTCACTGCTCCCGGACTGCCGGAACCGATAGGGTGTCCATCGATTGACGTTACAGGCATTACCTCGGACGTTGTGGATGTTAAAAAAAGCTCATCCATTTCAAACGCCTCTTCATGTGTAAACGGCTTTTCCTCCAAAGGGACGCCGAGCTTCTGACAAAGACGCAGTACAACTTGACGGGTAATCCCATTCAGTATCAGATTTGTTGCCGGATGGGTATAGACTGTCCCATTCTTCACCCCGAACAAGTTGGAAGAAGAGCCTTCTGTGACAATCCCGTCACGATGAAGAAGCGCCTCAAAACACCCCGACTCATATGCTTCTTGTTTTGCAAGGACATTGCCAAGTAGATTTAAACTTTTTATATCACAGCGCAACCAGCGGACATCCTCAACAGATTTAACGGCCACACCATTTTCCATTCCTGCCAATGGTCTGGGGTTGTTCACGGCATAAGCAATGACAACAGGTGGTACGTTCGGATCCGGGAATTGGTGAATACGCGGTGCAACTCCTCTCGTCACTTGCAGATAAATATGGCCAGTGTCAATTTGGTTTGCAACGGCCAGTTCCTTCGCCATCTGCATTAATTGCTGTTCAGTATAAGGAATGGACAATTTTATTTTAGTAGCGCTTTGGAACAGTCTATCCAGATGTTCTTCCGCAGTATAGAGCTCGCCGCCATATACTTTAATCACTTCATAGACACCATCTCCGAAATAATAACCCCGGTCTTCAATCGAAATTTTCAAATCTTCACGTTCCATAAACTTACCATCAACAAAATAGATAGTCATTTACTTTCCCCTTCCGATTTATCGCTTGCTAATCGACTAATCGCATCTGCATAAATTGCAGTCGCTTTTAATAAGTCGTCTATATATATATATTCATCCGCTTGGTGCGCGACATCTTCCCTACCTGGAAAGAGCATGCCGAATGCGACGCCTTTTTCAAGCACACGTGCATACGTACCACCTCCGATAGCGAGTAAATCGGCCTCTTCTCCGGTATGGTCTGTAAACACCTGTTGTAACGTTCGAACCAACGGATCGGTTGCATCGACATGATGGGGTGCCGAATTCGATACAACGTCGACGGTAAATGGCATTCCCTTTAATCGGTCCATACATGTCGTCAATTTCTCTTCAAATGGATACGTGACCGAATAACGCATGCTCACTTGCACTACACCGCCCGTTTCCGGGTCGAATGATACTATCCCCGCATTCAATGTTGTATCACCCGATACTTCGTCATTGAACGCAAAACCGAGAAAGTGTCCCCGTGTCTCACTGCCGAACGCATCCGCCATAAATTGTGTAAAGTTTTTAGATGGACCTTCTGTAAAAATACGATTTAAAAAGGTTGCAAGTAAAACTGCGGCATTTACACCGTGATCCGGTTCCATTGCATGCGCCGATTTACCGTTAAAGTTGATGATGGTTTTTCCATCGGCTTCTTGGATATCACCTGTCGCGCCGTGCACATTCAAAAATGTTTTATACTGTTCGCCGATATCCTCAATACTTGCTGTAATATGCGCTTCTGCATAATCAGGTACCATATTGGTACGATTTCCGGACTTGAATTGAAGCAATTGGCCATCTGGTGTTTCGGCTTTTTGATTGAATAAGATTGTAGCAATTCCTTTTTCTGCGTTGATAATTGGAAAATCGGCATCAGGTGCAAATCCGATTGTCGGCATTTCTTCTTTTTCGAAATACCGTTTGACACAACGGAAACCGCTCTCTTCATCCGCTCCGATAATGAGGCGGATCCGTTTATTCAATGCAATGCCTGAATCCTTCACCATCTTCATCGCATGCCAGGCGGCGATTGTCGGCCCTTTATCATCAATGGCTCCACGACCAAACAGCTTGCCATCCGTCACGGTCCCTTCAAAAGGGCCATACGTCCAATTGCTACCTGCAGGGACGACATCGACATGACAAAGGATTCCGAGGATTTCCTCCCCTTCGCCCATTTCAATATGGCCAGCCATATTGTCAATATTTTTTACGACAAGCCCTTCTTTACGTCCTTCTTCGAGCATATAATCAAGTGCTCGTTTCGGTTCGGGTCCGAAAGGTGCATCCGCTGTTGCCAATTTCTCGTCAAGGACAGAAGGAATGGCAATCAACTGTTGTAAATCGCCAATCAGGTTCTTTTCCCTTTTCACTGCTTCACGTTTCCAGTCCATACCGTAAGACACCTTCTTTCATTGTATCTATTTTCACATGTTAGGAAAAGAAAATAAAGCGGAATCATTTTCTGTTCATTTTTAACAATAAATTCATACAATCTTTACAAAAAATATGTTAAACTATTATTGTCAGAAGATTTGTTCTGGCAATACATTTACACTATCGTCTTTGGAAAGGATGTGCGGGGTCGGGATCAGTTTCAATAACAGCTTAAGGCAACATTCATAAGTCACATGACCATGTTTTTTGGAAAATGATGATGAAGGAGTGGGTCCACAATTGAAACCTGCAACTGATCGTATGCTTACGCGTATCAAGGATGTCTATCTATACATTCTTGACAACGGTACCGTTACAACAGATAATCTGGTCGAAGAATTTGGCATCACTCACCGCACGGTTCAACGGGACTTGAACGTCCTTGAATATAACGAGCTCATTATGAGCCCTGTTCGCGGTAAATGGACGACGACGGCAAAAAAAGTGAAACTGTCCTCTTGACCTGCACGAATCCTTAAAGAAAAAGGCTGAATCGCGTAATAAAGCGGCTCAGCCTTTTTCATGTTACATGTGTTGAAATTCAGAACGCCCTTTACTAACGCTGCGGTGCTAGGGAATGCCTTCTTCAATTGAACATTTTATTTACTCGGTTAACTTCGCCAGTAGCGCCAACTCATCTTCCGTCAATTCCCGATAGCCGCCTAGCGGAAGCCCTTCATCCAACACGAGCGGCCCCATTGACAGGCGTTTCAGATATACGACTTTCTTTCCGACTGCTTCGAACATCCGCTTCACTTGATGGAATTTGCCTTCGGTAATCGTCAATTCTATTTCAGAGATGTCTTCGGATTTCAGAATTTGCAGCTTACCCGGCTTCGTCAAATAGCCGTCATCGAGGATTACTCCCTCCGCAAACCGCTCTACATCCTCTTCCCTGACAATCCCTTCTATATGGGCAAAATACGTTTTCGGCACACCTTTTTTGGGTGACAATAGATTATGGGCGAGCTTTCCATCGTTTGTCAGTAATAGGAAACCTTCCGTATCTTTATCTAACCGACCGACAGGAAAAGGTTCGAAATGGCGATTATCCGAATCGAGCAGATCAATAACTGTCCGATCTCTCAAATCCTCTGTAGCGGATAAGACCCCTTGCGGCTTATTCATCATTAGGTAAATAAATTCTTTATAGACGACTTTTTCACCAAGAATCGTTACGTCATCCTTGTCAGTATCGATATGTAAAGCGGCATCTTTCACCGTTTCTGTATTGACCCGGACAGCGCCTTTTTTTAACAATTGTCGCACTTCTTTACGCGACCCATAGCCCATATTGGCTAACAACTTATCTAACCGCATTTTTACCTCCCGAATCCTAACTTGTTTGTCAATCGTGTCAACTTGTCCCCGAATAATTTCTGTGCAAGACCTGTTCTAAGTGATAAATAACCGTAAATAGCTGCACCTATAACCGCACAGATTAAGATGTAGAAAAACGAATGTATTTTCCCATCGGCAGGACTGATTGCTGTCAATCCTTTCAAAGTGAACACAACCGCGACGAGCATGACAAGATTCAAAATGCCAATCAAAATCAATCGCCTGAATACCATTGTCGATCTGTAATGAAGTGTCTTTGTAATGACGACAATGTTTACGCCAACTGCAACTGAATAACCGATTGCGGTCGCCATAATAGCCCCATTCGTTTCAAATAACTCTATCAAGGGGATATTCAAAGCCAGTTTGAATAGCAGTCCGAGCAAGGATGTAAAGACAATCCACTTATGCCTATCAATGCCTTGTAGGATGGCCGCCGTGACTGTAAATAACCCGAACAGGATGGCCACGGGTGCATAACTTGCTAAAATTCCAGCCCCTACTTCACTTTTGCTATAAAGGAATTGATACAACTCATCAGACAACACAACCAGTCCAATCACCATCGGAAGCGTCAAAAATACAACAATTTGATAAGTTTGGTCAAGTGAACGGGTAATGCCCTTCTGTTCATTTTTCGCATAATAACTCGTAATGACCGGAATCAGTGCCATCGAAAAACCGGTGGCAACCATAACAGGAATCATAACAAATTTATGTGTAAGAAGGTTTAACATACCCAAATAGGTATCCGATACTTTAGCTAATCCAATCGATTTCATTGCTTCATTAAACGTAATCATGTCTACAAATTGATAGAGTGGATTAATGACGCCCACGAGGACGAAAGGCAAAATATAAGCAAATACTTCCGTATACATATCCTTGATGGAGACCTTGCTAGCAGGAGGGCTATTTGCCAGTAGATGGTCAAATTCCGGCTTGTAGCTTCTCCAGTATTTGTACAGGACTACTAAACCTGCAAGGGCTCCAAGAAATGCCGCGAACACTGCGAAATTCACTGCGACCTTCGGAGATTCCCCCATGAAGTAGACAACGATGAACGCCCCTACAAGAACAACTACAATACGTACAATCTGTTCCACCAACTGTGAAACGGATGTCGGCATCATTTTCTGATTTCCCTGCAAGAACCCACGCACGATACTCATTAAGGGAACGACTAGCAATGCGTAACTCACCCACCGGATTACACTTGCGATGTCTTCCACTGTAAAGATTTGTTCTTCATCTCTCCGAACAAGATTCGCGAGCGGTTCAGCTAAAAAGTACAATGTTAAAAAAGAGAGGACGCCGGTGACGGCCATCACCAGCATACCCGACTTCAGCATTTTCCTTCCCGTCGCATAATCTCCAAGCGCATTATATTTTGAAACAAATTTCGAAATGGCGAGCGGTGCACCTGAGATTGCGATGGCAAGCGCAATATTATAGGGAATGTATGCATATTGATATAACCCAATACTCTCTTCCCCGACAATTGCGTAAAACGGAATAAGATATAAAAGACCAAGCGCTTTCGATAAAAAGAGCCCAATCGTCAAAATAGCACTGCCTTTTACAAGATTCGATGACATATAGTATCCTTCCAATCCTCATAAAGTGAAACTTCAATCAGTGGGGGGCTTATCCCCAACTGAGTATTAAAGGAACTTAAGCTAAGAAAGCCACATCCTGTGGCAGCGCCTAAGTAACCAACATCCTGTTGGCCCACGAGACCTATTTCATTAATATAAACCCATAGCGGGGCTTACTGTTCGTTAATGAGGGATAAATCTACCTTATACAGTTTACCCTCAGTCGACATATTTCACAATGTAAAGCTACGTTTTGTGTATAATGGAGGAAAACTGAAAGCGTGGTTTCCACTATGTATGACGTTATTATTATCGGCGGGGGTCCATCTGGCTTGATGGCTTCGATTGCCGCCGCCGAAAACGGAAGGAAAGTCCTCCTCCTTGAAAAAGGAAAAAAACTCGGCAACAAACTGGCCATCTCAGGGGGTGGACGTTGTAATGTGACAAATCGCCTCCCTCAGGAAGAAATCGTTAAGAATATTCCAGGTAACGGTCGGTTCCTATACGGTCCATTCTCTGTCTTCAATAATGAAGACATTATCCGGTTCTTCGAAGGACTCGGTGTCGCTTTGAAAGAAGAAGATCACGGGCGGATGTTCCCCGTGTCAAATAAAGCGAAAGATGTCGTCGATGCATTGTTAACAGAAATGGATCGATTGAACGTTGAAGTAAAACTCGCGACACGTGTAAAGAAACTGTTGATGGACGATGAGGCTATTCTTGGTGTCCGGTTGGATTCGGGTGAAGAAATCCGTTCAAACGCTGTCGTCGTTGCAGTCGGTGGCAAGGCGGTCCCTCAAACCGGGTCAACCGGGGACGGTTATCCATGGGCGGAGAAAGCCGGGCATACGGTGACGGAGTTATATCCGACAGAAGTTCCGTTATTATCGGGCGAATCCTTCATCGTCACTAAAGAATTGCAAGGACTTGCACTTCGCGATGTTGCGGTGTCTGTACTAAACGCTAAAGGGAAAGCAGTAATTACGCATCAAATGGATATGCTGTTCACCCATTTCGGCTTAAGTGGCCCAGCAATTTTACGATGCAGCCAGTTTGTCGTCAAAGAACAGATGAAAAACGGAAAGAAGCCCGTTGAAATGCGAATCGATTCTCTACCGTCGATGAATGAAGAAAAAGCGTTCCAGAAATTGAATTCCACGTTGAAAGATGATCCGAAAAAAGCGGTGAAAAATACATTGAAAGGGATTGCCCCTGAACGATGGCTACTCTTTTTATTCGAACGGGCGAACATTGACCCGGCTGAAACCGGAGCCCAAATATCCGCGGAAAAAGTTCGGTCACTGGCTAAACTTTTGAAAGCTTTCCCGATGACAGTCAACGGCACACAGCCGATTGAAAAAGCTTTTGTCACAGGAGGCGGTGTTTCCGTGAAGGAAATTGTGCCGAAAACAATGGCATCCCGCAAGAAAGACGGGCTCTATTTTTGTGGGGAGATATTAGACATCCATGGTTATACGGGCGGCTATAATATTACGTCTGCCCTTGTAACCGGCAGAATTGCCGGGATGAATGCCGGTGAATATGCTTCGGAAAAATGACGTGCTATTGTTGTTTGCAAATAATGGATACTTTATGACAGCAGGAGTACTGTTTGACAGACCATCCAATTTGTACGACTAAAAAAACCGCGAAAGAGATCTTTCTCTTCCGCGGTTTTTTAAATTTATCCTGCCACTACAATATTGATGAGTCTGCCAGGAATTGCGATGACTTTCTTCACTTCTTTGCCTTCGAGAAGCTCTTTCACACGTTCATCTTCGATAACCATTTTCTCAAGTTCTTCTTTCGTCGCGTCTTTCGATACGACAATTTTCACTCTGACTTTGCCGTTTAGTTGAACAGCCATTTCAACTGTATCATCGACAAGTTTCGTCTCATCATATGTCGGCCATGCTTCGTACGTAATCGTATCGTTATGACCTAGTTTCTCCCACAGCTCTTCAGCCAAATGGGGAACTACAGGGGAAATCATTTTCACGAAGCCTTCAACATATTCTGTTGGAATCGAATCGACTTTATAGCCATCGTTGATGAACACCATCAATTGGGAAATAGCTGTATTATTGCGCATTCCTTCATAGTCTTCCGTCACTTTCTTAACGGTTTGGTGGTACACTTTTTCAAGCTCCCCGCCAGGTTCTCCTCCGACTTTCGAGCTGAGAGTACCGTCTTCATTCACAAATAGACGCCAGATGCGGTCAAGGAATCGTCTTGCCCCGTCCAGGCCGTTCGTTGTCCATGCTTTAGAACCTTCAAGTGGTCCCATGAACATTTCGTAAAGGCGGAGTGAGTCGGCTCCGTGAGAGTGGACGATATCATCCGGGTTGATGACGTTACCTTTCGACTTCGACATTTTTTCGTTGCCTTCGCCGAGGATCATACCTTGGTTGAACAGTTTTTGGAATGGCTCTTTCGTTTCGACCACGCCGATATCATAAAGTACTTTATGCCAGAAACGTGCGTAAAGAAGGTGAAGGACTGCATGTTCTGCACCGCCTACATAAATATCTACAGGCATCCAACGTTTTGCGAGTTCCGGATCAATGATCATATCATCGTTATTCGGGTCGATATAGCGTAGGTAGTACCAGCAGCTACCTGCCCATTGCGGCATCGTATTTGTTTCACGGCGGCCTTTCATACCCGTTTCCGGATGTACGACATTTACCCAGTCTGTAATATTTGCAAGTGGTGATTCACCAGTTCCGCTCGGCTTGATATCATCCGTTACAGGTAATTCCAGCGGAAGATCTGCTTCATCCACCGGTGTCATTGTGCCATCTTCCCAATGAATGATAGGAATCGGCTCGCCCCAATAACGTTGTCTTGAAAACAGCCAGTCGCGAAGACGGAACGTAATCTTCTTCTCACCTTTGCCTTGTTCCACGAACCATGCGATTGCTTTTTCGATAGCCTCGTCTTTTAAGAGCCCGTCAAGGAAACCGGAATTGACGTGTGCCCCATCACCGACATAGGCTTCTTTCGAAACATCTCCACCTGAGACCACTTCAATGATCGGTAGGTCGAATTCCTTCGCGAACTCATAGTCCCGTTCATCATGGGCAGGAACCGCCATGATTGCACCTGTCCCATAGGTAGCAAGAACATAGTCTGCAATCCAGATTGGCATCTTCTCGCCGCTAGCAGGGTTGACGGCGTAAGCGCCTGTGAATACACCAGTCTTTTCTTTCGCAAGATCCGTACGTTCAAGGTCACTTTTCATTTTCACTTCGTTCAAGTAGTTCTCGACGGCCTCTTTCTGCTCAGCAGTCGTAATTTTATCCACCAGTTTATGCTCCGGTGCTAGTACTGCATATGTCGCACCGAAAATCGTATCGGGACGTGTAGTAAATCCTTCAAATGATAGATCGGTTCCATCTATTTCAAACGTCAGCTGGGCACCTTCTGAACGGCCAATCCAGTTACGTTGCATATCTTTCAAGCTTTCCGGCCAATCAAGATCATCGAGATCTTCAAGTAGACGATCTGCATATTCTGTAATACGTAGTACCCATTGGCGCATCGGGCGGCGCTCAACTGGATGTCCTCCGCGCTCCGACTTGCCATCGATCACTTCTTCGTTAGCTAATACCGTGCCAAGTGCAGGACACCAGTTAACAGCCACTTCATCGACATAGGCTAAGCCTTTATTGTAAAGTTGGATGAAAATCCACTGTGTCCATTTATAATAAGACGGGTCTGTCGTATTGATTTCACGATCCCAATCATAGGAAAAGCCGAGATCATTCATTTGACGTTTGAATGTCGCGATATTTTTCGCCGTGAATTCAGCTGGGTCATTCCCCGTATCGAGTGCATACTGTTCCGCCGGCAATCCGAAGGCATCCCATCCCATTGGGTGTAGGACATTATATCCTTGCTTCCGTTTGAACGAACTCAAAATATCCGTTGCGATATAGCCGAGTGGATGTCCAACGTGAAGTCCGGCCCCTGAAGGATACGGGAACATATCCAATGCATAGAACTTCGGTTTCGCAGGATCGTCCGTCATTTTGAATGTTTTATTGTCGTTCC
The DNA here is from genome assembly GCA_963843665.1 of uncultured Caryophanaceae bacterium. Classification (GTDB taxonomy): domain Bacteria; phylum Bacillota; class Bacilli; order Bacillales_A; family Planococcaceae; genus Sporosarcina. Next base: position 151,340 of record CAWJLH010000017.1, read on the forward strand.
AATACTGTTGCCACTTCTTTTCAATTTGTCCGTGATTATAACTCATGCTGAATTCCTCCTCTTAAAATGAAAAAACTCCCGCCCCTTAAAAAACTAAGGGACGAGAGTACTATCCATTTTCCCGCGGTGCCACCCAAATTGACGGCAAAGCCGCCCAACTTGAATCCTTAACGCGGAAAACGGCATCGATTACTGTGATTTTCACCAATGCAGGCTCGTAGGTGAGTTCATCCCCGTCGTGCAGGCTTCCACCAACCGCCTGCTCTCTAAAAACGACAGCAAAGATTACTACTCCTCTTCAACGCCATAGCTATTGGTAACAGTTTACCCGAATTGATTGTTAATTACAAGCTTTCATTGTACCGTATAACCGCCGTCCAGAACGACCGCTTGCCCGGTCATCCCTTTCGCTCCATCACTTGCCAAAAACAGTGCCAAATCAGCGATTTCCTTCACGTCTAGAAGACGTTTCTGCGGGACTAATGGATAGATCACCTCTTCTAGAACGGACTCTAGCGGAACATTTCTTGTGTTCGCCAAATCTTGGAGCTGATTGCGTACGAGCGGCGTATCCGCATACCCTGGGCAAATTGCGTTAACTGTAATGCCATCTGCGGCTGTTTCCAAAGCCGCCACTTTCGTCAAACCAATTACCCCATGCTTTGCCGAATTATAGGCGGCTTTTCCAGCAAAACCGACCAGGCCATTGATGGAGGCCATATTGAGAATCCGTCCAAAGTTATTTCTCCTCATATGTGGAAGGACTAGCTTCGTTGCGATGAATGGTGCTGTCAACATGATTTTAATCAGTTGCTCAAATTTCGCAGTAGGAAACTCTTCTAATAAGGCAACATGCTGCATTCCAGCATTATTGATCAAAATATCGATTTGACCGAATTCGTTAATTGTCTCGTCTATTGCTTGTTGTAAATCAAGCTCGGATGTGACATCACATTTCAACCCGACTGCATCGCTTCCAAGTGTTTCAGCCGCCTCTTTCACCTTTTCTTCATTCAAATCCGTGAGAACCACTTTTGCACCGGCAGTTGAAAACTCTTTAGCAATTTCAAAACCGATACCTTGAGCCGCTCCCGTAATAAAAAGCACTTTTCCTTTTACCATACTGATTCCTCCCGAATAAAAATAGCCGCCTGAAAGCGGCTATTTAAAGATTAAATACCAAGCCCCATTGAGAATAGGATAATAGCTAGAACAACACCTAATGCCGGTACGATAACAGTTAGAGCACCCATTGCTCCATATGCAGCACGATGCGTTTCACCACAAATCGACTGAATCGTCGTGACGACATAACCGTTATGCGGAAGCGAATCGAGTGCACCTGATGATATCGCGACAACGCGGTGCAAAGCTTCAGGATTCACACCCATATCCATATAATGTGGAGCTAATAGCGGCAATGCAATTGCCTGTCCCCCTGATGATGATCCTGTCATCCCTGCAATAACGGAAACCGCAATTGCAGCACCGATTAATGGAGAACCTGGAATATTCGTCATCGCGTTGACAGCTACCTGGAATGCGGGAACAGCCTTCGCCACTCCTCCAAAACCAACAACAGCTGCCGTATTACCAATTGCGACAAGCGCACCGAGCGTACCGGCAGATACAGCCGAGCCGAAATTATCCGAGTATTTTCTTCCAACGATAAATGTTGCGATTATCCCTCCAAGAAGTGCGACAATCAATGCTGATTGTGCAAGGGAATCGTGAAAAACAGATGAAACCACTAATACAACGAGTAGAGGAATCATTGACAAAAATGGGTTTGGCAATTTACGCGTCGTATCGAATGTCGGATCCGTTTCCCTGCCTACAAATCGTTCTCCTTTGTTGAGTGCTTTGTTGATCATCCTTTTTAGCCACCAATAGCCAAATACAGCCATGAAGACTGCTACTACCGCACTTACTTCCCAACCAGCCCAATGAGATGTCCCTAAAAACTCGATGGGTATCCAGTTTTGAATTTCCGGTGAACCAGCTGATGTCATCGTGAATGTAACAGAACCAAGCGCCAGTGTGGCTGGAATGAATCTTCTCGGCAAATCAGCCTGTTTAAACAACGAGATTGCCATTGGGTACACAGAGAAAGCCACTACAAATAAACTTACCCCGCCATAAGTCAAAATGGCACATGCCGCAACGATTGCTAAAGCTGCGTATTTCATACCTAACTTTTCTACAAACCATTTGGCGACTGCATCCGCGGCCCCGCTATCTTCCATCACCTTACCGAATACAGCACCGAGTAGGAACATCAAATACCAAGACATGATAAACCCAGTAAAGCCCGTCATATAGCTTGTGACAAAGTTTGCATCACCTTCTGCGGCAAGTTGTGAAAATAATGGCATACCACTCATCAATGCAACAAATAATGCCGAAATAGGCCCAGCAATTAAAATGTTGACCCCTTTCATCGTCAGATAGATAAGTAATGCCAAGCCCCCAATAAGTCCAATCATTCCTAATACTTCCATAACAACCCCCCCAGAAACTTGTATTAAGATGATTTTTGATTATTATATTTGAACGTTTTCTTTCACTTCTTTTACAATCAGTTCCGCTTCTGTCGAATCAATGACCTCTTGGACAGTGAACCCTTCAAAAACTTCTTTCAATTCCAATCCGTCGGGTGTCACTTCAATCACGGCCCGCTCTGTAATGATTTTATTGACAACGCCTTTCCCTGTTAGAGGTAGTTCACATGTTTTCTTAATCTTTGCAGCCCCGTCCTTCGCTACATGATCCATAATGACAATGATTTTCTTGGCTCCATGCACGAGATCCATTGCGCCGCCCATTCCTTTGATCATCTTCCCTGGTATCATCCAGTTCGCAAGATCGCCTGTTTCCGACACTTCCATACCGCCTAATATCGCTACATCCACATGACCGCCGCGTATCATCGCAAATGATTCTGCACTTGTGAAAAATGCTGAACCAGGTATTGTCGTAACCGTTTCTTTCCCTGCATTTATCAAATCGGGATCCGCTTGCTCTGCAGTCGGGTAAGGTCCGATTCCGAGCAACCCGTTCTCCGATTGAAGGACAACTGTTTTATTTTCTGAAATGAAGTTCGCAACAAGCGTTGGCATGCCAATCCCTAGGTTGACATAGTCCCCGTTTTCAATCTCTTGTTCAGCACGTTTGGCAATTCGTTCTCTCATATTGATTTGTCCCATACTATTAAGTCCCCTTTCACTCGTTAAGAACGTATCGTTAAACGCTCAATCCGTTTTTCTTGAACTGCTTGAACCAATCCTTGTACGTAAATGCTTGGCGTATGAATCGTTGCAGGATCTAAATCTCCCGTTTCAACAATCTCTTCCACTTCTGCAATCGTGAATTTTCCTGCAGCAGCCATCATTGGATTAAAGTTTTGAGCAGTCTTGTTATAAATCAGGTTTCCGAATTTATCTGCTTTTGCAGCGCAAACCAATGCAAAGTCAGCACGAAGGGCTTCTTCTAAAACGTATTCTTTGCCGTCATATAAGCGAATCTCCTTGCCTTCCGCTACTGTTGTCCCGACCCCTGCAGGTGTATAGAATGCCGGTATCCCAGCGCCTCCAGCACGAATTTTTTCCGCCAGTGTACCTTGTGGAGTAAGCTCCACTTCAATTTCGCCAGACAGAACTTGACGTTCAAATTCCTTATTTTCACCGACATACGAGCCGATCATTTTTTTGATTTGCCTATTTTTCAAAAGAAGGCCCAAACCCCAATCGTCCACTCCGCAGTTATTCGATATAACCGTCAAATCTTTAACTCCTTTTGAAACAAGTGCTAGTATCAGCTTCTCCGGAATACCTACAAGTCCAAAACCACCTACCATTAGCGTAGCCCCATCTTGAATTTGTTGAACAGCCTCTTCCGCAGAAGAATAAATTGGCTTCATATCCTTTTCCCCCTGACTAATTATTAGATTTATTTAAATATTAGCGCTTTCATTCATTTAAACAAACTCTATTAGATGTTGCAAACCTTTATTCGATACCTTCTAGTAATAGAAAAGAGAAATATAGTCCGGAAGTTCGGACTTCTTCATGTGTAATCCATCCAATATAAGGAACACGCCAATTCAAAAATCCGGAATACCGGACAAGTGTCCGAAATACCGGAAAATGGTTCATAAGTTATATTTTTTTAATTTTTCATAAAAAGTGCTTCGGCTAAGACCAAGTACCTCTGCGGCCTCCCGTTTATTCGGATACTGTTGTAATGTTTCAAACAAGATATTTCTTTCGACTTCCTCTACCGATTCAGCCAATGTCCGCGTACCATTAATAATAAAAGTCTTTTGCATCTTAACTTGCTGAGGCAAAGAATTTGGTTGCAAAATTTCACCGTTTGTCAAATAGACAGCGGCTTGAATGACATTCTGCAATTCACGTACATTACCGGGCCAACTATAGGCTTGCAAATGTTCCATCGTTTCGGGGGCCATGGTAAGATTCCGTTTCCCTACCCGCATTATCGTTTCATGGAAAAAATGATTGGCGAGATCGATAAAGTCATCCATTCTTTCACGTAACGGCGGAATCTGTAGGGTGATCGCCTGTATACGATAATATAGATCCTCACGGAATTTACCTAACTCAATCAGACTTTTTAAAGGTTGATTGATGGCGGCAATCAATCTGACATTTATTTTTTCTGCTTGTTGGGATCCGATTGATTCAATTTTGTGATCCTGTAAAACCCGTAATAATTTCGCTTGTACAGGAAGTGGCATATCTCCTATGTCATCCAAAAACAAAGTTCCACCATCCGCCGAGTGAAACCGCCCCTTTTTTTCAATCGCCTCCGAATAACCAAGATTCCCATGCGTGCTGCCGAATAATTCAATTTCAAGCAACTCGGGGGGAATTGCTGCACAGTTCACTTTTACGAACGGCTTTTCTGATCGATTGGAGAGGTGATGGATACTATGGGCAAACAACTCCTTACCTGTACCACTTTCACCTTGGATCAGAACAGGCAAATCGCTCGGTGCAATCATCTGGATTGTTTCTTTGATTGATCTCATCGCTTCGGAAGAACCTCTAATGTCTTCCAGACGATAAGCCGCCCCCTCGGAAGTGGTAGGTCCGATGTTAATTTTCTCCATCGTACTGCTCACATGTGAACTTAAATTATGCCAATCATTCAAGTCTCTAAAAATGACACTTCCAAATGCACCAACAATTTGCCCATCCACTGTCAATGGGACTCTGTTTGCCAACATGTAGGTACCTTTGATGAAGTGCGGGGATGCAATATGCTCTTTTCCTGTTTCGATAACCTCATGCATGCGTGTATTTTCTATAACTTCATTGACAGGCTGCCCAATCGCCTCTTCACGACCAATTTCAAGAAATTTGCAGTAATCTTCATTTATATACATGATCCTCGCTTGTTTATCAACGACAACAAACCATTGAAAAGCTGTTTCCAGTATTTGTGTTAATACGGACTCCGGTAAATGATCAGACAAAGGTTTCATAGTAATCCCCCTACATTTCAACTAGCAATTCCATTAGGATGGCTCCCCACTTCTCCATATTCTCAAATTTCTAATTGATGTGCAAACTCTTCATTTTCAACTATCAAAAACACTTCTCTTAAAGTGGATTCCAGAAATGAAAAATATATAAAAACGGGAAGCCTATTTCTAGCTTCCCAGTTCATATCCCGCTTGTTTCAAAGGACGGTCGTAAAGTAACCTTGTAAAAATGGGGACAATCATAAATGCCGTTAAAACGAAAACCATCGCCTGCATGCCATATTGATCGACAAGCATCCGGCCGATTGTCACATGGGAATTGACGATTCCCTTGTAAAAACCTTCCCTCCCTTTGTTCGAGTGGATGTCTCTCCATTTATCGACAAGATATACGGAATATGTTCCGCAATTCAGATGATACGACGACCGACTGAAAACATGATACAATCAACTGTTAGAGGAGTGATTACAGTGGATAAACAAACCTTTCCCTTCCCAACCGAAGGGAAACGCTATTATACATGGTCAAGACATTTGAAAGATGAATTCGGATTTAAAGTGTTCAAAGTGGCACTTGATGCAGGGTTTGATTGCCCAAATCGGGATGGTACCGTCGCTTTCGGTGGCTGTACGTTTTGCAGCGCTGCCGGGTCCGGTGATTTTGCCGGTGACCGGGTAGACCCAATCGATGTCCAATTCGCAGAAATCCGGGATAAGATGCATATAAAGTGGAAAGATGGAAAATACATGGCGTATTTCCAAGCCTATACGAATACACATGCGCCACTACCAAAATTGAAAGAGAAATTCGAAGCGGCATTAGCGCAAGAAGGCGTGGTCGCTTTGTCCATCGCAACACGACCCGATTGTTTGCCGGATGATGTCGTTGAATATTTGGCTGAACTGAATGAACGGACATATTTATGGGTCGAACTCGGTCTGCAAACCGTTCACGAAAAAACCGCCAATCTCGTCAATCGTGCCCACGATTTTACAACATATATCGAAGGGGTAGAGAAACTTCGCAAGCACGGCATCCGTGTCTGTACCCATATCATCAACGGCTTGCCGCTTGAGGATTACGACATGATGATGGAAACGGCACGTGAAGTTGCAAAACTCGATGTCCAAGGCATTAAAATCCACCTTCTTCATTTATTGAAAGGGACGCCGATGGTCAAGCAATATGAAAAAGGACAGCTTGAATTCCTTGCAAAAGAAGAATACATTAACCTCGTCGCAGATCAACTCGAAATCCTGCCTCCAGAAATGATTATTCACCGCATTACCGGCGACGGACCGATCGAATTGATGATTGGCCCGATGTGGAGCGTTACAAAATGGGAAGTGCTGAACGGCATTGACAAGGAACTCGAACGGCGCGGCAGTTGGCAAGGGAAGCATTATGCAAGGACGGTGGAACAACGATGAAACTTCTTCGCGTTCTCCCATTCGCAAAGTATTTACTTGGTGAGACAGTCATCGCCGGTGAAACAGTTGTGGATGCGACAGCTGGTAATGGCAACGATACACACTTTTTAGCTGAACAGGTCGGTGTAAATGGACATGTCTATGCCTTCGATATTCAACAGGCCGCACTTGACTCCACAGCCGAGCGCCTAGGAGTATTAAACGAGCGGGTATCCCTCATTTTGGATAGCCATGACAACGTCGAACAGTATGTCAACGGACCTATTGGCGGTGCTGTTTTCAACCTCGGCTACTTGCCTCATAGCGAGGATTTGTCCATTGTGACCAAGCCCGATTCGACCATCAAAGCGATCCATACCTTACTTGGGATGTTGAAGAAAGGCGGTATCATCGCCGTATCCGTCTATGACGGTCACGAAGGTGGCCAGGAAGAGCGGGATGCACTGCTCGACTATGTAAAAAGTCTTCATCAAGCGGATGTCCATGTGATTCGCTACGAATTGATAAACCAGCGGAACAATCCTCCATTCCTCATCGCACTTGAAAAGATGAAAGAATTTGAAGTTGTTCGACAAGTCGATTGAAATGAAAAAGGTTGCCTCAACAATTAAATTGAAGGCAACCTTTTTTATGTGATATATATAGTATTTCAGATGAAGATTGTTTCGGTCACTTCGCGGTACGGATTGGCCGCTGCGATATGGGAATCGGTCGTTTCTACTTTCCCATTAAAAATTACGAATATCCGCGATTGGACCGACCATCTTAAAATCTTCATTCTCCATAAAACCGATCAATTTCTCCGCCGTTTGATCCGCGCTACTCAATAATCCATTTTCTTTGTAATCGATGAACTGATCCAGCAATGGAAAAGCTTCTTCCTTGCTTGCCCGAATTGTTTCCTGCATCCCGGTGTCAATGATACCCGGGGCAATGGAAACGATGTCTACCGGATGCTCTGCACTCGCCTGTTCCAAAGCGATAACTCTTGAAAAATGATCGAGCCCTGCTTTCGTCGTGCAGTATACGCCCCATCCCTCATACGCTTTGCGTCCTGCCCCTGATGAGATATTGACAATTCGTTTCGGACCTTTAAACTTTTCCAATGCGGATATGAATGTGTTGGATAGAATCATCGGCGCAGTCAAATTAAGTGCAATCGCGATTGCCATTGCATCCGCCGGGACAGCTCCCATCAACCCGATTGGATCGACCATACCTGCATTATTAATAAGCGTGAAGGATGTCGCTGTTTCCCTATTATCGTCAATGATCTCCGTAAGTAGCTTGTCAAGTTGATCGGTGGCCGACAAATCCGTCGACAACAAAGTCTTTGGCATCCAAGGGTGTCGTCCTCGCAATGCCGATCACCTTGTTTCCTTTTCTTCGAAGCTGTTTCAACAGTTCAAATCCGATTCCTTTTGAAGCTCCTGTTACAATAAAGACATCCACTTTAAATTCCCCCTCACTGTATATCATCAAACAGCGATTGTCGCGCTATTTAATGTAAAGCTGTTCTTTTTCACAAGTGTACCATTCCAAATAAGGAAATGTTATTTCACAACTGAAATCATTTTTATTTTCAACAAAAAAACCAACTCTCCCGAATAAAGAAAGTTGGTTTTAAATTTGAGTTTAAAAGGTAATAACTCCTATTACAACAGCGATTACCAAAAGAACAACACTGAGGCCCCACATCATCATAAAGGAATAGCGGATATGACGACCCATTTCGAGTCCCGCCAATCCTAGTGCTAGCCAAAGCGCCGGGGATAATGGACTAACGAACGTTCCGATAATATTTCCGATAATCATGGCATAAGCCGTAGAGAGTGAAGACACACCATAAACGCTTACCACCTGATCTACAATCGGCAGAAGGGCAAAGTAATACGCATCCGTACTTAACAATAAGTCAAATGGTACCCCAAACGCACCGATGATAATATGTAAGTACGGAACGATAAACGCCGGTAGAACTGTCACAAGGTCTTTAGCGATTGAATTCAGCATATCCGTTCCATTCAGGATCCCTAAGAAAGAACCAGCAGCCAAAATGATTGTTGCCATAAGAATTCCGCCTGGAGCGTGTTCTTTAATGCGTGCCATTTGGTCTTGAACTTTCGGGTAGTTTAGTGGCAATGCAATACTGACACCGATCATAAAAGCAAAACCTGCTGGAATAACACCCCACACTAGCACGCCAATAACACTGATCGCCAAAATAGCATTTAGCCATAATAGTTTCGGGCGTGCTAAGTCGTTTTCTACTACTGTAGCCGCAAGCTGCGATTCAGAAATCGTTGCGTCTGATATTTCTTCTTCCTTTGCTTCCTCACCTGAAGAAGCCCTTTTTGCTATCAATCGTTTTTCACGATACCCCAAAGTTACTGCGAGTGCGATTAATAATACGAGACCAATAATTTGAATTGGAATAAGTGGTCGCCACAGTTCAGTCACGTCCAAATTTAGTACCGCGGCAGTTCTGCCTAGCGGACCTGCCCAAGGAACCATATTCATGATACTGGCGGCCGTTCCGACGAGCATAAGCAGCAGATATGGATTCATTTTCAACCGTTTATATAGCGGCAACAACGCAGGTATCGTAATAAGGAATGTTGATGCGCCGGACCCATCCAAGTGGGCAATTGCCGCGATGAACACCGTTCCGACTGCTACTGCAATGACGTTTCCCCGTGTAAGCGAAATCATTTTGTTGATGAGCGGATCGAATAATCCGACGTCTTGCATGACTCCGAAAAAGAGAATCGCAAAGATGAACATGATGGCGACACTGGCGACAGATGAAGTCCCGCTAGTGAAAAACTCGCCGATTTGTTCGAAGTTGAATCCAGCAGCGAACGCCCCCACAATCGGTACAAGGACCAGACCGACAATCGGGGAAACTTTCCCGCTGATGAGTAACGCCACAATGATGACAATTGTTATTAAACCGATAATACTAAGCATATTGTCTCCTTTCTAGTAAACCTTTGTTTACCGTGAAAAGGAAGGACTGTCTCTGTAAGCGGATACATATTTGACAGGTCATCAAAATAATCACTTCAAAAACGGCCTTCTCTATTTCAAATTTTTCTATACTCAGAAATTTATCATAGAGAGGTTATTTGGATAAGCTTATTTATATAAAAACACTAATGGACATTATGTTTGTTTTGTTCATTTTGTTCACTGGCGGGTTGCAGGCGGATGGAACATCTGCCTATCGTATTTGTTCATGGTATGTACTTCCGCTCTGGCCGTCCGATATCACCGTATTTAAGTTGCGCGTCCGCTTCATTGTTCGATACTAAATATTCTAGATAACGTCTTGCAGTAGAGCGGCTTACCCCCACTTTGTTACCAGCGTCCAATGCAGTCAGCCCCGAATCACTACTCTGTTGTAGGACGATTTTTATTTTATTCAACGTGATTTGATCAATTCCCTTGGGCAACTTCCCCTCATTGCCTTTTTCCTGACTGACAGCTGCCTGTGCCCCAGTCAGCAAATCGATTTCCTGCTGATCGAGCTCTTCCTTTTCTCGCAACAACTGGTTTTGCACATTGAATCTTGTCAGTGTCTGTTCAAAACGGTCAAAATCGACCGGCTTGACAATGTAATCGAAAATACCGCCACGTAATGTTTCTGCAATCGTTGCCACTTCTTTAGCCGCCGTCACCATGATAACATCAACCTCGTTGAACTCTTGACGCAATTTCCAAAACAGACTCAATCCTTCGGAATCCGGAATATAAACATCCAACAAAATCAGTTGTGGCAGCGTTGAAGTACCCCTTAAATAAGTGAGCGCCTCCTCACTTGTTTTAACGACATCCAACACAGCAAAGCCTTTAACACGCTCAACAAATTGACGGTTGATATCCGCAATCCGGAAATCATCTTCTACAATCAATACTTGAATCGTTTCAAGCATCTTATTCGCCCCTTTCAGGTGATTCTTTCGGTATGGATATAACGAAACTAGCCCCTCCAAGCTCTCCTTCTTCCAAATAGAACGCACCGCCCACTCCTTCAACCAATCGCTTTGTCAACGCTAGTCCGAAACCGCGGTGTTCGCCTTCTTTAGATGAAAAGCCTTGTTCAAAAATCGAATCGACATACGCATTGGGAACCCCAACTCCGGAGTCCTCTATTTCAAAAATAAGATCATTTCCGATATCTGTAAAGAAAATGAATATTTTCTGATTGTCAGTCGGCTGGGTCCTAACAGCATCCATTGCATTGTCAATCAAATTTCCAATAGCGGTTAACAATGCTTCTCCTCGCTTTTCATCGAGACGTGTTGTCAACACGCTTTCCTCTTGAATCGTTAAATCGATCCCTCGCTCATTTGCCTCGTTCAACTTTCCTAATAATAATCCACTGACCAATGGATCCGCCACTTTTTGAATTAGCAGGTGAATCCAATTTTTTTGCAGCATGCTCTCCTTCTGAATATAGGCAATCGCTTCCTTCTTCTTATTTAACTGAAGCAAGCCGAGAATCACGTACAACTTATTAGAAAACTCATGTGTCTGCGCACGTAATGCATCTGTGTACTGCTTAACCCGTGTCAATTCGTTCGTCAACAAATCAATTTCAGTCTTATTTCGAAATGTGGAAACAGTCCCGATGAACAAGTCTTCGAAATAAATGGGCATTTTGTTTATATAAACAGTATGCTTACCAATTGTCATCTCTTTATCGACTTGGGTTCTGCTGTCATTTAAGTAAGTCGCCAATTGTTGCACAGATGAACATTCTTGCACTTTTTTCCCGACATACTGATTGGTTTCGACCGTTTGATTGAAAAGTAGATGTTGCGCAGCTGGATTGATCATCGTGATAATACCGTCCTGATTCACCGCAATGATGCCTTCTCGGGTTGACTGAAGAATGGTCTCTTTTTGAAATAATAGATGAGCGATCTCTTCTGGTTCCATTCCAAATAACACCATCTTTATGTAAGAAGCGATAATTACCGCTAGAATAATCGCTACAAGCGCGATAAGTAATAATGCAACCCATAGCCGGTTATGATGTGACTGAATGATATTCTGCAAGTCTGTTGTTAAAAACCCGACAGAAACAACACCAACAACCTGTCCGTCCAAGTAGATAGGTACTTTAGCCCGTAAAGAACTGCCCAATGAACCGACCGATTTCGAGACATACGACTCGCCATAGCGCAATGCCCTTTCGTTATCCTCACCGATCATTTTCCTCCCGATTTGTTCTGGTATCGGGTGGGCATAGCGAACTTCTTCCCGATTTCCAACTACAATGAACTCAGCCCCAGTTGCCGCTTTGATCGGGGCAACAAGCGGATTGATTATCTCTGCCGGATTTTGCTTTTCGAACGCCTTTGTCAATTCAGGGATATGTGCGACACTTTGTGCCACACTGAGCGCTTGTTTCCCCAACTGGGCTTCCAACGTTTCCGATATGAAACGATTGATAAACAACCCGATGACCATAATAATGACAATAATCAAAACGCCTATGAGAGCAATCATTTTCAGCTTCAAATTGACTTTAACATTTGGGCTAAGTGGAGGTTTTTTAATATCACTTTTTTTAAAATGGATCATCACGGCAATCTCCTTACAATATGAATGGGCTTATAAGTTCGAAATATAGCAGACTGAAGCTGGAATAGCAACGGCATCTCCATTGATCCTTAGTCCAATACCCCATTCCCAAGGTGATCGACTAAACAAATATAATGGCTCTGATGTTAACATTCATTACTCGAATACGAACTCAAAAAAAGGCTTGCTCTCCAATCCTGAGCAAGCCTTCTAATCAATTATTCCAGTATTTTTATCTTCACTTTTTTACGTCCCCAATTATATGCCTCTTTTTTTGTGGGGAAAAACACATCGATCTTATTGCCTTTAATGGCGCCTCCTGTGTCACCCGCAATCGCATAGCCGTATCCTTCCACATGGACTTTTGTTCCCAGCTTGATGACTTTAGGATCAACAGCGATGACTTTTAAATCAGGATTCTTTTTTAAATTGATGCCGGTTGCCGTGATGCCCGTACAGCCATTGCACCCGGCTGTGAATGCACTCGCTGAAACGGTGAATTCTTTTACTACATTAGCGGCATCGGAGCGGGATGGTGTTTTAGCACCCTTGGCTGTCTTTTTTGAAGCAGTCGAAGTTTTAGCAACGCTTTTCACTTTAGCTACCTTCAATTTTTGCTTCGGATGAATTGTATTCGATTTCAAGTTATTCCAAGCTTTCAAATTCGAGACAGAAACATTATGTTGCTTCGAGATGGCATAAAGCGAATCCCCTTTTTTAACCGTATAGGTGGAGGTTGCTGCCCAGCTCTCTGTTGCCCCGCTGACCAATAACGCAATTGTAATGATGAACGATCCAAGAATCTTCTTCAAATACTCTACCCCTTGCTTTTATAGTCTATACTTAGATTAACAGGCTTCTATTACAGAGAGATTACATTCTCTTGCCTTTCACATTACAAAGAAAGCCCAAATATTACATAGACGGAGCGATGTTAAATGGAGAAGTTATCCATTCGAAGAGCGGTTCAACGGGATGCAGAATCTATGGCTTACCTACTCGCGAAGAGTCAATGGTTTACGTATGAAGCACTCTATTCTAAGGAATATATTACAAATTTGATTGACCAATATTACAATGTGCAACGTATTCGTCAGGAAATCGTTTCTATTAGTAGGGAATGGCATGGCTACTTTATAGCGGAATTGAACAGAAAAATCGTTGGAGTGATTGGAGGCGGTATGACAGGGGATGATTCCGGAGAAGTCTATGTCCTATATTTGGACCCTGCTTTACGGGGGAAAGGGATTGGTACGCGCCTCCTCGATTCCTATACAAAAGTACAGAAACATACGTATGGCGCACGAGAACAATGGGTCTCAGTCGCCAAGGGAAATCAATATGGCATACCCTTTTATGAAGCAAGAGGGTTCACTTTTCAATATGAGGATCTTGCCTATGGCACTGTTCAGGAAAATCAGGATATCTCACTGAAATACAAACGCGAATTAGAATAGGAAAGCTCTCTATTCGGAGACACAAAACTTTCCGAAAAACTGAATGCAAAAGCAAGTTTCATATTCAACACTTAAACAAAGAACTAGGGGATTTTTATGACAGCCATTTTAAGCTATATCAGTGCAATGATTCCTTACATGATCATTGCACTACCTATCATCCTATTGTTCCGTTACATTTACAACAGGATGCGTGGTTATCGAAAACCTAATGCATATCACGAAATGGGTGTTGTTGCATTTTCATTGTTCATGACCGCAGTGTTTTCCCAAACCATTCTGACGTTCCTTTATACAGGTCCTGTCGTGACGCGCTCATTCACAAACCTCAATCTCGTCCCGTTTAGAGTGTTCGTAGACAACTATTATGCCATTTCGGAACTCAAGTTTTGGCAACCGTTTATCATTAATTTTTTAGGGAACATCATCATTTTCATGCCAATTGGTTTTCTCATTCCATTACTCTGGAAGAAATTCAACCGGTTTTGGAAAGTTACCGTCACCGGTTTCTGCATCTCGCTGTTTATCGAGACAACACAATTGACGCAAGCAAGAAGCAGCGATGTCGATGATCTATGGCTCAATACACTTGGATGCACACTCGGGTATCAGACATACATTTTCATAAAAAAAAGGATGCCTCAATTGGAAAACCTATTCAAAAAAGAATAATTTATAGTAGCGATATATTGCATACCCTTCCATTTCCTAATAATTCCTGTATAATGGAAATATAATAGTTTATACTTTATACAGGATGGTGAATGATTGTGCCAATACCTACCGACATCACGAAGCCGGTTCGCAAAACAGCAAAAGAAAATGCGTTCGACCAGCTACAAGAATGGATTATTGACGGAACATTACAGCCCGGAGAAAAGCTCAACGATACGGAGCTGGCTCAAGCATTGGGCGTTAGCAGAACACCCGTCCGTGAATCGCTTCAGTTACTTGAAGTCCAGCGTTTTGTCAAAATGTACCCAGGAAGAGCAACCCAAGTGACAGAAGTGGATAAGGAATCCATTTCGGATTTACTACCCCCACTTGCCGCTTTACAAGCCTTAACCGCCGAGCTTGCGATCCCTTGTCTTACCCAGGAGACGCTCACACTCCTTGAAAATACGAATGAACGCTTTGCAGATGCAGTTCTTGCAGAAGATTATTTTTCCGCCTTGAAAATCGATGAAGAATTTCATCAGATTTTTGTCGACACTGCTGACAATCCATACATTAAAACGATGATTGCATCGCTTCAAGTGCATGTCAGACGCCTGTTCTTCCATAACTCGATTGTATTGACAAAAAAATCGATTGAGGAGCATGCCAGTATTATCGAACTCATGAAAAAACGCGATGTTACAGGTGTTTCTGCAATAATGCGTAAAAATTGGGTGAGGGCAATTGAGGAATTCAACAATTTAAAAACGACTACAACATAAAATAGTATAGCCGGTTTCCTTTTAATAAGGAATCCGACTCAGATTGTAGACAAAAGGGTTGGAAATCGATTTGATTTCCAACCCTTTTCCTATTTATTTAGTTGTATCTCCAGAAGTGTGCTATAGTACCTTTCCATTTAGGTTCGTATTACGACATGGTTGACATGGACACTTTATTTAGTCCCTAAGTGTTGTCCTTCGAATGCCATGCTTTTCTTTAGCTTCCGCAAAGACACGTTCAATCATCTTTTGTTGATTCGTACTCTTTGAGCATTGGCGGAAGCCAACTTTTCTAGTATAACTTGTATTTTAAAACAAAAAAGACTGTAGACAAACTCAATTTTCATTGGGTTTGTCTACAGTCTTGGCCGGTTTCCTTTTAATAAAGGAAACCTTTTTTTATAACGTCAAGACTTGAGAAATTTTGTTCTTACGCTTCAGCTTCAACTGTTGACACTTTTTGCAGTCGTGCAATTATGCCAGTAACAAGCATGATTGCCAACACCGGCAACAACCAGCCAAGACCTTCGGTATAGAACGGTAACGCATTTTCATAAAATGTAATAATTGGTGCCAACCACCCGAAATAATCAATTTCAAGTAATTGACAAAGTGTTTTCAATCCATCCACCGTACTGATCATGAATGCTACAACTGTCGCTGAGACATAAACAAGACGTGAATGATTAAACAGTGGGGACGTAAACGTCAACAACATAAGTACGACTGCCAGTGGATAAAGGAACATCAATACAGGAATCGAGTATGTGATGATATTAGCCAATCCAAAGTTTGCTACAACGAAACAGAACGTCGTAAAGATAGTAACGAACACTTTATAACTGACTTTCGGCATAATTGTATGGAAGTATTCCCCACATGCTGTCATTAAGCCGATTGCCGTTGTCAAACAGGCAAGGATGATGACTACAGCCAATAACACTAACCCGAACGTTCCAAAGTAATAGGAGGATGCTTCGCTTAATACTGGTCCTCCAGTATCAAACAAACCGAACTTTTCCGTAGTAGTAGCACCCAAATAAGCAATACCTACATAGATGATGGCCAGAAAAGCAGTTGCCACTGCACCCGTTTTAGCTGTAGCCGCCAAGATTCCGCGCTTCGATGTCACACCCATCGAACGAAGTACATTAATGACGATAATTCCGAAAACGAGAGAAGCAAGAGCATCCATTGTGTTATAACCTTCCGTAAATCCTTTCATGAATGCACCGTCGGCATAAGCACCTGATGGTGACTGAATTGCACCAATCGGATTGACTACGACCATGACCAACAATGCAAGAAGAAGGATGATAATACCCGGTGATAAAACTTTACCAACACGATCGACAATCTTAGCTGGATTCAACGATAACCATAATGTAAGACCAAAGAACACTAATGTGAAAATAATTAATGCAATCTGTGTATACCCTTCGGCAATAAAAGGTGCAATCCCAATATCAAATGCAACTGCCCCTGTACGTGGAGCTGCGAAGAATGGTCCGATAGTCAAATAAAGTAGTGATGTAAAAACCACAGCATAGACTGGGTGAATTCGACTTGCGAGATCTTGTAGATTCCGACTTCCCGAAAAACCCATCGCCAAAATCCCTAGAAACGGTAAACCAACGCCTGTTATTAAAAATCCAATAATAGCTGGCCAAAAGTTTGTCC
This sequence comes from uncultured Caryophanaceae bacterium, assembly GCA_963843665.1. GTDB lineage: Bacteria > Bacillota > Bacilli > Bacillales_A > Planococcaceae > Sporosarcina. Next base: position 168,445 of record CAWJLH010000017.1, read on the forward strand.
CGGCATACTGTCCAAGTTGTGCCGGGAAGATAAGATTGCCAGCCCCAAAAAATAATGCGAATAACATAACTCCAATTACAAGGTACGATGAAAACGATAATTTCTTTTGCATAATTTCAGCTCCTTCTAAGATGTCAATTAATATTACGTATGCAATATATCGCTATAATTTATAATACTATCTTCATTTGAGATATGCAATATAAATTTAATATTTCTTAAAAATAGAAATGATTATTTCAACAAAAGAATCTTAGATTGATAGCGATTCGTGCACGACATGTCTATTCCGTTTAAAACAAAGATAGCCCGTCTGCAGTATTCGCAGTGCAGACGGGCTTGATTATCATTCATTTTAGAGTGAATTTCGTATGGCTATGCCCTTCCCTGGATTTCTTCACTTCAAGAATTGCCGGGAGCGCCGCTTTCAGTTCCGGCACATGCGAGATGACGCCAATCATCCGTCCCGATTTCTGAAGTTCGACTAGTGTATCAATCGCTTTACTCAACGACTCCTCATCCAATGAACCGAAGCCTTCATCGATGAACATTGTTTCGATTGAAACGCCTCCCTGGAACCCTTGGATGACATCAGCCATACCAAGTGCAAGGCAGAGCGATGCATTGAATTTCTCACCCCCGGATAATGTCTTCACATCACGGGTTTGGCCAGTATAGGCATCATATACGTCAAGACCTAACCCACTCTGCTTACCGCGTACTTCTTGTCGATCGCTACGTATCAAATCGAATTGGCCATTCGACATCTCTCTTAACCGTTCGTTCGCGGACTGGAGGATCCGCTCGAGGTACTCAATTTGGATATAGCGTTCAAAAGACAGTTTCAAACGATTCTGCCCTCTGAGGATATCGTAAAGATCTGTAATCTTTCCGTACGTCCGTTCCAACTCCATCACTTGGGAGGAGGATTGCACAAGCTTTTCCTTCAGACCGAGCGCAGTCCTTTCAAATTCCGATGAAGCATTGTACGCAGTCAGTGCCATTTCATAGTCCTTTTTCAATGCCTCCACATTCGTAGCAAACTGTTGCAAATCAACATACTCTTTTCCTTTGAGCATCACCTGTAATTCTTCCACCGCTTCACGCATAGCGTGGTGCTGTCGTTTAAACGAAGTAATGCCTTCCTTCATTGAAAGGCGTGCAGCATCTGTCATTTTTGCTTCCCTGTATGCCTGTTCGGTATGGAAATCGGACTTTTTCAATACTTCTCTAAACCTAATTTCTGCGGAATTCCTTTTTTCCGACACTTCATCCAACGATTTCTCAGCATGTAGTTTCGCTGAGACAGCTGCCGTCAACCGCTCTGCCGTCTCTTCACGATTTTTTTGTACTCGTTCCCATGCATGATCTAGCTCAATTTTCTTTTGTTCCGCTTCACTGATTCGCTCTTGCAGGACAGAAAGAATGCGGACATCTTCTGGTATTGCCTGCACCGTCATCTCCAATACTGCTGCCTCGGTATGATGTGTCGATTTCCGTTCATACAACTTCCGTTCCAACTCAGAATTCGTGGCAACAGCTTGAGCTGTAATTGCTTCTTGTTCCTTCGATTGAACTTTCAATTCAGCGAGGTTTTTCCGATCAATCCGCAAATTGGATACCTCAATTTCCAATTTCTTCTTCAGTTCATGCAAATTATTGTCAGCCACGTCGATATGTAAGCGAACCATTTCTTTACTCTTTTCGTCCAACTGCTGTTCAGCATTTTGTGAATTGATGATTGCCGTCCGGTATTGATTTTCGGCCTCCGAAAGCCGTTTTTTTTCGTTTTCAAGTTGTTCCTTCGATACAGCCTCTTCGATTTGTTCATGTGATTTAACCGGATGATGCTCGCTTCCACATACCGGACAGGCATCCCCTTCGTTAAGTGTTTCTGCTAGTATCGCCGCTTGATTTTTGAACCATTTCTGCTCCAATTCTTCATAATCCGCCTTGCACGCCCTATAAAATACCTCTTTCGTATGCTGCACTGTTTTCAGTCCCACAATGCGTTTTTGCAACTCCACGGATTCATCGAGCACTCTACATTTTTCGTTTAACCCATTCAATTGATCAATGCGCTCATCATACGAACCGAGTCTTCCTTCAAGCGTTTCAATCTTCGAAACGATGTCCTTGAACTTTGCTGTCTCTTCCGCTGTCTTTTGCTCTGCAGTAAGAAGTTCCTTTTCAAGATGCTTCAATTCTTTCTTTAGCAAATCGAGGGCATTTTCTTTTGCTGCTAAACTGGAAACCGCCGGTAGATGATCCTGCAACCGGAATAACATTTCCGTTAGTTTTTCCCGTTCCTCCTTCCGCCCTACTTCATCTTGAAAACGTTTTTTTGCAATTTCCATCTTTTCTTCGGCCATTCGGACAGCTGCCGAAGCGTTGTTAAGATTATCCGTTTTCCCGACCTCTTCTTCTTGCAATGCAGTTAACTGACTTTCAATCTCTTCGATTGTAACGGCCCTCTCCGCTTCAGCCAATTGTTGTTCTTTTCTTTCAATCATTGGCAATTTCGTAACCAATTCTTTTAACACAGCCTCTTTTTGCTGCAGTTCAGTAAACCGTTCATTGACATTTTTGGCTGTATGAAAGGCTTCTTGCATTTTTGTATGTTTGGCATAGACATCCTCATAATTTCTTTTATCCAAAACCATTTTTTCTTCATAAAATGAACGTTCTTCTTCCAATCCTTGAACGACTTGATTGACATTATAGTGCTTACTATCAAGTACGTTGAAAATCGAGGACTCCCTCTCCGGCAATAACGTAGGAATCTGTTGAATATGCCCCTCACTTTTGTGCATCTCTTTCAATAGTTGCGACTGTGCATCGTCTTTTTTCGCTTTCAGCCGCTCCACAAGCTCACGATAGGGTTCCGTTTTAAATATCTTCCGCATAATCGTTTCTTTGTTTTCCGTATCGGATGTGAGGAATTTCCGGAATTCACCTTGCGGCAGCATGACAATCTGGCTAAACTGAGCTTGTGTGAAACCGATCAATTCCTCCACTTTTTTATTGATTTCAGAAACGATTTGTCGATCTACGCAAGGTATTTCGCCGTCAGCAGTCAGTTCGTAAAACGTACAACGGCCCGCCGTTTCGGATTTATTTCCTTTTTTCACATAGGGGATTTGCCGCAAAACCCGGTAAACCCGTTGATGAATTGCAAATGTCAATTCAACGGTCGTTTGGACATCATCGTCGGCAAAATCGCTGCGCATCGCACGGATATCCGTCCGGTCTTCACCGCTTGCCTGCCCATAGAGCGCAAAACAGATGCCGTCGAAAATCGTTGTTTTCCCAGCCCCCGTCGCACCGGAAATGACAAATAAACGGTTGTCTTTCAATTTTCTGAAATCGACGGTTTCCGTACCTTTATATGGTCCGAAAGCTGTCATTGTCAGTTGGATTGGTCTCATGATCCAGCCCCTCCCTTATGCATGACTTCATGGAGCACTTCCTCAAAGAGTGATTTCGTATCTTCATCGGCTATTTCACCTTTCATCTCTTCGTAAAATGCGTTAAAAAGTGTCTTATCATCATGTTTGCCATGTTCTTTCCGCTGTGCGTCTGCCGCATTCTTAATTGGCGTTAACACTTTCCGCTCTACGTGCATCGCATTTGGATAGACCGAACGGATCTTTTCCATCGGGAATAAAACAGGGGTTTCATCCAGCAATTTGACAAACACATAATCTTCACTGACCGGATGCAATAAAATTTCATCGATTGTCCCTTCCACTGTCCGCATATCGTGCTGCGGCGTCAATGCCCGCTTTTCCACAGACACTTGTCCTCCGCCATCTATCTCAACAATGAAAAAACCTTTGCGATGATGTTCTTCTGAAATGGAATATTTCATGGGTGAACCGGCAAAACGAATGGATTCATTCAATACATAATGCGCTTGGTGCAAATGGCCAAGTGCCGTGTAATGGAACGGCTCGAAAAGATGTGCCGAAACATATTCTGCCCCGCCAATTGCTAGCGGCCGTTCCGAATCACTCGTATTGGCTTCACTTTCCCCGTGAGGTGTCACAAACGCATGGCCTACGAATACATGTCTTGCATCGTCTGTCATTCGTTTGCCGATACTGTCTATCACTTTATGCATCGCCTCATTATGATTCGAAATCGTTTCGTCATCGTGAAGATATTTGACGATGGAAGGATCCGCAAACGGGACGAGATGGAAATGGACTTCGCCATAGTCGTCAGTCATCACAACCGTTTCGATTTCCTTCGTCATCTGGCCCACAATATGATAACCATTTGCCCGCATTAGTCCACTCCCGAAATGGAGTCGCCCCGGGCTATCATGATTTCCGCTGACTGCAAGTACAGGTGTCTTTAGTTCTAGTACGATTTTTTCCAGCACCTCATCAAGCAATGCAACTGCTTCCGTCGGAGGAACGGCCCGATCATACAAATCTCCCGCTATCACAACAGCATCCGGTCGCTCTTCTTCAATCGCATTGATGAACTGATCCAGTACATAGCGCTGCCCGTCCGTCATATAAACGCCCTGCACCAGTTTGCCTAAATGCCAGTCCGCCGTATGGAAAAATTTCATTGCCTTCTCCCCTTTACACTTCTTTTCTCTATTTTACAGGACAAGCCACAAAAAAGGAAACGTACATTCCATGCCAGCAACCTCCTATGTAAAGGTTGACCTTCTATTTCCACTATGGCTATAATGAGGACGAATCCAATTGCATAAGATCCACCGCTAGGGGTGCTCGAACAGAGCTGAGAGAGGCATGTGCCTTAACCCTTATAACTTGAACTGGTTAATACCAGCGTAAGGAAGAGGTGCTGACAACTAATTCTGCCGGTCTGTTTACCCGAATGATTTCACTGTCTACAACCCACTTCTTCTTCAGGATGTGGGTTTTTTGTTTGGATCAAAACAATTTTAAGGGAGTGTTGAAAGAATGAAATTCACTGACCGCTTGCTTGAAAAGACATTACCAATCTGGAGACAGAATCATAGCCATCCATTTGTGCAAGGGATTGGCGATGGGACGCTTGATCCGGATAAATTCAGGTTTTATATGGTTCAAGACTATTTATATTTAATTGACTATTCAAAGGTGTTTGCCATTGGGGCAGTTAAGGCTGACGATTTGGAAACGATGGGCAAGTTTGCAACGCTACTCAACGGAACGCTAAATACGGAAATGGCACTGCACCGAAGCTACGCGGAACGTTTTGGCATTTCAGAAAGGGAACTTGAAACCGCAAAGCCATCCCCTATTGTGCTTGCCTACACGCATTATATGTTGCATGTCTGTCAAAACGGGACAACAGCTGAAGTCATTGCGGCACTACTACCTTGCGCATGGAGTTACTGGGAGATTGGTAAGGAGCTCAATGCCATTCCTGGCGCGGCCGATCATCCGTTGTATGGAGATTGGGTCCGGATGTATTCTTCGGAGGAATTCGGGGAACTCGCCGGTTGGTGTATCAATTTAATGAACAAAGCGGCGGAAGGTAAACCAGAGCATGAACTCATGAAGCTGGAAGAAATCTTCCTTAATACGACACGCTTTGAATATATGTTCTGGGATATGGCGAACAACAAACAGATGTGGCCTGGAGCTGAAACTATCAATGTTGGCGTTTGACAATGTGACGTTCGGTTATGGCGCAAATCACAACATTCTAGATGGATTATCTTTCAAAGTCCAGCCTGGTGAATTCATTTCGATTGTCGGTGTGAGCGGTTCAGGTAAGAGTACGATCTTCCGACTTGTCACAGGACTGGACGAACCATCGGCAGGATCCATTTCACTTGGAGACAATCCGAACGGGCAACGTCTTGGAAAGGTCGGCTATATGCCGCAACAAGATCTTCTATTGCCTTGGCGCACCGTATTGGAGAACGCCTGCTTGCCACTTGAAATCGCCGGGATGAATAAGAAGAGTGCCCACGAACAAATCAAGCCTTTCTTGCAAGAGTTCGGCCTTGCCGGAACGGAAAACAACTACCCAGATGAATTATCCGGTGGGATGAAACAGCGCGTCGCTTTTTTGCGCGCTGTCCTCTCTGGTAATCCGCTCCTCTTATTGGACGAACCTTTTTCTGCACTCGATGCGATTACTAAACTTTCAATGCAAGAGTGGTTGATTGATCGCTGGGAAAGACGGATGGCAACTGTGCTCTTCATTACACATGATGTGGAAGAAGCGTTGTTTCTTTCGGATCGTATTTTCATGTTGAGAAATAAACCCGTCACTGCTTTTGAGGAAATCGAAGTACCGCTTGTAAGACCGCGATCACGGAACGACTTACATCGCCCAGACATCCTTCAACTGAAAGAACAATTACTTCGGGCTTTACGAGACGAGGTAGTGCAATGAAAAATGCATCTTCCCTTCTCATTGTCCTTGTGTTCCTAAGCTTTTGGGAACTAGGTGCTCGACTTGTTGATAAATCATTTATCCTACCTTCGCCCATACAAATCACCATTAAGCTGTGGGAACTAAAAGAAGTGTTGCTACTCAAGCATTTGCCTACAACTTTTCTGACAATCATCATTGGGCTCGGCATTTCAATTGTATTCGGTACAGTAATTGCGGTCTGGATGTCTTCGAATTCCGGAGTAAGAAAAGCACTTTATCCAATTCTGATTGCCTCCCAAATGATTCCCGTCATTGCATTGGCACCGATTTTTGTACTTTGGTTTGGCTATACAATCTGGAGTAAAGTGGCCGTCACTGTACTGATCACTTTTTTCCCGATAACCGTGAACACATTCGACGGATTGTCCTCGGGCAAGAAGGATACAGAGGAATTGTTTTTAACAATGGGCGCAACGGAGAAGGATATTTTCTTCAAATATTCGGTTCCTACCGCTCTTCCTCATTTCTTCTCGGGATTGAAAGTGGCTGTAACATTGAGCGTTATCGGTGCGGCAATCGGCGAATGGCTTGGTGCACAGGCAGGACTTGGATACTTTAGCCGCCGTATGATGACGCAATTCGATGGTGCCGCAGTATTCGCGCCGATTATCGTCCTAAGCCTCGTCGGAATTGTTTTGTTTGTTTGTGTAACTTCTATTGGAAATCGACTAGTAAAATGGAGGAGTAAAATTTGAAGAAGTTTACATTATCTCTAGCAAGTGTAGCGTTTATTCTACTGCTTAGTGCATGCAATCAAGAAGATACAGAAAAAGTGAGCATCATGCTCGATTGGTATCCAAATGCTGTACATAGTTTCTTATATGTAGCACAGGAAAAAGGCTACTTTGAAGAAGAAGGTATCGAACTCGATATCCAGTTCCCCGCCAATCCAACCGACCCAATCAATCTGGCTGCTGCGGGGAAAGTGACGATGGGCATCACTTATCAGCCCGATGTCATCATTGCGAAATCCGAACAGGGCATCGGCGTAAAATCTGTAGGTGTCCTCGTCCGATCACCATTGAACCATGTCGCATTTTTGAAAGAAAGCGGCATCAAGAGACCCAAGGATTTGGAAGGAAAAACAATTGGCTATACAGGCATCCCTTTAAATGAGGCAATGCTAAAAACGATAACAGATGCGGATGGAGCCGACTATTCCAGAGTAAAGATGGTTGATGTCGGATTCGAATTGAATTCTTCATTAGTTTCGGAGAAAGCGGATGCGGTTATCGGGGCATACATTAATCACGAAGTTCCGCTACTGGAATACGAAGGATTTCCTACAGGTTATATCGACCCGACAGACTACGGTGTCCCATCATTTTACGAACTCGTTGTCGTAACAAGTGATGATACATGGAAAAAAGAACAAAAGAACATCGAAGCATTTTGGCGTGCAGCTGATAAAGCGTTTACCGACATGGAAAAAGACCCAGAGGAAGCATTGTCCATCTTGCTGAAACATCAAGACGAAGCCAACTTTCCTCTGATTGAGGAAGTGGAAAGAGAGTCCTTATCAGTTCTTCTCCCCAAGATGTCTTCTCCAGGTAAATTTGGTGAACAAGACAAAGAGACGTGGAAAGTAACAGCCGATTGGATGAAGGAATCCGGTTTATTGAAAAAAGAAGTGAATCTCGATGGTATATTTGTAAACATCGATCAGTAAAAAAGGATTTGCACCTTCAAATTAAGGTGCAAATCCTTTTTAACGTACTTTTATAGAAAGAAAAATACGTATCACGATGCGAAACTGGTTAAAACAGAGTTAGATAACAAAACAAGAGGACACCGCTTTCGAGGCATCCTCTTATTCCAAAGTTTATAAATCTCCCAACGAGATAATTTCTCCGGTGACCGCATCCACCGCTTCTGCAGCATCCAGCAAACCGCATAAAATATACTTCCCTGATAGTTCATCATAGACATATGTGGGATCGAGTGTAATATACGAAACCATTTTTTCAAACGCTTCTTCATGCGTAACAACAGCTTCTTCAGCTGGCGCGAACGATTCGAAAATCTCGAACATCGCACCGTTATCCATAAAGTTCAGCACGGACATCTGTTCAGGTTCGATGAATACAACTAATTTCCGTTGAAAAAGAGAAGGGTTTTCCTCATTTAATTTACAATGCGCTTCGATAAAATGCTCCTGTCGTTGGAACTTGACAAGCATCCACTTTCCAGATTCATCTGGATACTCGGCACGCAGAACGTCACGGACCACTTTTTCCCCCTGTTCAATCTGCTTTTCTGTAAGAATTAGTTTTTCAAGACCTACATTCCCAAATGCATCTTCCACACTAGCCTCAGTTGTGAAATTGATTTCCTGCCGTTGGATTTCCATTGCAAGCGGCTGATCCCATTCAATCACGACATCCAATTTCACTTCTGTACGCTCATGTTCAAAAAACGGAATGGTTCTTTTCCCATCAACCGTTACAAACACTTCTTCCATTGCATACGCCGGAACGAACCGCATTTCCGCTTCGGACGGAAACTTGATAAACTGAAGTTGCTGCTTGACAAGCGGCTCAATTTCTTCGAGCGTCAATGTGAAATCGGATTTCACGATATCGTTCTGGCGCGGGGGCGACCCATATGTAGAATAAAAAGTAAGCTTTCCTTCTTCGTCAAACTTAACCGTAATGCTAAAACTAGGTGAAAGTCTACTACCTTCCATATCAAATTCGAATTGCATTTCATTACCGTTCATTTGTGCCAGCTTAAAATCTTCCGAGTGTGTCCAGCCTGTCAACTGTTCAATCCAAGCAGCCACCTCATCAGGCGTTTTCTCCTGAAAATGCGTTTTCGTAGCAAAAGTTTGACCTTGGACGAATACAGCACTTTCAAAACGCTCATCTTGGAGGTGATAATCAATGCTCGCAGTGCCGATTGGATTTTCATCTTCTTCCACAGCGTCGCTCCATGCCTCCGGAAACCATTCCATATTGAATTGGTAATAGGGTTTACCTATCGCATTCCTTTGTTTATAAATAGCGTACCTTTCCAACCGATACGCATCCAGACCAAACTCCAATCGGGCCTTATCCACGATTTTCTGTAATCGTCCGTCCACGACTTCACCCTTTTCCACCTTATTTTTTTCAAAAAGAAAAGCCGAATGCACACTGCAGCCGGCTTTTCAACTCACTCAAAGAATACTTTATCAACGTTGTATTTAGCCCGTTGTGTATTAATGATATACGTTTCATAAATTTCACGTTCCATCGGATCTTCCACGATAATAACGGAGACTTTATTCACTTCATCACGGTGGTCTTTGATCGGTGAAACATTGTCTTCAAAATGTTTTTTTACACGTTGACGTAATTTCCGGGCTTTCCCGGCAAACAGTAACTCATCTTTCGTGTTATAAAACAAGATGATACCGCCCTTATCACGTGGAATTTCGTGCAAATCAATAAATCCGTTCACAGGTTTAATTGGCGCGGCCTCCGCACTCATCTCTTGTTTTCTTTGTACAATCGTTACATCCGGATTCGGAATGGTAATGGTGATCAAATCAACTTCACGTCCTCTTTTTTTGTGAATCTAAATAGTAGCACAAAACGCCATAGAAAGCGAAGATTGAAGTCATTCGGATTGAACAAAAAAATGCCCAATCCGATCCATTACTTTATCTCTGCTAATTTATCGGATACTTTTCGTGAGAATTCAAGTGGTAGGTTTTTCTGATTCCCATGTCTGCCAGATTTCCTGTGCTATCCTTACCTAATTGAATGTTTTTTTCGAATAAATTGACATCCATTTCGCTTTCATGTACATTATTCAGTAATACAAAAAGCGTTGAAGAGAAAAAGTAAAGTGACCGGATCGCCTAACAGAAAGCTTCGGTAGCTGAAAAGAAGCGGTTGTTTCCCACTTGAAAAATGGCCTCTGAGCTCTGCATTGAACATGCAACATGCTTGCATTAGTAGATTGTCAGCGGGAGTTGGTACCCGTTATCCTTACCACAGTCTAGAATTCGTATCAACTGAATTCTGTACTTGCTGAGGTTGTCGATGTGAATAGACAACGAAAAAAGGTGGTAACACGAGTATACATCTCGTCCTTTTCAATCGATTGACGATTGATTGGGGCGGGATGTTTTGTTTTTCAGTTTCATACACTATAACAATGAGGAGTGGATGGGTAATGACAGCAGGTTTATTGGTTTTTCAATCGGATTTCGGGAATAGTGACGGCGCGGTTAGTGCTATGCATGGGGTAGCAAATTCAGTGCAACGTGGAATCCCCATTTTTGAAATAACACATCAGATTCCTCAATACAATATATGGGAAGCATCTTATCGCTTGTTGCAATCAATTGGCTATTGGCCGAGTGGAACGGTTTTCGTATCGATTGTCGACCCCGGCGTCGGTTCGGATCGTCGTGCAGTCGTTGCAAAAACGGTGAATGGTCATTTCATCATCACTCCTGATAACGGTACGTTAACGCATGTGAAGCAGTTTATCGGCATTGCAGAAGTTCGGGAAATTGACGAAACCATTAACCGGCTTCCGAATTCCGGCGAATCGCATACGTTTCATGGTCGCGATATTTTTGCCTATACAGGAGCTAGGCTTGCTGCGGGTGTGATTCAGTTTGATGAAGTAGGGCCTTCTGTCAATCCCTCTGTTTTAATTTCATTGCCGCTTAAAATGTCGAAGTTCGTTGATGAAGTGATTATAGGCATTGTCGACATCATCGACCGTCCGTTCGGTAACTTGTGGACGAACATCAGCCGGATCCAGTTCAAGGAAATCGCCGAGCAGCATGGCGATTCGTTCGAAGTTTCAATTACGACTGACGGTCGGACAATTTACAATAACATTATGACGTACGGTCGATCCTTTGCGGACTTGCATATCGGTGAGCCACTCGTCTATGTAAACTCCCTCGACAACATCGGCATCGCCATTAACCAAGGATCATTCGCAGATGCCTATCGGGTCGGTACAGGGACAAATTGGGAAGTTGAAATCCGTAAAGCACCAAGAATTATTTATGAATAAATAATATACATTTTCCGGAAATTCTCGAGTGACAAAGTGAACTATCTCACAGTATAAAAAAAGCAAATGCGGAGATTAACCTTCCACATTTGCTTTTTCATTATAATAATTGTTCATCTATTTCCTCGAAGCTGTCATCATTACCAAAGTACTTATTCAGTTGCATCTTCGCCTTATTTTTAATATCTTCATCGATATGCTGAATAATTTTAAAAACTGCAGCGGCAATGACACTTGCGTCATCCGCAAGACCGACAGCCGGGATAAAATCTGGGATTAGATCAACTGGAAAAATGAGATAGCTGAGCGCCCCCACTACAATCATCTTCGAAGACTTTGGCACTGATGGACTTTTCGCTGTGTAGAAAAGAAGCAAGCTGTAGTATACGGTCTGCTTCCCCGCTTGTTTCGCGTATTTCTTCACCTTGTCCCAAAACTTGTCATCTGAATAATGGTTCTCCGTCTCCTGCATACTGGTCTCCGGATTAAAACTTATTAATTTATTTTCATATTCCTTCTTTTTATTCATCATTACGAATCCTCCCCGATGCATGTTCGTTACTCTAATTTTACATGGAACGCTATGAAGTGTCATTCCAAAGCATTCAAAACCTATGACAACAACCGGTGGATTTTAAAACGAATTTCCGTCTTTTCCGTCCTTTTCATTCATAGACTGTAACAACTCATTCAAAAAGGAAAGGACGTCTACTATGGATTTACCTGTTTCAATTTCTACAAAGATATTGCCCCACCCCTCTCCAAAAGTGACGATCTATTACCCTGTCGTCCGTCTACAAGATAACAACGTACAAAGCCGCATCAACCACGCCATCATAACGACACTGAACAAACTACTCGTCGAGCAAAACTTTTACGACGCAAACCTTGTTGAACTACTTGCCAATTATGAAATAAAAACAAACGAGCGGGGCATTCTCAGCTTGAATCTCATCGTCTATTCATTTACAGGCGGTGCGCATGGCATGACCGTCATCAATTCTTTGACATTTGATACAAAGACGGGCAAACAATACACACTGAAAGAATTATTCAAACCAGGCAGTAATTACGAAAAACAGATTTCTGCAATCATCACCCAGCGGATTAAGGACTGGAATATTCAATTACTGGATCCGCCATTCAAAGGGATCCGCAGCGACCAGGATTTCTATATTGCAGATACCTCTCTCGTCATCTACTTCCAGCTTTACGAAATAACGCCATATGTATGGGGTTTCCCATATTTCCCGATTCCAATTCTGGATCTTGCAGATATCATCAATCCCGAAGGTCCGCTAGATCGGATGATGGCTTTCACCTGATAATAGATTCGCTGAATTTCCGCATGACGAAAACTAATAAGCGCCTGTCTTTTTATATAGACGGGCGCCTCGTATTTCTACTCATCAAGTAGTTGTCCATCAACTTCAACTAACACTTCTCCAATTTGCCGGTTGTTAATGACGAGATCTGCATAATCGTCTACTACTGTGGGATCCATATTGACAATCACTAGCTTCGCCCCATTTTCTTTTGCAAGTAGTGGAAATTGATTTGCCGGTGTGACAGTGAGTGATGAACCAAGTACTATGAACAAATCTGCCCGTTCACTTTCTTCAATCGCTTTTATGAACGGTTCCTGTGGCAACTCTTCTCCGAATAAAACAACGGAAGGACGTAATTTCCCTTCGCACGTACAATAGAAATCCCCCGCTTCATATTTCTCATTCCCATACACTTTTCCGCAAGACTGGCAATGGACTTTTTGCAGTGTTCCATGCAATTCCATTACATTTTTAGAGCCCGCGACTGAATGGAATCCATCAACATTTTGAGTAATCACTCCTTTAATGGTCCCTTCTCTTTCCCATTTCGCTAATAGTTCATGTCCTTTATGAGGACAGCAATCTTTCACACCGAGTACTCGCTTACGGTAAAACTGAAAAAAACGTTCTACATCCTTATTCAATGCTGCTGTACTTGCAACCTCTGTTCGGATCTACATTTCCCCAAAGACCTGTTTTAGCAGAGCGAAAATCAGGCAATCCGCTTTCCGTCGACATTCCAGCACCTGTAAATATCACCACATAACTTGACTTTTTCATCAAATCAGCAAGCATTTAATCTCCTCCTTACGACTAGTAAATCGGACATATCAACGATTCATCATTATTTCTCGGTGAATTAACAGCCTCCGATACAATATATGCATCCATTTGATTTTCATCGTATGTTTTCAGAATATTTCCCAGGAAATGAGTATTCTTGTTTCTGGGGTCAAGCCAAGCCGCTTCGTGTTCCCGGCGAAGAATGACTGGCATCCGGTCATGAATCTGCTTGACTAAGCGATTCGGCTCAGTAGTAATGGCTGTACATGTATGAACAATCTTCCCGTCTGGCGCCTTCCACGATTCCCACAATCCGGCAATCGCAAATAGTTCATCCGATTTCATCTTGATGCGCATCGGCACTTTACCATCGTCTTTCCGTTGCCATTCGTAAAAGGAATCAGCTGGGATCATGCAGCGCCTCGTTTTGAATGCGTTCCGGAAACTTGGCTTTTCAGCTATCGTTTCTGCCCTGGCATTTATCATCTTATAGCCACTTTTTTCATCTTTGGCCCACGGTGGAATCAGTCCCCATCGCAAATAGCCTAGCCGATTCTTCCTGCCGTCATTAATGATTGCGACAACCTGCTGGGAAGGAGCGATATTATAACTAGGACGATAATCGCCTTCGGGGAACGTCGCCTCTATGTCGAAGCGTTCAATAATTTCATAATACGGAGCAAACAGAGTGAATCGACCACACACATGAAATTCCTCCTTGTTTTTAAGTAAGAACTGTTTATATAAATTTAACATTAATGTCAGCCTGAGTCATACGAAGGGGTATGAGAAAGGTTGGAAAACATCTCCAATCCAACGAATATATGCCAGTCTCTCAAACAGAACAGAGACTGGCATATTCGATTGAATCCGATTTATTCTTCCTTTTTCAATTTCGTTTTCGACACAACTTTCTCCAGTTTTTTCCTTTCCGCCCTTTTCTTCGCCTCACCTTCAATCTTTTCAAAATGTCTAATATCAGCTGGTCGGACTGTTATCGGCTCTTTTTTCAACAATTTCACCATTGAGAAGACGAGGAGCAACAGCAACAGTGTAAACGGTAAAGCCGAAACGAGAGAAGCTGATTGCAAAGCTTCGAGACCGCCTGCATACAACAGCACCGCTGCAATTGCGGACATGAGGAATCCCCAGATCATCTTCACGGCTAACGGAGGAAATAGACTTCCCTTTGTCGTCATACTCGCCAAAATATACGTCGCCGAATCCGCCGAAGTGACAAGGAACGTAAAAATCAATAAGATTGCCAAAGCTGACATGAGTCCGGTGAAAGGCATATGCCGGAACGTCTCGAATATTGCAGAGGTGACATCCATGTCGACGGCCTCAGCTATTTTCGTCCCGTTGTTCAAATCACTGTGCAGAGCGGTCCCGCCTAACGTCGCAATCCACATACACGCAAACACGGGCGGAATCACCATCACCCCTGCGATGAATTCCCGGATTGTTCTCCCCTTCGAAACACGGGCAACAAATGCCCCCACAAATGGTGACCAGGCAATTGTCCAAGCCCAGTAGAAAATCGTCCAATCCCTTACCCAAGTCCCCCCTTGGTAAGGCTGTAAGCGCAGACTATATTGAATGAAGTTCGTAATATAATCACCGATTGCCAGCGTAAAGCTTTCCAGGATGAATACTTTAGGACCCACGATGAAAAAGAATACCAACATCGCAATCGCCATTCCCAAGTTGAAGTTTCCTAAATAACGGATTCCTTTATTTAGTCCTGAAGAAGCCGACAGCATATAAGCTACAAAGACAACGAAAATGATGATTAATTGCAGGCCAAATGTATTTTCAATATGGAAAACGGATTCCAATCCACCGCTCATTTGCAAAATCCCAAGTCCGAGAGAGGTGGCGATTCCCATTACCGTCGCAATGACCGCAAATGAGTCGATTCCGATTTTCACTTTCCGATTGGAACCGACCAATGGTTCCAATGCTGTTGAGATAAGCCCATCCTTTTTCTTGCGGAACTGTAGAAAGCCGATTACCAGGCCAACTATGCCGAAGATGGCCCATTGGGAAATCCCCCAATGGAAAAACGAATAACCCATCGCAACACGTGCAGCCTGCTCGGATTGCGGCTCGATACCGCCAATCGGCGAAGTGAAATAATGGCTCATCGGTTCCGCCACGCCCCAGAACACAAGCCCTACACCGAATCCAGCTGAAAACAACATACCAATCCAAGTGAAGAAAGGATAATCCGGCCGCTGTTCGTCACCGCCGAGGCGGATTGCCCCGTACTTACTGATTGCCAGACCCGCCAAAAATAAAATGATGATAAAAACGACTAAAAGATAAAACCAACCAAAATTCTTCGTCGTATAATCGTACAACAGCCCTGCTACATTCCCGAACCTTACAGGAACAGCAGCTCCGAGTACCACGAGTATAAAAATGACCGCCGCAGAAATTGAAAACACAGGATTCTTCCAAAACTTCTTATCCAAACAAACCGACCCCTAGTAATTTAGTTAGTAAGTGTATACCCCAAACCATAGTAATTTAAATCTCAAATTTTCTTCTGGGATAATAGTGTTCTTTTTGGGAATGTTGTCGGTTTCTCATATGTGGACAATGCCCGGTTTAAACGCAAAAAAACACGAATCCAGGAATTCAGGATTCGTGCGTGCATGAAATTTTATTTGGATCAACCGACCGAACCTTCACTTGCAAGTCTTTGATTTTTCCTTTTCCGTCCGTTGGCTACATAGATAATAAACACAATAACTGCTAGAA
The DNA here is from genome assembly GCA_963843665.1 of uncultured Caryophanaceae bacterium. GTDB lineage: Bacteria > Bacillota > Bacilli > Bacillales_A > Planococcaceae > Sporosarcina. Next base: position 184,758 of record CAWJLH010000017.1, read on the forward strand.
AAGCTGCCAACAAATAGACATTCTGATAGCCGAATCGAAGAGCAATAATCCCTAACACATACGAACCAAGTGCGAGACCCGAATCATAAAATGTAAAGAATGTGGCGGTTGCATAGCCACTTCTTTCAGGTGTCGTCGATTGCACCGAAAGAGTCTGGAAACTTGTAAAGAGTGCTCCATATCCAAAACCGACAAATCCCCCAGCGATTAAAAATACTAGCGCCGAATCCATATAGGCCAATAGTAGAAGACCGATGGCAAATGTAAGAAAACCAGGTATCAGCACATATTGAGGTCCTTTTTCATCATACAGTCTTCCGATAAGCGGACGAGTGAGCAACATGACTGCCGCGAATACGATAAAGAAAGTACTGGTCAATGCTAAAAAGCCTTTTTCCTGTGCATAGATGGTCAAGTATGATAATACACTTGCATAAGCCAAACCGACTAAACTTCCAAGCAGTGCTATCGGCATTGCCTTCTTTTCAAATAGATCGCCGATAGACAATTTGTTTTTGCCCACTGTCTTTTCCGGCAATGTGCCCGCCGGTATCAATCCTGATGTCACTACGCCAATCACCATTAAAATACTCAATACGAAAAACAAGACATCAAAAGAAAATGTTTGAATGATGGAGAGCGCAATGAGTGGTCCAAGTACAACGGCTAAATTTGTGGACATTGTAAAATAGCCCAGCCCCGCCCCCTTTCGCGCAACCGGTACAATATCTGCGGCAAGCGAAACTGCTGCCGTCGTGATAATACTGAATCCAACCCCCTGTACAAAGCGCAATACTAAAAGTGCTTCAAAAGCATGGATGAAATAATAGAGTACTGTACATAGCAAGTAGAGGCCAAGACTAATCCAAAGCATTTTTCGCTTTCCTACTATATCCAGTATTTTACCTGTAAATGGTCGAATGAAGACAGCAGAAAGTAAAAAGATCGATATCAATAAGCCCGCCTCTTGATCCGTCCGTTTCAACACGCCGATCGCATAAAGTGGCAGTGCGGAAATGAGCCCATAAAATACGATAAATACTGATATATTTGTAAAAAATAAACTGATAAACGATTTTGTCCAAATAGGTTCTTTTTTCATTAACTTACATCCTTCCTTCCTTGGCCATCCTTCTCAGCAAGATCCTCAATTGTTCCTGATCTTCCTCTGATAGACCTGTTAAGAATTCATTTTCAAATCGGATAATTGATGCTTCAATTTCCGGAAATTTAGCATTCGCCTCTTCAGAAAGACGGACAATTTTTTCTCTTCTATCCTTACCTTCATGTGTCGTCAACCACCCTAGCTTTTCCAAGCGATTGACCGTCCGTGTAATGGTCGGAGCTTCGACATTCAAATACTTCCATATTTGCGTCAACGTCATTTCACCCTGTTGATGTATACAGTATAAAACTGTCCATTGTGATGCAAATAAACCGTGTTTTTTCAACGTCTGATTCACTTCTTTATTTAGCAGCCGCGTCATTTGAAAAATATCGTGAAACAGTGGATTCATCATTATTTCCCCTTTATTTACCTAGTTAATTATATTATATTATTTTACTTCCAAAAACAAAATTTGTAAAGACCTCTGTTTTCAGATCGGTGCTCATCCACTCAATAGGAAAAGCCATCCGACAAATTCGGATGGCTACTCTTCGATTTATAGTATTGTTTGGCTCGACCCTTTCCATTTCATCGAAACGAACATTGTAATCATAAGGACAATTAGTCCGAGGATGAATGGATAGAGTATATGCACATCATAAAGCAAGCCTGCAAGCAGTGGTCCAAGAACATTCCCGATACTCATATAGGCATTGTTCATGCCCATCGCGAATCCTTGCTCCTGACCCGCCAATTTTGAAATAAGCGTTGTCAAAACAGGCCGTAAGATAGAGGTAGAAAGGAAAATGATCATCGTCACGCCGAAAAACAGGACATAGCTCGGCGCAATGATGCAGAGTAAAAAGCCGGCTGCTGCAATGCCAAGAAATATAGTCAAAACAGCCCGTTCACCAAACCGGCGTACGACCCAATCGACAGCAAATAACTGAATGATGACACTAATAAGCCCCGTCGATGTAACCAAGATGGCAATGTCTTTCGGTGTAGCCCCGAACTGGTTATCGACGAAAAGGCCAAGAACCGATTCATACGCCATCAGACCAAAACTCATGACCAAAGTAATCACAAGGGGGATAAAATAAGGTCTGCTGAATGATTGAACAATCTCTTTCACCATCGGATCGGGCTTCACATCTGGGACGTCAGCTTTCGTAGTCAGGCTTTCTTTCAGCATGACTACGGAAAAGATGACGGCCACCACCCCAACAATAGCTGAAATGAGGAGGGGAATTTTTAAACCGAAGTCCGCCAAAAACCCACCAATTCCTGGTCCGATGACAATTCCGAGTGACATCGATGCTGAAATATAGCTGTTTCCTTTCGCCCGCTGATCCATTGTCGTAATATCAGCGACATAGGCAAAAATCGCCGGGATCAACAACGCGGCGCCAATGCCCCCGATAACGCGTGATAAGTAGAGTACAGTGATTGAATCCGAAATGTAGAAGATGAACATAGACAAGGCAAGTACGCTCAGCCCTGCAATAATCATAATTCGTCTTCCGTACTTATCTGCCCACTTCCCGGCAAATGGCGACATGATAAGCTGGGCTCCGGCAAATATGGCAATCATCAAGCCTGCCGCAGTCCCCGCTTCTCCAATCGACAGTAAATAAGCAGGCAATATCGGGATAATAATACCAAAACTTCCTATAGCAATAAACATATTAATCATTAAAATGAGCATTTTCTTTTTCTGATCACGCGTCAAATTAGTCCACCTCTTTCTTTTTTCCACAGACTTTCTATTATAATCACCCAGGTTCATTTTGTCACTATAATAATTCAATATATGGTAAAAGTCATACGAAAAGCCAGCCTACCAAAACAGGATAGACTGGCTTTTCCATATCTTCAATTGTTTAACCCTCATTCGATGATGCAGTTATCTTCTGATCACGCGGTAACGCTAAACCGACAAGTCCGAGAAGCGGTAGGAACGAAATGATGATCATCGTCAAAAAGATGCCAAGATGATCCATCAGAACACCGATGACAACCGCCCCAATTGCCCCCATTCCGAATGCCAGTCCAACCGTAAGTCCAGCCATCGTACCAATTTTACTCGGCACCAATTCTTGTGCATAGACCACAGTTACGGAGAAGCTAAGCATGATGAAAAATCCAATCCCTATTAACAGTATGATAACTGCCCATAGCGGGACATGGGGTAGGATCAGACAAAACGGCAGTGGGATGGCGAGTGATAAGATAATGATATTCTTCCTGCCGAATCTATCCGCCATAGGTCCTCCGAAAAATGTTCCAACTGCACCAAGCGCTAGAAATAGAAAGATATACAATAAACCTTCTCCACTATCCAACCCGTATTTTTCCATTAGATGAAAGATGAAAAAATTCGTGATGCTTGTCACATAAAATGAGCGGGCAAATATAATTAGAAGCAACAATGTAAGCGCAATCCCGATTTGCTTCTTCGTTAAGTTCCCGATAGAGGATAATAAAACTTTTTTACGATTCGTCATTTTCTCCTGTTCCAACTGCCCCTTGTACCACTTCGATATTTTCATCAGCAGAAAAATACCGAGGGCGGCTACAATCATAAAGAAGGCCGCGCTCTTTTGTCCAAATGGGACCAAGACAAACGCCCCAATCAATGGTGCAAGTGCTTGACCCGAGTTTCCCCCCACCTGATAAATCGATTGGGAAAGACCACGCTTGGAGCCCGCTGCCATAAACGAAACCCTCGACCCTTCCGGATGAAAGACCGCGGAACCGAAACCCAGTAAAATGACTGCCGCCAACAAAGTCCAGTAGTTCGGGGCAAATGCAATCCCACCCATTCCGATAAGCGAAAATAACATGCCTGTCGGTAGCGCATAAGGCATCGGCTTTTTATCACTGACATAACCGACGACGGGTTGTAAAACAGAAGCCACCATATTTAACGCGAAAGAGATGAAACCAAGTTGCGTGAATGTCAACCCTTTCGATTGTTCTAATACCGGGAATAACGCTGGTATTACCGCTTGGAGGGTATCATTCAGTAAATGGCAGCCACCAATTGCAAACATGATCGGATAAACAGGATTACCTAAGGTCGTTGATTCCTTAATTGTTGCCACTTGATTCTCACACCCTTTTCAGGCTTCTACTATTGTAATAGATACAGTATAACGCAACTTTCTATAAATAATACAATTATAAATACTCAAACAATTATTACAGGTCCACGATGCGATTCAAATTGAATCCCCATGAGTCGAGATGCCAAAGCCTTAACAACTTGGATAGAATGAAGTCAAATTGGCTCTCCCCTCTAACTATTTCGATGGTTTTTAGGTATAAACTTTATACTTGATATACTAAGTATACCACGTTATGATACATATATCGAAAGGTGTGAACCTCATGAAAGTATGTCCTTACTTGGAATCCTGCTTTGAAATTTTGGGAAGGCGTTGGAACGGGCTGATTATCCATTATTTATCGAACTGCCCCGCATATACCGCTCACTTTTCCGATATGAAGCGGGATTTGAATGCCATTACACCACGCTCTTTATCCATCAAGCTAACTGAATTGGCAGAGCATGACTTAGTCATGAAAAAAGTGACAACAGACTCCCCTGTCACCATTTCGTATCACTTATCTGAAAAAGGTCAGCAATTGGCAACCGCCCTTCAACCTATCCAGGAGTGGGCACAGAAAAATATTGATTTGGAGAAGAAAAAATAAATTAAGAAATGGGGAATTAAGATGGACACTAAAAACAATATGATCTGTGATTTGGAAACTGGTATTTGTGGACCCGGTGGTGATGAAGAAATGCAATTCATCGATCTGTCGGCCCCTCAGAAGAAGATTGACCTCTATTATGTGACGGATCCGATTTGTTCACATTGCTGGGCATTGGAACCGGTTTTACGCAAATTCACGGAGCAATACGGCCAATACTTCAATATGCACACACTAATGGGCGGCTTGCTGGAAAAATGGGATGGCTTTGCGGATGTTTCAAATGGTATCAATGGACCCGAAGATGTAGCCGGTCACTGGCGGGAAGTCGGTGAACATTCGCGCATGCCAATCGACGGAACGGTCTGGCTGACAGACCCTATTGAATCATCTTTCATCCCATCCCGTGTGTTCAAAGTGATTCAACAACAAAATTCTGAAATCGCTACCGCTTTTTTACGCCGTGCACGCGAAGCCCTTTTCGCTTTCAATAAGAATATCGCTAAAGATGACATTTTAATCGAACTTGTTAACCAAGTCGGATTGGATGGAGAAAAAATAGTTGCACAATCGAAATTGCCCGATGCTGAAACGTCATTACAAGAGGATTTCCAGCTCGTCCGTCAACTGGGTGTACGCGGGTTTCCGACAATCATTTTATTGAATGAAGAGAAAAAAGGTGCCAAAATTGTCGGCGCCCGTTCTCTCGAACAATACGTTTCCGCTCTCAAACAAATGCTGCCAGGCGAAGAAATCCAGCCAAAGGAAAAACAATCTTTAAAGACCCTCTTCCAAACGGAGAAGCTCTTGTTTTCACGTGAAATCGAAGAATTGTATACAATCGAACCAACAGATATCGGGGCATTCATCAGCGAACAATTGGCTGATGCCGATTACGAAATAAAAGAAGTTTTAGGTGAAAAGTATATTACAACACTTAGTTAAAGAGACGATGGCAAGCCGGAGAACCATATACCGGCTTGCCATCTTTTTTGTCGTCCGCCTTTTTTGAGACACTGGCATTAATCCTCTTCCTTCAGTCATAATTCCCGGATTTTTTGGCAACACTCCCTGTTGTGGCGATATCATGTTAGAAAGGAGTGGAAGGTGCATGTCCATTCTCAACGGTGAAGTGTTATTGAATTATTTTCCTGCCGCTCTTCTTGTAATCACACTTGAAATCATTATGTCAGTTTACAAATCAAGTGACTATCAATGGACAGCTAAACTTGCAATAGGAAATCTGTTTCTCAATCTGACGTGGATTGCACTCATTGTTGTCGTTACAATGGATCCGAAATTATTCAATCCGGAATTTGTGGTGCACCTGTCGAACATCTATGATAGTCCGACAGAGAAAATGTCGTCCATTATCCAATTCATACTGTATTCTCTCGTGTTTTCTGTCATTGTGACAAATGCAATTGATAGCTATAGTGGCTTTGTCACTGTAAAAGCCGATAAAAACAGTGATCAAATTTAACTGAACGGTCACCTAATTGATCACTTCCAACGGACTTTCCCATGAAATGCTACTCGACAAAGAGGAGGAGATACAAATGTCAAAAAAACGACCTGCCCACACAACAAATGAAGAGCAAGAAGATACGTTAACAAATAGACAGGGGCATCCCATTACAAACAATCAAAACATTAGGACCGTCGGCAACAGAGGACCAGCTGTTCTGGAAAATTACGATTTTCTGGAGAAAATCAGCCACTTTGATCGGGAACGTATTCCTGAACGCGTCGTCCATGCACGCGGGGCCGGTGCGCACGGCTATTTCGAAACTTACGGAACAGCCGGAGATGACCCGGTTTCCAAGTATACACGTGCGAAACTATTCCAGGAAAAAGGGAAACAGACACCCGTCTTTGTCCGCTTTTCCTCCGTCATCCACGGCGGACACTCACCGGAAACATTGCGCGATCCCCGGGGATTTGCAGTAAAGTTTTATACGGAAGACGGAAACTGGGACCTCGTCGGTAATAACTTGAAGATTTTTTTCATTCGCGATGCGATTAAGTTCCCAGACATGATCCATGCGTTTAAACCTGACCCAGTTACAAATATCCAAGACAGCGAGCGGTTTTTCGATTTTTGTGCCAGTTCCCCGGAATCGTTCCATATGGTGACGTTCGTCTATTCTCCTTGGGGGATTCCTGCAAACTATCGCATGATGCAAGGTTCCGGCGTCAACACATACAAATGGGTCAATCAAGATGGCGTAGCAGTGCTCGTCAAATATCATTGGGAGCCGAAACAAGGCATTAAAAACTTAACGCAAAAAGAAGCGAGCGAAATCCAGGGGCAAAACTTCAATCATGCGACACAGGATTTGTATGACGCCATTGAACGTGGCGAATACCCTGAATGGGAGTTACTTGTCCAAGTCATGAGCGACGATGAGCATCCAGAGTTGGACTTCGATCCGCTCGATGATACGAAATTATGGCCAGAGGATCAGTTTCCTTGGCTGCCAGTCGGGAGAATGGTGTTAAACAAAAACCCCGAAGATTATTTTACAGAAGTGGAACAGGCCGCTTTCGGGACAGGCGTCCTGGTCGACGGTCTCGATTTCTCGGATGATAAGATGCTCCAAGGACGGACCTTTTCCTATTCGGATACGCAACGGCATCGAGTCGGAGCCAACTATCTGCAACTGCCTATCAACGCTCCGAAAAAAAGAGTTGCAACCAATCAGAGCGGCGGTCAAATGCAACTGAAAACGGACCGCGCCCCTGGTCAGAACCCGCATATCAACTATGAGCCATCGATCTTGGGCGGTTTGCAAGAAGCACAACAAAACGGGAAAGAATACACACCCCATATTGAAGGCAAGCTCGTCAGACAGTCGATTGATCGGCAAAACAATACAAAACAAGCCGGCGAAACCTATCGCATGTTTGAACAATGGGAAAAGGATGACTTAATCTCGAATTTGGTTGCAGACCTTTCAAACTGTGACCAGCGAATTCAAGATAAAATGATTGCGCTCGCCGAGGAAGCGGACGAAGAATATGGACGCCGATTACGTGAGGGCTTGGCGCAAGCGTCAAGAAAAGATTCAAGTCAGAAACCACTCGGCAATCGGGAGGGTGAAAAAGCCCCTGAACGGGCAGTCGAGAAAGGGCACGACGCTGATGCTTACTAAAAAACAGCTCACTCAATGGAAATAATCATTTGAGTGGGCCGTTTTTACGACTTTTTAAATGACTGTTTTAATTTCTGATGAATGTCTCTATTTCAATCTCCCTGTTTATATTTCTAATCATAGTGTAAGAAAGTTTTTGATCTTTCCGCATTTAATTTCACAAAAAAATAATGGTTTGCTACACTGAATTTATAGATTGTAGTATCCGGAGGTGCCATCAGTGAAGAATGTCGTCAAAAAAGTGAAACTATTTGTTCTGCATCCGAGTACAATCATATTGGCATTGCTGTTCATTAAAATCATTGCATTTCGATTTGTCGTTTTCCATAATAAATCGATCTTTCATATTGCCCTTATCGAATTCCCTATATGGGCATTCTTTCTCTCCCTAATCCTTTTCATCGCCAAGAAAAAGACGTGGACGGGCATCTTCCTTTTTAACACGATACTATCTGCATTATTTATCGCAATCATCTACTACACTCGTTATTTTTCCACGATTCCATCCTATTATGATTTGAAACAGATTTACCAATCAAATTCCGTAGGCGGAACAATTGGGCTTCTGGGTAGCCCATACGATTTTCTATTCTTCTTGGATATCGTGCTCATCATACCGATTGCACTCTTTTTCAATAAAAGACAACTAAAACCTTCTATTAAAAGTAGCAGACGTCTCGTAATCCTTTTCGGCAGTATCGGTTTACTGACAACCATTCTAGCTTTCAGACAACCACTGATTGATGTTTCATTTTTCGCAAAAGAAAATGGTTACTTACAGTCGCAAGCCGTACAAGTCTTTACACGTAGCTTCGGAACCGCACTGGCTTCTGACGTGAATTTATCCGAACAGGATATTGAACAAATGAAAGGCAATGCGTATGTTCCCGCAACTGACCAGGCATCTTATGGCATTGCCAAGGACCGAAACGTATTCGTCATTCAAGTTGAGTCCCTGCAAGGATTTGTTATCAATCAGAAGGTAAACGGACAGGAAATCACACCTAATTTAAATGCGCTATTGAAGGATAGTACGTATTTTGATAATGTTTACCAACAAATCGGGGCCGGCAATACGTCAGATGCGGAATGGATGATGCATACATCCCTATATCCGGAAGGGATGGACCCGACCGTCAATGTCATCACCGGCAATCCCGTCCCCTCTCTAGCACGGACGTTGCAAAAACATGGCTACGGAACGGCCACGTACCATGCGCATGACATTACATATTGGAGCCGAGATAAATTGTACTCGGCCATTGGATTCGATACGATCTTTACAACAGAAGAAATTCCAGAGGAACAAGAAATTGGATTCGGACCGTCAGATGAAGTGTTGTTCGATTTCGCCGCAAAACAACTACCTGAACAATTGAAGGAATATGGAAAGTTATATACGAACATCGTCACCTTGACAAGTCATACACCATTCGAAATGCCCGAGCAATTCCAATACCTAACGTTACCGGAAAGCTACGAGGGGACATATGTTGGCAACTATTTGCAGTCGATCCGGTATACGGATGAGCAAATCGGGAAATTCGTCGATACTTTAAAGAAGGATGGTTTATACGATAACGCACTACTCCTTATCTACGGAGATCATTCGGGGATTCACGGCGCACCCGTCACACAGGCTGATGAAGAAGTCCTATCGGAGATGCTCGGCCATACCTATAACCTGCAGGACCGTTTTATCATTCCGGTGATTTTTGCGGCGAGCGGACTTTTCACGGGTGAAACTATTGACCATTTAGGCGGGCAGCTCGATCTGATGCCTACTCTCCTGAACTTGCTCGGCATCGAACATGATGCACAGATGATGGGACACAACCTCTTTCACTATGAAAACAACCTACTTGGCATGCGCTACTACATGCCCGGTAGCTCTTTCATCAACAATGACACGTTATATGTGGCACCAAGTGCTAAATTGCCGGCGGTCCTTTATGATTTGGGAACGATGACAGAAAAAAATCGGACCAAACAAACACAAGAGTCCATTGAAAAAACCTTGCTGATTATGCAACAATCCGACCAATTTTTGAAATCTTATCATTCCCGATAAAAATGACGAGAGGCTGTCTTCATTGATAGCCTCTCGTCATTTTATGATGGATTCTCAAAGAAAACGATCCGATTATGGAAAGGGTCGATAACTGTCACTTCAATCGTTCGCCATGGGGTTGATTCAAGACTGGGACGAGCATTGCTATACTGTTTCGAATCAAGGATAGTATGCAGACCTCTGATATCGTCAACTTCAATTCGAATCGCCGCCCCCGGACTGCAATCTCCATAATGCTCGGAAAGATGAATGACGCATCCTCCATTCGAAATCTCCATATACAACGGCATATTCTCCTCAAAGCGATGCTCCCAATTTACAGTAAAACCTAAATAGTCCACATAAAATTCTTGCGCCATCTTCCCATTAAAGATACGTAGAATAGGCGTTGCAGTTTTCATCGTAATTTCAGATGGATTGCTCATAGATTACACTCCCCGTTCATTCAAAAAACCATTCACCTGTTTCAGCCCATTCATTAGGGATAGAAAAGCTAAAACTAATCCATTTCTTACCCGTCTTCTTAGTCAAAATTACAATGGGCTCGTCTATTAAAATATAACGCACTCAGTCAAATTCTTGTAGTTCTAGCCACATTAATGCTATATCTGTGTTCACATTGAGTTGAGCTTCCACATTATCTCCACACGTTGATTAACCTTTTCATCTCACGAAATACATTTCCTACCTATAGTAAATTATTCCTCACTTTTTCGTGCTACGATTAGACTGGTCGTGATTCCTACGAAAATAATGGTCACATATGATAATAATAAATCGGAGGATGCAATGAGCATCGTTCCAATCGTAACGATAACTATATCAAAACAAAAAATGATAACTCCCGCATTAAAACTTAATTTTCTGGCAAGCATTTGTCCCAGTAAATCCAATCCACCATCACTTATATCCATTAAAAACATGATACCAACCCCCGCGCCGATTAATATGCCACCTAATGCTGCACTTATTATCGGACTTACCTCGATGTTTTTCCCGATAACATGCAATGGATACAGCATATCGATAATCATCGAGGAAAATAACATACCATGTATCCCGTTATAGAAAAACGAGCGGTAAAAGAACCAAGCAATTATAAATATAGGGATACTGATCAGTAGAAATGTTAGCCCCACTTTTACGTCAAACAAATAATGCAGTGTCAAACTTATTCCAAGCGCGCCGCCTTCCAATAACTTGTGTGGAACGAGGAAAACATTAATTCCGATAGCGATTAAAAGACTTCCAAGCAAGATTGTGATCGTTTTCTTCAAAAAAAGCATTGGACCCCCACCTATTTTAAATCTTACTAGATTTATATGCCCCATCTTGGTCAGTCTTTCCTATTTCACCAGTTGATTTTTTATCAGTATCGTAGAGATATTGCAAAAAGGGATGAATCCAAAAATAACAAATAGGACTGAATAGCATTTCTGCTATTCAGTCCTATTTTCACTCCACTTCCATTGAAAGAACTTAAATCCACCTTCCGACAATCGGGTAATTATAGCTTTCACCACTCAACGCTTTGACAATGCCTATGATTGGCACAATGAACCACATGAGGCCGAAACCAATGACCATTGGTATGCCGATTATTACAACAATGAGCAGTACCGAAATAAAAATGATTGCACCCATTACAAGTTGGAAAAGGATTGCCTGTATGGATAATCGTTTGATTTCATCATCCTCGGTAAAGTTAGCGACGAGAAAAATACAAAATGGGACTAAAAAGGGGGCAAAGAAAGCACTGGCGTGTATCAACACTTTCAAACCTGTTTTTTCCACTTAAAACCCTCCCTACTTTCTCTAGTATCTATTTATACGTATGATGAAAGGAGAAGTTTCATTTCGATACACCGCCATCATTTCTCGATTTTCAATAAATCGTTCTGACCGGATGTATAATCCAATTTCATCTTTTCCAATTCCAACTTCATTTTCTCCGTTTCCACGATGAAATTCTGTTGTTTCAACTTTTCCAATTCGATTTCATCCCGTACGTATTCCGCTTTGATTTTTACAATCCTGCGCTTATGATCCGTAATAATTGCGGTAATCGGTATACTCATGACAATCCCAACGATTAGAACAGCAGTTAGCATTGTGATCGCTCCTTATCAGTAAAATTAATTAACCCAATTATACATGATTAAAGATAGACGTTCCTCCTTTTTTTGTAAATGCATTCCAAAACCTGACGGCTACAAAGTGGTTAGATGGGCATACTTTTAAAATACCTTGATAGAAATGGGGTTTTTGAAATGAAAGATACACTTGAAGATGCAATACAACGCTATGCTCTCCCTTTTGAATCGGATGCTGATCTCACACCTCTTCTCGAAGCGATTGGAGATGCCAAAATCGTGATGCTAGGGGAAGCAAGTCACGGGACATCGGAATTTTATAGCGTCAGGGTAAAATTGTCCAAGCTATTGATTGAACAGAAAGGGTTTTCATCCATAGCCGTCGAAGGTGATTGGCCGTCCGCTCAGCATGTTAATCGGTATGTCAAAGGATATACCACAGAACAACAGGGAGCTCGGCAAGTGCTACAAGCGTTTGGCAGATGGCCGACCTGGATGTGGGCTAATGAAGAAATCGCGGAATTCATCGACTGGTTGAAAATGAATAATACGACTAGATCTCCGGAACAGAGAGTCGGTTTTTACGGCATCGACATATACAGCCTATGGGAATCTATCGATGAAATCATTAGGTATTTAACCAATACCAATCCGGCCGGCGCCGACCTTGAACTCGCTAAAAAGGCGTTTTCCTGTTTCGAGCCCTTCAACGGATTACCCGAACATTATGCCATTTCTACAGCACATTTTTCACAAGCTTGCATCGACGAAGTGAGTAAGCTGTTGGCATCCATCCGATCCCACCACAAGTTTTATGAAGACGAGCAGGAATCCGATCTGAACTTAAAAATGAATGCACTTGTCGCTAAAAATGCGGAGGATTATTATCGTGCGATGCTACAAGACAATGCCCGTTCCTGGAATATCCGCGATGAACATATGGTCGAAGCGATAAACGAAATACAGCATTATCACGGGGATGAAACCAAAATTATTGTCTGGGAACATAATACACATATCGGTGATGCCCGAGCGACAACGATGCAAGACGATGGGATGCTGAATGTCGGTCAATTGTTGCGTGAACAACATAAACCTGAAGATACATTTGCAGTAGGATTCGGCACGCATCGTGGCACAGTCATTGCAGCCGAAAAATGGGGGCTCCCATTCGAAATTATCGATGTGCCTCCTGCCCGCCAGCATTCCTGGGAAGACCTGCTGCACAAAGCAGGGGCCCACGATAAATTGTATATTTTCAACGATGAAAACCGAAACAGTTTCACCAGCTGGGTAGGACACCGGGCAATCGGGGTGGTCTACAATCCAGAATTTGAAGCATTCGGTAACTATGTCCCTTCACAAATCAGTAAGCGGTATGATGCTTTTATTCACATCGATCAGACAAAGGCTTTGACACCGATTGAGGCGAAGGATATGGCGAAGGAAATATGACAAAGCGAAAAGAAAAAGGATATACAGGATTGTCACAACAACCCTGTATATCCTTTTTCTTTTTGATAAGGCATCGCAATTTGGCACTCTTAGGTATAATAAGAAAAACAATCATGCCAAATCAAAATCACTCTTCACTTAGCTCATTTTCAACAATTCTTTTTAGGTCCAAAAGTTTGGTTTCCCAATATGGATTGAAAAATTCTATCCAGGTCTGTAACTTCTGCAGAGGCTGCGACTCCAGTTTGTAGAGCTTTTCACGCCCTACCTTTTGTGGACGAACAAGCCCCGCGGATTCCAATACACAAAGATGCTTGGTCACAGCTGTTCTACTCATCGGAAAATGACTGCTAATCGTTGAAATCGACATTTCATCATTTAGAAGCAATTCGAGTAACTTGCGTCGCGTGGGGTCTGCGATTGCTTGAAAAACATCGTAACGTTGAGGATTTTCAGTCAATTATGCTTCAACTACATTTCTCAGTTTTAGCACAAGCCCTTCCCATCCGCCAGACATACGGGAACGTACTTCTGCATGTGATTGCCCGAATTCAGTCTGTTTCTCTTCATCCCAACCTGCATGGATGAGTGTCAGCTCCGTTTGCCCTCCCTTTTCCTTCAACTCAAATGTGATGAGCCAATCTTCGCCCCATTCGAAAGACAAATGTTTTGGAGGATTCACTTCCGTCACTTTACATGCAGAATTCCCCCATGGACCCGCTTGCAGGATAAACTCTTTCCCTTCGACCGGTTCCATATCATTCGACATGAACCAGGTAGCAATCCCTTCAGCTGTCGCAACGTACCTCCACACCTTATCTATCGGTGCATCGATAACAATACTTTTTCTTATTTCAGCGAACTGTTCGTTAGTTGACATATAAATTCCCCCAGTAAATTTTTCTCCAATAAAGCAAAACCATTTGGTTGCATGTGTAACTATACACAACCAAATGGTTTCACGTCAAACATTATTCAACTAGCCGGACATTAACTACCTACTTGTACCACTTGTTATCTCGTTCGTTCCTCCACTAACATATGAATTAAGTCACTCTCGCGTTTTCCTCCTAGGACGATCATGAAGACAGCCGCAAGTATTTCGACTGTTTTTTTCATCTACTATTCCCTCCACTTTACGTTATGTTGCTACATTTGATTCTTAGGAACCCTGACCAGTCTACCCAACTATTCAGATTGTATTCATATTTTATTTTCCTAACGTTACGAAACAAAAGCGCTGGAGTATAGACGTAAAAAAGCCGATTGCACAGGGCAATCGGCTTTTTGGATCTATCTTGTTATTTCTGTGCGAAAGTTGCTGGCATAACGACGCCGACAACTTCCCCAGTTGCGCACAGGATTTCATCCGCAAACACGTCAACGTCCACCTTCCATTTTTCAGGGTGTATTTCTTTCACTTTCCCGACCGCTTTCGACGAAGGCTCGTAGTATGTCACCGTTTCTTCCCCTTGCCACCCTGTCCGAAGATGATACCCCTCATCATTCAAACGTCCGCAACCGTAACACCAGGAAAAATATTCCGGATAATCGTCCTGGATTGCTTGTACCACTTCTTTCTGCATTCCCATCATCTCCCTCCAGAATTAGTATAACATTCAGAAAACCTAGTCATCTCCCAGAATTTCTTGGAGGAACTTTTCCCGATGGTCAAGGAAATATTTCGTAATCTGGTAGTGCTCCGTCATTTCATAGTCCGTTTCTTTGATTTCTCCTTCATCAAAACTTAAAATCGTTGCATCGGGATATCCTAGAATAATTGGCGAATGTGTTGCAATGATAAATTGGCAATCTTCCTCTTGAACGAGCTCATGCATGACGCGTAAAAACGCCAATTGCCTTTGCGGGGATAATGCTGCCTCGGGCTCATCGAGTAAATAGATTGCCCTGCCGTTGAATCGATTCAAAAATAAGGAAAAGAACGATTCTCCGTGTGACTGTTCATGTAACGATTTTCCCCCATAGCTATTCAGCGCCATCGGTCCTAATCGATCGATATGAGATGCAAAATGATAAAATGATTCTGCACGCAAAAAGAAACCATTCGTCACTTTCGGCATCCACGATAAACGTAGATAATCGCTTAATGCACTTTCAGAAGCATCCACGTCGTACGTATTATTCCTTCCACCTCCCGCCGAGTTGAAGCCGCATAAATCCGCAATTCCCTCTAATAGCGTCGATTTTCCCGAACCGTTCTCCCCGACGAAAAAAGTGACTTTCTTCGACAACTCCAACTCTGACATTGACCGAATGGAAGGGATTGTAAATGGATACTCACCCGTTTTCTCTCCACTTTCATGGAGCAACGTTATTTTTTTCAAAAACACAATTGAACAACCCCTTTCATAAATTTTTCTAAGTTGGCCTGCATACCTTATATAGTCACATTGCATGTTACTAAACCGCATCAGTTGCGTATACTACAGAAACGAATTGCAGGAGGAATTGAAGATGAAAATGAGAGCATTCCTACTACTGATCCTTATGATTGGCGGCACATATGCAATGATTCAATCATTCCAAGACTACAAGGAGAAAGCGCTGACCGAGCTGCTTAGCGCTTCTGATACACCTTTCACAACCCTTATTTTCAGCAAGCCATCCCCCGACGACGATACGCCCTTGACATGGAACGTCTCGAACGAAACAGAAATAGAAAGCTTACTAGAATTTCTCCAAGACTACCATGTCCGCCAACTGCGCCCCACTGAAATCGGTCAGGTCGATGTTTTTGAACAATTTAGCATCAGTTTAAAGGATGAAAACGATAATTCTATCAGTATTATTGTCAATAGTAATCTCGTAATCCAAAACGGGTCACATTATTATGAAATTGTTGACGGGCCACTTGATGTCGATTGGCTTGTTACATTCTTCGTCAACAATCAAATGTAACTACAGGTAAAAGGACAAGAGAATAATCTTGCCCTTTTACCTTTTCATTTTTTCATGAACGAATAGTGTTGGAACATTGAGGCAATTGCTGGATTCATTGTTTCTGGAAGTTTATCAATTCCAAAGAACTTGGCGTCTGTTGTTTCGATGCCATCCGCCTTTAACGTTCCACCAACTATCTCCTTTGAGACATAAACAATGGTTACAGAGTAGTATTCATCGTGATTTTTTAACACCTTAAATGTCTGCTTTCCGGAAACGACCGTCAACAACTCAAGTTTACCGATTTGAATGCCGGTCTCCTCCAATACCTCCCTTCTGCCTGCCTCTTCAGCAGATTCGCCAAGCTCCATAAATCCGCCGGGAATCCCCCATTTGTCATCGAAGTTTTTTTGCAACAGGATTTCGCCTTCTTCATTGAATACCCCTACGCCAACTCCTGTGAGCAGTAGAGTTCGATGCCCGACGATTCCTCTCAACTCTTCGATATACCCCATCGACCATTCCCCTTTATCCAAAAAATTTATCTCCCGTTGCAAGCAAAGCAGCAATTAGGACACTGATTGCAATAATCGAGAAAATTTCCATCGCCCATTTTTTCGCATGCCGATTGTATCGCCATTCCATAAAAGCCCTAAACGTTGAGAGGATAACAAAAAACGGAAATATGATGAACAATACATTTACCTCTTCATTCCCCCAAATAAGGGTCGTAGAAATTACTAAATAACCGATAAAAAGAATAGATACCCCGATGGTTTCAAAACGTTTAGCGCGAGGCCCCATCTTTTCATGCATTAACACATTCAATTTCCTTTTTAAAAAGTATTCCCCAATTATAAGGACGATACCAACTACTAGTATGATTACTATCATGTCTTTCATTCTATCGACTCCCATTCCATTTGATGCTTAATTATAGTTACGCGAATTCCCCTTATAAGTTTTACTTTTCATATATACTTGGTTTAGAGTTCTATTGAAAAGGGGTTCATGTAGATGGATTTTAAAAATATCGACGAAAAAGTCATTCAAAAATATCAGGAAGATGAGCAACTGATGATCCGGTTGTTTGTACAATGGTGTGCAAATCATCAGCTTGATCCACACGAATTATACAAATGTGCATATCCGCACCAACAGGAGAATACTGTCATGAAAAACATTATCGAACTAGCAGATGCCGAGGATGAAATTAACATCGATAACGAAACGATGCTTGATGTTCTACAACTTTTCGGCAATGAAGATCTTGCCTTTGTTGTGGCTGACAAAATCGAGCGTTTTTCCAAATGAGATAACCAACTGAATAGATTCATTCATTTCAACTTTCCATCTATTCTACTATATACTATTATTAGTTCGAAATACGAAATACAAGGGAGAGATTCTATTGGTTAGTAGCCTACCATTACGGTCAGAAGTAAATATTGAAGAAACGTGGAATCTACAAGACCTATTCAAAACTGAGGAAGACTATAATGACGCAATTGCTGAATTGAAAAAAGAAGTGGATGTGTTTTCTGATAAATTCAAAGGGAATATTACAGATGCTTCATCAGTCATCGAAGCACTGAAAGGTTATGCCGCTATTTCCGAAAAAGCGGTTCCAATCAGCACCTATACTAGCTTGTCCTCCAGCACAGATCAAACGAATGATGAGGCACAAATGCGTTCTAGCAAATTCGGCTCAATTGCAGCGAAAATGAGCAGTAAGCTTTCCTTCGTCAATAGTGAACTATCCGAGCTACCAACGGATACTTTGGAAAACGCGATGCAACAGTCCTCCGACTTCCAGAACTATTTGGAAAAATTGATCCGTAAAAAGGCTTTTCAGCTCCATCCCGAAGTTGAAAAAACACTCGCTGCATTCTCTTCGACTTTTAATGCTCCGTACGGCATGTATAATACGACGAAAATGGTCGACATGTCTTTCGATGATTTTGAAGTCGATGGCAAAAACTATCCGCTAAGTTATGTATCATTTGAAGGTGATTGGGAATCAGAGGCAGATACAGCAAAACGTCGTGCAGCATTCGATGCATTCTCCGTTAAACTGAGGGACTACCAACATACAACTGCGAAAACATATGACATGCACTTACAAATCGAAAAGACGATATCCGATTTGCGTGGCTACGATACGATTTTCGACTACCTATTGTTCAATCAGGAAGTCGATAAATCGATGTATGATCGCCAGATTGATTTGATTACAAGTGAACTGGCTCCGCATATGCGTAAATATGCGAAGCTTCTTCAAAAAGTCCATGGTCTGGATAAAATAACATTTGCCGATTTGAAAATACCGCTCGATCCGACTTATGAACCGAGAATTACGGTTGAAGAATCAAAACAATACATCAATGGTGCACTAGCAATCATGGGGAATGATTATGTCAAAATGGTCGATCGTTCCTATAAAGAACGATGGATTGATTTTGCACAGAATATAGGGAAATCAACAGGTGCATTCTGTTCAAGCCCCTTTGGCTATCATCCCTACATCCTAATTTCATGGACAGGCAGCATGGAAGATGTTTTCGTATTAGCACATGAATTGGGCCATGCAGGGCATTTCTACAATGCAAATCGTGAACAGAATGTTTTCAATGCGCGACCATCCTTATATTTCATCGAAGCACCGTCAACGATGAATGAGATGCTGGTAGCCAAACATTTGTTGACTAACTCCGATGATCCAAAATTCAAACGCTGGGTCATATCATCCATCGTTGCCCGTACGTACTACCATAACTTTGTGACCCATTTGCTCGAAGCTGCTTATCAGCGAAAAGTATATGAGCGCATTGATGAAGGCGGAAGTGTCAATGCCAATGTATTGAACAATTTAAAACGCAGCGTCCTGGAGGAATTCTGGGGAGATGATGTCGAAGTCACAGAAGGCGCCGAATTGACATGGATGCGCCAACCGCACTATTACATGGGACTGTATCCGTACACATACAGTGCAGGACTGACCATTTCCACACAAGTGTCCAAACGTATCTTAGAAGAAGGTCAACCGGCTGTCGATGAATGGCTAGAGGTGTTAAAAGCAGGCGGGACGAAATCACCAGCCGAACTGGCGAAAATGGCCGGCGTCGATATTACAACGGACCAACCATTACGTGACACTATCGCTTATATCGGTGAATTGATCGATCAGCTTATTAGTTTAACAGAGGAAATTGAAGCAGCAGAAGTGAACGAATGAATGGCGAAGCATTTCCCTGCTATCACTATGGGAAGTGCTTCGTTTTTTATGCTATTGTGAAACTTATTGAGTAATGGACCGTATAGATTGACGTACAGTTCAAATGGAGGTTTTATTCATGCCATCTAAGCTATCAAATCTATTTCTCGGTCTCGGATGCCTCTCACCAATCGTCGGCATCGGGTTATTACTCTATTTTTTGTTTCAAAGTTCTATCTTTCTCGGATTCCTATCAGTAATCATTTCACTCCTAGCAATGACCGTTTTGTTTGTCCTAATGAGCCAGGTTGAAGAAAAGCGCAAAATAAAACAGGCCGAGTTCCTTCAGACCTTCCAGCCCAATCAATACAATGCCCATAAATTTAAGGCCTTCACTTCCTACGATCTACTAGCTAAAATCGCAATCGATGAACAGCGACGGAAAGTATACTTTTGGTTCCCTGATTCCGCTAAGGGAGAAAACAGCACACAAGCATATGTTGGAATGCCTTACATAATCAAAGCCTATAGTTATTCCGATATTTTAGCGATTAAGCTTTTAGAAGATAATCATCAGACCGCTACAGTGCAAAAGGATACACACTCCCTGCTCAACAGACTAAGCGAGGGAGAAATAGAATCAAGCAAAGCATCCCTTCCACCTATCGATAAAATCAGTTCCATGGATCTCGAAATCATCGTCAATGACAATGTAAAACCAAGGCACCTTATCCGGTTTTATCATATGCCGCATGCACGGATAAGGAAAGATTCACCTCAATATCAGGCCTATCTCAGGGAGTGCCAACAATGGTTTACAATTTTAGAAGCGATCATTCATGAATCCGAACAGAATGTTGCTGTGCAAGAAATCGAATACCCGATGGAAACAACAGAACAAGAACCTTTTATTATTGAAGAATCGTTACAAGAAGCTCCCTCAAAGGAAACGACACATATTACGATAGACGTCGATACAGAGCGCTATTCATTACGTTTGCATGAAGAATCGAAGAATGCTGAAGCGGATCATTCACAACAGGTAACTGACGAAGATGTAGCGGACCCCCCCGTTAAAAAGCCGCTCTCTTATTTCGAGCAATTAATTGAGAAGAACAGAAGACAAATGCGGGGAGACTTTCCTGAGGACTAATTCGACTGAAGAAAAAAGCCATCTAAGCAATAACTAAACTGCTTAGATGGCTTTTGTTTTGATTATTCTATAATGATTGGATCCTTATTGCATCCATTCCGGTTTTCCGAAACCTTGGAAATCCGAGTCGATTACTTTTTCAAATTGTTCCGATTCAATCACTTCAATGATATCTTTCGCAAACTGCTTATCCTTATTTTCTGTTTTAACGGCAACAACATTACGGAATTGGTCTGGCATGTCTTCCAAAACGAGCGCATCCGTCAAATTCATACTTGCCGCGATTGCAAAGTTACCCGGAACTGCCGCCAAGTCTGCACTATCTACAGAACGGGGAAGTTGTGCTGCTTCAATCGGTGTCACTACTAAGTTTTTCGGGTTTTCTATGATGTCCTTTTCAGATGCCTTCAATGGCTCAACATTCGGATCAATCTCAACGAGACCGTTAGCTTCCAATACGAGCAATGCTCTTGCCGCATTGACCGGATCATTTGGAATCGTAACCGTTGAACCGTCTGCAATATCATTGATTGACTCAAATTTACTGGAATAGATTCCCAACGGTGCAGTCGGGACAACGATTAAATTCGATAATTCCATGTTGTTCTCTTTTGCAAAGTTTTCTAAGTAAACAATATGTTGGAAGAGATTCGCATCGATATCTCCACTATTCAAAGCATTGTTCGGCTGGATGTAATCACCGAACTCAGTCACTTCCACTTTGTATCCTTTTTCTTCAAGTCCCGGAATAATTGCCTTTTTCAACATATCGCTATATGGCCCGGCTGTCGCACCAAATGTCAATGTTTTATCGTCACTCGCTTTGTCTTTACCGCCACATGCAGCTAGGGCTGCTCCGAGTGCTACAATCAGTATTGTCAGAAATAATTTCTTCATTTTTCATTCTCCCCTTTTTATCTTTTATCGACTGCTTTTGAAATTCGATCTCCTGCAAATTGAATAATTTGAACGAGCACAATCAAGATGATAACTGTCACAACCATAATCGTCGTATCATATCGATAGTACCCAAATCGGATAGCCAAATCCCCGATTCCTCCACCGCCGACAACCCCCGCCATCGCGGCATAGGCGACCAAACTGATTGCTGTTAAGGTCAAACCTTGAATAATACTCGATTTCCCTTCTGGCAATAGGACATCCCGGATAATCATCCATGGACTAGCACCGGTTGAAATCGCCGCTTCAATCACACCCTTATCGATATCCCGAAACGAACTCTCAACGATTCTTGCAAAAAAGGGTATGGCTGCTGCCGATAACGATACACTGGCAGCTGTAGGTCCGTACGCAGAACCTACGAGTAGTGTCGCCAAAGGAATAAGTAAAACGAGTAAAATGATGAACGGAATCGATCTGATCATATTGACGATAAAACCAAGAACCGATTTGACGATTGTGTTTTCAAGAAACAATCCCTTGTCAGTCACAAACAACAATACGCCTAACGGAAGTCCGATGATAAGCGCAACAAACATTGAAATCCCGACCATATAAAGTGTCTCGCCAAATGCTTTTGTTATATCTGGCAATAATTCGACGATATGTTGAAAGTCAATTCCCATGATTGAACACCTCCACATAGACATCGCGGGAAGACATATATGAAATGGCACGGTCAATGTCCGGATTTTTCCCTTGCAGCTCCATTAAAAATGTACCTAACGGCATTTCTTGAATATATTCAATCGAACCGTGCAAGAAATTCCCATGGACATTGAATTGCTTGATTGTATCTGAAATGACACTTTCACCAGCAACATTCCCTTTGAACATCAGTTTAACAATTCTTCCTGTACATTTCGATAAGATGGCTTCCGGAACGTCAAAGGATACAACACTGCTGATGAACTCTTTCGTCAACTCCTCTACTGGATTCGAGAAGATTGTATAAACCTGACCCTCTTCGATGACTCTTCCATCTTGCATAATGGCCATACGATCACAGATTTCTTTTACAACATGCATTTCATGTGTAATCAGGACAATCGTGATTTGCAGTTCCGTATTGATTTTCTTCAATAACCTCAAAATAGACAATGTCGTATTCGGGTCCAAGGCGGACGTCGCTTCATCACAAAGTAGGACAGATGGGTTATTTGCAAGGGCACGCGCAATACCAACCCGCTGCTTTTGACCACCGCTCAACTGCGCCGGATAGACATCCCTTTTAGCGGCCAACCCCACCATATCGAGTAGCTCGGTCACCCGGTCACTTATTTTACTTTCCGGTGTTTTCGCAGCACGTAAGGCAAATGCGATATTTTCGTAAACAGTCTTTTGACTGATCAAATAAAAGTGTTGAAAAATCATACCAATTTTCAATCTTGCCTGACGCAAACTTTTGCCTCTCAGTTTCATCAAATTGACGCCATCAATTAAGATCGTACCTTCCGTCGGCTTCTCCAATAGATTTAAACAGCGTATTAGTGAACTTTTCCCTGCACCGGAATAACCAACAATCCCAAAAATTTCACCTTTTTCAATGGTAAGGGAAACGTTATCGACACCTTTCACAACTCGATCTTTGGTTTTATAAACTTTCGAGACATTTTGAATATCAATCATTTATTTCTCCTCTTTTCTTCAATTACGCTAGCGGCATTTACCTTAAAGCTTAGTATATCTACCGGGTAATAGAGCAAGAGCGCTGGGCTCTTGCTTAGACCCGATTAGCTGGCGCCCCTATACTAGACGTACAATCTTTTTGCTGTCAGTTATCCACAGTCTAGATTTTGTAGTTCCCTAGAAATAAAAAATACCTCTTTCATATATGAAAGAAGCACCGAAAAAAGTCGTTTCAGCTTATCTTTCAGAATGAAAATCACTCTGTAGGAGTTGGCACCTTCCTCGCATGATACAAGGGGTTGCTGGACGTCATCGGGCCTATCCCTCGGTCGCTCTTGATAAGAAACAATATTATATTGGATTATAAGTTCACTTAACATGATAGTTCGTCCAATCGCATAAGTCAACCTTATTTTAACATCATAAAGTTATTGATGAATACTGTCATTTCATCCTTAAACCTAGTATACTTACAACAAAACAATCGCTCTAGAGTCAAATGTATTAACGGGTGATTGTCCGTATGCTATTGAAATTATGATTGAAGTGAGGTTTTTTCCTTGTCATTATCGAATCGATTAAAAAACTTACCTCCACATTTCTTCTCGACACTTGTAAGAAATGTAGATGCGGCGCTCTCCGAAGGGCGGGACGTCATTAACTTAGGGAGGGGGAATCCAGATCAACCGACTCCTCCCCATATTGTCAAAGCTTTACAGGAAGCAGTCGAGGATCCGGCGACACATGGCTATGCTCCGTTTGGCGGAACCATCGAATTGAAACAGACCGTTGCTAACTTCTACAAACGTCAATATGACGTGGACATTGATGCTGAGACAGAAGTCGCAATCCTCTACGGCACCAAAACAGGATTGGTGGAACTGCCCCTCGCCATCATGAATGAAGGCGAGTTACTCTTACTCCCTGATCCGGGTTACCCGGATTATATATCCGGCGTAAGCTTGGCAAATATCCGCTATGAAACGATACCATTGCTTGCCGAAAATAACTTCTTGCCTGACTACGGAACAATGTCGGATGAGCAAAAAAAGAATGCAAAGCTGATGTATTTGAATTACCCGAACAACCCGACAAGTGCAACCGCAACACTTCCATTTTTTGAGGAAACGATTGCACTTGCAAAGGAACATGACATCGCGATCATGCATGATTTCGCTTACGGCGGAATCGGTTTTGAAGGTAAAAAGCCAATCAGTTTCCTACAAGCGGAAGGCGCAAAAGATGTCGGTATCGAAATGTATACATTGTCAAAAACATATAATATGGCAGGTTGGCGTGTCGGTTTTGCAATCGGAAATGCTGGAATTATCAAAGCGATCAATGTATTGCAAGACCATTTATTCATCAACCAATTTCCTGCTGTCCAGCGTGCTGCTGCGGCGGCACTCTCCGGAGACCAAGATTGCGTCGATGAGTTAATTTCCCTTTATGAAGGTCGCCGAAATGTTTTTATTTCAGAATGCAAACGGATCGGTTGGGATGTCATTGCACCGGCCGCCTCGTTTTTCGCATGGCTTCCTGTTCCCGAAGGCTATACAAGTACATCATTCACCCAATTGCTCTTGGATGAAGCGGATGTCGCTGTCGCACCCGGCAACGGTTTCGGTGAATATGGTGAAGGCTATATTCGCGTTGGATTGTTGGAAGATGAGGGCCGCTTGGAAGAAGCCGTCAGACGGATAGAAAAATTGAATCTTTTTTCATAAACATAAACGAACCGGTCCCAACGCGTCATCCTATTGGGCCCGGTTTATTTCAATTCTTCAAGTCTCTCTCAACCCGCACCCACCTTATTGCTTCTTCTCCTCATCATATCTATCTAAACGCTCTATCAATTTCTCCATTAGTTCACCTATTTTTTCAACATCTGGACTATTAGTTTGATACTGTGACCGCTCATTTTTCAACTCATCGATTTGATTTTGTAGATTCACAAGTTCGTTCTTGTTGCTGTTGCGCAGAAATACGTGCTTCTTCAATTGATATTGCACCGCCAATCACTTGTATGGCATCCCCCAATATCGATATCGCCGAACCCCATAGTATAATTTTTGCACCCCTATCCAAGGGAATGTCATTGCTAGATGTATCACTGGAGTTAACTGACTGGTTATTTTGCCACATAACCATCGCTCCTCTGCCCCATGTATTTAACGATTTTTCTCGGTTTCATGCTAGTATATGTGCTCGTTGACAGATTGGGGCATCTGCTGATTCAACCATTGCAAAATTTTAGATGGGCAGCTAATATGTACTTCCACTAGGCATGACAAGACCCAGTCGAACAGAATCTGAAATAGGATCTGCCTTCTCTACACATGCATGCATGTCCTTAGCGTGTTTCAATTCCACCTCCTTAAACTATTCGCCCTCAAAATCGTATGATTATCCTACCTTAAAATCGAATTACTTTGTTTAAAAATCCTTGAACTAGGTAAACTTAAAGGATGAGGTTTGATGAGGAGTTGTAAGCAATGACCGAATTTTGCCCGATTACATTACCCGAAGAACTGACACCTAAAAGTCTAAAAGATTGTCGGGATTGCGGCCTTTATCAGCATGGGACACGGATGATTTGGGGTGAAGGCAATCCAAAAGCACCTATTCTAGTAATTTTGGATAATCCCGGTGAACGTGAAAATCGTGAGGGAAACCCGTATATTTGCGGGACACGCCAAACATTTCAACAGGCTGTACATGATGTCGGTTTGAAATCGGATGACTTATATATCACATCCATTCTCAAAAGAAAACCTGTCCGCGCATACAATAAAGAAGAGACTCGTCAGATTTGCATGCAGCATTTGGATCAACAGTTGCAGGAAAAAAAACCTTCCCTTATCCTCTGTTTAGGTAATGTCGCTGTTCAATCCTTTTTTCGAGATTCGGAAACTGAAGTAAAAACATTGCGTGGCAGTTGGCATGAAGTCCAAGGCTATCCGACAACTGTTGCGTACCATCCGCTCGCAGTAAGACGCCGTCCAAACTTGCACTCATTGTTTATGCAGGACTTGGCACTCGTTGCAGAGCGTTTCCATCGTTTGAACCCCTGACAAATGCGGTTTCAGGATAAAAAACTTAATCAAGTAGGAGGCTAATCATTTTTTGATTAGCCTCCCTCTCACGCCACTTTACGAACGATTCCGTATACGTGGGAAGTTTTGACGTTCATACAAATCATTGACGTCTTCAATCCCCTATTTGATGATCGTTATTATTATTCTTTATATGCCAAAACATATAGTGATTCAATCAATGCTTGTACGCCTATGGCTAATTCTTCAGGACTGGTATATTCTAAAGGATTGTGACTAATCCCCTCACGGCTTGGTACAAAAATCATGGCTGTTGGTACAATTGGCGCAATGATTTGAGAATCATGGCCTGCACCGCTGTGCATTAATTTGTAATTTAACCCATTTTCTTTCGTCTGTTTTTCAATGGCTTCAACAATTTGTTGATCCATTGGAATTGGATCCTCATCCATCCACATATCGATGTTCGTCTCTACGCCAGTTTCAGTGGAAATACGATTTATGATCGTTGTTAGCTCCTCCGTGAACTTTACGAGCATCTCCTTTTCTGTATGCCGAACATCTAATGTGAATAATGCACTTGCTGGAACAACGTTTACAATATTCGGTTGGACTTCGATTTTTCCAACTGTGGCAACAAGTGGATCGCCATATTCGATTGCCTTGTTGATGATGCCCGGAATCATTTGGCTTGCTGCATATACAGCGTCCTTACGATATCCCATCGGTGTAGTACCTGCATGGTTCGCTACACCTGTCACTTCAATCGTAAAACGTCTTTGACCGACAATGCTGTGGACAACTCCAATCGCTTTTCCTTCCTTTTCCAAAACATTACCTTGCTCAATATGAATTTCAACAAAACCTTTTAGATCACTACGCAACGCTTTTGCTTCATTCCTAAAATTGAAACCTGCATCTCTCATCGCCTCTACAAAAGGAACGCCATCGAAATCCTCTATGTTTTCAACATCCTCTTTCTTAGCTAACCCAACAAGGTTTTTCGAACCCCAGAAAGCATATGGAAAACGGCTTCCTTCTTCTTCGGCAAATGATACGACCTCAAGATTACGGAGAGGCTGACCATATTTTTCTTGTAAATGACGAAGCGCTAAAATACCAGCTATAATTCCGAATGCACCGTCTAATTTACCGCCATTTTTAACTGTATCGACATGAGAGCCAGTTAAAATGGTTTCTTTGTTATACTTACTTCCTTCTAAACGTCCAGATAAATTTCCGATTTCGTCATAATGAGTCGTCAATCCATCTTCTTGCATCAGTTTTTCTAACGCTTTTTGTGCCTCAACCCACTCGTTTGTATATAGTAACCGTGTCACACCACCTTCGGAAGTCTTACCGAATTCACCTAACCAGTCTACAAGGTGAGCAACTTCACTTGTTAGATCTTTCACATTCATCAACCCTTTCAATTTTATTAATGTAATCATTTTATGTAACCGTAATACCTACAACTCTCTTTACTTTCTTAGCTACTGTTTATGCGCCCGTCGCCTTTACTTTTGGGCCCTCTTTAAAGAACATCATAAGCACGAACCCTACCGCAAGAACAATGACCGCTGAGTAAAACCCTGTAGCCATGCTCCCTGTTTTATCGGCAAGAAAGCCGACAAACCATGGGGCGATAACCGACGAAATCATTCCTATAAAATTAAAAAGACCGAAGGCAATCCCATACGCTGATTTATCAACATGTTCGGAAACAGTTGCGAGAAGAATCGGATCCAGTGCAATCTTGCCAAATAATCCATAAATCAATAGTGCTGTGATTAATAATGCGGTATCTTGCACATAGACAGTTGCCCACAATGCAATCGCCGAAATTGGAATCAGCACAAAAGCGAAAGGCTTCTTCCGGCCTAGACGATCTGAAATATAACTGGCAATTAGCGCCCCAGGTATCGAAGCCAGTGGAACCAACGCTGCTATCAAACCAACTTGAGTACCCTGGAAACCTCTTTCGGTCTCCAAAAACTTCGGCAACCATGTCACAACGACGGTAAAGCCGTAAATGGAACAAAATAAAACAAGAAAGGTAATCAACAGATTGCGGTTCTTAAGTAAGGATAATACCGAAACTTTTTCTCCTTTAGTGGACGAATCCTCTAGTCGTTCACTCTGTTTCAATGTCTTATCCTGATTTTTTTCTTTGACTATTGCTGCAATCAGGATTCCAACAAGAACCGTCAGCACGCCGAAGATATAAAATGGAACGCTCCAATTCATTCCATTTTCTAACACTAATGTGCTCGACAAAATAAAACCGAAGGCAATCCCTAACCCTGATCCACTATTAATAATTGCACTACCGACAGTTCTATTTTTTTCTGGAATTGCTTCAGACGAAAGGGCGAATTGGGGACCAAAATAAGTTGCTGAAGAAAGTCCCGCAAGCGCACGAGCCACCAAAAAGCCTGTGAAGCCAGCCATGAGGCCGCTAACACCTGTCAAAATACCATATATAATAAACCCGGTGACAAGTAACTTTTTCCTGCCAAATTTATCACTAAAGGCTCCTGCTGGAATTTGCGCGATTGTGTACGTCAGAAAGAATATACTATTGACCAATCCAAGCTGGGTATTATTCAAGTTATACTCTAAGCCAATCTCCCCTAAAATAGGATTTAAAAAGTATTTATTGGCATTTATGAACATCCATCCTAGCGTGAATGCAAAAACCGCTTTCCACCAGTATGGAATCATAAATTTCTTGTTCACTTGCACTTGAGGTCGTGTTTCCCTTGGTGTCAATAAAATACCTCCCCGTCACTTTCACGATTTCTGCAGGAGCGTAAAGTAATATACAACCATCCCACCACATGTTTACTTTTCCATCGGTTGACCATTTTCAAACACTACTTTACCACCAACAATTGTCGTTTTCACTTTCCCTTTAAATGTCATACCAACATAAGGTGAATGCTGATGACGGTAAAACAAATCTTCCTTCTTCAGTTCAAAGCTCTCATTTAGGTCAACGAGGGTCAAATCAGCATCATAATCCACTGCAATTGTTCCCTTCGTTGAAAGACCAAATATTTTTGCTGGATTAGTCGCAGTTAGTTCAACAATTTTTTCCAAAGGAAGACTTCGTTTAAAATGCCCTTCTGTCAACATGATATTCAGCGTAGACTGAGCTCCCGAAATACCTCCCCACCCCTCAAATATATTATCTGTTATTACTTTCATGGATGCGGGTGCCGGTGAATGGTCAGAGGCGATGACATTTATTTCTCCGTTCGCAACTGCTGTCCATAAATCTTCCACTTCATCTTGATCTCGTAATGGAGGGGCGCATTTCGCAATTGCTCCTTGTTTTTCTAAATCATTTACTGTCAATGTTAAATAATGCGGGCACGTTTCAACCGTTATATCTACACCTCTTCGTTTCGCATCATTTACCACTTCCACGACTTTCCGGCTGCTTGCATGCACGATATGAAGTTTACATCCAGTCAGTTCTGCATAGGAAAGAATTCTTCGAACAGCTTCAATCTCCGAAATAATCGGTCGTGATTCAACATAATCTCGCGCTGTTACTTTGCCCTGACTTATTTTTTCTTGCGCAAGCTGTTCACACATGACCGTACTTTCAGCATGAACAGCTAAAAGGGATCCTAAAGACGCAATCTCTTTCATCCCCTTATAAATTGTTTCATCATCTACGTTATTGAAATCATCGATTCCGCTCGGTGACATGAATGCCTTAAATCCGATGACGCCGTTTTCGTGAAGATCTTTTAAATCAGCAATATTTTCGGGTACAAGCCCACCCCAAAAACGTGGATTCACAATGGACTTTTCTTCGGCAGCTGAGCTCTTGAGGGCTAGATTAGCTTTGTTAATGGTCGGTGGAGTACTATTCAACGGCATATCAAAAAATGTAGTCGCCCCGCCTGCTGCTAAGCTTCTGCTTCCTGTCTCTAACCCTTCCCATTCTGTCCTGCCCGGTTCGTTAAAATGAACATGTGTGTCGATTAAACCTGGAAGAATATGAAGCCCTTCAGCATCCATTACTTTATCCGCTGTTGCCTCTAGAGATTTACCAACGGATACTTCCATAATCTTGCCATCCTTGATAGCAAGATCCCCGTGAATAATTGAATCTGCCGTAACAATCGTTCCATTTTTTATAATTAGATCATATTTAACCATGTGTCATTCCTCCTGTTTCGATTTTCTCTTTACCCATTGCTGGTTTTACATTGGAAAGCAGTAATAAGATTTCCTATAGGGTTTCCTACAATGCACCACTAATCCACCCCACGGTTCAAAAATCCAATTTTCAAATCCAGAACCTCTTTGTTAATCGTTGTCGGGAGTGCGTTTAACGGCATTTCTACATACCTTGTCATTCCACCTGCCGATTTCGTGGACTAACACTTTTATTCCTACGCAGCTCCAGCAGACTATATAGAATAAATGCTGAAATAATGCCCACAAACCACGACATATCATAAAGTGGTTTAAAGAACGGGACGAAATTACCGATTAAGCTCAACACACCTGCAATAACTGTTGTAACAAGGGCATTGACATTAAAACCACTCTTATAATTGTATTTTCCATTCTTAGAATACAATTCCGCCAGATCAATTTCTGTTTTTGATACTACAAAATAATGAGCGAGCATAACGCCCGCTACGGGAGCTAGTATTCCACCAATGATACTCAAAAATGTGAAGATACTTGTCGCATTCTCCATCAGTTTCCAAGGCATAACAAGAATTCCAATGACAGCAGCGATCATAGCTCCTGATTTAAAAGTTAGTTTACTCGGGAAAAGTGATGCTAATTGGTAACCAGCAGGAACAATATTTCCTGTCACGTTCACCGATAACGTTGTCAAACAAAGTGTAAGCACAGATATTGCGATTGCAAAAGTACTATCAAATCGCGCCACAACATCAAGTACATTCCAAATGGGTGTGCCAAAGGCAATTTCAGAGCCTACAATAATCGCAATACTTGCGATGGCAAACAATAAATAAGTTACAACCAAACCTACAGTTTGACCTACAGCCTGAGCTTTCGTAGAACGAGCCAATCTTGTGAAGTCAGATACATTTACAATTGGGGCTGCCCAAGCAGCAATTATCGCAGTGACACCCGCTACAAAGAAGATGACTGGATTTCCGCTGGCTCCTTCACCTGTATAAGCTAAGATGGGGCCAATCCCCCCAGCTAATTGAATGGCCCAAATCGCCATACCACCAAAAACAATATAAACAAGCGGAGAAAGGATATTCGTGAACTTCCCTAGGAAGTCCAAACCTCCGAAAATTAGGGCAACATTAAATAACCAAAATAACAAGAACGAAATTAATGCGGGTAATGATAATCCCAAAAGGTTCCAATCTCCACCTAACGTTAAATACGTTGGCCAAAGCTTTCCGATGAGAATCGACAACGCTTGGCTTCCCGCATAGGTTTGAAATCCAAACCACATGATCGCTGCAATAACCCCTCTCAACACACCTGGAATCATTGCACCTTTATTTCCGTAGGAGGAGCGTATCAGCATAGCAAAAGGCAAGCCATATTTAGATCCTGCATGGCCATTCAAGACCATCGCTAGCGCTAATACAATGGACGCTACCATAATGACGGAAAAAACTTGTCCAACAGACATCCCTATAGCAAACAGTCCGCCCACAGCAATATAGTTAGGGATATTATGCACTGAACCCATCCATACTGACGCATAATTTCCGACGTTCCAGTTTCTACCTTCCGGCTTCGTCGGCAAAATATCTTCATTAAAACCTTCTTTTTTTAATTGTTCTCGATTGATTTGCTCCAATCGAAGCCCTCCTTGATTACGTCGAATTAGCATTTCAATCACTAAACCAATCCCAACTAGCACTTGTCAGTTTGATCGATCTGCAAATATTTATTCACTGTCATATTAAACATTACATCCGAATAGAGGATTAGCCTCCTGACTTCAATTCCCATGGACTTGTTTAAAATATAAATTTTTTAACCCCTGATGCTTCAAACAAAAGCTGGTTCAAAAGATTTCCCTCTATAATTTTCCGACAGCGCTTTCTTAATATGTATTAATGCGCCTATTCCTTCTCCTTTCCAATTCAATTCACCGGTTACTGTCAGTAACAACCGCACTTTAAATACACCAATCTACCTTGGTTACAATCCGATAAGTTCGTAAAATCAATATATAAATCCATCTATAAAAGTTATTTTGTCCAATAATGGACTGTCGGATATTCTCCAAGATACTTTACCCCAATTTACCCACTCATAAGCCTTTCCTTTCGAAACAGCTAATCCATTGAATTTTTCGACCACTTCAAATGCTGCGTTTTTCACTCTTCGTCCTTGTTGCAAATTAACCTTATGAAATTTAAAAGCCATATTGAGCATACTTATTTTCCCATTCAACATAGTCACCAAACCAAAATAAAAAAAACAGACATGCATCTATTCAACTAGATGCATATCTGTTTCTATGTACAATGTTTTTTCACTTTACCAAATCACCGCTTTTGAACCATCTGTAAGAGCATGACGGTGTGGATTATGACGTGAATGACAATCAAGAAGGCTTCTTTGATGTGTATATCCACGTCACACTATATTTTAGCCTACAGAAACAAGATTACTTTGATAAAGCCATTTCATGCAAGCCTAAAAATTTCAACGCATTTTGACCGAGAATCAATTTTGCATCTTCTTCGGATAATGTCTTCAATTCGTCTACAACTTTACCTGATGGCGCTTCACGCAATAAAAATGGATAATCTGAGCCGGCAATAATCTGTTCAGCGCCAAATCGTTCAATCATATATTGAAGATTCACAGGATCGTACACGAGAGAATCATAAAATAGTTTCTTTGCATAATAACTGGGTGGTTTCTCAGTTCTTCTAATTTCCGGCCAAACCTCCCAACCTTTGTCCATTCTAGGTAGTAAATACGGTAATGAACCACCGCCATGTGCAAAACATATTTTTAGATTAGGGAACCTATCTAGAATGCCGCTCATAATTAAACTACCTGCTGCAAGTGCAGTCTCCGATGGCATCCCAATCATATACATAAAGTTATGACGTGGCATTCTTTCCCCGCCCAATGTTGCCCATGGATGTACGAAAAGTGGGACATCCCATTTCTCTGCAGCTTCAAAAAATTTAACAATTGAATCGTCATCCAGATTAAGACCATTGACATTAGAACCTATCTGTAAGCCTTTTAATCCTAATTGATTCACCGCGCGATCCATTTCCTCGATTGCAATATCTACATCCTGCAAAGGGACTGTTCCTAAGCCGATAAATCGATCAGGCTTCTCTTTGACCACAGAAGCGATAAAGTCATTTTGAATTCTCGAAAGTTCTAATCCAGCTTGAGGATCTGACCAATATGAGAAGGTGACGGGTATTGGAGATAGGACTTGAATATCGATTCCTTCTTTATCCATATCCGCGATTCGTTTCTCCACATCCCACGCTTGATCGGTTATTTTTCGAAACGATTTACCTTTCATCATAATTTCAGCACCGCAATCGCATGTCCGATTCATGGTCGGCCAACGGTCATCACCATACTTAGCTGCCATGTCCGGAAAATCCTCCGGAATAATATGCGTATGAAAATCAACTCGCAAATTCGTTTTCGACAACAAAAACATCCCCTTTTCCGTTAATCCTGAACGTCTTTATATTCCCATCTTCGGAGCAATGAATTGATAGTTGTAGAAAAAACTCAGTGAGATAGACAGATAAACTCCATCTACCTCACAGTTTAATTCAATTAATTTATTACCGGTGAACTCTCTAATGTATCGTAATTACAGTAATTTTGTTCCGTACTTGAAGTAACTCTCAGGCGCTATACTTCCCCATAAGTCAAGACCCAATAGGCCAACTTCTGGACTCCATTCGATTGGCTCCCAATCCGGTGCAAAGATTAAAAATCCGCCTGTCCAAATTTCAACTCGGTTTCCTGAAGGCTCGATTACATAAATAAACTGCGCACCGCTTGTACCGTGTTTTCCTGGGCCCCATTCGATTTTAATATCGTTTTCAGCCATTAAATTCGCTGCTCTGATAAGCTCGTCTGGTGAATCCAAATAGTATGCCAAGTGATGGAAAAGTGCACCGTCTTGATTTGCATTACGCATTAACGCAATTTCATGGGCAATGTTCGTACGACTCAACCATGAACCGATACGGACATCATCCTGGTTTTGAACATAATAACGATGGTGAATTCCTAATAAGTCAGACCACCATTTTTGCTCTTTCTCCACATCGTTTACCATAAAGTTCACATGGTCAAAGCGGCGTGGTGCTACCCCTTTACCTGTGTACTTACTTGGGTGACTTGGTAGTTTCGAAGCAATCGCAGGATCCGTATTCACATACTTTTCTTTCTCCCAATACAGTTCAACTGGCAAACCTGCTGGTGACCTGAATTGAATTGAATCGCCTTGTGCTTTTTTCTTTCCTGCTTCAACCCATGTATGCTCAATACCCATATCTTTGAATTGTTTTTCAAAAGCTTTCAAGGCTTTTTCCGAACTTACACGCCAGCCGACTTGCTTAACGCCGGACGTATCTGATTTCTTAAGAATTAATGTATGATGATCAAAATCTTGCCACGCTCTTAAATAAACGCGATCTCCCTCATCTGCTGAAACATACAGACCCATGACTTCTGTAAAGAACCATACAGATTTCTCCAAATTCGTTACGCCGATTTCAACGTGACCGAGATGGGCAATGCTCGTTGTGTATTTTTCCAACTCTTTTAAAAGTCCTTGTTCCTCAACCATTTTATTATTTGATATACTCATCTGTCATTTCCCCTATCTTTTTGGTTTTTTAATATACTTTATTCATTTGATTAATGATCTTTTTTCAGCCATCGTCGTTCCAGCTGTTCCCCAATGCGTGCTAGGAATCTCAGTGACAAGCACTCGGATTGATTCGACGGGGGCATCCAAAGTTTCGGAAACTGTTGTTGTAATGTTCCGAATCACCTCGGCTACTTTTTCTTTTGGTCTTCCTTCGACTAAATTCACATGAATAATTGGCATTGCTCGTCTCCCTCTCTTCCGCTTACTCGGTCACGGTGAACGTAACTTCGCCAAGGCCGTCAAACTTCCCAACAACAACGTCATCTTTTTCAAGTAAGACGGCACCCGTCAATGCACCCGATAAAATGACATCACCTTTTCGGACTTTGTCGCCTTTTCGCGCTAGCATATTGGCCAGCATCGCAATTGCATTGGCTGGATGTCCAAGTACAGCTGCTCCCGCTCCTAACTCTTTGATGTCCCCATTTATTGATAGGGTTGCACCGACGACATCCAATTCAAACTGCTCTGGTGATTTCATGGTTGTTCCAAAGACTACCCGTGAAGTTGACGCATTGTCTGCCACGACATCCGGCAATGTAAAGTTAAAGTTTTCATAACGGCTATCAATAATTTCCAATGCTGGAAGAACCGATTCTGTTTTTGCCAATACTTGAGCGCCTGTCACACCGGGCCCTTCAATGTCTTCTCCGATGATAAAAGCAATTTCCGCCTCCACTTTCGGATGGATCAAATCGCTTAAAGAAACTTTTCCTCCATTGTCAATGAGCATATAGTCAAAGACATAACCGTAAATCGGTTCATCGACATTCATTTGCTGCATTTTCGCTTGACTCGTCAACCCCATTTTCGGTCCGACAATTTTACGCCCTTCCGCTAGTTTCATGGATACGATTTTTTCTTGGACACGGTACCCTTCTTCCACTGTCAAATCCGGTTTCAATTGGGCCGTCACTTTTTTAACTTCTCGTTTTTCAACTTCCCCTGCCACTAAATAATTCGCAATTTCTTGGATCACTGTTGCATTCATTCATATCGTCTCCTTTTATACGCTGAGTTCACTTTTTTCCTTGGACAGTTCCGCCGCTACATCCATGATCATATCCTCTTGTCCCCCGACAACCTGTCGTTTGCCTAGTTCCACCAAAATCGACCGTGAATCGATGCCGAAATGTTGTGCTGCTCTTTGTGCATGAAGCAAAAAGCTAGAGTACACGCCTGCATATCCGAGAACTAAGCTATCCCGTGTAATTTCTTGCGGCTTTTCCAAAATTGGTGCGACTAACTCTTCCGCAATGTCCATCATTTTATAGACATCGATGCCTGTTCGAATGTTCAACTTATCGAGGACAGCAACCGCTACTTCGGTTTGCGTATTCCCCGCACCTGCGCCGAGACAACGAATACTCCCATCGATTCGTGTCGCACCTTCTTCAATGGCAACTAGCGTGTTCGCCATCGCCAATGACAAGTTATTATGCGCGTGGAAGCCGATATTGACCGACAAATTTTCTTTCAACAAACGAATTCGATCCCGAACTTGATGTGGTAAAAGAGCTCCTGCCGAATCGACGACATAGACCGTATCTGCTCCGTAACTTTCCATCAATTTTGCTTGCTCGAGTAACTTGTTTGGAGGCGCCATATGAGACATCATTAGAAAACCGACCGTCTCCATCCCTAACTCTTTCGCAAGCGCAATATGTTGGTGCGATACGTCCGCCTCTGTGACATGCGTTGCAATGCGCGCCATTTTCGCTCCAAGTTGTGCCGCTTCTTTCAACTGCGGCATCGTTCCGATACCTGGTATTAGAAGGACAGCAATTTTTGCCTGCTCCACGGCTGAAGCCGCCGCTTCAATCAGTTCCATCTCATTTGTCAATGATAAGCCGTATTGGAGAGATGACCCGCCAAGTCCGTCTCCATGAGACACTTCAATATAAGGAACGTTCGCTTCGTCCAGTGCTTTTGCAACAGTTGTCACTTGCTCCACCGTAAATTGGTGGCGGACGGCATGGCTTCCATCTCTCAGTGCTACTTCCGTTAATAATACATCTCGCATTTTAGTCATTTCGTCATTCCCCTCTTTAATCAAATACGCATTGGCGTAATTGCGTCCAGATTTTGAATTGCGCCTGAGGCCTACATAGGAATGATTGAACTGCATCTTTCCCTGGTAGGTCATGCAGTCGTTGCGACAGGACGTCGCGAACTTAGACTGCCTTCATTAACTCCCTTCAAAATCTGTGACATTCCGCCGGTGGCTTGACTTGAATCAGCTCTAAATCTGGATTCCATCCTGCTACTTATGGAAGTAACGTACTTTTGCTGATTCAAGTCAAACTGGCACATTAGCCACTCGATGTTTTGCCCATTCTTCCGCCATTTTCACTGCAGAAGCGGTCATAATGTCCAAGTTTCCAGAGTACGTTGGCAAATAATCCCCCGCTCCTTCTACTTCAATGAAGACCGTGATCGCTTGGCCATCAAAGATTGGTTCTTGTCTGATGCGATAGCCCGGTACATACGACTTTACTTCCTGCTCCATTTTCCGAATGGAAGCGACGATTTCTTCTTGTTTCACTTCATCCTCCACGCGTACATGAATTGTATTGCGCATGAAAATCGGCGGCTCAGCTGGATTTAAAATGATTATGGCTTTTCCTTTTTTCGCCCCGCCTACCTCTTCAATCCCACGAGTCGTCGTTTGCGTGAACTCATCAATATTCGCCCGTGTTCCTGGACCTGCACTCTTACTAGAAATTGTTGCGACAATTTCTGCATACTCAACTGGTTGTACACGGTGAATTGCGTGGACCATTGGAATCGTCGCTTGTCCACCACATGTAATTAAATTGATATTATCCGCTTCCACATGTTCTTGAAGATTGACAGGCGGCACAACGATTGGACCGATGGCTGCTGGCGTCAAATCGAGTACTCGCTTGCCAGCTTCCTTCAATACCCTTGCGTTGTAGATATGTGCTTTCGCAGATGTTGCATCAAAAACAATATCTGCGAGCTCCGCCCGTTCCAAAAATCCATCAATGCCAGTTGCAATCGTTTCATAGCCCAATGCCTTCGCTTTTTTCAATCCATCCGACTCAGGGTCAATCCCGATGACTGTCGTCAATTCCAACACGGAGGATCTGCCCAATTTCAACATCAGATCCGTCCCGATATTCCCCGACCCTAAGATGGCCACTTTCACTTTGCTCATCATATACCCCTTTCTTTCTACACTCTTTAAGTCGCACTCCCGCATACTCTCTATCCTTTAAAAATGAACGCTCACTTCCCCTAGATGGGCAAATTTAGCTGTAAATGTATCTCCTTCTTTCGCATCAACAGCGGCGGAAAGTGCACCTGATAAGATGACCTCACCTGCCTGAAGCGATATGTTAAAGTCCGCCAATCGATTCGCAAGCCAGGCAACACATTGAGCAGGATTGCCGAGTGCAGCTGCGCCTACCCCCGTATTCACAAGCTGACCGTTTTTCGTCAACACCATGCCTAGCAATTCAAGGTTTACATCCTCGATTTTGGTTGGCTTGCCTCCAAGCACATAGAAAGCGGAAGAGGCATTATCTGCAATTGTGTCCGGCAGTTTAATCTTCCAATCTTGAATTCTACTGTCGACCACTTCAATGGCAGGCAAAATATAATCTGTTGCTTGCAGCACATCCAGCGTCGTAACGTTTGGACCTTTCAGCTCTTTTTTCAAAACAAAAGCGATTTCACCCTCTACTTTCGGTTGAAGGACTTTTTGTTTCGGAACGGCACTGCCGTTTTCAACAACCATGCCATCCAGCAAATGACCATAATCCGGTTCATTCACTCCGAGCAAGTCTTGCATCGCTTTCGACGTCAACCCGATTTTCTTGCCAACAACGGTTTGGCCTTGTGCTACTTTTCCAGTAATATTTTCGAGTTGAATGTGATAGGCCTGTTCGACCGTTAGATCGGGGGCCGCCGCTGTTAACGGCGACGTCCCTATTAACGTTGTTTCAGCCTTAAGTAATTGTTCCGCAAATTGTTTCCGTTTCGTTGTCACTTCAGTTGCCATGTTTATTCCCTCACTTTTACAATTTGATCGTTATATTGGATAACTCGGAATAGAAATCAAGGCTGTGCATGCCGCCCGTTCTGCCAATCCCACTATGTTTCATGCCGCCAAATGGTGTTCTCAAATCACGAAGGAACCACGTATTCACCCAAACCATGCCCGCTTCAATCTGATGGGCAACTCGATGACCACGTTTCAAATTCGTCGTCCAAACCGAGGCACTAAGCCCATAATGCGTATCGTTTGCTTGCTCAATGACTTCCTCTTCCGTATCAAATGGAATTACAGTTACAACAGGACCGAAGATCTCTTCCCGGACACAACGAGAGTTTTTATCCAAACCGGTAATAATCGTCGGCTCCAAGAAATAACCTTTGTCTATTTCTTCAGGTCGCTTGCCGCCCGTCAAAAATGTTCCGCCTTCTTCAACGGCAATATCGAGATAGCTTTTCACCCGGTCATAATGTTCTTTACTGATCAACGCACCGACAGTTGTATCCGCTTCAAATGGCTGACCGACTTTCAATCCTTTTACTTTCGCTACAAATCTCTCTAAAAACTCCTCATATGCTGGTCTTTCCACATAAATACGTGAACCGCACATACAAACTTGCCCCTGGTTAATAAAGCTAGACTTTATTGTCGTTTCAATGACATCATCCATATCCGCATCAGCAAATATGATATTCGGATTTTTTCCGCCTAGCTCATAAGATAGTTTTTTCAACGAATCCGCGCCCGCTTTCATAATCGCAGAACCTGTACTTGGTTCACCGATAAATGAAATCGCATCAACATCCGGATGTTCAGAAATCGCTCCACCCGCGGAACCTGGACCAAATCCATGAACAAGGTTCACAACTCCATCTGGCACACCCGCTTCTTTCATAATGTCCATAAGGACGGTCGCCGTCATCGGTGTCCATTCCGCTGGCTTAATGACAGCCGTATTCCCCATACCTAGACATGGAGCCAACTTCCAAGTAAGTAGCAACAACGGTAAATTCCATGGCTTAATAATGCCAACGACACCAACAGGACGACGGATTGCGTAATGCAACGCTTCTTCGTTTTGCTGGTAGGCTTCCGTTCCCAAAGAAATTATCGTGTCGGCAAAAAAGTGGAAATTGTATGCTGCACGCGGTATATCGACCGAATTAGCGAGGGCGACTGGTTTCCCGGTATCCAAAGATTCCAAACGCGCTAACTCATCTTGTCTCTCGAGAATCAAATCACCGATTCTACGAAGGATTTTAGATCTTTCCTGGAGTGTCATCGTTTTCCACGGACCATTCAAAGCTTTTCGTGCAGCAGCAACCGCAGCGTCCACTTCTTCCTTGCCGCCTTCTGCAACAAGTCCAAGGACTTCTTCAGTAGCTGGGTTAATATTTTCGAAGCTCTTTTCCTTGTTCAATTCCACGAACTTTCCATCTATATAATGTCGGCAATCAATAGCTTGTACTTTCGTCTTTGTAATCATCTTCATTCATCTCCATTTTCTTTGTCGTCATAGACGCAGCTGTTTGGTTGACGATAGGCCCTTGTTTAACTCGCCTCAACCTTCGTACATGTAAATGGTTCGTCTTCCATTTTGATGGAATTCGACGGACAACTTTCATAAGCATCCTCCAGGTCATCTTCCAAATCCTCAGGCACTGGCGTCATGCCTTGGTTGTCATCCAGGAGAGCAAAAGAAATTCCTTCATCGTTATAGTCAAATAAATCAGGTGCCGCTATCCCACAAGCACTACAAGCAATACATGTGTCCTGATCAACGATCGTGTATTTAGCCATCTGCTACCTCCTCCTTATCCCGTTATGTGCTTATTACTCTTTCGAACGCGGAAACGCCCAAATCCTTAAGTGGCACCGACTGGTTCTTTCGTCCTTTTGCCTTCAACCCCAGTATCTTTCTCCCCCATAATGCTTGTACTATGAGGGGCTTGTACTTTCGCCGTCGGATCGATATATACTTTTGCATTACTAACAGCGATGGGTGCTTCACCAAACCCAGTCGCAATTAACTTCACTTTTCCTTCATAGGTACATATGTCACCCGTCGCATAGATTCCTGCAATATTCGTTTCCATCTTTGAATTCACAATGATGGAATTCTTTTCAATGTCTAATCCCCAATGATTGATGGGACCAAGGGAAGATACAAAGCCAAAATTCACGAGTACGTCATCTACATCAAGTTCGGATAAGGAGTCGCCTTTTACTTCTTTGACAATTACTTTTTCGATTTTTTCATGCCCAACAAGCTTTGTAGGAATGTACGGTGTTAACACTTCAACTTTTGACTTCTTTAACAACTCCACACTATGTTCATGGGCGCGGAATTTGTCTCTTCGATGAATCAATGTGACTTTTTCTGCAATAGGCTCCAGCATTAATGCCCAATCCACTGCTGAATCCCCACCACCGAACAATGCAACTTTTTTACCGGCAAACGCATTGACATTTGTCACGAAATAATGGAGGTTTTGATCTGAAAATGTGTCTTCCCCTTCAACATTCATCTTTCGTGCTTGGAAGGCCCCGTTACCGGCAGTAATCACAATGGTTTTTGTATAATGTGTGCCTTGATTTGTTGTCAGTTTGAAAATACCATCATCCTGTTTATCCAGTTCTTCCACTGTTTCATTCAAACAAATTGTCGATTCAAATTGCTTCATTTGCTCTTCCAAACGTTGCACAAGTTCATGTGCTTTTACTTTCGGAAAACCTGCAATGTCATAAATATATTTTTCTGGATATAATGCCGCTAACTGTCCACCTAATTGTGGTAGACTTTCAATGATTTTGACCGACATTTGCCGCATACCCGCATAAAAAGCCGTAAACAAACCGACCGGTCCGCCGCCAATAATCGTTATATCCACCACTTCAGACCCTTCATCCATATCTAATCCCCCCTGACCATGTAGAGTTGAATCGTTTTATAAAATCAGACTGATTTTCCCATGCGGTCGTAAGCTATCAAGTTTCAACGTCACTTTCTTTTCGCGAATGACAATCTTCTGGTCTTTCACAACCAATTGATAATCATTGACACCTACAAAACAGTCAAGCACTTCACGTTTAGTACGATACGTTGAGAAATTACAACGAACATGGAGTACGTTTCCTTCTTGTTTTTTAATGCGGACGTTATGGATATTCCGAACGGTTGTTGAATGCGGATATTCTACATGGGCCTCTTTTTTCAACAATCGTTTCGCTCTCTCTTCAAGTCGAGCTCGATCATCGTTGATATAGAAAATGGATGTAGCTGGATCCGCGTCAGGATTTCCTAATGGGGGTACCAGGTACGTACCATCCTCCGAAAATAAGTCCGCCCATTCTACTAACTTCCATTCATCGAGAAGTTCTGACTCCTCATATAAGAAATCGACAATTTCTTGACGTGATACGGTTATTTCCATCTCTTGAAGTATTCCAGTCATGTTAATACCTCCTCTTTTTCGGATTGTTTCGTCATGACTTCATTCCATCGGCGCCAGAAACTTCGCATTTGCTCTTCGTCCGTTGCCTGTGCCTCATCCCGGATCATCCCTTTGGAAATGTCATTCCATTCGACCTCTTTATTATTCAAATAGCCTTCCTGACAGAGCTCCAGTGCCTCGTTATCATCCGGTGTCGCAAAGCCACCCGGTCCAAGGAACTCAAGGAAGTTATCGTTTCTCCTTCTCCTGAACTTTTCACTTTCTTCTTTCGGCGCCAATGAATACCCCGTTACTTCCATATAATCCGGTTCTGTCGGATAATAAGTCCTTGCAGTGATAGCCATGATATCGTTAATAACCAAGTTCGGGAAAATCAGAATGTTACGGTTATACCCTGCAATTCGTTCTGCTCTTTCCTCGCCAAATCGTTCAACTAACTTATTTTTCAGCTCATCAATTTCAGCGCGATCTTCTTCTGGCCATGCAGCTGTCCAATTTGCAACGGGTCTTCCCCAAGGTGCAATATATTCAATCACAGCATGTCCATTCCCTAGATCAATCCCTTTTCCTTCAAGCACCGCTTTTTTCAATCCCGGATCCTGGTTCGCTTTAATATCAAAGTATGTTTTATGTGTTGGCATGCCATGATAGAGATCGACACTATTTTCAGAAATGAGTTTCCAGTTTGCCCGTACGCTATATTCTTGCGGGTCATGTAATACTTCTAATCCGATTTCTGATTGATCCGCGACCAAGTCGATGTATTCCTTCGCATTTCCAAGATACTCTTCAAGTGAAACCGCATTTTCATCAAAGTTAACGAACATGAAACCTCGGTAACTTTCTAAGCGCGACACTTCCGTTAGGTTTTTTGAACCATCACAGTTAAACGATTCCGGGAAACCATCTTTTCCTGGCATGCCTACTAATTCGCCATCATTCTTAAATGTCCAAGCATGGTAAAAGCAGCGGAACACTTTTGTATTTCCTTCGTTTTCGCGGCAAACTAAAGCACCGCGATGTGGACAGGAGTTATATAAAGTTCGGATCACGCCATCACTGCTACGTGTGAATAATAAATTTCGACCGCCGACTTTTTTTCTTTTAAAATCGCCGTTTTTCGGTAATTCTGATTC
Organism: uncultured Caryophanaceae bacterium; assembly: GCA_963843665.1. Lineage (GTDB taxonomy): Bacteria > Bacillota > Bacilli > Bacillales_A > Planococcaceae > Sporosarcina. Next base: position 228,790 of record CAWJLH010000017.1, read on the forward strand.
ATGTCCAATATAAATCCAACATTTACTGAAGATTTCATCTCGTTCTTTTTGTAAAATATCAGGGCTTGTAAAAACACTACGATGCACTGAAAACTCGGATTTTTGGTGATCTTCACGAATATAGCTTTTCATAAACTTTCTCCTCCTATTAAAAAATTAAGTTTCAATTATCTTTACTTATTGCATGGTACTTCCACCGTTCACACTAATCACTTGACCATTAATAAATGTAGCTTTATCTGAGGCAAGGAAAACAACAGCGTCTGAAACCTCTTCTGGATATGCTCCCCTGCCGATTGGAATAATATCAATATATCGATCAACTAGTTTAGTATCTCGATCTCTTATATCATCCAACAGTTCTCCCTCTACTGCTGGAGGCGCAATGACATTAGCAGTAATATTATTCTTAGCGAATTCCCTTCCTAAACCAGAAACAATCGCATGGACTCCACCTTTTGCTGCATTGTAGGCTGCATGATCCCATAGACCGTTACGGACTGAATCTGCACCTATATTTATGATTCTTCCGTAATTTTGTTCAACCATATATGGCAGAACCTTATGGCACGACCAGAGCATCGTCCATAGATTACGGTCAATTGTTGTTTTAAGCGTTTCAGCATTCTGTTCAAGGAAAGGCATAATCACGCCACCGCCGGCATTATTGACAAGGATGTCAATCTTGTCCCATTTGTGAATTACTTTCTCAACCATTGCGATGACATTTTCTTCTTTTGCAAGGTCACCAACAAAGAATTCTGATTCTTGACCTGTTTGTTGTATAATCTCTTCTGCGACACCTTTCGTACGTTCCTCATTCGTACCTGTCACTAATACTTTTGCTCCTTCTTTAGCGAGGCCGATTGCAATCGCTTTTCCTATCCCGCGAGAGGAACCTGTAACAATTGCAACTTTTCCTTTTAAGGACTGATTTAGTAATTGGCTTACCATAGTTAACAATCATCTCTTTTCATTACATTTTTTATGTTGAGTATTCGTAGACTTCGGCGTAGAGAGCGCTTACATCCATTCGCTTTGCATCTACACCTGAACTAAACCAATGTTTCATTGACTTCTTCCATGATCATCGGTTTCGAAACCCTTAACGTCTAGATTCTCCGAGTTTTCTTCCATTGAAAATCACTCCAAGTTTTTATTGTCAAAGAATGAAATGGTATTCTTTTCATTGTCCAATCCATTGTAAGCGTATACACACCTCACTCAGCTGAACTGGCTCTAGCAAAATTGTTTAGTAAATACGTGGTGATATCTAATGTACACGTATGGAGGCTAGGGACCGGCGTCAAGAATTGAAGAATTTGAAAAGAATAAACTTTCTATCAATTTGACTTAACCTAAGTATATGGACAAACCTAATTAAAGACCAATTGAAAATATTTTGTGTTTTCGTGCATTTTAATAGTTTTTTCTATCCTCTATATTTTTTCCGAATTCGACAAGAAGTAATAAGGACAAAATTGTACTGACAACAAACAGTCTATTAGGAGAACTTTCACCTTCCTTCACGCCCATTGATAATTTGGGCATTCCAATCATTGAAGGGAAAAATTCTGTAAAGTTAAATAAGCAAATCCTATCCGGTGTATTTGATCTCGTTTTCACAAGAAATGATTTGTCTCATAAACCTGAACTTAGCTCTGAATATTTATTTGATAAATAGTTAACTGCAGTAGTCGTGGAATGCCACGCGTTAGCTAAACAGAAAGTGCTCACACTTCATGATTTGCAAGGTTAAACGTTAATTAGTTACCGTCTAAGATATTGCACAACAGCTAATCGGTATTACCCTTGGTAAGATATTGAAATGGACAATATAGAAAGAATTCATTGGTTGCGGATACTAGTAAGAAAATAATATATTCAATTAAGACTATGGAAAGTCAGTATATGAAAGTAACAACAAAAAAGAGATGTGCACCTATCAAAATAGGTGCACATCTCTTTTTATGTATTTCAATTTTCCACTTCACCAAATCATCGGTTTTTGGACCATCAGCCAGAGCATAATAAGCATCAGGATGATGTACGTCCACGCCGTTCGATTCAAGCGATGCAGGATGTCATTTTTATCGACCCCTGGTTTGTGAAAATTGCGAAGGACTTGTGTAAATCCTCTTGATAAAAAAAATGCGGATAAAAGCAGAACGGCAATTGTCATAATCACCCATGACGAATGCCATGGCCAAGGTCCAAGAATCAGAAGGAGAACTCCAGTGACAACAAGAGCGTGTCCCGCATGCATGACGACGCGGATTGTGACGTGGATGACAGTCAAGAAAGCTTGTTCGATCTGTTCATCCACGCCGTGCAGCCTCCTAATGATCGGCATTAATAGAAATAATGGACCTATAGAAATCACTGCACTAACAACGTGAAGAAAAACGAATATTCCATAGATTTCGGGTATCATTCAGAACATCATTTCTCAACAGGACTGAATTCGTGTACCCATACACTCATCGTGGGCAACCACGGCATATTGGCATGCATGGAAAGAATGGCTTGTTTGTACTCTTCCATACTTGCATAACCTTCTGTTTTGGCATGCTCGTCTGTCATTTCACCGAGCTTCTGTGCGTAAAGTGCGTCAACTTTAAACTCTTTACCATCAAGTACCATAACCTCACCTGGATAAGCATAGACACCGTTCCGCCGCGTAGCTGTCTTTTGACCATTCAATACTTTTTCTACATCTTGCGGTACAGTGACCAGCCGTTCAACTGAACATGTTTTTTCTGGAAATCCGTTCATGTAAATCGCCTCTTTTCAAAATATATAACCTCTATCTCTATCATACCGATTTAACTTCAATTTGGCGAGAGCCCATCAGCCTCAATTAATCATTCAGTCTGACTACAAACGACTTCCGCCACCGCTTTTGCAGCAACAAGCAATGCATCTTCATCGATATCCCATTTCGGATGATGGTTGAAATAAGGTTTTTCCACGCCTTTCGGTTTGCAACCGATGTAGAAGAAGCAACCAGGGAATTTTGCTGTATAGTATGAAAAGTCTTCCGAACCCGAGAACATCGGAAATTCGATCATTGCATTAATTTCTGATTCCGCTGAGTTTTCAATTGCAGCAACGACACCTGCTGTGATTTCAGGATCGTTGTAAAGTGGCGGATAATCCGAAATGTACTCAAGCTTGCATGACACGTCAAATTCCTGCTCAATCCCGTTCACAATTCGATGGATTTCTTTGTCAATCAATTGTTGCACTTCTTCTGTCATGTAACGCACATCGCCTTCCAATTCGATGCTGTCTTTAATGACGTTGAATTGCCCTTTTCCGTCAAATGAACCGATTGTGATAACACCCATATCAAAGGGATTCAAGCGACGGCTGACTACCGTTTGAATCGCAGTGACAAAATGTGCACCTGCAACTATGGAATCATTCGCCAAGTGAGGTGACGATCCATGCCCCCCGCTACCTTGAATTTTCAACTTGAAGTATGTCCGGCCCGCCATTGCATAACCGCTGCGGTAGCCGACTTCACCAGCCGGATTGGTCGGGAAGAGGTGAACCCCGTAAACGGCATCCAAATCATCTAGTACGCCCGATTCCACAATACTCTTTGCACCGCCCGGAGGAACTTCCTCTGCATGTTGGTGAATGATTTTAATCGTTCCTGTCAACTCCGCTTTTAGTTGAATCAAGCAATCCGCGAGTACGAGCAAATAAGCCGTATGTCCATCATGGCCGCAAGCGTGCATGACGCCTTCATTTTTCGATTTGAATGGTACATCCGTTTCTTCAATGATTGGCAACGCATCGAAATCTGCGCGTAGACCAATCGTTTTGCCCGGTTTTCCACCTTTAATCGTTACGATGATTCCATAGCCGTTTCCAACATTTGTTTGAATATCGATATCTTTCCCTTTGTAAAAATCGATAATGAACTGCGCCGTTTTTTCTTCTTGGAAAGATAACTCAGGATGCTCATGTAAATAACGTCTGATTTGAATCATTTCGTCTTTTCGCTGTTCAAGCATCTTCATTAATTGTGCTTTCATCGTTATTCGCCCCTTATCTATGCATATGTATTAAATTATTTCACCTTATTAATATTATCACTATACTTCCGCCACGTCCGTTTTGACAATTCAGTTTAAGTCATTTAAAAAAGCCCAGCTCCGGTTATAACCAGAGCTGCGCCATTACAACTCACTAGATTTGTTTCAACAAATTACCCATTTCAATAGCCGAAGTTGCTGCATCCCAGCCTTTGTTTCCTGCTTTGGTTCCGGCGCGCTCGATTGCCTGCTCAATGGAATCTGTCGTTAAGACACCAAATATGACCGGAATTCCTTCTTGCATATTGATGGCTGCAACACCTTTTGCCACTTCGTTACATACAAAATCAAAATGAGGTGTGGAGCCACGGATGACCGTGCCAAGTGTGATGACAGCGTCGTATTTTCCTGATGCAGCCATTTTCTTCGCTACAAGTGGAATCTCAAAAGCACCTGGTACCCATGCAACTGCAATATCACTCTCATCCACGCCGTGGCGACGAAGTGCATCTTCCGCACCGCTAAGTAATTTTCCAGTAATGAATTCATTAAATCTTCCTACGACAATACCCACTTTAAGCCCTGTTCCTACTAAGTGTCCTTCAAAAATTGTTCCCATTAGTAATCCCCCTAGTTTGTGCTATCAATGCACTCGTTTTTAAACTTTATCAATCCATTTTCTTTTTCCAACAGATGGCTTCATCGTTGTAATTCTGATGTCCGTGCACCTTCATGTTTCATGCGGTATTCCACAAGGTCTTGAATGGTTAATACGACAAGATCCAACCGTTGCGCAATTTCCACTAGTTGTGGAACCCTTGCCATTGTCCCATCGACATCCATAATTTCACAAATGACACCAACCGGCTCTGACTCGGCTAATTTCGCGAGGTCAACAGCTGCTTCTGTATGACCTGTCCGTGTCAATACCCCACCGGATTTTGCGATCAGTGGGAAAATGTGGCCCGGCCTTTTGAAGTCATTAGGTGCTGCATCATTTCCGAGCATTTTCAACACCGTCTCCGAACGTTCAAATGCAGAAATTCCTGTATGGCTATCTGCATGATCAATACTGATCGTGAATGCTGTTCCATAAGTATCGCTATTATTTTCTGTCATAAGTTTCAGGTCAAGCTGTTTTGCTTTTGTCTCTTCTACCGGTACGCAAATCAGTCCACGCCCCTCCGTTGCCATGAAATTAATCATTTCAGGAGTCGCAAATTCGCCAAGGGCCACGAAATCACCTTCGTTTTCCCTATCTTCATCATCAACAACGATAATCGCTTTGCCTTTTTTCAATTCTTCAATCGCTTTTTCTACAGTAGCAAACATCTGTTATGCCTCCTTATCCCAGAAATCCGCTTGCGGCAAGTTTTTCTATTGAAATCCCGCCGCCTGCAGTATTTCCTTTGTCCGTTGTAAGTAATCGTTCCATGTATTTTGCGAGCATATCGCATTCAATATTCACATGTTCCCCAACCCGTTTCTGTCCGATGATGGAGTCAGCTTGCGTCACTGGGATGAGTGAGATGGTAAAACCCTGATCCGTCACATCGAAAACAGTGAGTGAAGTGCCATCCACCGTGACCGATCCTTTAGGCATCAGATATTTTAGAAATGCGGGTTCCATCTTAATGTCGATATAAATCGCATTTTCCATCCGTTTTACGGTCATGATTTCACCTGTGCCATCAACATGTCCACTGACGAAATGTCCGCCAAATCGACCATTAGCTGCCATTGCCCGTTCCAAATTGACGGGACTCCCCGGTCGCAAAGTGTGCAGATTGGTCGCCTTGAAGGTTTCAGGCATCACATCCGCTAAAAATTGCTGGTTCGAGAATTGCGCTACTGTCAAACAGACTCCGTTAACAGAAATACTATCCCCGATATGGACATCTGTCAGTATAGTAGTGCAACGAATCGATAATTGCATGGCATTTTTCCCTCGTGTAACTGCCTCAATACTTCCGACTTCTTCTACAATTCCAGTAAACAAAGTGAGTCTCCTTTCTAGAACCAAGCACATAAAAATAGAAGTATCCCACGTTACTTGCACAACAAAGAATATGGAGACTACTCGCTCCGTCTTGAGGTTCCGTTGATTAGTAGTATTGTCTGTTCAGACAATCATCGCTCGGCAAACTAAGTTGCCGGTGTTCAAAAAAAAGTGAATTGGATTCATTCCACCGTGGGGCAAACGGGTGGTAGGGAAAGGGTTAATATGAAGTACGGTTTGTACGTCTACCAAAATCATATCCTTGATATGGCGGAGGTGATGGATGTCCGTTCCTGATGCAATTAGGCGCATCCATAGCCAACTCAAGATATAGAAAGCCAACCGACGAGAAGTGCGGCTACTTTTAAGGCGACGTATTATTTCCGTAATTGACAAAATTTAAAATGCTCTATTCAATTGCTCTTTACTAGTAAAGGACAGATTACGCCCTGTATTTCAGCAACTTTAAGAAGTTTGCTTTCGTCACATTGAAAGTGCAGAACGTTCAAGCATTACATGCATTTCTAAATAGCTTCTCCCATCCAGACTATCACTGTCGGTGCCGGAATTTCACCAGCTCCACCGCCTCCCTAATGTGGAAGGTCGGGTCACGGACTGACGAGCCGATGCTCGATCACCGCCGGTAAGGAATTTCACCTTGCCCCGAAGTATTTATACATACATGCTCTTCCAAGTTAACACATTACTTTGATTTTGGCAAAAAAATAAATAAAAACTCAGCACCGAATCAAATTCGGTACTGAGTTTTTTTAGTTATTCCTTCAAGTCCTCAATCGAATCGATGTCCATATAGTGTGGTACGACAAGACCGATTTTAACGCCTTCCATGCTAGTGCCGAGTTCTTCGAATTTACCTTCAAATTTATCCGCATATGTTTTATGCGTCACCGGAAGCCATGCTGCAAGTGATGCATCCGCACTGCCATCTGCAACTGCCGTCCACAGTGGACCGGCTTCTACTTGTGTCAACGTTACGTCATAACCCATTTCTTCCAAAACCAATTTCATAACGTTATGACTTGCGATTTCACTATCCCATGAAACATAGGCAAGTTTGATTTTATCGCCATCCACTTTTTCTACGCCCGCTGTCCATTCTGCTACTTTCTCTTCATTTGCATCGATCCAGTTTTGTGCAGCGACATCCTCTTTTTCACCTTCCTGGATAGCCACCATCACTGTACCCATGTCCTCTTCCGACCAGTTGAATTGTGAAAGGATCTGATGTGCTTCCGGTAGGTCATCTGCCAATCCAAGTCTTCCGATCGTACGGATTTGTTCTTCCCCGCCATAAGTACCTTTTGGATCTTCAAGGTATTTCAAGTCGAATTCCGCAAATTTCCAATGGGGCGTCCAGCCCGTGATGATAATCGGTTCTTCTTTGTCATACGCTTTTTTCAATGCTGCCGTCATTGCCGCACCTGAACCTGACACCAGATCCCAATCAGTTAATTCATATTCCTCAATCGCTCTTTCTGTTGCTTCCATAATGCCCGCACCCGGATCGATTCCCGTAATTTTGTAATCGACTGATTCAGCGACCGATTTTGAAGTATCGGTTTCAGTGCTTGTCTCATTATTTCCATCGTCATTGCCGCATGCAGCCAAACCGACTGCCAATAGGGCGACCGCTCCAAGTCCTGTTACTTTTTTTATGAGTTTCATATTGTTGTTCCCCCTTGTTTTTTCTTACCAGCGTGTTGTGTGATTCGGTCCAGGATGATCGCAACAATAACGATTGCTAGACCGGTTTCAAACCCGACGCCTGTTTTTAATTGTGTGACTGCCCGGTATACTTCTTCACCGAGCCCGGGTGCACCGACCATTGACGCAATAACAACCATCGATAGTGCGAGCATAATGCTTTGGTTGACCCCTGCCATGATTGTCGGTTTGGCGAGTGGAATTTGGATTTTCCATAATCTTTGCCACGTTGTCGAACCAAAGGATTCTGTCGCTTCGATTAAATCCTTCGGTACCTGCTCGATTCCCAACATCGTCAAACGGATTGTCGGCGGCATCGAAAAGATAACGGATGCTACGACTCCCGGAACAACCCCGATATTGAAGAAGAAGATGGCCGGTAGCAAATAAACGAATGCGGGCATCGTCTGCATTAAATCCAATAGGGGATTGATAATTTTCCTGACGCCTGCTTGCTGCGAACCCCAAATGCCGATTGGAATCCCAATCACGAGCGCAAAGAATACAGACGTAAGTACAAGCGCCAGCATCTGCAACATCGGGTACCAATAGCCCAAATAATCGATGAACAAGAAACCCAGCAACGAAAACAAGGCAATCCGCCGCGTGGAGATGAACCATGCGAGCAGTGAGAATAGAACCGCAAGTAGAATTGACGGCACCATATCCAGCCATTCTACCGCCCCTTCAACAATCCCTGCGAGGAAATCTGCAATGCCATCGAACACTGATCCGAATGTGCTTACTAGCCAATCGACCCCATTATCAATCCAATCTGCGAACGGCAGGCGTGGTAATAAGTTATCCAATTGACTTCACCTCCGAGTCCGAGTCATCTTTGGCATCGGCAAATCCTTCACGCTGTCCGATAGAATCGATTGAGCCGGTAATTCCATCTATTTCGCTGGAGGAATTCGCTCCAGGCGTTGCGCCGGAGGTGTTCGCTCCGGCGTTAATAAACTGTTCGTCGCCTGATAATGCGCCGATCAGTGCACCTCGAATAATAATCCCATGTAGCTTTTTCGTTTCATCGACCACTGCCACAGGTATTGTAGCTGTTGAGACGGCATCGAATAAATCCGTCAAAATTGTCTCTGCCGGAAACATCGGCAAATCGGTAACGAGAACTTCGTCAAGTGTTTTTCCGGAATCCACCGCTTCAACTGCGTCTTGTGCCGTTACTGCACCGAGTAGCCGATTCTTTTTATCCACTACGTAAATCGACGAGATACGAAGCTGTTTCATTAGGCGAAGTGCTACCCGAGGCCCACGGTCAAGTTGTACGGTATCCGCCTTTTTCATAATATGTCCCGCTGTCAATACCTTGGATAAATCGACATCTTCGACAAAACGCTCGACATACTCATTTGATGGGCTCATCAGTATCTCTTCTGGCGTCCCGATTTGAACGATTTCGCCGTCTTTCATTAGAGCAATCCGATCCCCGATACGTAGTGCCTCATCCAGATCATGAGTAATGAAGATAATTGTTTTCCCCATATCACTATGTAATTGTAGCAATTCGTCTTGCATGTCTTTGCGGATCAATGGATCGAGTGCACTAAATGCTTCGTCCATCAGCAAAATGTCCGGGCCGTTTGCAAGCGCTCTCGCCAGTCCGACACGTTGCTGCATGCCGCCACTTAATTGATTTGGGTACTGATCTTCATATCCCGCAAGCCCGACCAATTTTAATGAATCTTTCGCTTTCGCTTGCCGTTCAGCTTTTGCAACTCCCTGAATTTCCAGACCGTACTCCGTATTCTCCAATATTGTCTTATGGGGAAAGAGTGCAAAGTTTTGAAATACCATTCCAATTTTTTTACGTCTCACTTGGCGGAGCTGTTCTTTGTTCATCCCGACTATATCTTCCCCGTCAAGTAGGACATTCCCCATCGTTGGATCAATCAACCTATTCAGCAATCGGACAAGCGTCGATTTCCCACTACCGGACAGTCCCATAATGACAAATATTTCACCTTCATACACTTCGAAGTTTGCGTTTTTGACACCCACTGTCGCGCCAGTCGCCTTCAAAATCTCCTGTTTCGTCTTTCCCTCTTTGAGCAGCTGTGCCGCCCGTTTACTATTTTTGCCGAAAATCTTCGTGGTGTTCTTCACTTCGATTTTCTTCATGGCAATTTGGTCACTCATGCGTACACTCCTTATATATCAAAACTTTTGAATGTTTACTAGTATAGCTGTAATAATTCCGCAATACAACCGTTTATACAAGTTTAATTGTTTGTACAGAAAAAACTGTACGTATAATAATTATTATAAATTGCTTTTTTAGTAGGGATATAATACGCTATCAATGAGAATAACTGTCTAAGCTTACATAAGCTCTGTACAGTGGAGGAGAATAATGAATGGACGGTATAGAAAGACTTGAAAAAGCCCGTGAGCGGATTATTGAATCAATCGCACAAAATATACATCTTTACGGTCTGACACCTTCTGCCGGAAGACAGTATGGCACGATGTTTTTTCATAATGAGCCGTTGACATTGGATGACATGACGGAAAAACTCGGAATGAGTAAAACGAGCATGAGTACATCTGTCAGGGCATTATCCGATTTGAAACTAGTGGAACGTGCTTGGAAAAGAGGCGTTCGAAAAGATTTATATCAAGTAACCGACGATTGGTATCAAAGTTTTATCGATCTATTTTCAATCAAATGGAGAAGAGCTGTCTCATTACATACAGTCGCAGTGAGACGATCATTGGCGGAATTGGAAGAGTTGATAAACGATCCGGAAATAAGTGATGAGTTGAAAATGGAAGCGAAAGCGGATATTGAAAAATTACGCTATTTGCGTGACTATTACGAATGGCTCGACCGGCTTGTCGATGCTTTCGAGGACCATGACATTTTTAATCTTGTGCCTATAAATAACATCCCTAAAGAAAATATATGAAACGAAAAAAACGGCATCAGGATAACTGACGACCGTCTTTTTTCATTTTCCACACTGAACACGGATTCATTTCACCACGGTTGCATCGAGCTCCACTGTAACATTCCCTTGAATTGCTCGGCTGATCATACAAGACGATTCCGCTTTTTCCGCAAGTCTTCGTGCAAGTGATTCGTCTCTTTCAGACGCATCCGCTTTCAAAACAATATGCGGTTTATGAATAATTTTTTTATATGTAATTATTCCTTTTGTTACATCCACAACGCCTACGGACTCCATCGATAAAGCTTCCTTCTCCAACTTGCTGTGCTCCATCATTGCCGCAAGCGTGATGATATAACAGGTTGCCGCAGCTCCGAGTAACATTTCGTCCGGATTCGTCCCGATGCCCGGTCCATTCATTTCAGGTGGAATGGAAACTTTCGTTTTCAAATTCCCAGCATCTATCGTCCCTACACCATTTCGTAGGCCTGGCCAGTCCGCTTTTAAATGAAAAAGATGTTCCGCCACATTCCTCTCCCCCCTTCACTACCCATTTTCTATTATTCCGACTTATTCCCTTTAGTTATAGCATACCCATTCTTTGCTGGCTATTTGGAAATTAAAAAACCTCTTCGACTTTTTCGTCAAGAGGTTCTCATCTATCATTCGGTTACTTCAATCATATATGTCTCGTGCTCATGCAGGTCATGTTCATCTTCTACATGAATCTGGATTTGGAATGTACCTGCATCCGCAAACGTATGCGGTGCAGCGTAATCACCCGCAGTCGTTTCTTTCGTCTCTACCCAATCACGTTGATTGGTACCCGCATCATTCCAAATTTCATAGCGGACTCTTGCCTGTTCAAGCGGCTTTCCATCCATTTCAAGATGAACGTTAAGGTCGGTTGCTTCATTCGCTTTTAACTGTTCAGGTTGGTCGAAGTGCATGGAGAATCCTTCAGTATGTTCATGACCTTCCGCATGTCCTTCTTCGGCTTGCTCTTCAGAATGACCGCCACCAACTGTCACTTCTTTTTTTGGCATAATATGCATCGCTCTTGCTGTGACATGGGATTGTATATGAAAATGTCCTTCATGATTGAATGACGTTTCCGCCGTGTATAATCCTTCTTTTTTATTGGTAGACTCAATCATGATGCTTTCATCTTTTTTGCCTTCTTCCCAAACTTCAAAAATCACTTCATCGGCGTCTTCCACTTTTTCATCGCCTTGCATAACGACAGCTGCCATTTCTACCGTCCCATTGACGTCCACTTCTTCTGTCACGGATAGGTCAACACTAATAGGCAAAGGCACTTCATCGTTGTCATACTTTGGTTGCTCTTTCTGTGAACATGCAGCCACGAGAACCAACACTACTGCCATTAAAAACATCGCGAACGATCTTTTCATACAATTTCCTCCTTCGTATTGCTTAACGTAGTTCAATAAGTTCGTTATCATTATAAGTGATGATTAAGAACTAATTGTGAAGTTGGTATTTCACAACGATTTCACAATTATTTGCGAAGATATGTACAATGAGTGACCTATATTTGAAATGAGGTTTAAGCATGAATCCAACTACTATTATGATTATAGACGATGAACCACAAATGCGGAAACTGATCCGTGCATTTCTAGAGAAAGAAGGATATGACGTTGTGGAAGCAACCGACGGTGTAAATGCTCTATCCTTGATACCCGAGACGGACCCACATTTGTTAATCGTCGATGTAATGATGCCCTATATGGACGGCTTTACATTCGCGAAGGAAATCAAGCGCACATCTACCATCCCCCTCATTTTCCTATCAGCCAAAGGGGAAGAATGGGATAAAGTCCAAGGGCTGAAACTAGGTGGTGATGATTATATCGTCAAACCGTTTCTACCACGAGAACTCGTCGCACGAGTTGAATCCGTCCTAAGGCGTTCTTACCTAAATAAGACCGCGAAAGTAATACTGACAATCGGTCCGCTCGTCATCGACAATGTAGCCCATACGATCTTGTTGCATGGCGAACCACTGTCCTTAACACGGAAAGAGTTTGGACTACTTCATATTCTTGCAAAAAATAAAGGTCGAGTGTACTCAAGAAAACAATTATTGCATCTCGTCTGGGGGGAAGATCATCAAAGCAGCGAGCGGACAGTGGATACCCATATTAAAACATTGCGACTTAAAATGGGGGCAGACGGAGAGCTGATTGAAACCGTTTGGGGGATTGGCTATAAGTTTGAGGTGTAGTCCATGGAGAAATTTACATTAAGTAAAAAAATACTAACTATCCTTAGTGCCAGTATCGGTTTCACCGTCCTGTTCTCGTTTTTCTTCATCCATTACTTATATTCGGAATTGTATTTGAAAAGTATCGAAGAATCAATCGTCTATCAGGGGAAACAAACCGCTTCCCATTATCATTATGGTGAGTTAAGCGATGAAATCATTGATAAAATCCAATGGTACAACATCGTCTCGGAATTTGAAATCATTGTCGTCAATAACTTGGAGGATCTCTCCTCCCACTTTCCATACCAAATCAATTACGAAACTCTCGTCGATGCAACTGATCAGGCCGTTTTGGAAAATGGTTCCTACGTTATTAAAGAAGGTTTTGTAAAAGAACTGGATCGGGAAATTCTGGGCGCCATTTTTCCAATCAAAAGTGAGAATGGACTGACTGGATTCATCTATATTTATGTACCGCTTGCCGCAATTCAAGATGTTTTTCGGGGTAGTATCCCACTTCTCGTCATTGTTGGCACCTCTTTTTTCTTTATATTATTTTTAGTCATCAATCGATCATGGCGGTCTTTGTTCAAACCGTTGCAAGATCTTCAACAGCTTTCCTACGAGGTATCAAAAGGGAACTACTCCAATCGGATTGAAACCGATCTGAATGATGAAATCGGACAATTGACAAAGGCGTTCAATACAATGAGTCTTTCATTGGAACAACAAGAAGTGCGAAAGAAAGAATTCACTTCGAATATTGTCCATGAACTTCGGACGCCACTTACGTATATCGGGGGCTATACGCATGTATTGAAGGAGAAAATCTATTCATCTCCCGAAGAAGCCGAAAGCTATTTGGCCACCATCGAAAAAGAAACAGAACGATTAAGCAAGTTAATAAACGATCTTATTGATTTGAATCATCTGCAGGAAGATCTATACACCCTTGACAAGCAACCGATTGCCATTGCACAATTACTTTTCGACACACTTGCATTATTTAACATTCATATAAAAACAAAAGAATTGATTTTCAAATCGGATATCCAAGAAGACCTAATCATTTCCGGGGATCCGAAACGTATCCAACAGATTTTCTACAACACGATTGACAATGCCATCAAGTATTCCGTCAAAAGCGGGGACTTAAGCATTTCACTAAAAAAAGAAGAATCCTATGTCCGATTTCAGGTGACCAACGTAGGGTTACCCATTGATAAACAGGATCTTGAACGAATCGGTGAACGTTTTTTCAGAACGGATAAAGCGCGGAACCGGACAACCGGCGGGACAGGTTTAGGCCTTTCGATTGTGAAAGAAATCGTTCGTTTACACGACGGTACATTTACGATGACAAGCGACATACAGAATGGAACAACAGTAACAATCCAATTGCCCAGCCTTTCAGCTGATCGGAAGGAAGAGGTTTAAACATGAAAAAAATTCGATTTGCGCTCATTTCCTTTGTCTCCTTAATCATTCTTGCTGCTTGTAGCACCAAGATACAAAGCGGAAAACAGATTAGCTCTTTTACTTTTAAGGATCAGCAGAACCGCCCATTCGGAACAGACGAGTTAACAGGAAAAGTTTGGATTGCCGACTTCATCTTTACCGAATGTGAAACGGTCTGCCTGCCGATGTCTTTGGAAATGGCGGCTTTACAAAAGAAATTCAAAGAACAAAATATCGAGGTTGAGTTCGTATCATTTACGGTAGACCCTGAAGTGGATACCGCAGAAGTACTACAGAAATACATCAGACAGTTTACAGACGACGAATCGAATTGGCACATATTGTCAGATTACTCCCAAAAGAAAATCGAAACATTTGCGCGGGAACAATTTCAAACTATCATCCAAAAACCAGAATCGTCCACACAAGTCATTCACGGGACAAACTTCTATCTCATCGATGACCAAGGCATGCTTGTGAAAGAATATAACTACGTCAATCGTGCTTATAAGGAAGAAATCGTCAGCGACATTCAAAAAATCCAAAAAAATAATTGAAAACAGCTTCTCCGACTAGACTGGAGAAGCTGTTTTCTTCGTTTATTTTTTATCTTCAAATTCAATTTTCGTTCCGTCTTTGAATCTGATTTCCAACTCGAATTCCTTATAATCTTCTGGTAAATTGAATACCTTCATCACTTCTTGAATGGCCTCTTCTTTACTCGTCTCTTTCGTAATTGTCAGTTGCTTCACCAACGGATAAAGTTCATTGAATGCATCTGACCCTTTCTTCTTCACCTGATTAAGGGTATCATCAATTTCAGCTTCGACCGAATTATTACTGTTTTTCTCAAGCTCAGCTTCATACTCATCATTGTTTGCATAGTCCACACTCAATCCGAAGTCAGCATAATCGATTTCATCCATCTTCTGCTGCATATCGTCCTGATTTGAAGTCGTTGCATCTGAATTCGCGTTTTGTTCATTAGTTGTTCCGGGGTTTGGTTTTACCTCATCGGTAACAGATGAATCCGTTCCAGTTGCCGTTCCTTGCTTGCTCTCTTCCGTAATCGATTCGTCTACCGCATTATCCTTATCATCTGCGGCGGTTCCGCAAGCGGCAAGTGCCAAGGATAAGGCAATTGCAGAGCTTAGTACATATGATTTCTTCATTTTAACTACCTCCCTGTATACTTTATTCCCTTCCCACGGGAGTTTACACATTAAATTTTATCGTCGTTTAGCGAAGCCTCTTCGAAAGCAATAGAATTGTGATAATTGTAAAGGCGATAAATGACAAGAATGGAATCGTAATAAATCCGAGCCAGTTAATATATTGACCCGAACACGGTACCCCACTCGTACATACGCTGAACTCATGCAAGGCGGGTAGCTTTTGCAACGCATAATGATAACCAGAAACAAGCATACCAATTATAGACATCGGGAGCACATATCTATAAATAGCCTGTTCATTCCGGTAAAATGCAATACCGAGAAAGATGACAAGTGGGTACATGAGAATTCTCTGATACCAACATAGTGTGCATGGAACAAAGCCCATTCGCTCGCTGAAGAACAAACTTCCCGCCATCGCGATGATTGCTGTTAACCAAGCAAACAGCAAGGGCCTATTGACCACTTTCAGCCGCCTCTTCCACCATTTTAGTAAAATCACTTACACTGTTCCCTGTAAATTCTTTTCCTCCGATAAATATGGTCGGAGTCGAAGAAATACCAAGGCTGTTCGCCGTATTCATATCATGGTCCCAAGCAGTTTTTCCTTCTCCTTCTTGGTAAGCCTCCATCACCCTCGTAACCTCTTCCTCATTTGCAACTTCCGCTAACATTTTCTCTAAAGTTTGTTCACTGAATACCGTCGTCTGATTGGCAAACAACAAGTTATGGAATGCCCAAAACGGTTCATTGCCCAGTTCCTCATAGACTATCTCCGCAAATTGTGCCGCTGTCGTTGAATCTGGAGCAATAAATGAGTAATTCATAAAGTAAAACTTTGCTTTCCCTGTTTCAACTAAATCCTGGTAGATGACAGGAAAAAGGCGTTCATTAAAATCTTTACAACTTGGGCATTTATAATCACCAAATTCAACAATTTCAACCGGTGCTGACGCTTCCCCTAAAAACGGTTGCCCTTCATAGTCGATAACAACCGACTCTTCGTTCACATTCGTTAACACAATAATACCAATGAGACAAACAGCAAGAATCCCGATTAACCAAAAAATCTTCTTATTCATAAATAAGACACTCCTAATTCAAACTACTTGACGTAGTGTAATGGGATGAAATAAATCATGCATTTCCTTCAAATCTGCACTGACGCTACTTATAGCGCCGAAGCTGCATTCCTATTCAATAGCTAAAGCACGTAAATAAATAATGAACAGATGAGGCAAAATATCGTGAACGATAATAGCGTCATATGCAAAGGCCATTTCATCTGAAATCCTTTAACCGGATCGAGCAGATAGTCAATTCGGTAATTGACTGATGTATCCGCAAAGGAAGCATAAGCGAAAGCCATTTTTTCATGTTGGCCTACTTTCAGCATTTTCAACAAAGCGCTGCTTAGGTTTACAGAAGTCCTTTGTTTATCGATTGCATAGTCATCTGCCAACAACTCTTTGATGATTCGATATTGCTCATTGAACCACTGTAAAATGGGTATGTACCAGATTGTCGATGCACAGAGTGCCATTAAAAACATTGTAAGTGGATCACGATTTTCCTTATGATACAGTTCATGCGCAATGACGGCTTGCAATTCTTCCTCGTTTAACAGACTGATCAATCCTGTTGACAACACTATTTTAGGTTGTATGAATCCCATTGTAATTGCTAGTGGCGCAGGATGTGAGATGACGATAAAATCGTCTTTCCCCTGGCTAAAGGACTGATTCATGTTAGTCGTGAGCATTTCCGCTGTATATAGCTCAAATCGTTTTTTCATGCGTGAAGCTTGAACCCATTGCGAAAGGATTTTCCATACCGAAAAGGACAACGTATATATGACAAGCGCATCGAGGATAAATTCCAGCGATGACAAGCCAATCATTTTTAACCAGCTATGGCAGACAGCCACAAAATTAAACCGGACATTCCAGCCCGCAAGCAGGGAGACCACATAGATGCCCATTTGTAGGAATATCGTTCCCGAAATGATGAGTGACAAGAAGACCATCGTCGTCGATTGGCGTTTATACATTCGTCACATATCCTTCTTCCATTCCAGGATTTTTTGTTCCAATTTGGCAACGAGATCTTCGTCGACATCCTCAAGCGCATCCAGCATATGACTGACAACAACATTTCCAAACTCGTCCATCAATTCGTTTGTCATTTCTTTCGACTGCGTATTCAAAAATTCAGCCCTAGAGAGAACCGGTTTATAAACAGATGCTCTCCCTTCCACCCTCTTTTGAAGAATCCCTTTTTCCACTAATCGATTCATGACGGTCATGACTGTATTGAAATTCGTCAATTTCTCTCGATCAAGTACCAGTTGGACTTCTTTAATGGTCATTTCCATATCACTCCATAAAATGTCCATGATTTTCGCCTCAAGTGGACCAAAAAAACGGTTCAGTCCGCTTTCATTCATTTTAAATTTACGGATTTTCATGTCCTTTTCACCTCACACTACTAATTGTAGTGTGAGAAAGTTATCCAGTCAAGAGTGCTATATCTCCAAGTCGATTGATGCGTTTTGAATAATAATGATAACAAATGGAAGTGCTGTTTCTTAAAAACTGTTAGGATAGGCTTAGACATTTTAAAACATGAACAAACTGAACAAAGGAGGAATCGACATGAATGAATCAAACAACCAATGCATCTCCACCCTTTCATACGTAGCAGTCGAACGAATTATAGGCTGGTATGATCAGACAACAAACCAAACCGTCCATCACATCAACTTATTCACAGACGGGATTTCAACTGTAAAAAACAGGTTCAAGTTAGAACATGTTCACGATATGTCGTATAGGCCTTTCTCCAATGGCGATGGCCTCTTCTATTTGCATACAAACCAGGGTGTTTTCACCTATACCATCGATGCCGACCCCACTGATTTCATACGTGCATACAAGAAGTTGCGTGGATGAAGTCAGTTCAAATTGTGTCCAAACTTTGAATTGTGCTATAGGCCCATAATAAGTTTGAAAACCCAATGATTAATTGCGATTTCTTCACTAACCTCATCATTTTTAAAATTTGTGTACTTCTCTTGAATCTAGTTATTTTGTTTAGAATGAATAAAAAGTTGGTATAGATAGAAGGAGTAATTAAATTGGAGGGGTTTTTAATATGACAGTCAAACTAATAGTAGAAAATGCCGTTCAAGCGAAAAAGGAAATCGAGGATTTGGTGACACAAGGCTATACGCATGATGACATCTATATTTTCGCCCATGATAAAATGAGAGGGAAAAACATCAACGATGCTCTCGACACGGAAGAAGTCGGTATGAAAGAACAAGGTTTCCTCGATAATATGAAAAACATGTTCTCTTCCCGCGGCGACGAATTGCGCAGTAAAATGGAAGCAGCCGGCCTTTCAAAAGAGGAAGCCGCAGATTCCGAAAGCGAACTGGATAAAGGTAAACTTGTATTAATCGCAAAAAAATGAGATTCAATGAGATTCAATGAGGGCTGTCCATATAGTTTGTATGGGCAGCCCTTTTTTCATTCAATGATAGCATTAGTTGAGGCAATTTTTTCGCCGCCTTAACGAATTTTTCCGGTTTCATTGGCACACGAGGCACTTCTTTCGGTATGATGATAGGTAGGGAAAGAAGGTGCGACTTTATGAATAGCAAGTTGTGGAAGATTGGTCTTTTCACAGGACTGATTTCATTTGTTCTTTTTATAGTGGGCATGCGTACAATTTTAGGACAAACACTATCAATAAAAAACTATCTGGCTTTCGGTCTTTTCGGTCTAATCGTCGGTATTTTTTCGATTTTATTATTATACTTCAAATTAAAAATCGCTTACCGGATTTTTATGGTGGCCCTTGTACTGGGTTTCGCGGAATATTTCCGTAGCATTCTAATGGATTTGAATGGATTCGGCGACTTGGTCGGTATTTTGTCCTTATACATCATCACTTCGTTTGGTTTGGGTATCGCTGTATTCGTTCAATTCATCGTGATTTTCGTGCGGAAGAATAAGGAATAAAAAAAGCGTTCCACCCCTGACTTCTGGGAGTGGAACGCTCTTTTTCAATTTACGAATCCAATTGTATGTTGCGTTTTTTTGTTTATTTTCATATGCGTTGTTCTTTTCAGTTCAGGCTTTCTTTCTTGATCTGTTTACTTCTCAACTGTCCACAGGCTGCGTCGATATCCGTTCCCTGTTCGTGACGGACGCCGCAGTTAATGCCTTTTTTCTTCAGTGTTTCGTAGAATGCTTTGATGTCTTCCGGTGTACTGCGTCGATACTGGTCATGCTCGTCGACAGGATTGTACGGAATCAAGTTCACATACGACAAGTGACGCTTGTTTTGAAGCAACTTCGCCAATTGTTGTGCTTCTTCAACATGGTCATTGACACCGTGCAACATGATGTATTCGAATGTAATTCTCCGATTTTTCGATTCCAAATAGTAATCGATGGCATCCATCAATTTTTCAATCGGGAATGCTTTGTTGATTTTCATAATGCGTGTGCGGAGATCATTATTTGGTGCATGGAGCGAAACGGCCAAGTTGATTTGGAAATCTTCATCAGCAAACTCTTTGATTTTATGCGTCAGTCCACTTGTCGAAACCGTAATATGACGTGCGCCGATGGAAAGCCCTTTTTGGTCGTTTATGACACGTAGGAAACTCATCAAGTTCGTGTAGTTGTCGAACGGTTCGCCAATTCCCATTACGACAATATGGCTTACGCGCTCGTCCAGCCCTTTTGCATCCAAATGGAATTGCACTTTCATAATTTGTTCGACGATCTCTCCCGCATCCAAATCACGACTCTTTTTCAATAATCCACTTGCACAGAAGCTGCAGCCGATATTACAGCCGACTTGCGTTGTCACACAAACCGAGTAACCGTAATGGAATTTCATCAATACCGTTTCAATCAGGTTGCCATCTTGCATCTTAAAAAGGAACTTGATTGTTCCGTCTGCTGATTCTTGCTTAATTGACTGTTCCAAAGTTTGGATAGCAAAGTTCGCATCCAATAACTCGATCAGTTCTTTATTAATATTTTTCATGTCAGCGAAGTTTGTTACCCGCTTTTTATAAAGCCAATCCCAAATTTGCGCTGCACGGAATTTTTTCTGGTCTTGTCCCACTAACCATTCCGTCAGTTGGTCCATCGTCAATCCATATATCGATTTTTTCATTTGTAGTCCTCATTTCAGAAAAATGCAATCCATGTATTATACTACAACAAATCGGATATTGGAACAACTGATTTACTTTTCAATCGACTAAAACACCGTCCCTCCTATGCGGAGAGACGGTTCACTTTTTAAGCGATTCGTTTATCCAAATTCAGCAGAACATTGAAGCCGAAACAAAAAATCCCGATTAGAGTTGCCACTCCACCAATCGTAGCAATTGGAAAGAATACATTACCCACGCCCAATATCGCAAGCGCAATCGCAATCATCATCACCGGCAAACCAATATTATGAAGCCAAAAATGTGCTTTTGCTAAACCCGTCTTTTCCAAGTTCGGATAGTGATGATAAAAAAGCCCTATTAAAGCAAGTGACATCCAGCCTAGCAAACTTACATGGGCGTGAACAGAAGTCAAGTTAAAAACATGCGTTATCGACATATACAAACCAAAAGAAATTCCAATCATGAAATAGACAACAGAAATCTTCAGCATTGTTTTCGCCATTATTTTCTCACCTCCTGTCTGCCGCAAATCTCATCATTCTTAGTAAGATACTTTTATTAAATGTATTGAAACTAGTAGTTAATACTCCATCCTATGTGCTGAAATCCCTAATTATTGCACATTCACATCATTTTCCTTCCTCCCAATAAAAAACGAGGTCACCCTAATTTCCTTAGGGTGACCTCGTTTTATTCACATCTTTTATTCACTGTGTTACGCACTTTTTTCTTTCTCTTTTTCTTGTCTGATTTTCATAACAAGAGTAAGGACATTCAATAAGCATAAAACAGCGAAAAAGATTCCAAAACCCATTTGTCCGTTCGTCAACCGTGTAATTGCAATATAACCCATGAACAAAATTAGTGCGACATCAAAATATTTAGATTTAGAGCCGAACATCCCGACTACCTCCCCGCCTAAACAAGACATTGCATAAGTATATCAGCTTCTGGTCAGTGTACAAACTCAACGACACTCTATATGACCAAACATGTGTTTAAACAGTTAGAATCTCATTCAATTTCCCAAAGAGCCGTTCCATCTGCTCATCCGTTCCGATTGTAATACGCAAATAATTGTCAATCCCTGGCTTATTGAAGTACCTAACGAGGATTCCCTCTTTTTTCAATTCATCGTAAAGGGACTCTGCCGATACTGTTTCATGTGAAGCGAATACGAAATTCGCTTGTGAGGGAAGTACATTGAATCCGAGTTGCCCTAATGTCCCACTCACTTTCTCCCTTGTTGCAATGATCTGCTGTGTAGTTTCCTTAAAATACACCTCATCCTCAAACGCAGCTTTCGCCCCTACAAGCGCAAGTCGATCCAATGTATAGGAATTGAAAGAATCTTTAATGCGGATTAAAGCGTCTATCAACGAACGATTCCCGATCGCAAATCCGACTCGTAAACCGGCTAGTGAACGTGATTTGGAAGTCGTCTGGACAACGAGCAGATTGTCATATTCCCGAATGAGTGCGGCAGCGGATTTCGGTGCGAAATCGATATATGCTTCATCAATGATTACAACTTGATTGGGATTGTTTTTCACAATCTCCTCGATATGCTCAAGTTCTGCGTAAAGGCTTGTCGGTGCATTCGGATTCGGCAGAATGACGCCACCTTCAGAATGAAAAAACTGTTCGACCGGCAATGTGAAATCCTCATTCAATGGGACTTCTTCATAAGTTATATCGAATAACTTGGCGTACACCGGATAAAAGCTATAGGTGACATCGGGAAATCGGATTGGCTGACCAGGCTCAAAAAATGCCATAAAGGAAAATGCCAATACTTCGTCCGAACCATTCCCTACGAAAACTTCTTCCGCAGTAAGCCCGTGTTGCCGCCCAATCGTTTCACGCAAATCATCCGCTGTCGGTGATGGATACAATTGAAGATTGCGTTCCATTTCTTCACGTATTGCGGCACTTACTTTCGCACTTGGCGGATAGGGATTTTCATTAGTATTTAATTTCACAATGTCTGGCCGGTTATCTTGCTCCCCTGGTACATATGGATCCGTCCGTTTCACCATATTGCTCCAAAATTTACTCATCACGCGGCACTTCTTTATTCGGACGTCTTTTTCGCAATTCGTTTTTGACGTCTTCCACCGTGACACCAAGTTCCTCCATCAATACGAGGGAATGGTACGTCAAATCCGCCAATTCGCTTGTTACTTCGGCTTTGTCCCGATTTTTAGCACCGATGACGACTTCCGTTGTTTCTTCGCCCACTTTTTTCAGGATTTTATCCAACCCTTCGCGGAATAGATACGTTGTGTAGGATCCTTCTACAGGGTTATTGCGGCGCTGCTTAATTTCATCAACGACTTCTTGGACGACTTCCCGGTTGGAACTTTCCGCTTCGAAAGCCTTTTTATAGAAACAAGTCACTTCTCCTGTATGACAAGCCGGACCTTGTGGATCCACTTGCACTAAGATTGCATCCTGGTCACAATCGAAGTACAATCGTTTCACCGTTTGACGATTGCCTGATGTGGCTCCTTTGTTCCATAGCTCCTGCCTAGAGCGACTGAAAAACCATGTTTCTTTCGTTTCGATTGTTTTTTCCAATGCTTCTTCGTTCATATAGGCGAGCATCAGTACGCTACCTGTCCGATCATCTTGGACAATGGCAGGAATCAACCCGTCTTTATCAAATACAATATTATTAATTTCAATTGTCATCGTCATTCATTCCCAACAGGTATATTTTTTTCCGCTAGATACTGTTTCAACTCGCCAATTTGGATGTCTTCAAAATGGAAGACAGATGCGGCGAGCGCTGCGTCGGCTTTCCCTTCCGTCAATACACTATAGAAATGTTCTGGTGTCCCTGCTCCGCCACTCGCAATGACCGGGATATTAACGGCTTCTGCAATCGCTTTTGTCAATTCAAGATTATAGCCGTCTTTGACGCCGTCTTCACCGATACTATTGACGACCAGTTCGCCGGCACCAAGTTTTTCTCCTTGTTTCGCCCATTCGATGGCATCAATCGATGTATCCTGCTGACCTCCTCTTGCAAATACGGACCATTTGGAAGGACCAACTTCGTTGACATCCATGGATAGGATAATCCGTTCGGAACCGAACTTATTCGCTGCTTCTTCTATTAAGGATGGATTTTTAAGTGCAGCGCTGTTGATGGATACCTTATCGCCGCCGGCATCAAAAATCTTTTCGATATCTTCGATTGTCCGAATTCCTCCTCCCACAATGAACGGGATGGGTACTTCTTTCGCAATTTCTGCGATGAGATCGAGGAAGATGGCTCGGTCATTCGTAGAGGCTGTAATGTCGTAAAACACCAGTTCATCCGCTCCGTCGGCTACATATTTCTTCGCTAATGTCAGCGGATCCGCTACCTCTTTAACGTCCAAAAACTTCTTCCCTTTTACGACTTTACCGTTATCAAAATCCAAACAAGGTATGATTCGATTACTTGCCATCGTTGTCGTCCTCCAATAATTTGACTAAGGATAGTTTCCCTTCGTATAACGCTTTCCCAATAATCGCTCCGTACAGATTCAGTTCCCGTAGTTGAACGATGTCTTCCTCTGTCGATACTCCGCCGGATGCGATGATGTCAATAGACGATGCACGGTCCATCATTTCCAATTCTACGAAATTGGGACCTTGCAACATGCCGTCTTTTAATATATCCGTATACACAACGGTTTTAACGCCGATCGTCTCCAACTCTTTGAGTAGGTCGACCGCTTTCACGTCGCTCGTTTTCGTCCAGCCATCTGTTGCCACGAAACCGTTACGTGCGTCAATGGACACCGCAATTTTGTCACCATATTTCGCGACTGCATCCCTTAAGAATTGCTGGTCTTGAATGGCAGCTGTACCGATTATGACTCGGCTGACCCCCGCTGCAATATGTGCTTCAATGATTTCCATCGAGCGGATACCTCCGCCGACTTGAACCGGAATCGATACACTTCCCGCAATCGCTTGGATTGCTTCCTTGTTCAAGGAATCGCCCGTTTTCGCCCCGTCCAGATCGACAACATGTATGTACGCTGCACCTTGCTCTTCCCATTCTTTCGCCATCGCTGTCGGTGAATCATTATAGATGATTTCCTGGCTGTAATCCCCTTGAATCAACCGAACACATTTCCCACCACGAATATCAATTGCTGGAAATAAAATCATTTGGATGCCCCCTTGTAAATTAGTAGTAAAGTCCTTTCGCCATTAAGCGAACGATAAGTCCGAACGGACACTCTCCGCTTTTCCTTACAGCATCCCTTTAGTAGATGGAATACCTGACACTTCCGGATTAATCGCACTCGCCACACGTAGTGCGCGGCCGAATCCTTTGAAAATCGATTCGATGATATGATGCGTATTTTTTCCGTACTGCACATTGACATGCAATGTCACTTTTGCATGACTTGTGAACGCTTGGAAAAATTCTTCCACTAGTTCGGTATCGAATTCCCCAACTTTATCCTTCAGACCCTCAACGTTGTAGACAAAAAATGGGCGTCCGCTAATATCAATCGAAACCGTAGATAATGCTTCGTCCATAGGTGTTGAAATCGTGGCATAACGCTCGATGCCTTCTTTCGTTCCGATACTATCGTAAAACGCTTGTCCCAACACAATGCCGATATCCTCGACTGAATGGTGTTGGTCCACCTCAGTATCCCCATCGCAGTTGACCGTTAAATCGAAACGGCCATGCTTCGTGAATAACGTCAGCATATGATCGAAAAATCCGACACCTGTCGATATGTTCGTTTCCCCACTTCCATCAATCGCGAAGTCCAGTTCAATCTTCGTCTCCGCCGTCTGCCTTGAAATCGATTTACTACGCATTTTAATCCGCCTTTCTGATGTGAATCGAATTGGCGTGGGCCGTTAAGCCTTCCGCATTCGCTATTGTGATAATGTCATTTGCAACATCTTGCAATGCCAGCTCTGAATACTGTATGATACTTGTTTTTTTCATAAAGTCATAGACTCCAAGGGGCGATGAGAATGCCGCCGTTCCGCTTGTCGGCAGAGTATGATTCGGCCCCGCCATATAATCCCCCAACGCTTCCGGCGAATAGTTTCCTAGGAATGCAGCCCCTGCGTTTTGGATGAACGACAATTGTTCCAGCGGATTTTCCACCATCAGCTGTAAATGTTCTGGAGCTAGCTCGTTGACAAACACGAACGCTTCTTCCAATGATTCTGCCAAAATGATTCTGCCATTATCAGCAATCGATCGTTCAATGATATCCTTACGCTCTGCTCGTTCAATTTGCTTCACCACTTCTTTTTGAAGGGCATTCGCAAATGTTGCACTTGTCGTCACGCAAATCGCCGTCGCCCGCTCATCATGCTCCGCTTGCGATAACAAATCGGCGGCGACAAAACTCGGAACTGCCGTATCATCCGCCACGACACAAATTTCACTTGGTCCAGCAATCATATCGATTGCGACATCCCCGAATACCCATTTTTTCGCACGTGCGACATATGCATTGCCCGGACCAGTGATTTTTGCAACTTTTTGCACGGTCTCCGTACCATATGCCAGTGCCGCAATCGCTTGTGCACCGCCGACTTTATAGACGATATCCACGCCTGCTTCTTGTGCGGCTACTAGAACATGAGGATTCACCTTTCCATCTTTCTGCGGCGGCGTTACCATCGCAATGCGCTCGACGCCAGCAATTTTGGCGGGTATCGCATTCATCAGAACTGTCGATGGGTAAGCCGCTTTCCCTCCCGGTACGTAAATACCGACACGATCGAGTGGCGTCACTTTCTGCCCGAGCATAATACCTTGTTCTGGGTTGATGAACCATGATTTTTCTTTTTGCTCTTCATGGAATGCCGTAATCCTATTTTTCGCTTTTTTAAGTGCCACAAGGAAATCGTCCGTTATTAACGTACGTGCTTCCTCGAACTCGTCAGCAGAAACAATCAGATTATCCAATCGGATACCGTCGAATTTCTCAGTAAAGTCGAGCAATGCTTCGTCCCCATTTTCACGGACTGTTTCGATAATTCCAAGCACAGTTTTATCAAATTCAAAGTCATTTTCCTGTGATCCGGTCTTCTGCTTGTATTCATCTTTGTATTGATTCAATGTCACAATTTCCATACGCCTTCACTCCATTGTCGATTTCAAATCCGCGATGAATTGCTGGATCTGGCTTGTTTTTGTGGCATAACTCGCTTTATTGACAATCAGCCGAGCACTGACATCCGCTATTTTTTCAAGGACGACCAATCCGTTCTCTTTTAACGTCGTTCCTGTTTCTACAATATCCACAATCACGTCTGACATGCCAATTAGCGGTGCAAGCTCAATCGACCCGTTCAGCTTGATCGTTTCAACACGGATACCTTGCCCATCGAAATACTCTTTCGCAATCGCGGGATACTTGGAGGCGACTGTCAACGGAGCGCCATTTGAAAATTCCTTGTCCGGAAAGCCTGCAACTGCAACGATGCATTTCCCGATACCGAGATCCATCAGTTCATAGACATCTACCGGATCTTCCATAATCGTATCCTTTCCAACGATGCCGATATCTGCAGCTCCATTTTCAACATACGTCGGTACATCGACCGCTTTGACAAAAATGAGCTTCACTTTGTTTTCATCATCAAAAATCACGAGTTTTCTGCTTTTGTCATGAAAATCGGAGAATTGAATGCCAACACTTTCAAAAAGCTTCAATGCCTTGTCGGCCGTTCTCCCTTTCGCCATAGCAATGGTAAGATAAGTCATTTTATGTAGCTCCCTTCACCCCGACAAGTAAATCGACCAACTCTTTCAAATGGTCAAACGGAATCCTTTTCTCTTTATATAGTAACATGTTGCCCGCTTCCTCCAATCGGATTGTACAGACACTCTGCTGCCGGACAACTTGTTCCTTTTTCTCCGGCAATGAAACAACGCTATAATTCCGTTCCCTTAGTTCATTGGCAATGGCGATGCCTTCTGCCAATCTTGTGTCTTCGTATACAATCTTCACATCGATTGAAAGCCGCGGGGATACGTCCCGGCTCTCCGTTGCCTTGACCAGCGATTCAATTTCGCACGCGAAACCAATTGCTGGAAGTGCCGCTCCGAACTCGTCACCTAATCGGTCATAACGCCCGCCCATCAGGACCGGTTTGCCGAATTTCTCGACATATCCTTGAAAAATGACCCCTGAATAATAGCCCATCTGATTGATTAGCCCTAAATCGATGACAATGTATTGTTCCAAACCATACATTTTCAAAATGTCATACACATCCAATAAGTAATCGAATGTGTCCTGCATCTTCTGTGACAAGACGATACCTTTCATCCGTTCACTTACATCCGCAGGGTTGCCATATAAAAACGGAATTCGTTCGATGATGTCGCGGACCTCTTTTTCTACATTTAAACTTTCAAGAAACGGTCCGATTTCCACTACATTTTTCGCCTGGATCAATGATTTTAGCTGGCTAATCTGTTGAGTTGTTATCGAAAGTTTCTGGACAATCTCATTAAAAAAATCCGCGTGGCCCAGTTCGATTTTAATCTGCATAAACCCAAGATCCTTCATGGTATGGCAAGCGAGCGCAATTACTTCCGCATCCGCTTCAGCTGAACCTTGACAATAATATTCAACTCCAGCCTGAGTACTTTCAATGCTGTCATTCCGTTCGACTTGCTGACGGAACACTTCTTGTACGTAAAAGTAGCGTAGCTCGCTTGAAAGACTCGGGAAATTCTGTGCCAGCTCCCGCGTAATTGGAATGGTAACATCTGGCCGTATGACCAACACTTGCCCTGTACGATCAATCACTTTCATCATTTCATTTTGATTGATTGAACTGTTCACTTTGGAATATAAATCATATTGTTCGAACGCAGACGTCTTGATCCGCTTATAGCCATATGTTGTAAAACGCTTATTGATTGTCTTAATCACTCGTTCGAACTTGTCATTCTCGTTAAATAGCAATTCAGGATATACTTCGTTTCTGACCATTTCCATCACCTCCGCTTTATCACTTTACTAGACTAAAGTTATTTAGTACTATAAAGGTATACACAACGAATGTCAACAAGGGAGATGAAGTTTTTGTTTGATTACCATATGCATAGTTCGTTTTCGGCGGACTGTACCGCTTCCATGGAAACGATGATTGAGGGCGCGATTCAAAAGGGACTTACGGAAGTCTGTTTCACGGAACATATCGATTATGACTACCCCGATGAAACAATCATTTTCGATTTCGATAAAAAGGATTACAGCAATAAGATTAAAGAAATGCAAACGCTATACGAGGGACGTATCCGTATAAAAAAAGGGGTAGAAATCGGCGTACAACCTCATTTGCTCGATCAATATGAGGCGTTATTGGACAAGGAAACGTTCGATTTCATCATCTGCTCCATGCATACCGTTGAAAAGAAAGGATTGCATTACGGCGATATTTTCGTCGGTAAAACAACAGAAGAGGCGTTTGCAGCGTATTATAACGAGTTACTGTACAGTGTAAAAAATTTCAAGCAATATAACATCCTTGGGCACATTGACTTGATAAAGCGCTATACGAAAGAACAGGTCGACAATGATTTTCACGCTGAATTGACCGAAATCTTTAATATCATCATCCCGGAAGGCAAAGGGATTGAACTAAATACATCCGGTGTCCGTTATGGTTTGTCAAACGGTATGCCGAGTGATGATATTTTGAAACTGTACAAACAATGTGGTGGCGAAATCATCACGCTTGGTTCCGACGCACACTATCCTGCAGATATCTCATTCCAATTCCGTGAATCACTTCTATTGTTGCAGTCAATCGGTTTTGACTACTTGGCAACGTTTGATGATCGACAACCGAGCTTCCAATCAATAAATAGCCTTATTTGAAAAACGGACCCTTTTTATCGTAAAAAGGGTCCGTTTTCATCCAAACGAGTTATTCGGATTGGTTCAAAATCGAAATGAAATTATCAATCATTTTAGCGGCCTGTTCGATGTACAGTTTCAATCCGTGGTTTTCAATATCGGTAAATGTCGTGAAGGGTAGGCTATTTGTTTTCTTTTCTGTCGTAAAGTTATCATCTTGTGTCCATGGATAAGATGCTTGTAAGGCGTTCCAGAACTGCTCGGCCACTTTCAGGTAACCTGCTTCACTCAGGTGGATATTTTTAGAATTCGGAACGTATGTCTCGAAGTCACTTGCAATCACCTCTGCTGTCGGCACAAAGATGGCACCCGTGCCTTCGATGCCTGCCACAATGCTCTTATTCAACGAGTCTAGAAGCAATTTAAATATCGGCTGTACTTCCTCAGACATATAGGGAAATGGATTATAGTAGCCCATCACATACACCTTGGCGTCGGGATTGATTTGATCGATTTGCTTTAGGATCGCGTTATAATTTTGCGCTACTTTCTGGAATGCTATCTTCATCGCTTGTTGATCGAGCTTAGTGCTTCCTGTCGCCGAATCTCTTTTTACAAATGGTAATACATCGTTCGCACCTACGCTGATTGTAATGATTTCAGCATCTGCAATTGACTCTCGGAGGCCGACTGCCACTTCTTCGTAGCCGATTCCATTGGCACCTTTTATGACATCATCTTGGATATCTCGGAGTACATCACCTGTTGAATAGCCAGGTATCGCGAAGCCTTTGTTGTAAGACTCCAATGCGCCGATTGAATGAATGGATTCGGCCAAGAAATCAGCATAACCCTTCCCCAGTTCATTGTCTGAATTGACCCCAGCCGCCAACGAATCCCCCAAAGCTAGATAATCTACAGGTGTTATCCATGAAAGAGGGCTAGTCTCTATCGACTCGGGTTCAGCGGCCGAAAAGTAATAAGGCATTGCAATCATTTGAAAACAGAATGTAACAATGAATACAATGCAAAATCCCGACTTCCTTTTCCCCATAATTCTCCTCCTCGCAAATCTGCTACATCCATACCCTGTCTTTTCTAACGAAAGTAGGGTCTATTCCCACTTCTAAGATTCTTCCTCATCACAAAATGAGTATTCCCAATACTACGGGTAATATCTCAGCGAAATTTAATACAGGACTTGTTGACGAGCGGGAGTATAAAAAAGGCACCCTTCTTTAATCGTGAAGAGCGCCCCAAAAAATTTCTATACTAGTTATTCTGCAAGTTTTATTAATTCGCATTACTGCAAACGTTCAACAACAACATGATTGCTGGTCAATAAATCCCAGTAAAAAGGATCTTTACCGATCGTATAGATACGGTCGCAAATGTTGGTGATTTCCTCCATGTCATGAGATGTATAGATGATCATTTTGCCTTCATTTTTAGCTAAACTGTGTAAATAGGAACCGATCTCCGTTTTAGATTTCAAATCAATGCCGACTGTCGGCTCATCCAAAAGCAATAATTCCGGATCATGAAGCAAACTGATAGCCAGATTCAACTTCCTTTTCATCCCGCCAGATAAGGAATGGACACCCTCTTTCCAATGGGTCAATTGCATGTCCAAGCAAATTTGGCGGCATTGCTCTCTCGTTCGACGTTTCCAGGACAGTTTTTCAAAGAACAACATATTCTCTTCGACGGTGAATTCTTCCCAAATCGAGATATCTTGTGGTACATAGCCAATTTCCTGACGAATTTCCTTGGTATTATTTTGATAAGAAAGACCGTTCAATCTGATTTCGCCTTCGGTCGGCTGCATAACGGTCGCCAGTAGTTGAAGCAGTGTCGACTTCCCTGCACCGTTCTCACCGACCAAACCAACGATTTCTCCTGATTTCAAGTCAAATGAAACGTTTTCCAGAACAATTTTTTCTTTATACTTTTTGTGAAGTTGCTGTACTTCCAGCACGAACTTTCTCTCCTTTCCACATCCAGACGCTTAGCCAAATTAGTAATGCAGATAACCAGATGAATGGAATTTCCCCTGCCAACAACGGAGTGACCGGGCTGAACGCTTCGACCCACGGCCATTTTCGTGCAACACCTTCCAATGGAACAAACGCACCGCCGATAACGACCAGAAACAAACTTATAGCCATTCCACTCACATAGTACATAAACGGTTGGTTAAAAACCGTAGCCGTTAAAAATGCAATCAGATTAATCGTGAGCCGGAAAGTGAATAGTGAAATCATTCCCGTGATTGTCACCGTCTCTTGATATAAATTCGTGAAAAGAAAGACAGTAACTACATCCAGGACAGTGAGTAGCCCCGTGTAAATCCAAAACGAGCCAAATGCATACTGCTTAAAAGAAAGCCGCGTAAAATGCCAACGGGGTCGCATTGCCGGCCGATTGTCTTGAATGACCCAATCAAATAGGAAGAATGTCGTCAGAATTGCAAAAAGCGTCCAAACGCCCCATACAGTCAACAAAGGACCAGATTGGGATTCAACGACATCTTCCTGGGTATAAAAAGAAAAACTCGATTGCAGCAATGCCTCGCTTTGTTGCCGCTTCTGGCTGTTCGCGATAATTTCGGAATAGCTCCAGTCGTTATCCATCCCATGATCTTTGAACAACTGCTTAATGACAAATGCTGCTTTCGTACGGGAAGCATCTTGTTGAGCAAATGAGGTAATCGTTTCTACAACCGCACGGTAAGCGAAAGACCGGTTCGAGGAATAGGCCTCAATGAGCTGATTACGTCGATTGGCTAGAATATTGTCCTCATAGCCTTCACGAATCACGAAAACGCTATCGAGCTCGTGCTGTTCGAGTTTATGCAGCGCATCATCCAGCTGCAAGAAATGGATCTGTAGCAAATCGGTACTGGCGATATCTTCAACGAGACGGGCCGCCATCTCAGACTTTTCTTCGACGACCAATGCAATCGGCACTTTCGTTTCCTCTTGCCACGCCCCCACACTTTGCATGACCAACAGCGTCGCAATAATAGGCAACAGCAGCCATCCTAACAGACTTTTCCATTCCTTCTTCCAGCGCATCAGCCGAGTGGATACAATCATCTTCAACGTCCCCACCCCTCTTTCAGACGAGTCGAACACCATAGAAGCACCAGTCCCGCAACTGCATAAACTGTCAGGGTTGTGAAATCTGCATAGTTCCTTCCCTCCAACGCAATATCAATCAACCAACTCATGCTTTCATATGAAAATAAATACGGTAAGATCCCTTGTACCGCTTGCGGAAAATACAATGTCGGGATAATCGCCCCACTGGTCAGTATTATGAGAAAGGTAAATAGACTTTGCAGAACAAGTGCTATTTTACGGGACGCCGTCCATACATCAATTATCGCAACACCCACTAAAAACAAGAGACAATAAAGGGCTGTGAATAAGCCTAAACGGAAATAATCCATTATAAATAGTTCAAAATCTACAAACCTGCCTGCTAAAAAAAACAGGAACGAGGCAAGGAGTAAACTGTAGGCAAATGCCACAAGTAGCCGGCCAAGAACCCGTTGCCACTGTGTCACGCCGAAGTAATTGCATCCGTACGATCATGGAGCGATGTTCCTCTTTCCCCAGAATGATAAAGACGGAAAGAAGCCAAATAGACAAGAAGATGAACCAGCCTGACAGTAGGTAATAATACGTCGGTGATGACGTCGCCACATTCTTGATGATTTCCTCATCCAGCAGCTTATCCTTTCCAAGTGTATACAAAGTGAAGTCCATAAACTGCTGGAACAGTAATTCTTGCCGCTCATCCTTCGGCATTGACGTCTTTTTAGCATAGTCATTGATTGTCAGGATATTCGCCTGCGCTGTCGCAATATAGCGGGCCAGACTTTCCACCAACTCTTTCACCACGAAACTCTCAGTCGGCCTCAAAGGATTGCCGACAATCGGGATTGTCACTGATTCCCCTTCATACAGATCCTCTGTAAAGCCTTTAGGGAATGAAAAATAGGTACTGATCTCATTTCGCTCCATCAATTGCTCTGCATCCGATTTGGATAACGAGGCGATTTGGATGAATGGATTCCCCGCCGCCGTTTCTTCCAAAAGGGTGCTAAATAACAGGGACTCTTTCGTTTGATCTTCATCAACCAATACAACTCGGATCGGTGAACTTTCTTCAGGCATCAATAAGCCGGCAACCAGCCCGAGTAACATTCCTATTAAAACAATTGGAAATAGAAAAAGAAGAAGAAGGGTTCCCCACTTCTTCTTCAACTGTCTATGATTTTGTTGCATAAAAAACCAGATTCTTCTAGTGGATAGCATAAAGGTCACTTCAATCCTTAAAAATTAGATAATTCTCCTTCAACATCGCCCATCAGGCCATAGAACCAGCCTTCGAATTTTCGGCCAAGATCGTATTCCATGAATCGTTGTAATTCATCGATATCCATTTCGCCGATTTTAACCGTGTCATCCGTTTCTTCAGGCATATCCACCTTTTTCACAATTTTCCCTTGGTGCTTCAAAACTAGATTGAATGGTGTTTCTCCTATACTTTTTTCGCTAATCGTAAATTCATGATTCGCTTTCACTGAATCCTTTTCATGTGTAGCCGTCCCTCTCCAAATGACTGCAGGATCGATATCCCCGTCTGTCAAACCGAATGAACGGGTAAATGTCCGTTTGTTATCTTTCAACTCTTCTTTACCTTTGTAGACAATTTTCAATTCTTCAGCTGAAATTGAAATGGAATCATCCGCTTTTTGATCCTTCCAAGATAAATCGCCTTGAAATTTGATAACTCCCTCATCCTCGGCGAACCCCTTAACACCAAGTGAATAATCCCATTTCTGATTTTTCTTTTCAAGTAATTGTGTACCATCAACTGTCAACGTAGCTACCTCATCCTCATTTTCCCCAAAAGAAACCGCAAACTCACGTTTAACAATGATGTTCGAGTCATGCCAAATTGTCGACTGAAGCCCATTTGGAATTTTCAACGTATCGACGCCCTCGATGATATCCTCTAAGGCTACTTCGAAATTCTCCATTATTTCTTTCACATCCGTATTTGAAATATCCTCACCATACGATGTGAATGCAATCTGCTCCTTTAGGGCGTCTCTCAATTTTTCATCGTCTTTTGCTTTTTCAAACAGAGTTTTCAACAATGATTTCACTTGCACTTCAGATAAGTCCATGACCACTTTCGTCGTTTTCTTCTTCTCATCGAAAATAGTAATCTCTTCTTTGTCACTCGTAAAAGCTTCTTCAGGAATCTCTTTCACAAGGTATTCCATATATTCTTTTTCTAAGTATGTAGATAGTTCTTCGGATATCACGTAATTATTTTCGAATAGGTAGGGAAGCCCGATTGTCTCATTACCTTCGTAATCTTTATCCACTTCTTTCATGAATTTCCCATAGTCACTGTCATCAATCCGAATGAGTTCCTCTTTGAATGGAAGTGATAAAAGCAATTTCTCCGTTGTAGCGAACATCGTTACAAAATCCGTGGAGACACTTCCAAGCTTACCGCTCACGCCAACTTCCATTTCTTTCTTCACCGGGTCTTTCACTTGCTTCGCCGATAATACAATGCTATTGATAATGCTTTGGATTTCCTGCATCTCATAGTCGACAGACGGATCATTCCACTCCGCGGAAAGGTCATATGTCGTTTCAACTGGTTTCTCCTGATTCACTTTCATCCAGTCCATTTCGTTCTTATAACGAGCTTCAACTAAAGAGTCCATTTGTTTATATGTTTCTGATTCTGCCAATAGGTACTGCACTTTCGGTGATTTAGTTAATAAGAAAAATGCCGATGCACTTCCACCTAAAACGACTAATGCAGTCACCACCAAAATGATCAATGATTTTGGTGATTTTTTCTTCACCACTTCTTCCATCTCTTCGCCCCCATTTCCCAATCGTGAATAAACCACCCTACACAATTAGAATTTTCCTATATTCACATTTTCCAATACTATCATAGGCTATGTCGTTACTCAAAAATTAATTGGAAAAATACGACTAATGTCAACAAATGATTCTTACCGACCAAGATCTAGTTCAATCAAAAGCCCTACTAATTACAAATTGACCTTTAGCTCCAGTAGATTAGGAGGCCTTCCCAGGTTATTCATATCATTTTTTACTGTTTCTTTTTGGTTGACCGTGGTATGGGTTTCCGTACGCTCCCATAGTTCGTATGAAACCGACTGATCAAAATTCATCATTGGATGTATAGGCGGCAAGCTTTTCATCATATAGTGAATTTGTGGGCTTTCTTCCTTCTACAATCGTATGTTCTTTGATCAACTGGACTGTTCCATTTTCTTAATATATATCAAAAAGCAGGTACACAAGTTAGTTTCTTGTGTACCTGCTTCTCCGGGCTGTAACAGACTTAACTGAGACCATGTGCCACCATTGCATCCGCAACCTTTAAAAATCCTGCGATATTCGCACCCATGACAAGATTTCCGGGTTTGCCGAACTGCTCAGCAGCATGCATACAGCTTCTGTATATATTTTTCATAACGCCTTGGAGTCTTTCATCGACTTCCTCGACTGTCCATGACAAGCGCATGCTATTTTGGGACATTTCCATTGCAGATACAGCAACGCCACCAGCATTCGCAGCTTTTGCAGGAGCAAATAGAACTTTGTTTTCTTGGAATACATCCATCGCTTCAAGCGTACACGGCATATTTGCACCCTCACCGATCGCCTTAACGCCATTGACGACAAGCATTTGCGCAGCGATTTCATCTAACTCATTCTGAGTTGCACAAGGCAGTGCGATGTCGCATGGAATCGTCCAAATGGCTGAACAATCCGCAAAATATTCCGCTTCTGGATGTATTTTGATGTAGTCAGAAATCCGTTTGTTTTCCACTTCTTTCAACTGCTTAACCGTATCCAGGTCAATACCATTCTTATCGTAAATATAACCGCTAGAGTCACTGCAAGCAACAACTGTTGCACCGAGCTGCATCGCCTTTTCCATCGCATACGTCGAGACATTGCCTGATCCCGATACTACGACAGTCTGACCCGCAAAGCTTGAGCCTTTCTCTTTCAGCATTTCCTCTACAAAATAAACGGTACCATAACCTGTTGCTTCTTTACGACCGAGACTACCACCATGATTCGGATCTTTGCCTGTGAAAACACCCGCTTCATAACCGCCTTTCAAGCGATTATATTGACCGAACATATAACCGATTTCTCTGCGTCCGACACCAATATCCCCAGCCGGAACGTCTATATCCGGTCCGATATATTTGCTCAATTCCGTTGTGAAACTTTGAGTAAAGCGCATGATTTCCCGATCCGATTTCCCTTTTGGGTCAAAATCAGAACCACCTTTACCCGCTCCAATCGGTTGACCTGTCAATGCATTTTTGAAGATTTGTTCAAACGCAAGAAACTTCATAATACTGCTGTTCACAGAAGGATGGAAACGGATTCCACCTTTATAGGGCCCTAAATCACTATTGAATTGCACCCGGAATCCACGGTTGACATGGACTTTACCCTGATCATCCTCCCAAGCAACTCGAAAGATGATGATACGTTCCGGTTCTGTAATTCTTTCTAAAATACCGTTCGCAATATACTCGGGATGCTTGGAAAAGACGGGGCGGAGAGAGTCAAAAATTTCTCTTGTAGCTTGCAAAAACTCTTTTTCATCCGGATTTCTCTTTTTAAGTAATTCATATACTTCATGAACATAATCATTCGCTCTGTTTTTGTTATTTGTTTGAATAGAATCCAACTTAGTCATTCGCACTCATCCCTTTCTTAATAATGATATCTATTTGAAGGGGCAAGATAAAAAAACCCCAATATCAGCCGTTATTGACAGGCATAAAAATGAATTGTTTTTAGTATTATCGCCGAAATTTGTATTATACACAACATTTTTTATTACTAAGTTAATAATTATACAACATTTTGTCATTTATATGTATCCTGACAAAAAAATATTTACTTATGATTGAATATAGAGTATTATTTGACTATTCAAACAGTATGGTGTTAAAAGTGGAAATCGTTTCACTTTCCAGTGTAGTAGTTTGAAAACAACTAACAGAAAGAGGGAGTGTTTTATGAAATTTAAAAGAATCATCCGGGCAACTGTAGGTGGGTTTCTCATGCTAGTAATGACATTCACATTCTTACCTGCCCTTGTTATCAATCCGGAAATTACGTTCCTTCAAAACTTCATGGAGTATATCAATAAAGAATAATAATACTAAGTATAACACAGCCAAAGTGTAAAAGCCTTGGCTGCATTTTAATTGGATTGGAAAAATCTCTAAAGGCGCGGACGATAGATGTCCGCGTTTTTAGAGACGAACAAAAATGAAGTAGTAATTCGGCTTCCATTTATACACACTTCAATTTCCCTCTTAATTCTCTATATCAATTTAGCCCTGAGACAGTATATTCTATTTCCCACCAGGTTGACACTCAAGTAATCTTACGGATTGAGAAATTATCAGTTAACAACAGCCAATTTTGCGGGAATGCCAAGCCTAGCTTCCAGTACATGATGCCGCGTAAATTGAATTCCTTGATCAGATTGAATTTCGCTTGTATGCTGCGTGCATCTTCAAACCATACTTCATGATACACATCATTTGAATCTGTGTAATTAAAATGAGGGGCTTGTGCTACATAATCATATTGGATATCTACCTCTTCCCTGACTGCAATCGCGATTGCCTGTTGTGGGCTCAATGCCCTTGCAGCTGACCCGCCCTGTGGCGGAAAAGGCGATGACCAATCATAGCCATATAGATTTTGGCCAAGAAAAATTTTTTCGCGTCGGGATTTGAGTGACAGCATATTCGACTACAGCCCGAACAGGTCCTATCGGGCTGACCGCTTGCGGCTCGCTGTACGTATACCCCCATTCATAGGTCATAAGTGAAACAAAATCGACAATCTCTCCATGGACTTTATAATCATGGGCGCCGTAGATGCCTGTTCTGATGTCACTCGCTTTTGGAGCAAGTGCTGTTGACAATGTGAAACCGGCTGGATGGAATCGATCTCTCGCTCTGCGCAGGAAATCATTGTAGAGCTCACGATCCTCAGGATGTAATATTTCAAAATCGAAATGGATGTCTGTATAGCCGATTTCATTGGCAATTTGAATGAGATTGTCGAACAGACGATTTTGAACTTCCACATCTGTAAAGATGTCATGCGCTAAATCCGCGCTAAACGCAAAGTTTTCCAAATTAGTCACGACGAGTGCATTTGCCACTCCTGCCGAACTAGCAATATTAGGAATATCATCGATTGGCGGCGCTTTTAAAGAACCATCCCGCTGTACCTCATAACTGAACATCGCAAGATATGTCAGTTCACCGGCACGCCGCCTAACTTCATCAATCATCGACTGAGCTACAGGTGTTCTAGGTTCAACATACAGCAATGATTCGGCCGGTACTTTTGGTCTTTGCGGGATATACAAACGTTGCCCAATCTGAAGAGGCTGGGCGGGGGAAATCCCGTTGATTGACGCTAACTCGTTGACCGTCATCCCATATAGCCTTGAAATGATATAAAGCGATTGCCCCGGCTGGACCCAGTGATAACTGCCCGTGATGGGTATGACCAAAGCTTGCCCAACAACAATGCGGGATGGATCCGGTATTTCATTCGCTCTGGCGATGTCTTGATAGGTGATGCCGTAAGCTTGGGCGATGCCATATAGACTTTGTCCTTTTTGCACGACATGGATTTGCATATTTATCATCTGCCTTTCATTGACAAAAATGTCCTCTACCAAAGCTTATTTTTGTCAGCTTGTGATTATGCATGAATCCATTCCCCCGAATCACCAATATTCATTTCTCCGATGGATAGATTCCATTTCAACAGCCATACTACTTGCGATGAAAAATCATAACGAAGGAGGAATTTGGAATGACACAAAATCAATTTGATGGTCAAACGCATGTGAATATGGACACAGGAACCGTTTCGCAACAGATGAACCATGGGGGCCATGAGTTATTCGATGTCCACGAAGCTTTGTCCGGATCCGTCGCGGCCTTGAATCAGGCAATGCTGTTGCGCCCTCATGTGCAAGATCCGGAGCTATTGGATATACTGGATCGCCAATATCGATTTGCACTGGATGAATACAATATAACGGTCGAATGCTTTAAAACAGGACGAGATCCTTCTCATCCGACTGGCCGCTATCAGATGAAAGAAGGAAACGATTTTGTCTACGGCATGAAACCTTCCCAACCGACAAAACCGATTCAGTCCGAATCGGAAATAAACGACCAAATTATTTCTGGCTTTTTGCTCGGTTCTGCCAAAGCAGGAGCATCAATGAAAGCGATGATCGCTCTCGAAGTTACTAACCCTGTCGTTCGTCGGGTACTTGCCGACTCCGTTCCGAACTGTATTGAAATGGCTTATGAATTGTCCATATACCAGAACAAACATCATTATTACCAAGTACCACAGCTTGCTCAACAAGATATGCAACAATTGCTAAATTCTTTTGCCACTGTTGGACAACCCGCAATGCCGAACCAAAACTTACAATAATTATTCACCCGTAGATTCAAAAGCTATGGGTGAATCAAGATCTCCTTATCATAAAAAAGAGACGCTCACTTACATGTAAGTGAGCGCTTTTTAATATAACGGTTTTAATGGAGATATTCACACCATTCTATAGTCATTTCGATTTGGCAAAGAATGCTTTTGGCACTTCCGCATGAAAACGAACGAGTTCCCCCGTTCGCGGATGCAAGAGCGCTAGTACGGTTGCATGAAGCCCGAGCCGTTTGATAGGGTTGACAGTGGATCCGTATTTCTTATCGCCGGCAACAGGATGACCTAACTCTTCCATATGCACACGGATTTGGTTTTTACGCCCTGTTTCAAGCCGGACTTCCAGCAGCGAAAACTGCTTGGAAGATTGGACTTTTTTGTAATGGGTGACGGCATGTTGCCCACCGTTATCCGTCGGACTCGAATATACTTTAAATGTCTTACTCTCCTTTAGCCATGACGAAATCGTACCTTCTTTTTTTCGGACAACGCCTTCTACAAGCGCCGTGTACAGACGTTCCTTTACGATTTCATTCCATTTTTCCTGCAATGCTTCTTTAACTTCTTCACTTTTGGCGAACAACAATACACCTGACGTATCTCTATCCAGCCGGTGAACGATATAGATACGATTCTTTGGATTCGAATTTTTCACGTAATCCGTCAGCTGTCGGTACGCCGTCATTTCATTTTCATTTTTTGAAGCCATCGTTAAAAGGCCAGCCTCTTTGTTAATAACTATGATGTCCTCATCTTCATGCAAAATACTTACGCCTATCAGCTTATTTTCATTCAACGCCGCCTGATTTTTTAGGATTGTAACCGTTTGTCCCACCTGGAGAAGATGATTATGCTGCTTTACCATCTTTCCATCGACTGCTACTTGTCCACGCGTTAAGACCGATTTCACCGAATTCCGGCTACTTTTTGTCATCATCTCCAATAAGAAAGGTAGTAGTTCAGTGGATTCTGCCACTGTATAAACCGATGTATCGGCTTTTCGACTCGGTACTATTTTCTGATTTTTTCGCAACGTTAAAACGCCTCACTCTCTCCTCTCATTATCCTCAATATGTCTCTTTAATACAAACGCTGTATGTCTATAAAATGAAATAAGTATTGAATGGCAGCCCTTTTAGGGAGAAAGGGGAACTTTAATAAACGAAGCCTGATAAACTACGCTAAGGTTTCCACTTATAAGATTTCCTATTGTCGTTGTTTGGAAAGTGCTTGTTGACAAGCTAATCAGCCCCTTTCACAATTTTACAAAAGAAATTTTATGGGTGCTTGAAATCGTGTATTGAAGCACTTGGAAGCGCTTAAATTATTATAAGTTTCCAATAGGGCTGAATTTTCTGACTTGTATTTTTTTCTGATTCATGGTAATAATTTAATATCATTAACTAAATACAAGACGGGATGGGGAATGTTCAATGTCAAAAAATTATCAGTCTTCTTTAGAAATGCATCGAATTCACGGGGGCAAAATGGAAATCTTGTCCAAGGTTCCGCTAGACAATAAAGTGGACCTCAGTTTGGCGTATTCGCCAGGGGTTGCTGAACCCTGTATCGAAATCGCCAACAACCCGTCGGCAGTATACGACCTAACAATCAAGGGGAATTTAGTGGCTGTCATTACGGATGGAACAGCTGTGTTAGGGTTAGGAGATATCGGGCCAGAAGCAGCTTTACCGGTAATGGAAGGTAAATCGTTGTTATTAAAGAGATTTGCAAATATCGATTCCTTTCCCATCTGTTTGGGCACTAAAGATGTCGATGAAATCGTACGGACGGTCAAAGCAATCAGCCCTACGTTCGGCGGCATAAATTTAGAGGATATCTCAGCACCACGGTGCTTTGAAATTGAAAGAAGACTTCGGGAAGAATGTGATATCCCGGTTTTTCATGATGATCAGCACGGAACTGCAATTGTTGTCGCTGCAGGGTTACTCAATGCATTAAAAGTTGTGAACAAAGATATGAAATCCATTAAAATAGCCGTCAATGGAGCTGGTGCAGCCGGTATTGCCATTGTCAAGCATCTTCTGAATCTCGGCTTTGAAGACATCATCATGTGTGATTCAAAAGGCGCCATATATAAAGGACGCCCGGAAGGCATGAATCCGGTGAAGGATGAAATTGCTGAAATAACAAACCCGCTTCATATCACTGGGTCGCTACAGGACGCAATGACAGGTGCAGACGTTTTCATCGGTGTATCTGTCGCCAATTTATTGACAAAAGAGCTGATTGGTTGCATGAACCGTGATCCGATTGTCTTTGCGCTTGCGAATCCCGATCCTGAAATCACACCGGATAAAGCCAAAGAATACGGTGTCCGCGTCATTGCCACTGGTCGTTCCGATTATCCGAACCAAGTGAATAATATCCTTGCATTTCCGGGGATTTTCCGCGGGGCCCTTGATGTCCGCGCAACCGAAATCAATGAGCCTATGAAGCTGGCTGCGACTTATGCAATTGCTTCCCTCGTCGATGAAGCGGAGTTACATGATGATTTCATCATTCCAGTCCCTTTTGACGATCGGGTTGCAGAAGTCGTCACCCGAGCAGTTAGCGAGGCTGCTATCGCAACGGGCGTAACAGCTGTACAAGAGCCCGTTAAACAATAAATAACTCAATCATTTAGAGCGTCATAAAAACGGTTTCGACTGTATTATGACGCTTTTTTTCAATTATTTTCAGCAGCTCTGCTATCTACATGTAAACTTCCATCAGCTTGAATTTCTGCATAATAGACTTGCTTGATCTGTCCTATACCCTGTTTTTTCAGCTGCTCGTACACCCACTCTTCTGTTAAACCCAGTTCTGTTAAATTCTTTTTGACGATTTTACTGTCAGATATGATTTCAACAGGGATATATTTCGGTTGGGGTGCAGGTGCGTTCACATCTTTTTTCGTAGCAGGTTCCTGCCCCGCTTTTTTCAACACACTCAAATTACCGTTTGTTTCCAATATTGCGTAATCGACGTCTTTAATTGAAAATATTCCTTGTTCCCGCAGCAACATGTTCAAATCATTCATACTAAGGCGTGATTTTTTCATGGATTTTTCAAGTAATTTCCCGCCATGCATGACAATCGTCGGCTCGTCGTCAAGAATAACACGGATTTTCTGTGATTTGAGTGCAATATAACTCATAAGCAATGTGAGCAGCGCCCACCAGATCATCGCTATAAGACCATTCAAAAAAGGCGTCTCCGATTCACCTGCGATAGCAGCAGCAATGGAGCCGATCGTAATGCCTGTGACGTAATGGAAAAACGTCAATTGGGAAATCTGCTTTTTCCCCAAAATGCGCGCAAGTACGAGCAGAACAAAAAATGCGATCGTCGTCCTTATGAATCATTTCCCAAAAATCTAATTTCCACATTTCATCCATATTCATCTCAACTTGACACCTCCACATCATGCGAAGTGTTCCACTACAGTTGGTTACTTATACTCGTGAATAGACAAAATATATTCATACATCTAAGCCGGCGAGCAATATTGAGGGCTTTGATCTATACGCAAAAGAGCCTCAAACGGGTACCTAAAACCGTTTGAGACTCTTCATGACTTACTTATCATCAATCGAGTTTAACTCGAAGGATTGCGCCAGTATTGGCGTCCACTTTCACTTCGTATTTATAGCCTTCCGCTGTCCGAATATCAATTTCATAGATTAACATGCCATCATCATAATCTAGTTCAGCCTTCACAACTTGACCGGGTACACGCTGCATGGCGATGTTCATTGCTTGCTCCATCGAGATCCGGCGATAGCGCTGATGTTGCCAATGGTTTTCCCATTGATGACTTTGCTCGTACCGATTATGGTTCGTCACCTATTCCCCTCCAACTCATTCATCATGTAGTCTCTATCATTCTATTCGAGTGATAGTGATATGTGCCTCACTGCTAGTATTGGATGGGGTATTCAGCTTCTGTATAGTTGGATAGTAAAAATCATTCAATCCACATTTTTCTTTTTTTCATCCTGCTTCTGATTCACCATAAAACGGGCGGTCGGGTGCTCAGAGCCAGCTAACAATCTAGAAATGAAATGCGAGGTTGACAGATAACCGCCTTCGATTTTTTCCGCTAGGAAGTTTGAGCGCTCGTAAAGGACCGTGCGGAGATGATCCATCTGCCTCAACAATTTTTCGGTCAGCCCTTCTTGGTTTTCTAGTCTGCTTATAACTGCTTGCTGGGTTTTCTCTTGTTTCAGTAGCTGTTCTTTCACTTCTGTCGTAATCTCCTCTTGAACAGAAGTGAATTCCTCCAAACGACTAGCCATTTCGATTGTCGAATGTTTTACGTTATACAATTCTTCAGCAATTTCTCGTGTGATTGACTGCTCATTCTCCAATTCTTGGTGAAAAGTATGGTTTTCAGCATGTAATTGTACAAATGACTCCATGACCTCGTTTTCGAATTGTTCCTGTCGTCCTTCCCTTTCCTGCAGTCCGTTCAACCGGTTACGAATGGTCCGTAATTCTTTTACTTGTGAAGCTTCCTGCCGTTTCATAAGCACTTGCAACGTATTCAATTGTTGCTGGAGCGCATGGTTTGCTTCTTTTTGTTCAAGTATCCATTCCGCTAACGGGTCGATAGTCGACATCCCTTGATTTTGTTCCCAGATAGCTGATTTGTTCGTATACACTTCCGGATGGTCATACTTATTCACAAACAATCCCATCCCCACCACCCCCTTATCGTCATAGCCTATGCACTAGGCGACTAAGAGGTCATTCCCAATTGTAAGGC
Source organism: uncultured Caryophanaceae bacterium (assembly GCA_963843665.1). GTDB lineage: Bacteria > Bacillota > Bacilli > Bacillales_A > Planococcaceae > Sporosarcina. The sequence goes on from CAWJLH010000017.1 coordinate 273,765, forward strand.
GTTTCTTGATAGACATAATAATTCAGCCAATTGGAGAAGAGCAGATGTGTATGTGAACGCCATGTGTTAAAGGGTTCTTGGGTCGGGTCGTCATTTGGGAAATAATTTTCAGGCATATCAATTTCGATTCCTTTTGCAAGATCACGTTGATATTCTTCTGCGAGTGTATCAGCATCGTATTCTAAATGCCCTGTGATCATAATATGTTTCTCATCTTTCGAAATGACGATGAACGCACCCGCGTCCTCCGACTTGGCAAGCAGTAATAAACGAGGATCATTTCTAATCTCCTCAATCGATACGGATGTATAGCGCGAATGGGGAGCTCGGAATTCATCGTTAAAGCCACGTGCCAACTTGACGGTTGGATCGGATAGACGATGCGTATAAACGCCCGAACATTTCTTCGGCAATTCAAATTTCCCAATTCCATAATGATGATAGAGTGCTGCTTGGGCACCCCAACAAATATGTAAGACAGATGTCACATTACTTTTCGTCCAATCCATAATTTCAGTCAATTCTTTCCAATAATCCACATCTTCAAATGCCAGATGCTCAATCGGGGCACCCGTAATGATCAATCCGTCAAATCGACGATGTTTGACATGCTCGAATGTCGTGTAAAACGCATCAAGATGCGATTTACTGACGTTTTTAGATTCGTGTGTCACCATTGTCATGAATGTCACATTCACTTGAAGCGGAGTATTACCCAATAATCGCAACAATTGAAGCTCCGTTCTCTCTTTTTCAGGCATCAAATTCAAGATGATGATATTCATCGGACGAATATCTTGGGTTGTCGCCCGCTGTTCATCCATCACAAATATTTTTTCTTCCTTTAAAAGTTCACGTGCCGGCAATTGTTGCGGTATGTTGATTGGCAATGATTTTCTCTCCCTTTTCATAATTGATATTTTAAAATGGAAAAACCCTCTTTTCTTGATAAGAAAAGAGGGTTACTGTCTACACTCAGTTCTTATCTCTCAAGACAAAATATCTTGTTGGAGGTAGCACCTTTCTGACGCAGTCAGAGGTTGCTGAAGCTTCAGCGGGCCAGTTCCCTCAGCTTCTCTTGATAAGAATATTCATTTAGTTTCCATTATACTATTAATATTATTATTGTAAACGAAATTTTCGATATTCCAAGATTTCATTACACTTTCCTTGAATAAAACTGTAGCCTCGAGGCATATTAATGTGGCATTGACTAGCGGAAGGGAGTTTTTAAATATGGGAAGAGACGAACACAATACTGGTGGAAATAATTCGAGTTCATTGCCACAAACTCCGAAAAACCAGAAGATCAGACCAGGTGATATGGCAGCGGAAATAGCGGAAGAATTTGCCGAACTGGCCGGTTTGATGCCGAAGCGTGAACGTATGATCCCGAATGAAAAAAAGAGGAAATAACTCGACCGCACAATGCAAGTCAGTAGATTGATGAAGGATTGAACACTCTCCCGCATAGCTAATAGGCGAATGCGGGAGGGTTCATCCCTCAATGTTTTTCCATTTTAAAAGTTCATTATGTAACTTTCCCATGTTGTTTTATCTTCTAACCCATATTTCACCCATTCAATTGGAATTCCGACGATTCAATATTCAAATTGCACTTCCACTTTTGCCGAGACGGTGATCTGTCCTCTTTCGATCGGTGTAGAAACATTCATTTCTGCGGTTGCAAAGGTCCGATAGGCAACGGGCTGTTCGCCTACTTGTTCAATAATTTTGATTGGTTGGGGTTCAAGCTGAAGTTGCATGGTTCTGGAAATCGTTTGTGCTTTCTCCACCGCATTCTCTAATGCACGGCTTAATGCTTGTTGATAATATGCTTGTTCGTTTGCAACAGTAAAATGGATATTTGACACTTGATTTGCACCATTTTGAACAGCCGTGTCGATGATTTTCCCCGCTTGTTCAATGTTGACTGTTTTCACAGCAATTGCATTGATCACCTGATATCCTCTAAATGTCTGCCTTCCATCGACATAATCATATTGCGGAACGATGTCATAAGAAACCGTTCGGATATTCTCCCTTCCAATTCCTAATTCCAATAGCGACTCGATCACTTGATTCATCACATGCGCATTTTCCTGTTGTGCCTGGCTTAGCTGCCTGTTTTCGGTCCTGACTTCGAGCTGGATTTGTACAGTGTCCGGTGCAACTGAAATGTTTCCGATTCCTGTAACTGTCATAACACGACGATGCCGACGGGGCATTTGCTGTGCATAAGGATAATACATTCGCCTCCACCTTCCCTGACGTTCGAGTAGTATCATTGAATACTATGTTCATTGTCAAGGAAAAATCCGTATGGTATTGCTTTCGTATATAAACACGGAGCTTCTGAAGTTTGGTAAAGTCATCAATTTCTCCCGCAACTCGCTCAGGTTCGCTAGCATTGTCCGTCAATTCGCCAGAACAATTTCTTTTCCGCCCGAGATGAAGAAACACATCGGAATGACAATAGGTATCCTCGAACAACTTCAATCCGTTAGAATATATCAGGCACAAAATAATCCAGTATCATTTTGCACCCGGTATACTCAGTCCTATCTCAAAACCATTACATGCGTCGTCTCTGAAGCTGAATTATCCAGTTCAAAACCGTTATATCGATAAAATGCATCCGCTTTTGACGATTCTGTCCGGACTGTCAATTCGTTGAACGTCTCTCGGGAATGATTGACGATTTCTTTTAAGAGCAGAGACCCCAAGCCTTGGCGTCTTGCATCGTCAGCAACGTAAAACCTGTGCAATCTCCCTACTTGCGAATCCTCGAAGAAAGGGGATTGGTTTACTCCGCCGATCGCAGCAACCTTACCTGTCTCATCTTGAATAAAGAATAACGCCTCTCCAGGTTCACTGAATGTATTGCTACCGTCCTTATATTCATTGACCAGACGTGATAAAAAACGGTACCCCTCCGCTTCGCTTTCGTTTACCAATTGTGTAAGATCTAGTGTCCGTAAATCCTTAACTCGTTGTACAGTGAATGTCATCTTTTTTCCTCCCTCACATCCATTTTTTTGTTCCTATCCTTTTCAACATCTACGTAGGATAAACCTGCATGCTTCGGAAGAAACTAACAAAACCTTTACAGCGTCAACATTACACCCTATCACATGGAATTATCGACAAATTTAACCCGTCTGAATCATCACATTTTTTTGGTTTTTTAACTAATTTCTAGTACAATACAAATAGGTTAACAAAATACGAATGAAAGGGAGATTCCATGCGAAGCTTAGGAATTGTCAGGAAGGTCGATCAGCTGGGGAGAATCGTTATTCCGAAAGAGTTAAGAAACACGTTGCAGTTAAGTACAGGTTCCCCCATGGAAATTTTTGTAGAAGACGATAAGATTATTCTAAGGAAATACGCTGTAAATGAAGCCTGCTTCGTTACGGGTGAAATAACACCGGAAAACAAGGTATATGCAAACGGAATGTATTTAAGTCCGAACGGTGCAAAAATTTTATTGGAGGAAATTGAGAAGAACAATAACCTGAATGTGGTCCAATAATCTCCCAATAATTTCATTTGAATCACTTCATCATTTGTTGTACACTATAAATACAAGCTGCGTTGTTCGTATCAACATTAAGTTTTAACCTTTAAGCTGTAAAAGGGAGTTTTATCTAGGAGCTGGAATGGCAAGCCTTGTTCTTCTTGAACAACAAGGACATACAGGATGGTTTCTGTGGACACCCACTTTGAGGAGTGGTGGTTTAAAACTTTCTAAGACCGTACGGCAAATGCGGCTTTTTATTTCAAACATTGAACTGATAATTTTATATAAGTAAACATCATCCTTTACTGGATGATGTTTTTTGTTGTAGGAGCTAAAATTCATCTGCACTGTATAACTGTTTCTTTCTATTGCATTTGACATTCAAACACATCTCCGCTATACTTAATAAGTTAACAAATAGGTAACTGTCTAGATTTGAATAACTGGCATTCCACGGAATGTTTTTAATCATACTTATTCACACTGGCGCGGCTACAGGGCTGCAAGGACGTAAAAGATGGTAGGGTTTACGTTGTTTAGTTAGAAAACAACCAGTGGAACAATGACCGCGGCACTGAAAGCTTATCCTTTCTTCGGAAATTATTCCCCGATTAATCGGGATGAAAAATATCATTCAAAACGATCATGTTACCTGACAAAACAAAGGGATGTTCTCAAATTGAGAGCGTCCCTTTTCCAATTCATTTGCTTCGTCTTCCAACGCGCATTACAATGGAGTAAAGCAGGATGGGGGTAGAAGAATGGATATTTACGCACACCGTGGCTCCTCAGGTACACATCCCGAAAATACAATTGCCGCTTTCCAAGAAGCTGCGCGCCTTCCGATTCAAGGCGTTGAATTTGATGTCCACCTGTCAAAGGACGACGAAATCGTTGTGATTCATGATGAAAAAATTGACAGAACATCAAATGGAATAGGTTTCGTCAAAGACTTGACAGCCGCACAATTGAAAGCCTTTGATTTCGGAAGTTGGTTTTCGCAAGATTTCAAAGGGCAAACCATTCCGACGTTACGTGAAGTACTAAATGTGTTTGCCAACACTACGCATCATCTGAATATTGAGCTGAAATCAGATGTATTTCCGTATCCAGGTATGGTCGAGAAAGTAATTTCCATCGTCGAAGAAATGGGGCTTGATACCCGCGTTGTTCTTTCCTCTTTCGACCATGAAGCCATCCGAAGTGTGAAACAACTTGCACCGCATTTGGAAACAGCTATTTTATTCAGTGAGGTGCTTGTGGAACCGCTCGATTATATGAACAACATTCCCGCGAATGCACTCCATTTGTATTTCCAAACCGCATTCCGACCTTCTATTCAACAAGTATTAAAAACAGGCGCAACGATTCGTACCTATACTGTCAATGAAGAAAAAGACGCACAAATGCTTAAAGACATCGGTGTAGAAGGCATCTTCACAGACTATCCTGAAAAAATGATTCCTTATACCAAAACAAAAAACTGAGAAAACCGTTCAACTCTTTCCTTTTTTACACGCTAGAATAAATCGGTCGAAAAGTTGTAGTGACATTGTATCCCCAATTTCCGCCAATAACTCAGGATGCCATTGGACACCAATAACAAATTGATGCTGAGCACTCTCGACCGCTTCTATAATCTGATCGGTCGCGGTACCCGTTACGATGAATGGCTCTGGAACATCTTTCAAGGATTGATGGTGAAAGGAATTGACAAGAATTTGATCACGTCCTGCTAACTCTTCCAATAAGCTCCCTTTCGCCAGCCGAACGAAGTGACTTGGATGACCGGTAGGTGCTTTTTGATAATGCTGAAGGATTGGCCGGTCAATCTGTTTAGCACAATCTTGATAAACCGAACCACCAACAGCGACATTCAACACCTGCATACCACGACATATTCCAAGGATTGGTTTATCTAGTTTTAGCATTTGCCTTGTGACTTCAAGTTCAGTAGCATCCCTTGCAGGCGTTACTGTGCCCAAATTCGGATGGGGCTCCTCATCAAACAGCAACGGGTTAATGTCATCGCCACCAGTCAGTAATAGACCGTCAATCCGCTCCACCAGTTGTGCCGCATCTCCCTCTATGCCAGACGGGATCAAAAAAGGCAATCCTCCTGCATGAATAACCGCCTTTACATATGCATTCTTGATGGACTGCATATCATCTTTCTCCATTTCTATCGTGATTCCAATAATCGGTTTCATCCCAATCCCCCTCGTTTATTGAAGAAAAAGCATCCATCACTATGTTATGATGGATGCTTCTTTAATTCTTATGTTTGATCAAGCAGAAAGATTGTTAATAAATTCTTCGATTTCCGCCTGTGTTTTGCGGTCTTTGCTGACGAAACGGCCCGCCTCTTCACCGCCATGATAGGCAATGAAACTTGGAATACCGAAAATATCAAGCTCACTACATAAATCGATAAACTCGTCGCGGTCAACAAGGATGAATGTATATTCCGGATAGTCCGCTTCGATTCCCGGTAAAATTGGCTCGATGACACGGCAATCCCCGCACCAGTCAGCAGAAAACATAAAAATCGTTCGTTCCTCATTTTTCAGTTTCTCAAATTGTTCCATTGATTGTAATTTTTCCATTTAGTATCACTCCTGTTTAACTATATAGTACGCTTCCCCGTTAATTGTAGCATCATGTATGGGTGATAGTCACCCATACAAAATCGAAATAGTTCGGAATACAACGAATTCCCAGACTCCAAACAAAAGACCTTCCAGTAGTTCGAAGGTCTTTACATTATTTTTTATTCTCATCAGCTGCATCAAGTTCTTTTATATCATCGATTTCCCCCGTAAGCTGATGTATTTTATTTTCCATGGCATTAAGTACATCTAATTTAGCCTCTAGTTTCACTTCATAATCCAACGATTTAGCTAATACTTCTTTTATTTGACGCTCCAATAGAAGAAGTGTTTCTGAAGTATTAGAGGGTTCACTTTCTACTGTTAGAGTACTAGCTTCAGCCATTTCTTTTTGCTCTTTCAATTCTGCTATTTCACGTTGTAGTTCCTTGATTTCACTATTTTTTTCTTCTACTTCAACAAGTAAACGCTGTCTTACATCCTCAAAGGCGTCTAACTTCGTATTCAATTTCTCTTCAGAGTCCAACGATTTGGCCAATACCTCTTTCATTTGACGCTCTAATTGAAGAAGCGTTTCTGAAGTACTGGCAAGCTCACTTTTCAAAACAGCCGTCACAGTGTACTCTTTGGACAATTCCTTTTGTTTTTTCATATCTGCTATTTCAGTCTGTAGTTCTTCAATCTTATAATTTTTTTCTTCTATCTCCTGTAGGTAACGCTGCTTTACATCTTTGAAAACAGCTAACTTTGCTTCCCACTTCTCCTCTGAATCCAATGATTTGGTAATTCCTTCTTCCATTTGGCGCTCTAATTGAAGAAGGGCTTTTGAAGTACCGGCAAGCTCAGTTTTTAAAACAGTTGCTACATTGTTTTCTTCAGATAATTCTTTTTGTTTTTTCATATCGATTATTTCAAGTTGCAGTTCCTCAATCTTATTATTTTTTTCTTCAATCTTCTTTAGGAAACGCTGTTTCATATCATCGAAATCAGCTAACTTTGCTTCCCACTTCTCTTCGGAATCCATTGATTTGGTGATTCCTTCTTTCATTTGGCTGCTCTAATTGAAGTAGAGCTTCAGAAGTACCGGCAAGCTCAGTTTTTAAAACAGCTGCTACAATGTTTTCCTCCGACAATTCTTTTTGTTGTTTCATATCGATTATTTCAAGTTGTAGTTCCTCAATCTTATTATTTTTCTCTTCAATCTCCTGAAGGTAACGCTGTTTCACATCATCGAAAATAGCTAACTTCGCTTCCCACTTCTCTTCGGAATCCAATGATTTGGCGATTCCTTCTTTCATTTGGTTCTCTAATTGAAGAAGCATTTCTGAAGTTTTAGCAGACTCACTTTTTAATATAGCTGTCACATTGTTATATTCTGACAATTCCTTTTGTTGTTTCATATCGATTATTTCAAGCTGCAGTTCTTCAATCTTATTATTTTTTTCTTCAATCTCCTTTAGGAAACGCTGTTTTTCATCATCGAAAACAGCTAACTTTGCTTCCCATTTCTCATCGAAATCCAATGATTTGGCGATTCCTTCTTTCATTTGGAGCTCTAATTGAAGAAGCATTTCTGTGGTTTTAGCAGATTCACTTTTTAATACATCTGTCACAATGCTTTCTTCAGACAATTCCTTTTGTTGTTTCATATCAATTATTTCAAGTTGCAGTTCCTCAATCTTATTATTTTTTTCTTCTATCTCCTTTAGAAACCGCTGTTTCATATCATCGAAAACAGCTAATTTTGCTTCCCATTTTTCTTCAGAATTTAATGATTTGGCGATTCCTTCTTTTATTTTGCGCTCTAATTGCATAAGGGCCTTCGAATTACCGGCAAGCTCACTTTTTAATAAAGTTGTCACAATGTTTTCATCAGACAATTCCTTTTGTTGTTTCATATCGATTATTTCAAGCTGCAGTTTTTCAATCTTTTTATTTCTATCTTCAATATCCTTTAGGAAACGCTGTTTCACATCCGCAAAAACAGCTAACTTTGCTTTCCATTTCTCTTCGGAATCCAATGATTTAGCGATTCCTTCTTTCATTTGGCGCTCTAATTGAAGAAGCGTTTCTGAGGTTTTAGCAGACTCACTTTTTAATACAGCTGTCACAATGCTATCTTCAGACATTTTCTTTTGATCTTTCAGATTTATTATTTCATTTTGTAGTGCCTTAATCTTATTATTTTTTTCTTCTATCTTTTTTAATAAACGCCGTCTCCCATCCTCAAAGCGAAGACGTTCTTCGTTGGTCATACTTACTTTTTCAATTTGGTTATGTACATGGTTAGTTGCTTTTTGAAAGAGGTCAACAAACCTATATTCGAATTGTTCTAAACTTGATTTTTGTTCAATGAACTTTTTATGTAGAGAAGTGATTTGCCGCTCCTGTTTGCGATACATCTTATGATTGGTACCGGCATCATCCTTTAACTTTTTCATCACTTCGTTCAACTGTTTGTTGACCGGCAGCCAAGCGGTTTTTGTTTTCCATGCAGTATCAATGGATATGAAATTTCTTTTCCGCTGCAGTTCATTTAACGTCTTAGTGAGCTCAATTTTTTCTTTTGCCAATTGCGCATTTTCCTGCTCAAGATTTTCAATTACTGAATAGTGATAGCTGTCTTTGTATTGTTTCACTTTATGCTCATACTTCGTCAATTCCGCTTTTAAAAAGATGATCATTTGTTTAAGCTGTATTGGATCATTATTTTTGATATTTTCACTATTCATGATAAAACCTCCAATCTTGGATTGTCCTTGAGCAAAGAATGGAATTATCATTTAGAACACTACACCAGTACGATTCGCATGATTTTCCAGGTTACAACTTTTCTTTTAGTAAAGTGATTACTTCTTCAAATTCCTTTTTATTATCGGCAATAACCTGGTCAAGTTGCTCAACAATCTTCACTTCAGAATGCCTGTCAACTTCCCCACCGTTTTCTCCAGTTGTCCCACGCTCTTCTTTCATTAACAGATAGAGAATCACCATATTCAATGTCTTGTTCTCTAAAAAAACATAGCTGTTATTGTTCTGGTTCTCTGTGTTTAGTTCATTAAGTTGATCTTTCATAAGTTGACGGATCATCTGCCGCACAAACAATTCTTGCTCTTTTCCATCCAGTTCACTCATCTCTATCCCCCTGTACGGAAACACTTCCGTTGAGATTGATGGGATTGAGTACAGGGATTCCATCTTTCAGTTCATCACTATACGTAAATCCCATGATACTGCCTGCATACGATTGTGTAGGCTTCCATTTCACCTGAAAGTCTGAAAATGAAAGAGTCTCATTTGGTTCAATCGATTGTTTACCCAACGGTTTAAGCCAATATTCCTCTTTATTCTCCTTCTCGTTGATCCGTTGCCATCCACCCGGAGTTTTCAATTTCTGCTTGAAGTTGTCGTACACATACTTCCCCGAAAAGAAGAAGGGCGATTCTTTAGGGATTTTTATGCACACATAAGGATTTGTGATTGGCTGATTTCCCCTATTCGATATATGATAAGACCCAAGGCATAAACTCTCCTGTTCTAGATCATGGGAGATGTCCAATGAATATGTAAAATAGCTTATGATATTCAGTCTGTCAGGATGATGCAGTTCATCTACCCACTTTTTAATGTCAGACAAGTATGATTTCGTTTGTAACTGAAGCTCTGTAATCTTCGCTTCTACATCATTTCTATCGTGTCTCACCGATTTCAACCACCTTTTCTCAAAAGAAATAAAGAGAGGGATACCCTCTCTTTAAGATATGTTTTCTGCTTAACGATTATCACCGCTAGTCGATATTAGCGACAGTCATGATCATGGCAATGGCCGTGATCAGGGAACACTTGAGGGCATTGTGGTGGGTGACTCGGTGCAGGACAAACTGATGGTAACTCTTCTCTTGGTTCACAGAAATCAGCCAACAGTTCAACAGTGACCGGGAATGTCGATTGGATACTTTGACAACTAGATACGGAGATGACTAGTGCGCTAAATGTGACTGCACCACCAGTCGTTGCTAAAGTAAGCGTACCTGTACTAGTCACGAAGCAGTCTAGTTCTGTAAACGTAACTTCAACATCTGTTCCATCAGGCGCGCACAAAGTGACTAGCTCATTTCGAGAAGCCGCAATCGCTGTACTTGTGAACATCACTCCTGTTGCTAAAGTCAGGGTTAGCGTTACTGTGAAATTTTTGCGAATCGCAAGCTGTTGAAGACAGACATTCCTTCCATCAATGCAAAATTGGCGATCCACCCGATTTAGGATTTCGACTGGGTTTGTCGCAGCAGGAACCACTGAACATGTAACAGTTGCACCTACTAAAGACGTACCTGCCGTTAATCCTGTAAATGTGATTGGTGATGTCGGGAAAATATCAAACGTATTTTCTTTTACAATCCAGTCATACACCTTGTCGACATTAACACAAATCATTTCTTTATCATCAAACTTCTTTTCTTGCATCCTGTTCTCACCTCCGAATTTATCTCTTTCGCACTTAGAATATGATGCCGAAGATTCAGTGCATGGGCGGCAACCACACTTTCTTTCTCTCATTTTGTTAACACCTCCTTTTTTCTTCCGTTCGTAGCATAATATGACGTAAACGATTGAGCACGTGGGCTTAAACCGGCTTATTAAGAGTTCATTTACCTCTACTAATTAAAGGACATCACTCTTGCTCTTTAAGGCTATCGACATTTATACCGTTCAATTTAATATTCCTATATTTCTCCTTAAAATTGTCGCTCCCTCATTTTTTCTTTCCTCCTTAGAATATGATGTAGGAGATGTAGTGTATGGGCTAAAAAAACATCTCTCATTAAGAGCCCACCGCCTTCGTTTTGTCACCTATTGAAATTCCCATTAATAGTATAGGAGTGAATTGTAAAGGAGTGAAATGTGATGGGAGATACTCAGCTCTACTCCGCTCATGACATTGAAAAACTGAAACAGAAAATTGCAACGTATAGGGAAACCTTAACGACGCTGAAAACAGGTAATTCAACTGAAGATTATCATCTCATGAAGGATGAATTTCATGGTTTTAAAGCGAAAATCACGGATTTGGAAGAGTTAATGGAACTAATGGATGAAGAGAAGAGTATGCAAATCGCGGGATATAAGCAGGAAATCAAAAAATTCTCGGTTCAGATTGACGCACTAAACCAAACAATTGAGGATCTAAATCGGAAAATCTCATCAATCATGAGTAATATGAATGGAGGCAATAGCGACAATCTAATAGAGGTAAAAAATCCCTCAATCGCTTCACAAGGTTCCCAGAACACGGGGGGAAACGCTTCTATAAATGAAACTCCTCAAACTAATGAGCAATCATCTATTCCTTTATCTAACCATCCCCCATCTTACAATCAACTTCAAAAAATCGTGAGTCAGTCAAAAAGTATAGAAGAATTACCGACTGATTTAACGCCTATGGAAAGAATCGCTATTCAAAATAATGTTTCAGAAGGACAGAAGTATGTTACCAAACGAAATACCCCAGTAAACAGCATGAATCCTAGTCACTTCTATACCGGCCAGCACAAAAATAACACCCCGAGGTCGGCAGGCCATCGAAATAACCCTGTCCCCATAAAAGGAATCACAATAAAATGTATAGAATCCAAAGCGCTTCCCTCATCTGAAAGTACACCTGTAAATAACGAGGCAGCGAAAGAGATATTGAAACAGGCACATGAGGTAGCACCAATTGAGAACACAGAAGAACCAATCCAGAAAGTAGAGGAGTCAATCCAAAAAACAGAAGAACCTATTGAGCCCTCAAATGATACAAAACAACAAGAAGAAAAAAACAATGAATCGATTTCATTTTTCAAATTATTTTGGAAAAAGTTAATTTAGATTCTTTCTAAGATCAACCAGTTGCATATAAACAAAAAAAAACAATTCCTATTTAGAGGAAGTCGACAAATCAAGATGCTCATTATCAACAGCTGTACTTACTCAACCTCAGCTCAGCTATTTTTTGACCAACGACTTAAATTTCCATAGTTTAGGAATTAGCGATTCACAAAAACTATCTACAATAAGTAGTTGATAGCCCGTCCGACCAACATTTCCTTGAATAGTATAGCAAAGAAAGGAGGTGTTAATATGTCAAATAGAAATAACGGATGCCGCGGCTGCGGTGGACGTGGTAGATGTACAAATAATATCCAATGTGGCAATGGCAATGGAGTGAATCCTTGTATCACACGACCTATCGTTGCAGTGGATGCAAACTGTACCCCACCGACTGCTAATGGAACCGGGTCAATTGTCCCATTCAGTTCTGGTACTATACCTGCAGTATTAGTTACTACTGCTCTCGGGTTAATTGCTACAGCTAGCGCTATCGGATTTGGTACATCTGTCCCTGACATTATCATCGGCCCACTCGACACGATTGACTTAGGTATTTTACCAAGTGAAGCATTTTCAGTTCCACGAGCTGGAAACATTACAGCTATTTCCGCATCATTCATTACAACAGCTGCAGTGGCAGTACTAACTGGACCTACAACAATCAGAGCACAAATCTATCGAGCACCACAGGGTAGCACAACCTTTACTGCTACAGGTGCATTCGTTGACTTAGCCCCACCACTCCCAGCTCCAATCGCAATTGGCGCTGTTGCGACTGGCAATGCGACCGTAAATGTACCAGTATCAGTAGGCGATCGTTTGTTAATGGTATTTTCAGCCACTACAAGCACAGCTATAGCTGCTGCCATTGTAGGAAACGCATCTGCAGGGATCACAATCGATTAAACGTTTGTTCTTACAGGAATAGAACCTGATCCGTTGACTACGTAACAATTGTCAATGCCATTCATCCCCTTTCCATTTCAACAATGGAAAGGGGAATATTTATGTTAATAAAATATTGAAAGGTGCTTGAGCAACTCATAGACCCAGAAGTAGCGAGTTTAACAACTGTTTTTAGCCAAGCCCCTAACAAGATAAGGGACTTTGAATAGGATAGTGAGGAAAGGAGATTGGAAAATGACTTCTAATGACTTCAATAACCGAATCAGTAGTAAATGCCACAGTGGAACACGGAATGTATGCAAGGCAGTCGGACCATTCACAGCTCCCAACGCCGCCTGTATCCCCCTTCAGTTCGGATGGGTATGATGATTCCGTATGCTTCTAGTAATACCCTTGTCAATACGTCTACTAATGCAGTCGGAACGGCTGGATACGCTTTCGTAGGATTTGGCACAGCTTTTAACGTTACAAGTCCGCTCTTTAACCTGATAGATGTTTCATTAATACGTGACGAAGCCTTCTCAGTTTCTCGAGCGGGTACCATAACTGCTATCTCCGCATCCTACACTGAACCATCTACATTTAACCTTGGAAATCGAATATTTGCCGTCAATGTACGGGTCTATCAAGCAGCACCTAAAAGTACTAGCTTCTTCGCAACAAGTGCAACTGTATATCCCCCCCTTACAGGGAGCATAACCTCTGGTACCACAGTTCATGGAGAGAATGATAATTTTGAACCCGTAACGGTAAAATCGGGAGACCGTTTGTTAATGGTGTTTTCATTGACCGAAATAGGAGCTGTTGGGCCTGGTAATGCAGAGTACGCGCAGGAATCTCTATTGAGTGAACACCCTTTTCACAGGCATAAAGCCTCATCCGACTAATACAGTAACTTTGTCTATTTCAATCGTCCCCTTTTCAATTCACGAATGGTAAAAGTATTATTTTTTATAAGCCAAATTCATATGTATGGTTCCAATACAGTTAAGAATTTGGAGCCCTTGTTTTTTTAAAAAATGAATCCCCTGCATTCATCAATAAAATGATGAGTGCAGGGGATTTCTATAAGGCCAATTAGCAACCAAGAGTACCTTCGTCAAAGATAGGAAGAGTTCGTGTAGCTGCAACTCGCCATTGTTGGACTTGTAATACTTTTAAAAACAGATCCAAGACGATTTTTTCCCGTAATACGCTAAACTCTCCTCCGCGTTTAGTGTGTACTGGTGAAAAATCAAGTTCAAAGAAGTTGGCACCCAGTAACTCACCATACGGTTGTTCATTGTATTTCACAAGATTTTGGAAGAAATACTTATCCAAACGAGGTTCGATATCACTTTTCTCACTTAGGAACCGAGCAGTGCTGCTATCGGAAATTCCAATGACAGGAAGGTTGAGGAATTCAGTCTCCGTAATTTCCGCAAATCCTGAAAATGGTACCTCAGCAATTCGATCCTGAATTCCTCCTTGGCAATTACGTGTAGCATATTCAATATCCTTACGAATGTGTCCGGATACGAACAATTTAGCCCGCGTTACTTCAAAAAAGTCTGTAGTGCCAATTTGTCTAAATCTAACAGGTACAAGTTTGACCTGGTCTAAAAATGCATTCTTTGTCACTCGCTTAATCTCTGATGCGGCTGGATCAAGTGAAATATCTGATTCTACAACAATTTGAAGTGTTCTCTCTGCTAGAACTACAGGTACTTTAAAAGTAGGCGTACCAGCAGTTTGTTGAAGTGCAATAGCTTCATCACATAAAGGGATTTGTTGTAGCGAATTCACCTCACAGGAAGGGTTCCCATCAGGCGTCCCATGAGGGGGATGGCCATAATTACTCATTTAAAAACATCTCCTTGATTTTTTTAGCTTACACTCCTAAATTATGTTCGACTCTCTTTCACGCTCGGGCAAAACACTTGGAGTTGTCCCTATTGTTATTGAGGACGATCATTCCAATAAAATTTGTTGGTGGTGTAGAGATACGTCTACCACTTTTTTGTCTCCTCGTAATACGTCTCCGTGTCCATTTTGTCGCTGTCATCTATGATGTTAAGCACAAGAACACCTTACATCTTATGATGTGCTACCCGCACATCAACAATCGATTTTCATCTCGCATTTTTTAAATGGTTCCATCATCTAGTTGTTCATATGGGATTGTGCTCGCTGGACCTTCGTAAACCCGAAATATACAAAAAATCACTGGAAACCCGTACATAGATTTCCAGTGTTTTTTAGAAACATCTTTTAGATACCAAGAGTACCTTCGTCAAAGATAGGAAGAGTTCGTGTAGCTGCAACTCGCCATTGTTGGACTTGTAATACTTTTAAAAACAGATCCAAGACGATTTTTTCCCGTAATACGCTAAACTCTCCTCCGCGTTTAGTGTGTACTGGTGAAAAATCAAGTTCAAAGAAGTTGGCACCCAGTAACTCACCATACGGTTGTTCATTGTATTTCACAAGATTTTGGAAGAAATACTTATCCAAACGAGGTTCGATATCACTTTTCTCACTTAGGAACCGAGCAGTGCTGCTATCGGAAATTCCGATGACAGGAAGGTTGAGGAATTCAGTCTCCCTAATTTCCGCAAATCCTGAAAATGGTACCTCAGCAATTCGATCCTGAATTCCTCCTTGGCAATTACGTGTAGCATATTCAATATCCTTACGAATGTGTCCGGATACGAACAATTTAGCCCGTGTTACTTCAAAAAAGTCTGTAGTGCCAATTCGTCTAAATCTAACAGGTACAAGTTTGACCTGGTCTAGAAATGCATTCTTTGTCACTCGCTTAATCTCTGATGCTGGTGGATCAAGTTCAATATCTGATTCTACAACAATTTGAAGTGTTCTCTCTACTAAAACTACAGGTGCTTTAAACGTAGGCGTGCCAGGTGTTAGTTGAAGTGCAATAGCTTCATCGCTTAAAGGAATTTGTTGCAGCGATGTCACCTCACAAGACTGGTCATTAGGGGGTTGGTTATTAGGCGTTTTACCAAAACAACTCATTAAATAAACATCTCCTTGAATTAATTTTTGTAAGCTTACACTCCTACATTATGTAAGAGCAGCTTAATTGCTCGGGCAAAACACTAGGAGTTGTCCAATTTTACTAATAGGATTTGTCGGCGGTAAAAGTACATAACCCAAAATCTGGTGAATTAAAAGTAAATGACCCTGGAGCAATGCCAGCGTCATCCTAAGTTAAGCTATGTGTAAATAGTAAGTGTCCGTAAAATACCCGCCGCTAACCATTTCAGTTTTCTCCATTCTCATAGTTTCTTAAATCCTTAAAGTTAACTTTAATCCCTTGTTCTTGTACTAATTGAATTAGTAACTCCACTGTGATTTTTTCATGTAACGTAATCATTTTTGTTCTTTTTCTATAAGTCCTTTTTTTAGCGGGCATTGCACTATACTTGATATTTTGTACGATAAATCCCTCTATTACTAACATCCCACTAGACGCCGCACATGTACCATCCCCTACTGATTCGGAAAATTGAGTAGGTGTAAAATGACAATTTGTCAGGACAATATTTTTAGAGACTTCCTTAATCCCCATAAACTCTTCCTCAAAAAAAATCTCCTCTTCTATACAGATTTCAATATTGTATTCTCCTAGTACAACCGGAACTCTAATCTTTATATAATCGTCAATCTTACTTGCATGTTTTGAGTCACTCATTTTGGATGAAGGGTGGATAGGCATCATAATCGATTTAGCGCTATTTTTTTCATGTTTTTCCGATGGATTCGTTTGAGGAGTACGTGTTAAATAGATGGTCTCATGAATTGCAGAACTTACTAAATGACACGAAGGCTGTTCCGGGTAATAGGTGGACGTACTTATGAATTTTGTATCTGATTTAATACTTTGTGTAGTGGATAGGTCCAGAAATTCAAATGTATTTTGACTGACTTCACCAAATAGAGGCGCTTGAAGAAAATCGTCAATTTCTACAGAAGTGGAAAACGGGCTTTTTATAGACTTATGATAAATAGTACCACTCCGCGGAAGCTCAGCCATTGCATCTGTAGTTTCAATCTTATTAACATTATTTCTAGTAAATCTTTCATTTGCATAATCAATATAGCGGATATTAGAAGTAAACATCGGTCCAAATTCACATTCTGTTTGTGAATCAATAACATTTTCTATCTGAGCAGGTTCATCAATAATTGGAGATTCAGGAGTAATCGATAATTCAAAGGAATCTTGTGTCTGCTTTGCTGGCACTTTTTTCAATGTATTTATCAATCGGTATAGACTCATTTGTTTGGAGTCACTATTTTTTTCATCTAGTTCGGTAATCTCGGGGTTGCTATAATTTCCCACATTGTCATTTGTTTTATCTAATTCAAGTTCGCCAACAGGGACAACAGGTATGGAACTATACATACGATCACATTCGTTCTGAGCGGCTTTGACCTTTTTCAGTACATCAACCAGTTGAGATAGACTGTTTTTTTTAAATTCAACTGTACCAGCACCACTACGAGGATTATCTAATTCATGAGGATGACTCTCTTTTTCGGTACTCACCTCATGTTTACAATCATCGGATAGCGTTTTATTTTGTTCTTGAGCTACAGAGTAAAAAAATTGCAGTTGGCGAATTAGTTCTATCTCCTTCATTTCCTCATAATTAAACCTTGGAGTTTTCATTACATTCCACCCCTATTCTAGACTAATGTCATTACTAATTTATGCTTAGAGATGGGCGACAGTCACTCACACAATTCCCCTCAACATTTTAAGTCAATTTCAAATTATGCATTTTGCTCTGTTACTCATGAAAAAGGCCGATTGGGGGATTCTAATTAAACGTATTAAAAGGGAGGTTTTTTTTTGCGTCACTGGTTGTTATTACCCGCATATATCATCACTTTGTCATTTCTGTTTTACACGGTCGTTTCGGCAAAAGACGAGCCGTCTCAAGAAGAAATACTGGAAATCCGGATGCAACATTACTTACAATTTGAGTCGGTGGCTGTCCCCTGGTATTATTTAGCCGCTATTGACCAGTTTGAACGGAATATTCAACAAGTACGAAATGATATTCCGAAAAGGGATGGACCCATCTCGATCCAGTTTTCTGATGAGTTTTGGGCTGGTACGCTCAATCCAGAAACAAAGGATACCTCCCCCAAATCGATCACATTTTTTGGCGGTTATGGGCTGGATGGAAACGGAGACGGAATGGCCGATCCGGACACTCCGGAAGATATCCTTTATACAATGGCAACTTATTTAAGTACTTACGGCCAAGCTGAAGAAGACTTTAAGTTGGCTTTATTTGATTATTATCAACGCGAGGTAACGGTTAATCAAATCTTGACGATTGCAAAACTGTATTCCCAATTTGAAACGTTGGATTTAGACGAACACGCCTTTCCGATTCCAACCAATTTCAACTACAGTTACAGAGGCACTTGGGGCGCTAGCCGCGGTTGGGGCGGCAGACGGATTCATGAAGGAACCGATTTATTTGCGGGATATGGGACTCCTGTCCGTGCCACCTCTTATGGCGTCATTGAAATCATGGGCTGGAACGAATTCGGCGGTTGGCGTGTCGGCATCCGTGACAATCATAATACGTACCACTATTTTGCCCATTTATCTTCATTCAATCAGGATCTAAAAGTAGGCGATATTGTAGAACCTCGAACAATCGTCGGTTATGTCGGTAGTTCCGGTTATGGGAAAGAAGGAACCTCCGGTAAATTCCCCCCTCATCTGCATTACGGCATGTACAAATACAATGGACGAACCGAATGGTCATTCGATCCATATCCTTCTCTGCGCGTTTGGGAACGGCAAGATAAACAGCGATAGAAAAGCGTAGGTGCCTTGATCTAGGGCGACAGGCATAAGACGGACCGACATTGCGGCGTACTTTGCCCGGGAAGGATGCAGTTCAATCCTTCCTTCATAGTTGGGGAGGCTCATGACCCGAGCCCTTAGGCGCCAGAGTCTAGACACAAATGAAAATGCCAGGCATCGACGCAGTATTGAATTGCGTAGTTGCCTGGCATTTTTAATTTATTCCATCATTTCTGCAATAATTTCATACGAACGCAAGCGGGCTTGCTGGTCGAAGATTTGCGAGTTGATGATCAATTCATTCGCTTTCGTTTCTTGAATGAAACTTTCTATTTTCTGTCTTACCGTTTCAGGACTTCCAACAATCGTTGATCGGGAGTCGAGTGTCTTCTCGATAGATGCCCGCTCATAAGGCGACCATACTTCGTTGATGTTGTCGATTGGGGGTTTCAACTGTGTCGGCATGCCTCTAGTCAAACTGAGGAATTGCTGTTGTTGAGACGTTGCCAACCGCATTGCTTCCTCATCCGTCTCCGCTGCGATGACATTGATACCGAGCATGGCATATGGTTCCTGAAGTGTCTTCGATGGTTTGAACTGTTGATGATACAATTGCAATGCAGGCAAAGTATAAGCAGGTGCAAAATGACTGGCAAAGGAAAACGGTAACCCTTCCCTGGCCGCAAGTTGTGCACTGAAACCGCTTGAACCCAACAACCAAATCGGGATATCAAGTCCTTCTCCAGGGAATGCGCGAACGCGGGCATTACGTTCCGGTTCGAAATAAGCCTGTAACTCAGCCAATTGTTCCGGAAAATCATCCCCGCTGCTATGCAAAGTACGGCGCAGTGCATAAGCCGTTGCTTGGTCCGAGCCGGGTGCACGCCCAAGTCCGAGGTCAATCCGGTCCGGATAAATCGATTCCAGTGTACCGAATTGCTCCGCAATGACAAGGGGAGCATGATTTGGCAACATGATGCCGCCTGCTCCGACACGGATCTTTTGTGTCGCGCCGGCAATATGACCAATCAAGACCGAAGTTGCAGAACTTCCGATACCTGGCATATTATGATGCTCCGCCAACCAATAGCGATTGAATCCCCAGCGCTCGACATGCTGGGCCAATTCCACACTATTTTTGAAAGACTGCGTTGCATTGCTTCCTTCATTGATCGGGGATAAATCTAAAACGGACAAAGGAATCGTGTTGAATTTCTTTATATGATCAACATGCACTTCTGTTCACTCCTCGTATTTGTTCTCATAAGTATGATATCGTTACCAGAAAAAAACCTCTACCAATGCGACTCCCTAAAAATAGTACATTCACTTTTTAAAAATGGTGCTTGACATTTGTTTTTCATTTGTTATGATTAGTCTTAATTAAATAACCTTTCAAACTATTATGATGAAGATACACTTTACGTGCCGGAATCTAAAGAGAGCTGATGGTTGGTGCAAATCAGTGATTTCAATGTAGAGTAGCACTTCTGAATAGATTGGCTGAAACTTGTAGTAGGCCAATCCGACACATGCCCGTTAAGCATGCTAACCGAGACTGTCTATTTGATTTGACAGTGAACAAGGGTGGTACCGCGTGAGTAATTCAGCTTTTCGCCCCTTACATTTGTATTTTGTAAGGGGGGGAAGGCTTTTTTTATTGCTTAAAGTGAAAAGTGAATTGGCGTGAAACCTATTTCCTAGGCATTTTAGATTCCGGTAACTGTGTATTGTGGTTTTGATAATAAAAAAATGAACCTACATAACAGAAGGAGTGTTGATTTTTATGACTTTTAATCTATTGATCAGTGACCCACTAAGTGAAGATGGAATTTACCCGTTAAGACAGGCAGAAGGTTTGAATATCGTCATCGATACAACTATGACACCTGCTGAACTTGCAGAAAAAATCCGTGATTTCGATGCTCTACTCGTCCGAAGCCAAACGCAAGTGACACGTGACATCATCGCCAATGCACCAAAACTTAAAATCATTGGACGCGCGGGTGTCGGCGTCGATAACATCGATTTGGACGCCGCAACTGAGCACGGTATCATCGTTGTCAATGCGCCCGATGGCAATACGAATTCTGCTGCTGAACATACGATGGCAATGCTCATGGCATTGGCAAGGAAAATCCCCCAAGCATTCAATTCATTGAAAAACGAACAATGGGACCGAAAATCATTTATCGGCGTTGAATTGAAAAATAAGACGCTCGGTGTCGTCGGGCTAGGTCGAATCGGTGCAGAAGTTGCCGCGCGGGCTAAAGGCCAACGGATGAACGTCATTGCTTACGATCCTTTTTTGACAGAAGATAAAGCGAAAAAAATGGGCATCACTTCCGGCTCTGTTGAAGACGTGCTTCGAGCTGCGGACTTCATCACCGTTCATACGCCATTGTTAAAAGAGACAAAGCATATGATCAATAAAGAGGCATTTGACCTGATGAAAGAAGGCGTTCAAATCATTAACTGTGCCCGAGGAGGCATTATCGACGAAGATGCATTGTACGATGCAATCGTTTCGAAAAAAGTTGTAGGAGCTGCGCTCGATGTATTTGAAACGGAGCCTTTCGTCGGTCATAAGTTGCTGACACTTCCAGAAGTCATTGCAACGCCACACCTGGGCGCAAGTACGATTGAAGCGCAGGAATCAGTAGCAGTCGATGTGAGCCATGATGTCATCACCTTTTTAAATGGAGGAGCCGTCCGCAACCCGGTCAACCTCCCTTCAGTCTCGAAAGAAGTGCTCGCGAAAATCGAACCGTTCTTTGATTTGACAGAAAAGCTGGGCATCTTCTTATCTCGATTATCCAACAAAGTCATCGAAGAAGTGAATATCTACTATCACGGTGAACTAGCTGAGTCGGATGTCAGACCACTGACACGCAACACACTCAAAGGGTTACTGAAACGAAATCTCGGAAACCATGTCAACGATGTCAATGCGAAGTTTCTAGCGGACCGTTTCGACATCAAAGTGAATGAACACAAAACTTCCACTACAAAAGGCTTCTCCAACTTAGTGACAGTGGAAGTAACAACTTCAGGTGGTATCAGACGTGTCTCAGGAACTTTACTCAACGGACTCGGCGCCCGGATTGTCAAAGTGGATGACAACTTGGTGGATATCAGCCCTGAAGGCCACCTGCTATTCATCAAACATAAGGACCAACCCGGCGCAATTGGACGTGTTGGAACATTACTCGCCATCGAAAACATCAATATAGCGACGATGCAAGTAGGTCGATCAACTATCGGAGGCAACGCCATCATGATGTTGACAGTCGATAATCATGTTGATGAAGCAAACGTTGAACGATTGAAAGGCCTTGAAGATATTTATGATGTCATTGCAATTGATCTATAAATAGGAAAAGAGCCCGTCTACAGTTCATAGTAGACGGACTCTTTTTTCTTCTATTCTCTGAAGACTTCGCTCGTTGTCAGTTTTTCAATTATCGGTAGCAGCTTTTCCAAGTGATTGATTTCGTAAGTTGGTGTGCATTCTTTGCCCCGCTCGTTGTTCTCGCGGTTAATCCAGACCGAACGCATTCCGACCCGTGAAGCACCTAATATGTCTGTCATTAAATTGTCTCCGACCATGATTGCCTCGTCTACAGAGACGTTGCATGTGGATAGCACATGTTGGAAGATGGATGGATCGGGCTTCCCCTTCCCAAATGCACCTGAAATGATAATGTGATCGAAGTAAGGGGCGATTTCTGGTGTGATTTCAAGTTTTGTTTGTTGGAGACTCGGTGATCCATTGGTCAATAAAACGAGTTGGTAAGTATCCTTCAGCTGATCCAGCACATTGAATGTCTCTTCATAGATGAAGGGATTCTTTTTTCGTTCCTGCGGAAACAATTCGGCAAGCTCACTTCCAAGTGCAGGGTCAACTATTCCAATCCGCTTTAATCCTCTTGTCCATGCTTCACGGCGATACGCAGGAACAATCTTTTTCATCTGTTGAAAGGATTCCCCTTCGTCGTCGAACGTTCCCCAAATCCCTTCGAATGGATTGATGCCAATCATTTTGGTAAATTCATACGTATCGTAAGTTTCATACAGTGCCCTCGCCTCTGCTCTTACAGCCTCTTCAAGTGTGGAAGGTTCAATATCATAGACCCTTGCAGCCTGTTCACACGTCTTTCTAAAGGCTGTTTCCACACTTTTTTTATCCCACAACAATGTATCATCCAAGTCGAAAATTACTGTTTTTATCACAGATATACATCCCCTTATCGATAGTCCATTTCAATATATATGGTTTGCATATTATTTCACGACCCATACTAATAAAAGAGCTATAACCTATACGACGGTTGATAGCTCTTTTCTGAATCCTGATTCCTTACACAGTAGCTGTTTCTGTAACTTCCGTAACCCAGCCGAAAGGATCTTCCACTTCGCCTGTTTGAATGCCTGTCAGCGCATCATACAATTTCTTGGAAAGTTCTCCAGTTTCGCCGTCATGGACGATGATTTTCTCATCTTGCCAATTCAATTCCCCGATTGGAGAAACGACGGCTGCAGTTCCCGTACCAAATGCTTCATCCAGAGTGCCATTTCGATGGGCTTCATAAATCTCATCGATTGAAATTCTGCGCTCGTTTACCGGAATACCCCAATGTTTGAGTAATTGAATGATTGATTTTCTTGTGATGCCCTCTAAAATGCTGCCATTCAACATAGGTGTGACGACTTCGCCATTGATTTTGAAAAAGACGTTCATGCTGCCGACTTCTTCAATATACTTACGTTCAACGCCATCTAGCCAAAGAACTTGAGAATAGCCTTTCTGGTCAGCAACTTCCTGTGCTTTTAATCCTGAAGCATAGTTACCCGCCGTTTTGGCTGTCCCCGTTCCACCTGACACCGCGCGGACATATTCGTTTTCAACGAGGATTTTAACAGGATGGATACCTTCTTTGTAGTAGGAACCGACCGGTGATAGAATAATGATGAATTTGTATTTTCTCGAAGGAGCAACACCTAAATATGGTTCAGTAGCAACCATGAATGGCCGTATATAAAGCGAGGTTCCTTCAGTTGTAGGAATCCAGTCTTTGTCAATGGTGATCAATTTCTTCAATGCTTCGAGTGCAACATCCTCATCGAATTCAGGCATGCACAAACGTTCGCTCGATTTGTTCATGCGGCGCATGTTTTCTTCAGGGCGAAACAAAAGAACTTTGCCGTCTTTCCCAACGTAAGCCTTCATCCCCTCAAAAATAGTTTGCCCGTAGTGAAAAATGGTTGCAGCCGGGTCGATCATCAATGGCTCATAAGGAACGATTCGATGGTCGGTCCACCCTTCTCCTTCACTATAATCAGCGACAAACATATGGTCCGTAAAAATTCGCCCGAACTCCAATTGATCGGATAAGGGTTTTTGTTTTTTCGTTTCGCTCAATCTGACTTGAATGGTATGATTCGTCATGCTGCCTGCATCTCCTTGATTCTAATTTTAAGCCAGATAATTTGGCCGTTTCCGTAAATCCGATGTTTCAAAAGGGAAACTATTGCAAGCCCACTAAAAAAGATGACGAATAGTATTTCCTTGAAACCGGCCATTTGCGGAATTCATTTTCTAATAATATTGATTATATCAATATTATATAAAATATGCCATCGTATCCGGTAAAAAAAATTCCGGCTATAAAGGTCTTCACTGTAAGAGAATACATTTCCCGGAAACAGAAAGATGACACTCCTATTTGAATTGTCAGCAGTAGATTAGGTTATCCTATGTATTAGCCAATATTATCAGCACAAAGGAGGATACAACATGGCTTCACATTACTTTATCGGTATAAAAGGACCATCCGATTTTGAATCGCTCGTTAACGCTTATAAAGATAAGTATCAGTTAACCGAAACATATAAAGTAATTACCCATCCAGACGATTTACATGTCACGTTACTTTTTATAGGTGCCATGTCAGAACAATCGCTTCCATTCTTAACGGAAAACCTGAGGTCGATTGCCAAAAGTAACCCTGCGTTTAACATATATTTTGATGGGCTTTCCTATTTCGGTTCCCCGTCAAGACCACGTGTCGTCTATTTTTCAGTTAAAGAATCCCCTATGTTAACAGCATTACAAAGGGAAATTGATAAAACGGTTAGTGCGCAGCTTGATCGGTCCGTATCCGACCGATTCACACCGCATATGACAATCGCTAAAAAACGCAAGGCAACTGATCCGCTTCACATTTCGAAGGAGCAATGGAATCCAATCGAAATGCCCATCACCTCATTTTCCCTTTTTAAGATTCATCCCGAAATGACGCCGAAGTACGAAGCGATTGAGACGTTCAAACTCGGCTAAAAAAACGTGTCACCAAAACGATATGGAATTGGATCGGTGACACGTATTCCTTCTATTATAATACTGATTCATCATTACCTTGAAACACCTCATAAAACAGGATGTCTTTTCGATCCAACATTTTTTTCGCCTGTGGCTTTTCCACTGGAAACCTTAGCTCTAGGACTGCTACAATTCAATGATAAAAAGCACCAAACCCGAGGCAGAGCTTTATTTACTGATGTCTGGTCGACCAGTCACCATAATCGCCGCAATTTTATCAAAACCCTAAAATTCCCATTGATTATCTTTTTGATATCATGTAGAATCATTAATACAAGCTGCATTGTTCGTATCGATATTAAGTTTTAACCTTTAAGCTGTAAAAGGGAGTTTTATCTAGGAGCTGGAATGGCAAGCCTTGTTCTTCTTGAACAACAAGGACATACAGGATAGTTTCTGCGAACACCCACTTTGAGGAGTGGTGGTTTAAAACTTTCTACTGAACGTACGGCAAAAGCGGCTTCGTACTACATAACAATCATTCAAACCAGCTTCCTTCGGAAGCTGGTTTTTCAATTGTACACGAAATATTACTATATCGAGTTGTTGATAACTAAGAAAGGGATAATTCCTATCTAGTCTGCGGGTGCCAGACACTCTCCGCCTTTGTTCTTTTCAAGACTTGAATATGCTTAGCCACCCTTTGTATTTAAACCACATCACCATCACTCCCCCTATGATGAACATGGCAACCACGACAATGACATACCCATAGCGCCAGTGCAGTTCGGGCATATAATCGAAATTCATCCCATACACCCCTACGACGAACGTTAATGGAATAAAAACGGAAGAAATGATTGTCAGTGTCATCATAATACTATTCATCCGATTCGAATTGATGGACAGTTGGCTATCTCGAATATCTGATGTCAATTCGCGATTGGATTCAATCATTTCGCCCAACCGCAGTAAGTGATCATGAATGTCTGAGAAATAAGCACGCTCATGAGAGGTAAGGCCTAACCGCTCTGAATAGAGTATCCGATATAATAGCTCCCGCATCGGCAAAATCGTTCGCCGTAAGCGTAGTAAATCACTGCGTACTTCGAATACATAATCCATCGACAAATGGACTGTGGAAGGTGACAATTGCTCTTCGATTTCATTCAAATGATCTTCAATTTTATAGAGAATCGGGAAATAATGATCGACTACGTTATCGATGATTTGATACGCTTTAAATACATGTCCACGTTTCCAATTCCCGGGGTTACGTATCCATTGTTTGAATGTTTTCGTCAGTTCCTCCATTTTATTGTAATGAAACGTAACAATATAGTTTTCTCCCAAGAACAGATTCAACTCTTCAGATGCTAAATTATCCTGACATATGGTGTGCAAGACGAAAAATGCATACTCATCATAATAATCCAGTTTAGGCCGCTGCAAACGATACAAACAGTCTTCAATCGCGAGAGGGTGAAATTGAAAAAACGAATGTAGAAATGACTCTTCATATGGATCTGGCTGATCAAAATCCACCCAGTACCACTCCAATGAAAGGTCCCCTATTTCACCCAATGTGAAATCAAATATCAATTCATCATCATCTGTAAGTCCCATCGTTCGAATCAATTTTCAACCTTCTTTCGTTTCCACATGCGGTTAACCATCTAGAATAATCGTCTTTTTTAGTATGTGTACTAACTTATTTCATATGCAATACGTCCTTTCACGCCATTCCCTCTTAATCTCCTTACATAATTATCGATGAATTGGAAATCATATATATTGAAAACCAATGCTAGTCGGGGATGTGTTAGTAGTATGGAGTTTTTTCATAGCCAGGAGTCTCTTACAACAATTCAGTGGATATTAAGGGCCGTTTTTTCATTCATCTTTTTGCTAATAGTAACTAAAGTCATGGGAGAGAGAACGCTTTCCCAATTGCGCTTAATCGATTTTACCATTGCTTTAATACTTGGAAATATCCTTGCCCACCCATTGTCTGACGAACAATTAGGGCTGAAAGGATCCTTAATCACAACGATCGTACTCATTATTTTATACCTTATTTGTGTATTCACGAGTTTGAAATGGAACACATTCAGGAAATGGTTCGAACCTTCCCCTTACCCTCTAATCATAAATGGTGAAATAATTTACGCGAACTTGAGAAAAGCAAGAATCACAATCGACCATTTACTGTCCGAATTAAGAAAAGAGAAAATTGAGGATATCCATAAGGTTGCACATGCACAATGGGAACCAGATGGTACCATTTCCTTTTTCCTATCTCCCCAGTTCCAAGCACTGACCCCCGAGGATATGCAATTGGTCAAAAAACCTTTTTCCTTTCCAAAAATCATCATTAAAGAAGGTAAAATTGATTTCAATGAATTGCACCAAACGGGTAAAGATAATACATGGCTGGAAAATAAATTTTCAATCTTTAACGTGAAAGCGCGTGATATTTTACTCGCCACAATCGATAACAACGATGAGTTGAAAATTTATAGATATAAGTAGGTTGGGACAAGTGACACACAGCTTTCCTTTCTGAAGCTGTACACTACCCAAAGTAGACGAAAAAAGCCATTCCATCTAAGTTTTCTCTTGGATGGAATGGCTTTTGCTATTTACGTTCACTTAGTTTTCCGATTCAGCAACTTTTTTTACACGTTGAACAAACTCAACAACAACTTTGTCGCTGGCAAATAGTAAAAATAATCTCACGAACCATTTTAATGGCCGATTCGTAAAACCATTATTTATTTTTCATAACAAATCAACCACTTGTCAGCACGTCTCTCCATTCCAGTACCTCTCCAGCCTTCTCGTAGGTATCGTTGTTGTTCTTCAGTCTGACCCATATCGATATAGTGTCTCTCCACGTCATGCTTTTCTTGCGCTTCATGCGATATCGTTTTAATAAATACATATCTAAGTAGGTTTCCGTATTTCTCTTTTAAAGCAACAATCTCCATCCCGAGTGCAAACTTATCTTTAAGGCTGGCAATATTGAACGGGGCGACTGTAGTACAAATGTAACGGAACTGACGTTCATCGACTTCCTGAAAAAGCAGTTGTCCCAAAAGAAATTGAAGCCCATTCCCGCGGAAATCCGGATCGACATTCGATATTTCCGAATAGATCACCTGTTCCAGCCTAGAGTCCTGTATGCCCGCGTCAATTCCCAAATGATGCGCATCGATTTCGGGTTCAAGCATTGCCCGAAACGCGATGAGTTGATCTTCGTAATAGGCCCCAATCATCATGCCCTTCCCTCTCAAAATATCTAGAAATTCCTCTTCCGTCAATGGTTGTAAAAAAGATTCTGTTGCCAAGTTGGTGAGTATCTTCTCTTGTAAAATTAGGATTGAAGGAAGTTGTTCTTTTGTTAATAGGGCGATTGTCAGTTCCCGTCCATCTTTCAATGTAAGTTTCTTCGTCATCCCGTTACCTTCTCTGAAAACACGGTCAATTCTTGAAGTATTTCCTCTTCGATTTCTATACCAAGTCCCGGTTTATCATTCAGACGTATGAACGGTACATCATAGTGTAAATTTCCAACGTCCTTGCTGAATTTTAAAGGACCCGTCAACTCGACACTCGTAATAATCTTTTTGGAAAATGAAACATGAAAACCCGCAGCCGAACCGATGGACGATTCAACCATGGAACCAATCTGACATTCGATTCCCGCCATTTCTGCCATATGGGCAAGTTTCATCGCGGGATATATGCCCCCACATTTCATCAGCTTAATGTTCACTTTATCCGCCGCACGCTTTGCAATGATTTCCCTCATTTCACGCACCCCTCGCAGACCTTCATCAATCATCAACGGAACGGACGACTTCGATTTTACTTCGACCATGCCGTCGATATCATCCGCTTTCACCGGCTGTTCCAGCCAATCGAGCGCACAATGCTCTAATTTCTGCAAGCCTTGCAGCGTATTGGCGCTGTTTTTCCAACCTTGGTTAACATCTACACGGATTGCAATTTCCTCTCCAACACGTGCACGGACTGCTTCAATCCGTTCGACGTCTTCAGCCACTTGCGTCCCGACTTTCATTTTCATGGAACGATATCCCGCCGCAACCCGTTCTTCTGCTTCAACCGCCATGGCTTCTGGGGAAGCAATGCTCAGCACATGCGTGATTGGAAATTCTTCATGGTATCTTCCCCCAAGAAGGTCATAGACCGGAACGCCAAGCGCTTTACCAGCAGCATCATAGCAAGCGATATCGATTGCCGCTTTCGCTGTCGGGGCGGCATAAATTTCCGCAGCCATCAACTCATGGATCCGTTCCATATTAATTGGGTTTTCGCCAATCAGTTTCGGTGCTAATGTATTTTTCAATATAGCAAATGTACCTTCCCAGCTCTCTCCAGTTACATGCTCATCCGCAACCCCTTCCCCATAACCAACTACACCTGTATCCGTCGTGATTTTCACAATAATGGAAGGCATATAATCATAAGATGCATAACTAATGACAAACGGCTCATGTAAAGGTAAGTGAATGGCAAAGATTTCAATCTCTGTAATTTTCATAGATGATAAGTCCTTTCCGTCGGTAAAATCTAAACTTAATTGTAGCATCGTTGTGAATGAGTCGCTAGGTATCGTTCTGGATTGGGTTCATACAAAAACTTTCCCGGGAAATAAAACCAGAATGTAATACAAGAGCTCTCATTTCATCCCTTAATTAGTCGAAATTATCAGGGTCTCGGGCGTCTGTTCAGTTTATATTGACCGGAAGACGCGGCCTGTGATAAATTGCAGCCATGCATAGACCCCAATCTTAACTGTTTCGGAAACCGTAGAATCTTTGCTAGGATCCAGACAGACAAAGTCGATATGCTTAACCGCATCATGCTTGCCGATTTCCAACAACGCATCAAACAATTCTACCGCCGTCATTCCCCCAGGTGTAGATGCAGGCACACCCGGAGCGACGGATATATCAAGTACGTCCATGTCTACCGTGACATATACGCGGTCCACTTTCGCAGACAGTTGATGAAGTGATTCCTGGATTGTTTCGATTATGCCTTGTTTGCGTGCTTGTTTTAACGTCACCATTTGAATATGGTGCTGTTTAGCGTAGTCAATAAGTGGTTTGGCATTGTAATAGCCGTGCAATCCAATATTGATGACATGTTCCCCTTTAACAACGCTTCCATCAATCAGTTGCCGGATAGGCGTTCCATTGGCCGGGCCTAATTCAGCCGGATCCCGCACATCAAGATGTGTATCCAACTGCAAAATTCCGATGGTTTCTTGTGGATGTACATCCTTGATTCCCCGAACAGCACATGCCGTTGTCGAATGATCCCCGCCAATCATGCAAGTCAATGTTTGTGGATAACTGGTCATGAGAGATGCCGTCGCTTCTTGGATCCGTTGATGAGAGGACGGGATATCCGTCGTATGCATAGCGACATCCCCCGCATCAGCGATTTTGAAAGTACTCAAATCGATATCTTCGTCTAAATTATAGGTGGCGAAGCTTTTCCACATTTTCCGGAATTCATTCGGGTACAAAGAAGCACCTGACACACTAATTGATGACCTCGATAGGGGTGCCCCGTACAGGATGAGATCCGGCCCAACTTGCCCTTCGCGGAGTGGTCGGACCCATTGATGAACGTGGGTCACTTCCCCTCCCGATACATTCCACAACCATTCAGGTGGTTGAAGCCATCGCTGTTTCATTTGCCCACCACCTGCACACCTTTTTTCCAAACCGATTTCACATGATTGACACCAAAGAAATATTGAATTTCCTGATAGTTTTTCGCATTCCATAAGACGATATCCGCCTGTTTCCCCACCTCAAGTGAACCCACTATATCTTCACACTTAATGGCGCAAGCTGCATTATATGTGGCGGCTGTCAGTGCCTCGGCGGGCGTCAGTCGCATGGATATACAAGCTAAGTTCATAACAAGAGGCATCGATGTAGTTGGTGATGAACCGGGATTACAGTCCGTTGAAATGGCGACAGCCACGCCTTCATCAATCATTTTCCTTCCGGCAGCCGCTTGCTCACGTAAGTAGAGTGCCGTGGCCGGAAGCAAACAAGCAATCGTGCCAGCTTTCGCCATTGCCTGGATTCCTTCATCGGAAGCTTTCAGTAAATGTTCCGCAGAAATGGCACCGACCTTAGCGGCTAGCTCCGCTCCGCCGTATGATTCAATTTCATCAGCATGGATTTTAGGAATAAGCCCCAAACGTTTACCTGCTTCCAATACTCGCTCCGATTGTTCAGGTGTGTAGACGCCTTTTTCACAAAACACATCGTTAAAAACAGCAAGCTTCTCTTTGGCAACCCTAGGGAGCATTTCGTCAATCAATAAATCGACAAATTCGTCTTCCCGTCCTTTGTAGTCAACCGGTACGGCATGCGCTCCCATAAAAGTCGGTACAATATCGATTGCATGTGTTTCCTGCAATGTCCTCATGACACGAAGTTGCTTCAACTCCGTCTCCAAATCCATCCCATAACCGCTTTTTCCTTCTACTGTTGTGACACCATGTTCAAGAAACAAATCCAAACGTTTTATCGTTTGTTCGATCAATTCCTCTTCAGATGCCTCACGTGTCATCCGCGTTGTCGCATGAATCCCGCCGCCCGCATTCATAATATCCATATATGTGGTGCCTTCCAGCCGCATCTCAAATTCACGTTCACGACTACCTCCATAAGCCACATGCGTATGAGGATCGACCAACCCCGGGGTAACAAGATGGCCCGTAGCGTCCACAATCTCTGCCTCATGCAAACGATCTGCGTATTGCTTTTCGATGTCTCCTGTTGTTCCGATTGCTTGGATAATGCCTTCTTCAATCCATAAACTGCCGTCTTCCACTATGCCAAGATCGGACATCGCTCCTTTCGAGCGAGGTCCTTTCTTAGTGGAAGCAAGCGTCGCCAACTGGGCTGCATGTTTAATCCAAATTGTTTTTGTCATTATTGATCATTTCCTTTAGCTAACATTGGAATATTGACTCCTTTTTCTCGTGCCGTTCGTTTAGCAATTTCATATCCCGCATCCGCATGACGTGCAATCCCCATTCCCGGGTCAGTCGTCAAAACACGCTCAAGTCTAACTTCCGCTTCTTTCGTTCCATCTGCCACAATGACCACACCGGAATGGATTGAATACCCCATGCCAACGCCGCCACCATGATGCAATGAAACCCATGTTGCTCCGCCTACTGCATTGATCATTGCATTCAAAATCGGCCAATCTGCGACGACATCCGATCCGTCTTTCATCGCTTCTGTTTCACGGTTCGGAGAAGCGACAGACCCGGAATCGAGATGATCACGGCCGATAACGATTGGCGCACTCAATTCACCACTAGCCACCATATCATTGATGATTTTGCCGAAGCGCGCACGCTCTCCGTAACCGAACCAGCAGATACGGGATGGAAGTCCCTGGAATTCGATTTTGTCTTGTGCCATGCGAATCCAGTTGCAAAGGTGTTCGTTATAGCTGAATTCACGTAAAATGGCTTCATCTAATTTATAAATATCTTCCGGATTGCCTGACAAGGCTACCCAACGGAAAGGGCCTTTCCCTTCGCAAAATTGTGGACGGATATAAGCAGGTACAAACCCTGGAAAATCGAATGCATTTTCCACGCCTTCATCTTTAGCGACTTGGCGGATGTTATTGCCATAGTCAAATGTGATTGCGCCTTTGCTCATCAAATCGAGCATCGCCCGGACATGTGCAGCCATTGACGCTTTTGACAGTTTCACATATTCCTCCGGATCATTCGTACGAAGGTTCTCAGCATCTTCTAGTGACATTTTAGAAGGGATATAGCCGTTTAATGGGTCATGTGCGGACGTTTGATCTGTCAGAACCTCTGGAATGAAATTGCGTGCAATCATTTCCGGTAAAATATCAGCAGCATTTCCTAATAATCCGATGGACAACGCTTTCCCTTCTTTTTTTGCTTCTTCCGCCAAACGGATTGCTTCGTCCAATGAATCCGTTTTTATATCTGTATAACGCGTCTTGATCCGGCGATCGATTCGTGTCTCATCCACTTCGATGCCTATACATACGCCGCCTGCCATTGTCACTGCCAGCGGTTGCGCGCCCCCCATGCCGCCAAGTCCGGCTGTCACTGTGATTGTTCCTTGTAAACTGCCATTGAAATGCTTTTTAGCCAGTTCTACGAATGTTTCATATGTTCCTTGTACAATTCCTTGTGAACCGATGTAAATCCAACTTCCCGCTGTCATTTGCCCGTACATCATCAGCCCTTTTTTATCGAGTTCATGGAACGTCTCCCAATTGGCATAAGCCGGAACGATGTTGGAATTAGCGATGAGGACACGTGGTGCATTGGTATGCGATTTAAAAACCGCCACCGGTTTACCCGATTGGACCAGTAACGTTTCATCATTTTCAAGTTCTTTCAGTGATCTTACAATCGCATCGAAGCTCTCCCAATTCCGGGCCGCTTTTCCGATTCCCCCATAGACGACTAGTTTGTCAGGGTGTTCTGCCACTTCTGGATCCAAGTTATTCATCAACATACGTAGTGCTGCTTCTTGTTGCCATCCTTTCGTATTCAATTCTGTTCCTCTATAGCGAATCACTTTCTGTTCTGCAATCGTTTTCATAATAACGCCTCCCACTTGTTTGTAGTTTCATTATAGAAAGAAAATTCAATTACTATTTTATAATTTAATGACCTTTTTATATTCTATTCAACTAAAATTATCTTATTAAACGCTATTTATGATTGGTTGCAACATACTTCCGTAAATATATGTTCAGGCTTATCACTAACATCTGGCATACGATATGGCACATGACTTGTTTTTCCGTACAAAAAACACCTTCTTTCGCAAATCGGAAAGAAGGTATCCTACAAGTCACTCCATTCGGTAGGCGAATGGTGTAGTGCCTTCAAACTGTTTAAACTTGGCAGTAAAATAACTTTGATGCGTATAACCGACTAGGCGGAAAATTTCCTCGATCGGGGCATCCGTTGCTTCACTATTCACCCTCTTCGTCTGTTGACGCTGTTCATTGTGTAACTGATAGCGTACCTGCTGAACTCGCTTAATCAGATTTGTCGGGGAAAATGGTCGGAACAGCACATCTTCCGCATGAAAGCGTAGTCCGCGGTAGGCAATTTGAAAGATGCGTTCAATGGTCCACGTTACTAGAATCGAGTTTAGATAAATTGGATATCAACATGCAAAAAAGCGCTCTCAAGGGAGGCGCTTTTCTGTTCTAGACGTATTACATTTTTTTATCCACTATGAATTGTATTCTCTTCTTTTAAAAGATCTTTTTACGGTCGCGCTCTTCTTTCAAGAATTCAACCGATTCCCTGAAACGTAAGGAATGGACATTTTCCCGTTCACGTAAAAATTTAAGCGAATCATTAATCATAGGATCATCCGATACATCAATTAGCCATTGGTAGGTCGCACGCGCTTTTTCCTCTGCCGCAATGTCCTCGTATAAATCCGCAATCGGGTCTCCTTTTGCTTGTATATACGTTGCCGTAAACGGTACACCGCCCGCATTTTCGTAAAAGAGATGCATGCCCATGGTTCACGAAATGCGCACCAAGTCCCGCTTCGACTAATTGTTCAGGAGTAGCATCTTTCGTCAGTTTGTAAATCATTGTCGCGAGCATTTCGAGATGCGAAAACTCCTCCGTGGCAATATCGTTCAAGACTCCGATGACTTTGCTCGGAACCGTGTAACGCTGGTTCATATAACGGAGTGCAGCTGCAAGTTCCCCATCTGCTCCTCCATATTGTTCCATAATGTATTTGGCAAGCGTCGGATTACAGGTACTCACTTCCACAGGATACAAAAGCTTTTTCTCATATACCCACATGCTGTTTCTCCCTCCTTATCGTTGCCATGGCCACGGTGTTTGATTCCAGCGCCAGCCGATTTCAAGCGCCTGTTCAGTCGGAACGGATGCGAGCGATAAGGGGCCATATCGATTTTCGTATTGTCGGCGTACTTGTGCAGCTTTTTTAATCGCTTCCCGCCATTGTTGTAGGGCCTCTTCGTCATCTGGATGCGTGTTCGTATAGAGTGTGAGCTCAACGACGACGAAGTCCGCTTGTTGCACAAGTTTCATCATACGACGTTCTTCTTCGAATGCATTCATTTGAGGATTTTCTTCGAATGTGTTCACGAAATCCCCTCCTCACGCGAAAATCCATCCACAAGTGCAGGCCAAAGCGAACCTTGGCGGAGCGCCTCTGCCGGGGTATTTTGTGGAAGACCTGGTGGTTGAAAATCCATAAAAATTTGAGGCGGCAACACAAAAGTCTTCACCAAAATAGGTGGGCACGGATCAAGCGGGGATACGTATGGTCTATAACTTCCCCGAAATTGCGGACGTTCCAATTTTCATCACTCCTCGAACTAACTTATGTGGGGAATCCATTTTTGACACAGTTCTGACTGGGTAAATCCATTTTCACAAATAGGCAGAACCCCTCATAAGATGACTGTGAGAAAAGGAGGTCTTTTTTTGGATAAAACGTTCGAAGAAGAAGCATTATATGAACTTCATTTTTGGCTACAAATATTAGAAAATCATAGTCAGTTCATCCATGATTCCTTAGCCCCGAATGAACGGGTAAACATCGAAACGGCAAATTCCTTTAAAGAATGGTTTGCACAATCATTTGCGCTTTCAAAAGAACCGGTCAACGAACAACAACTTTATTGGCTCCTACAGCAAACAAAAAATACTAGCGAAGAAATCCGGAACTTCAAATTGCAGTTGCTCAAAGATCAATTAGTCGGTACAATCCAAATTTCTCTTACGCCTACATTCATCAACCATATGGTCAATGAAGTCGAAGAGGCCATCCGCTTGTTTTCCTATTTGGAAGAAGGCCAAAAACCTCCGGCTGTTCATCCACTCCACCATGATTTGTTATGGTTATTAGACGCGGCAGGTCATGCGGGAGCTATCGATGCAAATCTCGACCGGGTGGAAAAGCAATTAAAAGAAGAAAGCCGGGATTTCACAAAAGAATGGGAAGACTTCTATTTAAAAGCAGTGGAGCTTGCAGGGTTCTTGCGGACAAATGTCACGAAGTTTCCTGCATTAGACAAGTTTCATGACGATATCCAATTGGAAATGGAGCTATTCAAAACCTTTTTACGTGAATTGGAGGATATGGGGCTTAAAAAAGAATCGCTTGGCACATTGACCCCATTGATGGCCGACCATATGGCGCGAGAGGAAAGCTATTATTTATTGAAACTGGCAGAAACAAAAAAGTAGTTTGTTTGTTTAGCTGATACAAACACAAAACACCGGATTTTCCGACATCGTACTTGTTGGAAAATCCGGTGTTTCTGATTTTACATCTGTTTTTTAATGATGATGACGTTATTAGCAGTATACCTCGTATAATTCGATGTATTTGTCGAACACTAAAATAATGATATTTACATACGAAAAGCAAGGAGGTTATTGTCATGAAATTTCCGGGTTTAAAAACAAGTCTGATTGTCATCCTGTTTTTTTCCTTTACCCTCGCTTCTTTTGCTACAGAAAAAGGAAGACCTTATTACGAAAAAAAGGGTTTTGTTCTTTGGGAAATCAAGACAGAAGATAAAATTATCGCTCTGACATTTGATGATGGACCTCATTCCACCTATACACCACAAATTTTAGATTTACTTTCCCAGTACGATGCAAAAGCGACATTTTTTGTCATTGGTGAACGAGCTGAAAAATATCCAGAAATACTCTTCAGGGAACTCGAAGAAGGCCATGAAATCGCCAATCATACGTATACGCATCCTTTTAGAATTTCACCCGAACAACTGAAGAAAGAACTGGATAAGACGAACAAACTTATTTACGACATTACCGGAATCAATTCCGCACTTTATCGGCCTGTCGGAGGTAGTTATAACGAACAAATTATTAATACTGCCGTTGAGGGAGGCTATAAGGTCATCATGTGGTCATGGCACCAAGATACAAAAGATTGGAAAATGCCAGGGACTAAAAACATCATCAACACCGTTTTAAACGGCACAACTCCAGGAAACATCATCCTCTTCCATGACGCAGGAGGGGACCGTTCCCAAACGGTTGAAGCACTAAAAGTGATTTTACCGGAACTGAAAAAACAAGGTTATGAATTTGTCACGGTATCCGAGCTGATGAATCAAAACCCTGTCGAAGTGCATAAATAATAGAACATCTAAATAGCTGTACCCAAAAAGTTATTGCCAAGACGATGTTCCGTCAGGCGAAAGCATTTTCTTATCCCTGTATAGAACCATTTGCTATACTTGCTCTAGTAAATGTGTAAGGAGAAAGGAGAAAGCAAATGCAAAATCTAACAGGTAAAAATGCATTAATTACGGGAGCGGGCAGAGGGATTGGCCGCGCCACAGCAATCGCATTCGCAAAGGAAGGCATTAACGTAGGACTTCTTGGAAGAACGGCTGCAAATCTTGAAAAAGTGGCAAATGAACTGAGTGAATATGGTGTGAACGTAACGATGGCGACTGCTGATGTCTCGGATAATGAATCAGTCATGGCTGCTGTCGAACATATTAAAGCCGAACTCGGTTCTATCGATATCCTGATTAACAATGCAGGCATCGGAAAATTCGGTAAAGTTTCTAGAACTTTCCCCGGAAGAATTCAAAAACATGATTGATATCAACTTAATGGGTGCTTATTACGTTACTAGAGCAGTATTGCCGGAAATGATCGAAAGAGAATCAGGGGATATCATTAACATCTCTTCGACTGCTGGTCAAAAAGGGGCTCCTCTAACAAGCGCATACAGTGCTTCGAAATTCGGTCTTCTTGGCCTGACGGAATCCCTAATGCTTGAAGTGAGAAAGCATAATATACGTGTCAGCGCCTTGACACCAAGCACGGTCGCTACTGACTTGGCAATCGAAAGTAATCTGACAGACGGTAACCCTGACAAAGTAATGCAACCGGAAGACCTTGCGGAAGTGATGGTTGCACAATTGAAATTGCACCCACGTATTCTTGTTAAATCAGCAGGTCTGTGGTCGACAAATCCTTAAACAATCTATATCCAGTTACTTTTACTATCCATCAAGCCAAAAGCCTTCCAAGGATTTTCCCTGGAAGGCTTTTAGTTCTGTTCAATAATAAGGCGAAATCAATATATAGACCAACACACCCGTAAAACTGACATAGAGCCAAATTGGCATCGTCCAACGCGCAATTTTCTTATGACGTTCGTTCTCCATATTCCAAGCGCGGGCCACAGTCGTCAGCGCTAGCGGAACGATCGCCGCCGCTAGAATGATATGCGTAATTAACACGAAATAATAGAATCCTGCCATAAAGCCATCTCCACCATAAGATGTTGATGATGATAGGTAATGAAACGCCACATAGGTGACCAAGAAAAGAGAAGTTGTCACAAACGCTGCGTAAATAAAACGGCGATGAACGGTGACATTGCGTTTTAAAATCGCAATCAGTGCAGCCAGTAAAAATAAGAATGTGAAGCTATTCAAAATTGCGTTTATCAACGGTAAAATCGTTACATCAAACAAATCAAAATCCTCTACACCCGGCATGCCGGACAACACACCGATCGCTCCGATCAGGATGATGGATAATGCAATGATCATCGGTTTATAATTCCGCTTTTTAAAAGGTTTTGTTGCCGTTCCGTTGTTCTTCAAAACATTCACTCCAATTTCCTGTAAATAGAACAGACAATATTCCTGCCTCTATCAATTGTATAACAACAAACAAAAAAGCGCCCTTCATAAGAGCACTTTTTTGTGAACTTATTGAGGCACTTTCCGTTCCTCATTAACTGCAAGCCAAGGACGATCTTGTTCCCATCTCACCGTAACCGGAACCCTATACGTTTCGGAAAGCAGTTCCGGTTTTAATACTTCTTCCTTCGGACCTTTCGCGACAACTTTCCCATCTTTCAAAAGCAGTACATGGGTAATTTCTTTTACAAGTTCTTCAATATGATGTGTTACGTAAATGACATGACATTTATTTTGAATAACTTCTCCTAGCCCACTTAGAAATTGTTCACGTGACAAGATATCCAAACCGGAACAAGGCTCATCCAGAATCAGCATTTTAGGATTACTCATCAATGCACGGGCAATCAGCACCCGTCTTTTTTCCCCTTCTGACAGTAGATGATAAGGTTTCCCTTTCAAATGGTCGAGACGTAAACCTGTCAATAATTCCTCCGTCTTCTCCCAATCCTCCTGTGCAACTTGCTCATAAATGCCGAAACTCGCAAACTTGCCACTGACGACTACTCTTTCCACTTTCTCGTGGTTGAAAAAGTCCGTAAATCGTTCCAATGAGCTACTGACAAACCCAATTTTTTTTCGTAATTCCGGCAAATTGGTCTTCCCAAACCGATTGCCGAGTATCGTCACTTCTCCGCTTGATGGAAAGTTATAGCCTGATACGATATTGAGCAACGATGTCTTCCCTGAACCATTCAAGCCAAGAATTCCCCAATGCTCAGTTGGACGGATTGTCCAATCTATTTCCCGTAAAATTTCCTTCTCTCCTCTTTGGAGTGAAACATTTTTTATTGAAACAATTTCATTCATCCTAAAAACCCCCTTCTCCTCGCTACGATATCGACCTGTTGGAATGGGATAACCATTTGTATAATTTCAAGACTACTAATACCTTAATCCAATTTTGGTAATTTTTCAATTATGGATGGCCCGGTTCTTCCCGAATTTAAAGCCTTACCTGCTATACTAATAAAAAGACTTGTTGATAGGGATGAATGCCATTGGATTTAATCATGATTATCTTGCCCGTATTTATCATTTTCTTTATTGGCTATATGGGGCAAAAACTGATTGGCTTTGATATTAAATCAATTTCGACAGCTGCCCTCTACTTAATGTCGCCATTTTTGGCGTTCCGCACATTTTATTCGAACGAATTGACGATGGACTATTTTTATATCATTCTCTTCAGTTTACTTCTGACTGTTGTTCTCCTACTTATTGTCTGGCTGACTTCAATTGCAATGAAGGCAACGCGCTCAGAACGTTCCGCCCTCATTCTCGGTGGTGTGTTCATGAATAGCGGAAACTACGGTGCCCCCGTCGTTCTCTTCGCTTTCGGAGCTGTCGGTTTTGACTACGCAGTCATCATGATGGTGTTTCAATCTTTGTTAATGAACACCGTTGGCATCTTTTTCGCATCATTGGGAGGAGAAGAAAAAGCAACCTGGCGTCAATCTTTTCAACGAGTTATCCGCATGCCGCTCATATACGCCGCTATTTTAGGAATCGGACTTCAATTGTACGACGTGAAAGTTCCGAATACGTTGATGGAAGGAATCAGTCTCGTGGCGGATGCATCGATTCCGACCGTCATGCTCGTGCTCGGGATGCAGCTTGCCGTCATCGCACGAAAAAGAGTCGCTTACCGCTATGTCACCGCCGTCTCGGTCATTCGAATGGTGCTGTCACCGCTACTCGCCGTCGGAATCGTCTATTTCATGCCTATCAATGATCTGTTAAAAGCGGTCATCATTGTACAATCTTCGATGCCTGCCGCCGCCAATACGACGATGTTCGCACTGCAATTCGGGACGGAACCTGATCTCGTATCGTTCACTACGTTCATCACGACGCTCATCAGTATCCTCACAATCCCAGTCGTGCTGTTTTTCCTAGGTGTGTGACATTTCCTCACGATACGCCTATAAGTTACAGGTGTTTTCCCTTATCCTGCACCGGTCGTTGCTCTTCCCCGTATAACTCTGCTATCTGGCGGTTAGATTAAAGGTAGCGGAGTTCTGGAAAGGACGATTGAATTGATGACAAAACGAAAAATACAGTTTATGGCAGTGATAGCGTCACTATTCATCTTCAGCGCTTGCGGTAACCAAAACCTCGTGACAGATCTACCTGCGGACACTGAAACGACCAAAGATTCCGTTGGAGAGACATACGGCTTCACGGTTTTCAATGTGGCAATTGATACGAAAGAAATGAAACAAGCACTGGTTGCCAGTTACGATGAAAAAATTGACAAGACGGAAGCATCCTACGAAAACAAAATCGAAAACCTTTACTTGCACGGTAACCCTGCGATGGAAAAACTCGATGAAATTTTCAACGAACTGACCATCGAACCCGATATGGACGCTGAAGATCTCGTCAAGAAAGCCTCCGAAGCATTTGAAGTTATCGATTACAAAACATTGAAATTGACCATCAAATTTAAAGGATATGATACCAAAGAGCTGATGATGACGAAGTAATCGATAAAAGCTCACAGACATAGTTTGCCCAATATTGGGGACAGTAAGGTTGAATGCATCTTTCTCAACAATTGGAGGGAATTGACAGTGGCAAAAATCGCAGTGGAACAACCATTTGAGGACGTTAAAACAGCTTTAGAACAGAATGGGCATGAGGTTCAGATGTTCAGTAGTGATGAAAATGTATCAGGATTTGATATCGGCGTCGTGAGGGCCATCAATGAAGGAAATAATGATGAGTTCGAATTTCCCGTCGTCAGTATGAAAGGCATGTCTATCGGCGATGTTGTAGATGCCGTCGAATCACGAGTCAGTCAAATGTGAACCACGTGCGTAAGCATGCAATGGAAGCAGCATCCGGAGAGATGCTGCTTTTTCTAAATTTGTTCTTCATCCGATTTTCGTACAACTAAGCAACGCTTCCCGCATACTTAGCATCTTTTCCGACAAACCCGGCAACGCTTATTTAAAACTAAACAATAATCGTATAACTAAAAGTGGGTCACTTATGATCGGATACTGGTTTTCCTGCTTTCCCCCAATGTGTTGTTGGAATCTCCGTAACAAGTACCCGAATCGATTCCACTGGAGCGTCCAATGTTTCGGAAACCGTTTTTGTAATGTTTTCAATCACTTCGGCGACCTTTTCTTTTGGTCTGCCTTCCATCATATTGACATGGATAATTGGCATAGGATGTCCCTCTTTTCTCCGCTTAGTTTGTTACTGTGAATGACACTTCGCCAAGACTATCGAACTTCCCACTCACAACATCGCCTTCTTCAAGTAAAACCGCACCAGTAATCGCACCCGACAAGATCACATCACCTTTCCTGATCTTGTCACCTTTTTTGGCAAGCATATTAGCAAGCATTGCAATCGCATTTGCCGGATGTCCTAGAACTGCAGCCCCAGTCCCTACTTCCTTGATTTCTCCATTGATGGATAGTGAAGCTCCAACTAAATCTAGTTCAAATTGAGCCGGCGTTTTCAATGTCGTTCCAAAAACGACTCTTGATGTAGATGCATTGTCAGCGACCACATCAGGCAGTGTGAAATTGAAATTTTCATAACGGCTATCAATAATTTCTAACGCGGGAAGAACGGACTCGG
Source organism: uncultured Caryophanaceae bacterium (assembly GCA_963843665.1). Taxonomy (GTDB): domain Bacteria; phylum Bacillota; class Bacilli; order Bacillales_A; family Planococcaceae; genus Sporosarcina. Next base: position 316,262 of record CAWJLH010000017.1, read on the forward strand.
TTTTTGCTAACACTTGGGCACCTGTCATTCCCGGTCCGACAATATCTTCACCGATGATAAAAGCAATTTCCGCTTCCACTTTCGGATGAATCAAATCGCTTAGGGAAACTTCCCCTCCATTATCTATGAGCATATAGTCAAACACATATCCGTAAATCGGGTCATTCACATTCATTTGTTGCATTTTCGCTTGGCTTGTTAACCCCATTTTCGGTCCTATGATTTTATGCCCTTCTGCTAGTTTCATCGCAACGAGTTCTTGTTGGACAAGATAGCCTTCCTCCACCGTTAAGTCGGGTTTTAATTGGGCAGTCACTTTTTTAACTTCCCGCTTTTCAACCTCTCCAGCAATTAAATAATTGGCGATTTCTTTTATTTGTGTCGCATTCATCATAATTTCCCCCTCTATATGCCGTCTTCAAGCCCTTGCCTGAATTGCTCAGCTGCTCTATCAGATCCGATTGAATATCACGTATTCTCCTTGCTAGATTTCCTCTTCCCTTCTTTTCGTTAATCTATTTCTCACCTCCGGTAATTATAATTATACATTCTTCTAAACATTACAATATCATTCAGTTATTGTGCATACAACTCTACTGTCCCGTCAGCTGCAACACATTGCAATTAATTCCACTTTTCAGAATGACAAAAAAACGGAACCATTCTCCTACTGGTCCCGCTCTTTTCCACTCATAATTCATTTTTCACCAACATCATTCATTTGAATCAGGGTTAGGGCGAACAACTACATAACAACAGTCCAAGTAAAGCGAGTTGAATCTCCCCCGCTCGATTAGAGACTTCTATGAATGCTACCCATCAAGCCACGATTAATTCAAAATCCCGGTATCGTTCACTTCTTCGCTATATGCACTTTCAACAATTTGCCTTTCACTGTCTTTGACTTCATTTCAGACAAGACGAGTTTCCCTTTCCCGTTCAATATTTCGATATATGTTTCCGTTTCCTGTATTTTTATAATACCGATATCTTCGCCTGAAACGCCTGGAATGCTTGTAATGGTGCCAACAAAGTCAAGCGCACGCAGCTTTTTCTTTTTGCCTCCATTAAAATAGAGTTTAATAATGTCTTTGTTTACCAATTCACTCTTGCTCTTTTTCAACTTAGGCAACTGTTCCATTTTTTCTATGAACGCATCTTTCGCTTCCTCGACCGATTGCTGTGAAGGTACATTCCGCTGTTGAATTTCAAAACCGATGTATGCCTCGATTTCCGCCAATAACCTCTCTTCATAGGGCGTCACAAACGAAATCGCCTTTCCTTTCTTACCTGCCCTTCCCGTTCTTCCAACACGGTGGACATAACTCTCTTTTTCCACGGGGAAATCATAGTTAATGACATGCGTAATGCTTTCAATATCAATCCCGCGCGCTGCAACGTCTGTTGCCACCAAATAGCGGAATTCGCCGCGTTTAAAGGCGTCCATCACCGCAAAGCGATCTTCCTGTGCCATTCCCCCATGTAATTGATCACAGGTGTAATACTGTTTTTCAAGTTGTTCGGTAACATTGTCCACTTGATCTTTTGTTTTACAAAAAATAATACAGCTATCAGGATTTTCAACGACAGTCACATTGCGCAACAGTTCAAATTTCTGCTGCTCTTTCACTATAAATAGCGAATGGTCGATTTGGTCGGTTAATGTAATAGTCGAAGCAATCTCGATTTGTTGCGGTTTCTTCATATAATTGTGGGACAGTTGTCCAACATTTTCAGGAAGTGTTGCGGAAAACAGCATAGTACTCCGATTTTCCGGCAGATGATTGATGATTGCCTCGACTTGGTCAAGAAAGCCCATATTTAACATTTCATCCGCTTCGTCTAAAACGAATAGATCGATGCGGTCAAGTTTAAGTGTGCCACGCTCGATATGATCCAAAACACGACCCGGTGTACCGACAACGACATGGCATTTTTGCTTCAATTCTTCTTTTTGGTACGCAAAAGGGTGCTTACCGTATACCGCGGCTGCTTTAATGCGCTTGAAACGGCCAATATTCGTTATATCTTGCTTGACCTGTTCCGCCAGTTCTCGTGTTGGTGTTAATATAAGCGCCTGTGGCTTATTTTCTTCCCACTTCACGATTTCACAAATCGGAATCCCGAACGCCGCCGTTTTCCCGCTCCCCGTTTGTGATTTAACGACAATATCTTGGCGTTGCAACGCGACAGGAATCACTTTTTCTTGGACTTCTGTCGGTGCCGAATACCCTAGCCCGTCTAGTGCCCGTATAATCTCATCACTTAATTGATAATCTTGAAATGTCATATATATCCGCCTCTCATTCTTCGTCTATTATCTCATACCTGGAACCGTAAGCGTTTTAATAGATTATTACGAAATCACCATCTTTTAAAGGGCGCGAGGGTCAAAGGTGCATCTATCATTTACCCCAATTCAAAGAGCCCAATTCCTCCAATGGGAACAAGGCTACTGTTATTTCAGTTGTTGCTTATATTCGGTAAATTCCTGTTCAAGCGTTTTTACCGCCTGCTCATCGGCCTGTGTAAATGAATACCACCCATGTTGGAACTGTAAATCGAACAACTTCCGTTGTTGCTGGGAAGTATCTTTCAATAAATCGGAGTAAAGAGTAAATAAGCTATCATGACCGACATCCTCCATTGCAGCTACATACGCGTTGCAAAGCGATTTTTCTGTGGTCCTTGCCATGTTCATAATGTCATAATCAGTGATAGCGGATTTTTTCGAGAGTTCCGTTTTTGGATTTTCAATTCTCTTGGAAGACGTCATTGGGAGTTCCCTCCATTTTCAGCTATAAAAGCGAGCAGATTATCGTAGTGCTTCAAATGCATTTTTCCTGCTTCTTCGATTTGGCATTTTATATCAGGAAGCTGGCAGTTTTGTGCGGCTTGCTGATATTGTTTCACCGCATGTAAATTCATGCTCAGTAGACCGTGCAAATGGCCGATATCTTTGATAGACAAAATTTTTGGTAGCTCAAAATACTTTTTTGTGTTTTGTTCGGTTTCCGCCTGTTGGTTTGCATCTTGTTGTTCCGGTTGTTGCTGTGATTGTTGGTTGCTCTGTTGGCTATTCCCTTGAGACGGTTGCTGATTTGCCTGATTCTGACACTGTTTATCTTGTGATTGCCCTTGTTGCTGGCCACTATCTGTTTGGGATTGGCTTTGAGAATTAGATTGGTTTTGCTGGTCTGGTTGTGGCTGGGACTTTTGCTCACTCTGTTGACATGCCCCTTGCGATGTTGGTTGCTGGTTTTCCTGTTGTTGACTTTCTTTTTCTTGTGGCTGCCCTTGTTGCTGGCCACTATCTGTTTGGGATTGATTTTGAGTATTAGGTTGGTTTTGTTGATTTGATTGCTGATTGTCTCCTTGGTTTGTCCCTTGAGACGGTTGCTGGTCTTCCTGTTGTTGACTTTGTTTCTCTTGTGACTGTCCTTGTTGTTGGCAATTATCTGTTTGGGATTGATTTTGAGTATTAGATTGGTTTTGTTGATCCGCTTGTGGCTGTAATTGTTGATTGCTTTGTTGGATCGCCCTTTGAGACGGTTGCTGGTCTTTCTGTTGTTGACCTTGTTTTTCTTGTGGTTGCCCTTGTTGCTGTTCATTTTCTATTTGAGGTTGATTTTGAGTATTAGGTTGGTTTTGCTGGTCCGCTTGTGGCTGTGATTGTTGTTCGCTCTGTTGACATGACTCTTGCGATGCTAGCTTCTGGTTTTCTTGCGATTGCGGTTGTTGTAGATTTTGTATTTGAAATTCAAGTTGTTCCAGTTGAATTTGGAGCTGTTTCAGCTGTTGTAATTGTTGTAATTGTTGCAGTTCTTTTTGAAGTTCTTGTTGTCGTTCCATATAGTTAGCTCCTCTCATGGAATTCTTGCTTAGTATGAATCCACCAATCGGAACTATACGGCATCATTTCATAAAAAAAACAAATTCCTTTTCATCTTTCAATTTCCCTTTCAAAAAGGTTCGCTCCACAAAAGTGATTCGTCGATCGTGTCCGACTAGCAACACTGTCGAGCAGCGAGTTCCGTATTCCGGCATGTCAATAAAAAGCGGAGATAATTGTCGTTCCAGCTCCAGCTCCACACCTGTACTCGGCAATTGTTCTTCCGGTGCCGCCTCTGTATCGGCGAGTATGTCAAATAGTACATCTACCTTGATATGATCATTTTCCTGTACATAAGCACGCAGCCGCGCTGTTCCCTTTGTCACTTTTGGCCATTTCGTGTTTAGCAAATGATTACTCAAACCATGGGTTCCCGATGGTATTTCCATAACATCTGCTTGCTTATTCGAGAAATAAAATAATTCGCCGAAACGTCCGACAATCAAATTGAATCCCGCATACTCATCCTTCGACACTTTCACTGTTTCCAAATAGTCGACCGGTGATTCTTTTCCTGTTAAAAAATTTCGAACCAGCTCACCACGTGACCTTTTATTGACGCCAAGCTCCGCCGGGTCCCGATAGTTCGTCAATGCTGCAAATCGACCGGATTTCGTGATGCCCAGCCAAGTACCTAAATGCCGTAAATCACGTCCTGCCAAAATAGCGGGATTATCCATCCAAAAATCTGCTTCTGCCGTCGGACGTTCAAAAAACTCGTCCCGATTCGCTGCAACAATTAACTGGTAGGTTGGGTGCTCATTATAATGAAAATTAATTAAACACATTTCTCCACATCCCTTTTAGCTCTAGTATACGTGAAATCGAAAGAATTCAGTAAGTCTCAATACCAATTTGAATGAATATTCCTTCTATTTGTCGTATAGTAGATAGGTAGAATTTTAAAAGGGGGACTGACAAATGAAAGTTGTTTCACTCTGGAGGTATCCAGTGAAATCGATGATGGGTGAAGAAATGAATGCGTGTGACCTTACAGAAAAAGGTTTGCTTGGTGACAGGGCATACGGTGTGATTGACACGGAAACCGGGAAACTCGCCAATGCAAAAAACCCAAAAAAATGGCCGGGTATGTTCAACTACCGTGCATCGTTCGCTGAACCAGTTGAATTGTCTAAGCCAATCCCTTCTGTTCGTATTACACTGCCGGATGGTCAATGCATCGAAAGTAGCGATGGTAATGTAAGTGAACAATTGTCAAAAAGCTTCCAACGACCTGTGACAATTGCCACCCCCTCATCTGCAGCGGTAGAATTTGAAGGTTATATTCCCGAAGAGATCAAAGAACTTGATAATCGCGGGACGATATTTTCAAGACAATCACCAGAAGAAACTTTTTTCGATATTGCCATGGTACACATTCTAACAACTTCGACAATCAATACGTTGCGCAAGTTAACGCCAGAAAGCCGAATCGAACCACGGCGATTCCGCCCGAACCTTATTCTCGATGTACCTGGCGCGGAAGGTTTTATCGAACAACAATGGGTCGGTAAAGTACTATCCATTGGTGATGAGGTGCAACTCAGAATCATCCAGCCCACACAGCGCTGTGTGATGACAACACTTGCCCAAGGAGACTTGCCAAGAGATCCCAACGTCTTGCGGACACTTGCCAAACAGAATAATGGCAACTTCGGTGTCTATGCAGAAGTGCTGCGAACGGGACGTATCAAAATTGATGATCAGATTGCTGTTCAGTAGAAAAAGGAAGAACAGAGCCCCTTACTGGTTTCTGTTCTTCCCTTTTTGCAAGTTGTTGTTTTGATTTATTATACATCCTGAAATCGTTAACTATTTTAATATTTATATATACTTTAGATAAAACTTTTAGTTAACAAAAAAGGTCAACAATTCGTCTATTCCGTGTTATGCTAATATCTATTAATTTGGGAGGTGAAAAGAATGCAAGGTTTAGTAAAAATCAGTCAGTTTTTCGGAAAGACGTTCGCTCTATGGGTGCTTTTTGCAGCGGCACTTGCTTTCTTTTTGCCAGGTCAATTCCTATGGATCGGTCCATACATATCGATTTTACTTGGAATCATCATGTTCGGAATGGGAATGACGCTTACACTGAACGACTTCGGCGAGGTTTTCCGTCAACCCAAGAGTGTATTGATCGGTGTACTATCCCAATTTATCGTCATGCCCCTTCTTGCATACGCGTTGGCTAAAGGGTTAAATTTACCACCTGAAATTGCAATCGGTGTAATCCTTGTCGGTTCCTGTCCGGGTGGTACGTCTTCAAACGTTATGACATTCCTAGCGAAAGGGAATACCGCCCTTTCTGTCGCAGTAACATCTGTTTCTACATTGCTTGCGCCTATTCTAACTCCGGCAATCATCTATGTTCTCGCAAGTGAATGGTTGGAAGTGTCTGCATCAGACATGTTCATGTCCGTTGTGAAAATTGTTCTTGTTCCAATTATCCTCGGACTTATTGTTCAATTTTTCTTGAAAGAACAGGCGAAAAAGAGTGCAGACATCATGCCGCTCGTTTCTGTCATCGCAATCGTCATGATTGTTATGGCAGTCGTTGCAGGCAGCAAAGAGAAAATTATCGAATCCGGTTTACTCATTTTCGCAGTGGTCATCCTTCATAACGGTCTTGGTTATTTGTTCGGCTTCCTGATTGCTAAGATGTTCAAGCTCAACTATGCCGATCAAAAAGCGATTTCAATCGAAGTCGGCATGCAAAACTCAGGACTCGGAGCAGCGCTCGCGGCGGCACATTTCAGCCCACTTGCTGCTGTACCAAGTGCAATATTCAGTTTCTGGCATAATATTTCAGGGCCACTTCTTGCAACCTATTGGGCAAGAAAGGCAAAAAAATAACGTTTTGGCTTCTACTCCATATTCATGAAAAGACAGTTCCTCAGCACCACACGGGGAACTGTCTTTTGTATTGATTACGTCCGTAATACAGTGCTAATATTGAATTCATCCACACAATCACTTCCTATTAGACATCTGAGATGAGAAAAGGTTCAATTTATTTTCCAGAGATATTTTAGCCTCTTTTAACAATCAACCTTTTTTTCGGAACAAATTAGGTGATTGAAAAAACGCGTTGAGCTATGATTAGAAAAAGACAGTAGCCTAAATGAAAAGGAGTCGAGATAATGATCAGTTTACAGTTAGCAGATGCACTCAATCGACAAATGAATAACGAGTTCGACGCCGCCCAATCGTATATGGCAATGGCCGCTTATTGCGAGCACCGTAATTATAGTGGCTTTGCCAATTATTATCTTCAACAAGCGAAGGAAGAACGGTTCCATGGCATGAAAATCTACAATTATTTGAATGACCGTGGAATCCAAGCTAAATTTTCTGCAACCACTCAACCGAAAATTGATTTTGAATCGATTTTGGATACATTCGAGTCCGGTTTGCAGCAGGAAAAAAACGTCACAAGAAATTTCTATGAACTAACGGACCTAGCATGGGAAGAAAAAGAACATGCGACAATCTCATTTTTGCGATGGTTCTTGGACGAGCAAGTGGAAGAAGAAGCATCGTTCGATACGCATATCGAGTATTTGAAGCGAATCGGAGAAGACAAAAACGCATTATTCATTTATGAAAAAGAGCTTGGTCAACGGACGTTTTCAGAGGAAACTGGCGAGTGATTTAAGTTTAGTAATTGTTTATCGCGGTAAATTAGAAGCACTTATTAAGTTAGAAACCACCCCTTGCCTATAATGCTGGGTAGTTTTTCGTAGTTTAAAGAATCATTTAGATCTTTATAATTTCATTCGACACTTTCACCTATATGGAACAAAACCACAAGCAAAACCGGTACTCTATGAGCCTCCGTTTTTGCTTGTTCTGGTTAATAAAATAAGACTAACCCCAATAATTGATTCCAACACTTACTATGAAAGATGCTATTCGCTAAGTTCGCCTTCTCCCCTGCTATTATTTAAATCTACCGTGTAAAGTATTCTCCCTGCAAATATAAATCATAATTTATAAGTCCAGTTAGGAGCATCTATACCAATCTCAATATATTATTTGCAAAACTCCAAACTTTATATACAATTTAGTTATAAGGGGGAGAATATGTATGATTACAGTTCAAGACACGTTGCGTTTACCTGCATTACAAAAGGTCATCGTTCGTTCTGGAAAAAGTGGATTAGCTCGTAAAATCCGCTGGGTTCACATAATTGACCATGAGGATGTTGGACATTTTCTCGAAGGCCAGGAATTCTTACTTTCATGTGGGCAAGTCTGGCCAAAAGACAGAGATTCGGAGGAAAAGTTTCTAGATTCATTGCTACGACATCAAATATCCGGCATTTTACTTGCAACAGGGCGATACTTAACAAATTGTCCGCCTTCGTTACTGGAGTTTGGTGAAAAGTATTCAATTCCTATATTAGAAATACCTTTTCAAATCCCGTTTGTTCAATTAACCTATGCCATCCACCAAGAGATTATGGAACAGCAATACACAAAAAAGGTATTGGCCAATCAAGTTCCCCCATTATTTTTAGAACGTATGCAGACTGTACAGAACAGCAATGAGGTTTGTACAATTCTTGCAGATTTCTTGGAACTTCCGGTCGTCTTAACTAAAGGAACAACTACTATTCAAGAAAAAGCAATTCCACATGGACAAAAGCAAGTAACAGACACTCAAAAAATAAAAGCGCTCATCCATCAGTTCAACAAAGAATTAACCCTTGCCCCTGAACAACATCCAACAGATCAACATGATCATACAATTCATATAGATACTGAGCATCCCTATTTCAGTACAGTACCATTATCCATTGAAGATACTGTCCATGAAACGCTATGGATTCTTCATAAGGACAAGCCATTGTCCACTCTACATGTACCTATGCTGAAGTTTGCGGCTTATGTACTCATCGACCTGTACAAACAGAGGAAAGAGAAAGACGTTAGACGCTGGCAATACCAATCAGAAGTGCTCGATTTACTGCTCGAAAAACAGCAGACTGCTACATTAGTTGTCGAAGAGAAAATCCAGAAGTTCGGGCTAAAGTCGAAGGGGAAATGGATGGCTGGGTTTGTTCTTACAGGAAATGTTAACTTATCGCCCAGAACACTTTTAGAGTTAGCCTCGATTCGAGGTGCCTGTAACAAATGGTTTGAGGAAGAACCTGATGTAAATGGCTTCTGCGAGGTATTTGGAGATCAATTAGTGTTATTAATGACAACGTCTTTAGAAAATTCCGATTTGAACACGCGTTTAGACCTTTTAAGTTCTCATATATTAATGATTAACGATCAAATTTCCCCTGTTTTCGTAATCGGAAGTGGGGAGCAAGAGCTCCTTTCTTTCAAATCGAGCTATGACAGTGCAAAAGTACTTGCGCCCATTGTTCAATATAAAAGCCCTCTAGGTGGAATCTATTTTTCAGACCAATTCCGACGAGAAACTCTTCTATACGGAAATATGAGTCCCGCTGAAGCACACCATCTTTTAACGAAATTATTGCCTGATAAAACACTCTTTGAAGAAGGTGAAATCCTTTCTGAAACATTAAAATGTCTCGCCTCGAATAGCTATAACCGCGATATTGTTGCAAAAAAACTACACATTCACCGGAATACGTTACGTTATCGAATTAAAAAAATTGAAGAGCTTCTTCAAGACAATTTGTCTTCACCCGATTGTCAATTCTGGATTCAAACTGCCCTCAATATTGAATCACTTTCTCGTCAATATAAACTTAAATAATTTTATTATAATAAAACGTGCCTACGATGACTCCGCAGGCACGTTTTTATCATCACTTAGTTAATTATAAATAACTAGGATTAGCTAATATATTTTTGAAATAAACAGCTTCTCCATCGCTTTCGCCATCGAAAATAACCGTTGTATTAGGGGAAAAGATTAGAACATCGCCAACTTCGCCTACATACCTATTCCCTTCAACATCACGCACAATCATTGTGCCACTCGTCACTACTTTAACTTCAATGAAATTAAAGTCTGCAGAGTAGTCTTCCGAAGGTTGTAGTGCAAAGTATCCCATTGTTAATGCTTCTTTTTCAGCAGTAAGTGGCACATCAAGAATTTGCCCCTTCAAGTTCGGAGTTCCACGTAGCACGCTCAATTCATTGAGTTTGTATGTTCCAGCCTTAATTAATTGAATCCCAGGCTCAGCACATAAGAATGTCTTTTCATTTTGCGTCAATGTTTTTTCAGTCATTATAGCTCCCCCTAAAACTTTTTTCTTCTTTTTTATTTTTGATTTCCACTTTGTGTTTTTGCCTAATGGAAATCAGAAATTACAGCGCGAACCAGCAAATAGGAATTTATTTTTTAATAATGTTATGTTCCGGACCAAACGGGAATCCTGTAATATTTTCAACAGAACCGTCTTCATGGATGACAAGGATATCATGCTCCCTGTAGCCCCCAGCACCTGGCTGCCCTTCTGGAACCATAATCATCGGTTCCATCGATACTACCATTCCTGGCTCGAGTACCGTCTCAATATCTTCACGCAATTCTAGCCCCGCCTCACGCCCATAGTAATGGGAAAGGACACCGAAGGAATGCCCATAACCAAACGTCCGGTTTGGCAGTAGATTATGCTCATGGAATATTTCATTCAATTCGCTAGCAATGTCCATGCATCTTACACCCGGCTTAATGAGTTCTAGACCTTTTTTATGCACTTCCACGTTAATTTCCCAAAGCTCAAGATGTCGATCTGACACCTCTTCCAAGAATAATGTTCGTTCAAGCGCTGTGTAATAACCGGCTATCATCGGAAATGCATTCAAACTTAGAATATCTCCACGCTCTAACTTTCTGGACGTAGCCCAGTTATGTGCACCGTCTGTATTAATGCCCGACTGGAACCAGATCCATGAATCTCGCAGTTCTGCATGTGGGTACAAACGTGCGATTTCACGCGTCATCGCTTCTGTCCCATGTAAGGCCACTTCGTATTCGGTAACGCCTACGCCGATTGCCTCAACGACTGCCGCACCGCCGATATCAGCCACACGTGCACCATTTTTAATATGTTCGATTTCTTCGGCAGATTTGAACATCCGCTGTGCCATCGTAGCTTTTGACACGTCCACCAACTCAACGCCTGGGAATGCATCCTCTATTAATCGACGAACTTCCAGCGTTACATGATCATCCTCAATCCCAAGTCGGCGTGTTTTCGTACCGGAGTCACTTAATACTTTCTTAACCGCATAAAGGTAATTGTCTTTTCGCCAATCCGTATAGACGATGTTGTCATCAAAACTTCTGCGCCATGGCATACCGCCATCGATATTTGCAGAAACCGTGACATGCTTATCTTGCGTAACAACAAGGCCGTAATTACGACCAAACGAAGTGTAGAGGAAATCACTGTAGTAATTGATATTATGATAGGAGGTGAACAGCACTGCATCGATCTCTTTTTCCGCTAATATTCTACGTAAATTCGTATTGCGTCGTTCCATTTCCGCTCTTGAGAAGGTTGGCTGCACTTTCCCGCCATTTTCAATAGTTTTTGTTCTTGCTAGCTCTTCGATTGTTTTCATAATTATTTCCCCTTCCTATCATTCGTAGTTTTTTTGTATATTCGATAAAGCCTACCCCTTTTTCTACTCCTTGAGTGGCTTATTCGCCGTTTCCTTTGTCATGAGAAGAAAAACAAAGGCAATAAATGCGGCAGCCATCAAGTAAAAAGCGGGGGCGAACGTGTTACCTGTATTTGCTATCAAAAAGGTGGCGATCAATGGTGCAGTTCCACCAAAGATGGCATTGCCTGTATTGAACGATAACGCAAAACAACTGAAACGCACTGATGTAGGAAACATCTCTGTTAAAAATGTTGCAAGCACCCCATCATTACCGGCTAATACAAATCCAAGCATGATCAATGCCACAATTGCATAAGGTCCCCCAATAGAGAGTAGCCAAAATGCCGGATAGGTGAAGAGTATAAAAAGGATAGATGCGCCGATTAGTACTGGTTTCCTTCCAATTCGATCAGCAAGCATCCCAACGAACGGGAGTATGATGACGTAAGTCCCCAAAGAGATTAGTGTAATCAATATTCCTTTCATCACACTAAATCCTAACTCCTGGGTCAAATAAGTTGGCATATAGCTTAGTATCGTGTAGAAGCCAACTGCATTCAGACAGACGATCCCAAAAGCGATGAGTACTTGTTTCCCATTTTGTTTGACGCCTTGAAACAAACCGGTTGAAGCTTGCTTCTTTGACTGATCCATTTCTTTAAATAAAGGTGTGTCCTCCAACTTTAGGCGTATCAGCAACCCGATGATGCCCAGGGGGCCGGATAATAGAAAAGGAATTCGCCATCCCCAGCTATACAGTGCCTCCGTAGTCAAATTAAACTCTAGAAGTGAAACGATGATGACCGCTAACATCAGCCCTGCCGCCGTACTCGCCGGAACCATACTGACCAGTAATCCTCGCCGTTTATTAGGCGCATACTCCGAGATGAAGGATGCTGCCCCCGCGTACTCTCCCGAGGCGGAAAAGCCTTGGACAAGCCGACAAATCAATAACAACAGTGGCGCCATCACTCCAATTGCTGCATAACTTGGCAATAAACCGATTGTAAATGTAGATATTGACATAATGGTAATCGTCATGACCAAGACGCGCTTCCGTCCGATTTTATCGCCTAAATGCCCCCAAATAAGTCCTCCGATCGGACGCACTATAAATGAAACGGAGAAGACCGCGAACGCCCCTAGTAGCGCTGCTGTTGCGTTCCCCGGAGCGAAGAAGACCGCAGCTATAACGACCGCTAGATATCCGTAAGAGGCGTAATCGAACCATTCTATCAAATTCCCGATAGCTGCGCCGGCAACTGCTTTTTTAACACTGGAGGTCAACTCTTTCGACGAATCCATTTCTTGCAGTTCGGCTTCTGCGACTACCAAATGACAACCTCCTTTCTTTTTTATATCAACCCGATACAACTAAATATCCGTGACTGTTCGGTTATTATTAAAAAGGTTAGGTTGTTCATCATTTGGAAAAGATTCAGTGTTGAAGTGAACCTACGTATTCTATGAGTTACAACACATAGGTAAGCGCTTCCATTTCAATCAACCCAGTACATTTTCCACCGGAGTTTTTAGAGCTGGACGATCAACTGAGAAGATTGAGATGTCATGCTCAGTTTCACCCGTTAAGGCCAATTGCGTCAAAATTTCTCCTACCACACTAGCAAACTTGAATCCATGACCAGCGAATCCTGCAGCAAAAGAAATATGAGGGTATGCCGGATGTTTATCAATGATGAAGTGGCCATCTGGAGTTCGCGAATAAATGCATATTGCCCCTTTCTTTAAAGCACCATTTGCTTGTGGCATAAACCTTTCTAAATACTCTCGAATATGCGCCTCGTCATTATCGTCAGATCCAAAATCTCGATTCATCGTATCCGGGTCGATTTCGTCGACATACTCATGTCTTCCGACTTTCACTCCACATCCACCAAATGTGGGAAACCCATAATAGATAGCTTTTGAATCGCCATTTGGTACCTCTACCATAAATGTCGGGAATGTATTCGTATTGTATAACGACTCTTCTGCCTCAAACCAAGCAACAGGCTGACGTGTAGGCGTAATCGGCAAATGAAGATCCAGGCTTTCTGCGATTTTCCCACTCCAAGCACCACCGCTTAGTATCAATTTGTCAGCAGTAAATACCCCATTCTTTGTGATTACTTTAACACCGTCTTCATAAGCCTCAATATCTACAACCGGGTTGTTCATCGAAAATTCAGCGCCATGGTGAGCCGCCAACTCTCGATAAGCCCTGATACAGTTTTCACTGTATAGAAATCCGGAGTTAGGCTCATAAAAGGCGATGTAGTCATCCGGAACAGTGAGTCCCGGCCAACGCTCATTCATCTCTTTTCCGGTCAGCAAATCGATCTCTAGATTATAAGATTTACCACTGGCAATTGCTTCATCGATAAAAGCTGACTCACCTTCAGGTCCAAAACCGATAGCACCTACCTGGGTAAATATTTTAAGATGGGATTTCTTTTCGAGCTCATTCCATAATTCCTGAGCCCGAAGTGCAAGGGGAACATATTCTCTTCCCTCACCATAAGCATGTCGAATGATTCGTGTATCACCATGGTGACTGCCCTGTGTATGTGGCGGATCATTTGCATCAATCAGCAAGGTCCTTGTCCCATTTTTCGCTAAAAAGTAACCTGCAGCCATTCCCATTGAACCTGCACCAACAACTATGACTTCATAATGATTTCCCATAATACACCCCCGTCGAATTATTAACTCCCTGGTATTTATAATGGAGAAATAGATGATGACGATTTTTTTACATTGTGTAAGACATTCACTAATCTAGCTCCTTGTTACGTGTCATACATGTTCTCCTCCTTCAAAATGGCCCTAAGCCAAATCTGAACAATCGAATAATTCGATTAATTAAAGTATACCTGGTTTTTCTCTATCAGTGAATTGGCTTGGTATGCTCAATTATCGAGGCCCTTGGTTATAATCATTGTGCACCATGTACAAGTAATGAATCAAAATAAGTAATGACTTCTTACCATCAAAAAACTCCCGATTTCTCGAGAGTTTGATAGCAGTCTTTATAGAATGAAGGTTAAGTGTACACTGTAAAACTAATATACAACATCTGACTTTTCTGGTACCTCATGCGCATCAGATAGACCCAACAATTTAAAGATTGCATTCATGACAAAGACTAAAACAATTGCCAGTAGGATCCCGTTCAATGGTGGAAGACCAAAATCGTATTTAGAGCTCAGATATGCTCCAAATGTCGCTAAAATATAGGCGATTAAGTTAGAATAGCGTACCATTCTAAATTTGACGCTCTCAATAGTTGGAAATGATTTCCGCCAGTTCAATAAATAATCCCCTATTATCAAGCCTCCTAACGAAGGGACAAAGATCCCTAACATTGTGAGGTATGAAATAAATGTTTCATATATTCCCGTAAGTGCCATGATTGTCGCAATAATGAGCCCTCCGATGACGAAGGGTACCTTATTCGGTTTGTTAAAGAACTCCGCCCCTGCGACACCAAAAGAGTAGGCTGATGTCGTATTCGTCGTCCATATATTAAATATTAGGATGATCATAGCCATGAAGATGATTCCCATTTTCATTAAAATGCTTATCATATCACCATCTTGCATCACAAGACCACCGAGCATACCAGAGATTGCCATCACGATATTTCCGATTAAGAACGCTAGAAATCCTACTAAAAATGCTGACTTTGGCGATTTTGCAAAACGAGTCCAGTTTGGTGCTTGTGTTCCTCCTGCAACAAATGCTCCGATCACTATTGTAATGGCAGCGGCGAAAGTTATGGTTGTCGTAGGTTCTATTAGAAACAAATTTTTAATAGAACCTGCTGTCTCTATACTTACCGCGGGGATTTTATAGGCCAAGTATAGAAATGGTGGGATTGAAAGATAGGCGACAATCTCCATTCCCTTCGTACCCCAAAGTGCAAATACTCCCATAAATAACGACCAAAAAATTGTAACAGGGATAAAATACTGTTCTATTCCTAAACTAGCAGTGAAAATTTTACCCATATAGGCTGCCTGAAATGCGTACCAAAATATCTGTGTCCCACCTAATATGATACTCGTCCATTTTGACCCGACTTTCCCCAATGTATAACGTGCGAGTAATATCGTATTTAACCCGGTTTTGGCAGCAATCCAACATAGTATACCTACGTAAATAGACAAAATGATATTTCCTATCAATAAAACCTTAATCAAGTCACCAAGCATTAACGAGGTGCCAAGATTAGCCCCTGCTGCCATCGTTGTCACGATAAAAGTAAACCCGAGGAGGACTGCAAAAATTGCAAACCAACTTTTCCGTGCACTCTGCGGAACGTGAGTCAACGTATAATCAATATCTACATATTCTTTCTTTACACGTTCTTCTTTTTTAGCAATACCGTCTTCTAACATAATTTCTTTTTGCATCACGAACACATCCCCGTCATTTTTTTTAGGATTCATTAAGGCGTTCGATGCTTCATTCGATCACATTAGTTCACATTTACCGTACTGCGAAGGGAAAATTCCTCGGCTAAAATTGTTACTATTTTGTTTACTGCATCATCTACAAGTAATTGCCCTTTCTTTGAAGAACTCGTTTGTGCTGTATTGAGGCAACCCGAGGACGGAACAATCGTACGGGAAGGTGGGAACTGCTGAATAGTAGGTGCATTCTCTATCCGATCATTTGGTATTAAATCCTCGCGAACAAGCTCTGGTGCAAAATACATCATCATTGATGTTTCAGCTAGAGCTGCATGTTCTAAAGCCCATCCTCGAAACTCTACTTCATCAAATACCTGGGACACTATTTCAGGAGACACATTATCCCACCAATTGGCGATGATTATTTTGGGATACTCTGTATCTTGTTTGCGTAGTAGCAGGTCTGCGGCTTCCGCTAAAAAAGCTTCATTCTCATAATGCGCATTGAATATAAAGATTTTTGTCCAACCATCCTCTAAAAACTCATCAAGTATATCGCGCGTCAAATTAATCAAAGTCGAGCCATTTAAGTCAATCGTCCCCGGAAAAAGAGGTCCCCCTCCACTCGAAGGCTGAGATTTATAGCCATAAGACAATGTTGGTGCAATGACTGCTGGAATTTGTTCAGCAATAGCTGAAGCTATTTCTGTAGCTATGATTGTATCGACCCCTAGCGGCAAGTGAGGTCCGTGTTGTTCTGTCGAACCTACAGGCAGAATAAGTATTTTTTCCGTGGTACTCGCTTCATACTCTACCCATGTCATTTGATCCATCCTATTTTTTGTCATCCTCGTTCCACTCCTGTTCATAAGTTTCTTTTTTATACGTACACTACACTGTATACTTGTCTCTCCTATGCAAGTTCAAATCATGTGGTCTGACAAGATATCCTCATCTTTCCTAACCATTGATTTAAGTCTCATACCCCCTATTCTGTAACCGCTTACAATTCATTTTGAATTTTGTGAATCCAGTTTAACTATGCAATTTTTTCACTGATTAACCTCTTATAAATGGATATTCACAAACGCATAATTCTGAATTGGCAGATATTATTTAACTATTATTACAAAGATACCGTT
This sequence comes from uncultured Caryophanaceae bacterium, assembly GCA_963843665.1. GTDB lineage: Bacteria > Bacillota > Bacilli > Bacillales_A > Planococcaceae > Sporosarcina. The sequence continues at coordinate 333,307 of CAWJLH010000017.1, forward strand.
CACTTCCCCTTTTGACAATTGGATTGTTTGGCTAAACTTCGTTGATGAAACCATTTTTTCTTGTGTTTGATGCACAAAAACGGAAAAATAACTTTGCTCCACATAAGAAAAGGTACTAAATTGGGTTTCAGCCGATTTAGTACCTTTTTTCTTTCCTTACCAAGATAAGTACTCCCTATAAAACGTCTGATTGTTCATTCCCTTGTGGAAGGTATTGAAGTAGGTCAATCTCACGTAGACCGTCTATAACTTTCGTTTTGTAACCCATCTATTCAACCGCCAAATAGGATGCTTTTGACGCGATCTTCTCTTTCAGCAACGGTAAATAGGTTGGATCGATATCCCGCAAAGCTTGTAGGAATTGATGAGATCCTCTGGAGTGAGACGCTTGTAGTTACATTGGATGTCTGTTTCTACTTCCGTGGGCTAATACCAATATATCTTTACCTCTTACCAATAAAAAGGTTTTCACTCCTTCATGTCGAAAATGTATATTTAGAATTATCTTTCAATTCGCAGAGGGGGTCGCATGATGTTTCCTTTTAGAAGAAGAAAAATCGTTCATCCTCAAGAGAGTAAGTTATATTATCATTATTCATCTGAATCGTCGACAGAAGAAGAATTACACGAAATGTCATTTATGCTCAATGCATTGTACCAATCGCATAACACTGAGATTGTCTTTCTATGTATTGGATCGGATAGATCGACGGGTGATGCTTATGGACCTTTCGTCGGGACGATGCTAAAAGAGGAACAATTTCCCCATCATGTATTCGGAACAATTGCAGAACCCGTCTACGCATTGAATCTCGAAAGTATTATAGAGGAGATTCATAACCAATTCACAGAACCGATTATAATTGGCATTGACGCGTGTTTGGGGGAGTATCATCAAATCGGATCGATTCTATTAAAAGAAGGGCCGCTCATTCCAGGGTATGCGTTAAAAAACCCATTGCCGCAAGTAGGTACTTACCATTTGAAAGCGGTTGTAAATTATTTAGATCCTCACTTCCCCGCGAATTCTTTGAATAGTACGCGACTGGATACAGTCATGAATCTATCAAAGATTACCTCGACTATCCTTTTAAACTCGGCAAAAAATAGGTCAAACAGCAAAATGACGATGAATCAGTAGTGATTCATCGTCATTTTTATTATTCTAGTTTCAGCGGAGAGTAATCTCACCGCTTCTTTGCATAGTTCATATAATGGATCTCAACACGATTAATCGTGTTTTTTATATGATTTTGTAAAAAAGGTTTTACTTTCCCATTATAATCCTCAAGTGATTTGCATTCATAATGCTCATCGATAAAGGCAGTAAAACGACAGGTAATAACTACAGATTGAGTTCCACAAGCAGTTGTGAACGGTTTGGAAATTTCGGTAATTTGTAAATTCACCCTTTTATTTTTCATGAATGTTGTTGATTTAGGTGACAATTTAGTTGACAGAAAAGAGGTGACACCTTTTACAAGAATCATCCTTTTCGCCACCCCTCTCTATCTTAATGTACATTTTGGTGACGGGTATCTAATTCATTTTAATTAAGTAATTTCTGCGCGTATAGTATACCATGAAAAAACAAAAATACTGGTTCTGACACAACTCCAAATTGTGCTTGAACCAGTTACCTTTTACTATGACTAAGACATCTCGGTTGAGCTTTTCATATCTTCAGCCTTTCAACAAGCCTTCTTTTCCGATATAGCATTTTTCCAGCTTCAGCAATATCATTTACAGCTGAACGGTTGATAAACGCACCGAACACGAGCCCTGCAATCGGAATCATCTGAAATAACTTTTTCCATCCAAGTTGGTCCCGATAGGAAAAAACGACTTCACGCCAGCCTTGCAGTTCAGAAAGGACTTCGCGTTTTGAAGATTCGTCCGGACCATCAAATTGGGATAATTGAGCTAGGATCGCCTGTTTTCCTACAATATCAGCCGAAACAAACTGTAGGCACTTCACGATAAACAAACGCTCTTCCTTATCATTTGGATCAAATCCATAACAAATTGCAATGTCTTGCAATGTTTTCAATTGCAAACTAAGTAACAGTGGAATGTCAATCGTTAACGTGAAAATACCACCGATTCCAGTACCAGCACCTTGTAGAGTCGCAAGCTTTTTTCTGTTACCCGTTAACTTCTCAACAGCAGCATCCATTGTTGAAATCGGGAGCTTTTCTACATTTTCTAATGTAGGCACAGCCAAGTCTGGGTAATAATTAGGGATTTTAGAAACTGAACTTAAATAACGCCCACCCGTTTGAATGTACTGGCCAAGCTCGTCCAATAGTAGTCCAATTTTTTTTTGAATAAAAGCAGGAGTCCATTTATCAATCATTTTAAACGGCAAACGCCCTAACTTTTCCCAAAACCACAAATCACCTTGATCTTTCTCCCAAGCTTCCACTTTGGTTAGTTCTTCTTGTAGCCATTCTTTAGATTCATTCACTGTTGGTGTTCGCCTCTTTCTTCGAATAGTAATAGTACGTATTATAAAGAGGGAAAGTTTCGTGCATCCGTTAATAATTAACTTTGTTCGTCAGATTTCTTCTGAATTCATCCGCAATGATTTCAAATCACTTCCTGATGGATTCTGGAATAATTGAATTCCAAACTCTGGTGCTACGGCAAATAGGTGGTCAAAGATATCAGCTTGAACCGTTTCGTACACTGCCCATTTCACATCATTTGTAAATGCATATATTTCGATTGGCAATCCGTTTTCACTGGGCGCCAACTGCCTCACCAACAGGGTCATTTCCTGATTGATGCCAGGGTGACTTTGGAGGTAATTGCTGATATATACCCTAAATACACCGATATTCGTAAGGGCCCTACCATTCACTGGATGGGTGTGGTTAATTTTATTGTTGGTATTATACTCTGCAATTTCACGTTCCCTATTGATGATATAGTCTGAAAGGTAGTGAATATTTTTAAATATGGTAATCATCTCCTCGGTACAGAACGAAATACTAGTTGTATCGACAAATAAGGATCGTTTCATCCTTCGTCCCCCGGAGGTTTGCATCCCTCTCCAGTTTTTAAATGAATCGGAGATTAGAGCGTAACTCGGAATCGTCGTAATTGTTTTGTCGAAGTTTTGGACCTTCACTGTATTTAACGAGATATCGATAACATCTCCATCTGCCCCGTATTTAGTCATTTCAATCCAATCCCCCACCCGAACCATATCATTAGCAGTCAACTGAATCCCTGCAACAAGGCCTAGTAACGAATCTTTAAAAACCAACATCAGTACAGCTGAGAGTGCACCAATCCCACTTAATAGAAGAAGTGGACTTTTACCCATCAGGTTCGCAATCACCAAGATGACCCCAAACGTTACTACAATAATCTTAGCTACTTGAATATATCCCTTAACTGGCTTGATCTTGGATATTTCAAAGGTTTGATAAATATCATTAATCGCATTTAACAAACTGTTGATAACAAATAATCCCATAATAATTAGATAGGCCATCGCACCTTTTTCGATCACATTCTGATAGTTCGGAAAGGCTGAAGCAAAGTAATAAATAATAATCGCAGGGACAATATGAGAGAGCTTATGAAAAACCTTGCTATCCAAAAGCATATTATCCCACTGAAATTTTGTTTTTTTCACGATTTGAGTGATGATCCGAATGACTACCTTTTTCGTGATGAAATTTGCTACAACACAGATGATTGTAATAAAAAGTAGCATAATGATAATGGAAAGATAACCGACTAAGATAGGGTCCATTTCATATTTCAAAAGCTGCTTTCGAATGAAATCCATCTATAAATAAACCTCCATTGTCGTTAGTGCAAGGTGAAACTCAAAATGATAACACATGCAGTTAGATAACATTATTATAACAGAACAATTTGACCTTCACCTTCTTTACAACGAAGGCGGAGATGGCAACCCGAGTACCTATTCCGCCAGATCGCTGGCGGCATTTCGGAACTTCTTCGCCAATGGATTTATTGATATATTTCAGCAGATTTTCTAAAAAAGATTTGAGATTCGTGTTCCGGAATTATTAAGATGATGCAAAGTTTCTATTATTCTGAAAAACAACTTGTTTATATGTGGAAATTTTGGTATCTTGAATTTAGTGTTCTATAACAATGTTCCTATTTGTCAAAATTATATGTTTTTTACATTATGAATGTAAACGTTTTCGCAAAAGGATGGATGGAGGTCAATATGCAGATAGAACACATAGCGAAAAGAAAAACATTCAGCGTTTCAGTTATTCAATTCATTTAGAGGAGGAATGCAAAATGAGCGTCAAAATCGAGGAAGAGATTACCTTTGAAAGTTCGAGCCATGATGAGAACAAGGTGCCAGCTAAACTGGATTATGAAAAACTAATCAATACACCTGAGTTCAAAAAGTTAAGTAAACGTAAAAATAAATTCTTGCTATTTTATTCAATTTTATTCACTGCTATCTATGCACTGTTGCCGGTTCTTACATCCTATACGAGCATTCTGGAAAATAGTGCCATTGGTCGGATTACGTGGACGTGGATGTACTCTTTCGGCTTGTTCATCATGGTCTGGACCCTTGCAACCATCTATACAAAAAAGGCTTCAGGTTTTGATAGAGATGTGAAGGAAATACTCGAAAAAATAGTGTGAGCTATTCCAATGGGATATGGGTGGAAGATTATTTTAGTGCGTCTGCACTAGAAATTAGGGGGATTTAAACTATGGACTTCATATCAATCGTAATTTTTGTAGGTGTAATTGGACTAACACTTGGCATAACTTATTGGGCTGCAAAACAGACATCAACTGCAAGTGATTTCTACACGGCTGGTGGGTCATTGACTGGCTGGCAAAACGGTTTGGCTATCGCTGGAGACTACTTGTCCGCCGCTTCATTCCTCGGAATCGCTGGGGCGGTTGCGTTGAATGGATATGATGGATTCTACTATAGTCTCGGTTGGCTGACGGCCTATTTAGTGGTGTTGTTCCTGGTTGCCGAACCACTTCGGAATCTCGGGAAATTTACGATGGCGGATATGATTGGCTCTCGTTTCTCGGCAAAGAAAGTACGGGCGGCGGCAGCTTTAAATACGATTACAATCGTACTTTTCTATATGATTGCGCAACTTGTGGGGGCAGGTGCGCTGATCAAATTGCTTCTGGGTATCGATTATTGGATTTCGGTTCTGATTGTTGGAGTTATGATGACGGTATACGTGCTGTTCGGCGGGATGACGGCTACAAGCTGGGTCCAAATTATTAAAGCCGTGCTCTTGATGATTGGTACGATTGTCATTGCATTCCTGGTACTCTTAAGAACCAATTTTAGTTTCACAGGTTTGTTTGATAAGGTTGCAACTGCAACAAAACACGGGGAAAGTTACTTACACTCCGGCATTCTTTATGATCATCCACTTGGACTGATATCAGTTCTCATGGCCTTATTTTTAGGAACAGCTGGTTTACCACATATTTTAATGCGCTTTTTCACCGTAAAAGACGCAAAAACGGCACGTTCTTCCGTTATTTATGCTGTTTGGATTATCGGAGCTTTCTATTTCATTACGATGATTTTAGGGTTCGGAGCAGCAATTTTCGTTGGTGAAGATGCAATTATTGCTGAAAATGCGGCAGGGAATATGGCTGCGCCGATGCTTGCTGCTGTATTAGGCGGGAATGCGTTGGAATCATTCGTTGCCGCAGTTGCATTTGCAACAATTCTTGCTGTCGTATCCGGTCTAGTCTTGACAGGTGCATCAGCCATTGCACATGATCTCTACGGCGAAGTCTTCAAAAAAGGAAAAGTAACGGATAAGCAACAAGTACTGGCCGCGCGGATTGCTTCCATTTCGGTTGCGGTGGTCTCCATCCTGCTTGCGCTCGGTTCGGAAAAATTGAACGTCGCATTTTTAGTGTCACTTGCATTCTGTGTTGCAGCAGCAGCAAACTTGCCAACTATTTTGCTTACAATTTATTGGAAACGTTTCAATACAACTGGAGCAATTGCCTCTATGTTGACAGGATTAATCGTTTCACTCGTTTTAGTTGTACTCAGTCCAAGCGTGATGAGTCCTGTTGAAGGAGCTACGCTAATTACCGGAAATCCGATTTTCCCACTGACTAACCCGGCAATCATCTCCATCCCTGCTGGTTTCTTGGCAGCCGTTATCGGTACGGTCCTGACTTCCCGAGGGAAAGATGAAGTCGATTACGCGGAAATTAAGTTCAAGGCAGAAACGGGCTATAGAGAACTTCAGAACTAATTCGGAATACAACCCCCTCCCCTGCATTTGTAGGTGAGGGGGTTTTCTAATTCACTACGAACAATTAAAGGTGGTGGAGTGAGAATGCAAGCTTTTGGAGACCGTGAAATTCGTAAGAAGATCCATGAGCTTTTTTTGTTCAAAGATGCAACTGATGCTGAATTTGAAATGTTGCTGTCCGAATGCACACTGAAGGTTTATCGAAAATCGAAGAAGTTGACATATTTTCGAAGTGCTAACGAAGGGTTGTTCATCATCTTGAAAGGGATGGCCGAGATTTTTATTGAAAACGAGGATGGAAAATCAACTATCCTGGAAGTACTTCAGGAAGGTGAGGTCATTGGCTTCTCGAATCTTGCTTTCTTCCTAGGGGAAACAAATCGTCCACTTGACAGACATCATCTTGAAATGCAAGTTACCGAGGATTCTTATTGTTTGAAAGTCCCATACTCGGTTGTGCAGAAGAGGCTTGTCGACGAGGATGTCCGTAATACGATTTTACGGAAGATATCAGTCCGCTTAGCGAATGTCTACGCTTCTCTGGGTGAGCAAGTCCGCTTAGCGGATGAATGGGGCGAAAGCGAGCCCTATGTTCACAGAGTTGAAAACCTGATGATGTCACCTGCAGTGGCGATGTCTGAAGAAACCTTAGCCCAAGACATTGCAAAACGAATGGTTGAGGAATCAATCAGTTCCATTATTGTTGTGGATGCAAACAAGCGATTAATGGGGATTATTACAGAAAAAGACCTTGTCCGGCGCGTCGTTGCGCAGCACATTAATGAACCCCTTCAGGCGAAAGATATTATGACAAAAAATCCCCATACGGTTTCACGTCATGACTATTATTATGAAGTGCTATCATCGTTTTATAAATTTGGCGTAAAGCACTTACCTGTCGTAGAAGGGGATCACTTAGTAGGTGTCGTAACGCTTTCCAATATGATATCAAAACGAGATCGTGGATCAATGAGTATATTAAAAACAATCGAAGTCTCCTCATTCGACAATCTTCCAATTGTAAAACATGCCATATACGATGTTTTATCGACATTGATCGATGATGAAATCTCTACAATTCATACACTAGAGATCATTACAAAGTTATATGACCGCCTTGTACGCCATTGTGTAAAATTAGCTGTACAATCGTTGGAAATACACGGTATAGGAACTCCGCCAGTTCCGTTTGCATGGTACCAGATGGGTAGCGGAGCTAGGGGTGAACAATTTATGTTAACTGATCAAGATCATTTCCTTGTCTATACGAATCCTCAAAATGAATACAAGGAACAAACTGCAAACTACTTTGCACGACTAGGTGAAGAGATTGTTAGGCATATGGAGAAAGCCGGTTACGCGAGATGCAAAGGCAAGATGATGTCGAGTGAGATGATATGGAGAGGATCCGTTTCCGAATGGCGAAGGCGTCTTCGAACATGGGCACTCGAAAAAACAGACGAACAGATTCTCATCGGATATAACTTTTTATCTTTTCGCTTTTTAATTGGAGATACAGCAGTAAATGAGCAATTTTCCAAAATGGTTAGAAGACAATTGAAAACTGCCCAAACTTTTCTTTATTACATGGCACAGCAGGAACTAAGTAGCGAAATTCCCCAAGTCAATCATTCCCTTCTAACGTTACTTAAAAGGAAAGAAAAATGGGATAGCGTTGATATAAAAAAACACGCCTTATTTCCGTTGCATCATTGTTTGCAAATTTTGGCAGTACAGAGAAACATCATCAATGCCACCCCTTTGCAATTGCTAGATGGTTTGGTGAATGTAGGCGAACTATCAGCTGGATTTGCGGATGATATCCGTCACGCTTATGAAGTAGCGCTTCGAACGCGTATCCGGCTCTCGTGGAATAAACATTTACGTGAAGAAAAAATAACGACTACCATTCAATTTTCAACGATTCGGCAATGGGAGCAAGATGAGTTACGGACGATGTTATCGACAGTTTCCTCGTTACAATCATATTTGTTATCAAAACTATGATCTTTTTTCGGCATAGAAGGAGTGAGTTCGCGTGTTTTGGAGAAAAAAACAGTTAAACTATCAACTGGATCGGGCTTTGCAGTTGAATACACCGATACAAGACATGTCCTTTACTATTTTTGATACAGAAACGACGGGTTTTGCTATCGGATCGGATGATGGTCTAATTGAAATCGGAGCTGTTTATGTCGAAAGGTTAGAAGTAACAGACAGGACCTTCCAAACGTTTGTCAATCCCGCGCGTCAATTACCGGTCCATATTACAAAACTAACTTCCATTGAACAGCAACATGTCGACAATGCCCCTTCCCCCGTCTGCGCGATTGAAAGCTATTTTAAGTTTAGTGAAGAGAGTCAAAGTGATGGTTGGATTGGGCATCATCTCGATTTCGATATGCTTGTCCTAAAAAAGGAACTGGCTCGGGCAAACTACGCGTATCGACAACCCTCTTCTTTTGATACGATGAATTTCATCCATTATTTGCATCCGACATCAGATCAGCTCGATCTTGACGATTATGCAAAGTTTTTCGGAACGAAACGTTTTCAACGCCATCGTGCACTTGGCGATGCTCTGACAACTGCACACTTATTTGTTGAATTAGTGAAACAACTTGAAGGGAAAGGCATTACGACCTTAGCGGATTTAATTCGCATAAAAAAAAGAGAGTTGATCCTAAATGCATCTTTGTTTTAGCGTTGAAAATTCGATATGCGATTGCTCTAACTCACTACAATTTCTCTTCATCTATCATAAAAGGTATGAATGTGATAGTCAGCAGTGCTGGAAATGCAAAACCAGGATTGGCATCCTTTTATGGATGCCAATCCTGGTTTTTAACTTCATTTTAAGTAGCGTCTTGCACCGGCATAATTTGTCTTGTAAATACCGGTAGCATACGAGATGATTTCAACTTTCTTACTTGAGTTCGGGGCATGGAGCATTTTTCCATTCCCGACGTACATACCGACGTGATAGACTTTTCCTTTTCCGCCATTATAGCCGAAAAAGATCAGGTCACCCGGCTGTAAGTTTTTCTGAGCAACAGGTGTCCCATTAGCCGCTTGGACGAAGGAATCGCGCGGGATGATGATGCCATGATTTTTATAGACAGAGTGAATGATGCCTGAACAGTCAAATCCGAATCCAGACGTTCCTGCCCAGAGATACGGCAATCCGATAAATTTCTTAGCACTTTCAACGATATCCTGTTGAGAAGGTTTCGAAATTGCCGCATAGTTTTCAACCGTTTTGGCGTCTTGCTTCCGTACATACTTTACACCGTTGGCAGGTGTTTGAACTTGCAGCCAATCCTTCTCTTCTTTCACTACAGGTAAAATAGTCGAGTAGCTAATTTCCAAGAACTTGTATTTATCGGACAGCTTTGGTGCATTGTAGAGCTTCGCAGTCTTCGCATCTATAATGGCAATCGGGCAATTTTTATAGTTTGGATAGACTTCCGTAATATGGGATTTCGGAACCCAGCCAGGATAACCAGCTTTGTGATGAGGTACATACTGATCTTTAACCGCGATTTGAACCCAGTTACCACTACTCTTTAGGATTTCGACTTCTTGTCCATATAAGGCTTGCGTATCGATTTTCCCGACAAGCCATTGTTTCTGACTGATGCTCATGCTTTTCGCCCACTTTTCGATATCTGTTGGGGCTGTTAACGAAGGGCGATCGATAACCCGGCTTTTATTGGGCTGTTTCCATAATGTCGTCACTTGAACGTTGACCATATGCGTTTTCGTATTATCGGGTTGGTAGCAAGAAAGCGTCTGGTTGAAGTCCGGATTTAAAATGCGTGCAAGGAATACGGCGAAATTCGCTTTTGTTAGAAACGCAGTCGGCTTATACGTATTGTCCGGATAACCTGTTGTGACGTTGGCAGCAAATAGTGTTTTAATTGCATCTGAAGCCCAATAGGTTGATGGCACGTCGCGGAAAGTATAATCGGACGTTCCTTCCAATTTGAATGCGCTGACCAGGATGGCTGCCATTTGCCCTCTTGTCAATTTGGCGTTGGGCATAAATTCGCCATTGGCATTGCCGCCCATGATTCTTTCATCCGCAATCGTTGCGATGGCGTCATACCCTTTTCCCCCAGGACTAATATCTTTGAAGTTAGGCGCAGGCCGATTGTCAGTTGACAGGCCGAGTGCTTTCACAATCATTTCGGACGCTTCCAACCGGGTGATTTCTTGATTTACCCCAAAGTTCGAAGTCGGATCCGCTGTAATGATCCCCCGTTCAGCCAAATATGCCAATTCAGCCCTTGTCGGGAAACTATCACTGACATCTTTGAATAACGGTGCGGCAGATGCATTGCCGATAGTTGTAAATACGACAAAAAAAGCGATTAGGCTCACTAGCAATCTCTTGGTCATTGTAAATCCCCTTTGTAATAGATTGTATATCTACTCTATAGGAGAATGAAGATTCTGTATAGTTGTATTTTAAAAATGTCGCTGTATGTAGTAAATTATAGACTTTGGAGTAATTGTCTCCGTCTGCAAGGTGGTAATCAAGACCATACCCGTTTCATCGAAAAAGCTTGAAACGTCTATCTTTTACAAGAAAGTCCCATCGTTTCAAGCCCTATAGCTACGCTGCAGTTGTCAGTTTTGGATCAAAAGTCCCAAAAAATCTTCCGATACATATGTTTTCATGCCTTTCAACTCCGGCGCTACTTCAAAGGATTGAATACTTTTATTGTATCCATATGTTTTGTCGCCACGAGTTATTGTAAAGGACCGATTTTTCAAGGTGACAAGTGCCCCGTTCACTTTCGGTTGTGATTGCACAGTATAGCCGAGTTGCTCAGCCACCTTGCGTAGTGGAATCATCCTGACGCCATCTTTCATATAATGGTCAGCGGCAATGATTTGTTGTACTTTTTTCATCTCATCGGTTGTATAATCGAGTACGATAATTTTGGTAGGCGCTGTTTGAGGCGGCAGGCTTTCCATCGTTGCTGTATAGAAGACAACCAGCTCATTGCCTTGCAAGTCTTGCTTTTCAATGTCTTTGCCTTGCTGGTTGAGCAGGATCGTATCATCTGCAATATTCAATTTTAACGTTTTGTCCAGGCTGAGGAAGTCCTTATCGAATTTACCGACTTTCACGTCGCCGAAGACGTCTTCGTCTTTCACAATGACGAGTTCAGGTATTACGGTAGCCGGATAAATGAGGATCATCGGTTTATTTTTATCATAATAGCCTTCGACCGTTGCTCCCTTCTTCAAATCCTCCTTTGTAAGCTGATCCGTCGTCCCACTATTAAATAGCAGAGAGTCATCGTTGATGCGCAAAATCATGATTAGCTCGTCTTCGTTTTCAATTGTAAGTCGGATTTCTTCTGCTCCACTTTCGATTTCCTTAACAACACCTGTAAACTTCATATAATTTGTTGTGTCTTCCTGTGTACTAATGACTTGTGCAGGTTCTTCTTGTGCATAAGCCGTGGGACCGCCTACCGCGCTCCCTGCCAAGAAAGCTGCGATTGCGATTGCACTGATTTTCTTCATGGTTTTTCTCCTCACTTTCTATTACTCTATCGATTTGACGAGATAGGTTTGTAGAAGTTACACATTTATCTACTTTTTTCTTGCGTAGACCAATAACTCCCTGTTCGCCGTTTCCGGTTGCTAAGAAAGAGTGCATATAGGAGCAATGCAGTTAGGATAACTATGAGACAATGGATAAAGAATTTTATCGCAGTGAAAAAATCGAGTACATCACGAAGTTCTATCTTTTTCGCGAACACGTTGTAAGGATTGTCTTCTTCATATTTAATCAATAACTCACCGTCTACATGGTTGAGGTAGGTGTTCCTCCTCACCTCTTTTGTCAGATGAATCCAATTGCCTGATGTATCTTGATAAGTTAGTGCCAAATAATATTGCCCTTGACTGTCTTTATGGGAACCATAATCATAAGCATGATTTGTAATTTCCGCGATCGTTTCTATGTACCCTTCCCCGTACAATTTTTCGTAGCCATTTTTCAAATCATCTGTCATTTCACGATACATGAACAGAAGAAAGATAAGCATTCCTGCACCTAGAACCGTGTAAACGACCTTTCCTAACCCAATATCATATCTTTCGATAACGGCCTCTACTTTTTTAATTTTGAACAGCACATAACAGATATACCCGAATGGATATATACCCACAAAACATAAAACGATGTAAAACCACTTATAATCAGACTTGAGTTCACTAGCGGTATGAAATACGCCATGAATCGAATACCCATCAATCGTGTCACCGATTTCCAGCACTTCGAATTTAGCTTTTGAAACGACCGTCTGATCTCCCGGGCTTACTTGCAATCTTGTCTTTTCTGACAATCCCGGCTGCAAGAGAACAATATAGGATATTCCGCCGAAAAGATGCTTTTCCGCCGTCTTACCATAAATAATGGCAACAGTCGGATTCGATTTCTGCTCTTCTTTGACGTCTTCGTTCCTTTGCCAGTTGACGAAAATGATATAAATGAGGAATATGAAAAAAACGAATGCCAAGAGCTCGTAGCCAAGCCGTTTCCAATCACGATTTTGCTTTCGTTTCTTCATTCGAACCTCCTAGGCCTCAATCTATTTGAATATATCCCAATTCAGTGTAATCGATGTAAATCTGATAGCCTTCTTCCCATTGTTCTTTTAACCAAAGGATGCTTTCATACATCTCCTTACTGTGCCTTTCCGCTTGTACTTCCAGGTCCTCCACTTCACCCAAAATACGCAAGCACCAATTCGGATCTGGCAATAAATTCAACCATTCCACTTCGTTTTTATCCAAAATATGAGGCGGTGACATTTCCATCGCAGGCGGTAGCAATGTAGCCCACTTATCCCCCAATCCGAGCTCTCGCATGAAATCTTTCACTTCCAATGCAAATTGATAGGTCCATTCATAGGTTTGCAGATCAATCCATTCCGATACATGGAGTTCATAGTAGACAAGTTTCTCTTTTTTCATTAACCGTTCAAGTATATTTTGTTTAACCGGGCTTTCTGTGAAAGTGGCATTTCGGATTGCTTCGACTTTGATGGGCACTTGTAGTTGTTTTTCGTTATAATCGACTTGAACGTTAGCTGACTTTTCTATATGGGCTTCTGCCTGTTTCAATAATTGAAATAGCTCAGTTACCTCTTCTTCCGTTAAACCGATTGTGACTTCCTTTTCACGGAAGTCACGAATTCCTCTGTAAAGTTCTTCCCGTTCACTTGCAGTCATTTCACTTCCCCCATTCCCTTTTCCACAGTTGAAATCACTTAATATTACGTCATTTATCTACTATTGGCTTCAATACTTGTCAAAAATGATTCATAGGACCCTCTCAAAACTTTGGTAATAGATGAAAGTCCTAGCTGTAGAGATACCAGTGCCCCCTACTGAAACAGAAAACGGATCCACCATTATTGGCAGATCCGTTTGTTTCAGTTAACATCATTTAAATAAGCCCTTTATTAAATAACTTAATTCAAATGATTTTATAAGATTGCTGTTTTTTCAGCCAGTAAAATGGATTCAAGAATATCTATCGCTCCGTCAATTTCTCTCATTGTTACCGTTAATGGCGGCAATAGACGAATGACGTTCGGTCCTGCTGGGACGACGAGTAATCCCGCTTCTTCCGCTTGTTGGATAAAAGGCTGGACTTCTCCTTTACATTCAATGCCTAGTAACAGGCCTGAACCACGTACACGAAATTGGTCTTGCGGCAATACTGCTTGCAATTTCTTCACTAGATAATTAGATTTACCGTTCACTTCCTGTAAAAACTCATCTTGGAAAACATGATCGACAACCGTTTGTGCAACCGCTACTGCGAGTGGATTGCCGCCAAATGTTGAGCCGTGTGTACCAGGACCAAAAGAGTCATACAGTGCACTTGTTCCAAGCATTGAACCAATCGGGAATCCTCCACCCAACCCTTTTGCCAACGTCAGGATATCAGGCTTAAGGTTTGTCTGCTCGTAAGCATAGCGGCTACCCGTTCGTCCGATGCCCGTCTGTACTTCATCGACAATCAATAAAATGCCTTTTTCTTGGCATATATCTGAAATCGTTTGCGCAAAACCGGGAGCAAGTTGGTTGACGCCGCCCTCGCCTTGAATGACTTCGAGCATAATCGCTGCCACATCGTCGCTAGCTGCCGCCTCAAGTTTCTGTTTATCATTGTAAGGTACGATGCGGAACGATTCCAAAAGCGGACCGAATCCTTGGCGAATTTTCTCTTGACCGGTTGCAGACATCGTTGCGAATGTCCGGCCGTGGAATGATTTCTCAAAGGTAATAATGACGTTTTTCTGTGTATGTTTACGGGCCAACTTTATGGCTGCCTCATTCGCCTCGGCGCCGCTATTACAGAAGAAAGCATGATTGAATGGCGTATCTTGAACAAGTGTCGTTGCTAATTTTTCCTGCTCAGGACTTTCAAATAAGTTAGAAGTGTGCCAAAGCTGCTCGCTTTGTTTCTGGACGGCTTCGACAATTGCTGGATGCGCATGACCTAGACTAACGACTGCGATTCCACTTGTGAAGTCAAGATAGTTCTTCCCTGTGGCATCTGTTACGGTCGTTCCTTGCCCTTTTACTAAATGAATCGGACGACGTGCATAATTTTGAAATAATGAACTCATGCGAGCACCCCCTCTGATAGAATAACTGTTCCTTCCAATTGTTGCCCGACAATTTGTACGGAAGGAATACCTGCTGATAGACAAGCGAGCGCTGCTTCAACTTTCGGCAACATTCCCCCGTAAATTTCACCCGTCTCAATCCATTTAGCAATCTCTTCTTCGGATGCGGTTGATTGCACCATATTGTCAATTCGGATGCCAGGCGTATCCGTCACTAGTAGCAGACTGTCCGCTTTTAGCGCAAGCGAAATTTCGCTGGCAACAGTGTCCCCATTGATATTGAGCGGCACTCCATCTTTTGTTGCACCGATACACGAAACGACCGGCACAATTCCCGCTTTCAGCAGCGTTTCAAGAAGTTCAGTACGCACTTCCTCTACTTTCCCGACAAAGCCATATACTGCTTCATCGAGTATCGTGCATGAAAGGAGTTTCCCATCATAACCGCTAAGACCGATTGCATCAATGCCCGCTTTATTCAACTGATGAACGAGAGCCGGATTCACTTTCCCAACCAAAGTTGCCTGCACAATCCCGACGGCTTCTTTCGAAGTGACACGCTTACCGTTCACAACGGAGGATGTCACCCCATTTTTTGCAAGTTCCTTATTGATGGCAGGCCCGCCACCATGGACGATGATGATTTCGTTACCCTCAGCCTGCAGTTCGATAAACGTCTTGAAAAAGGATTCACTCAACCCTTCCAACATACTTCCGCCAAGCTTGATGACAATTCGCTTACGATCGGTATGTTGCATTGATTTGGACATAATCATATGTTAAATCGCACCCCCATGCTACACCGGATCCATTTCCTTGATGAAGATCGATGACGAATTTCACTTCAGGCAGTTTCAAATAGGGAAGCAAATCAGCTTCGGAAAATTGAGCCGGCTCGCTTTTTTCCACGACTTTGGTTGTACCGATATGAATCGTGATGGCATTTGGATCGATTGTTGCACCGCTATAACCAACAGCCGCAATAATTCTTCCCCAGTTGGCATCGCAACCGAAGACCGCCGTTTTGACAAGCGGTGAACCGACGACTGTTTTGGCAATCGCTCGTGCTTCGGTATCCGAAACTGCTCCATTCACTTCGACTTCAATGAGTTTCGTCGCGCCTTCTCCGTCTTTTGCAATCATTTTTGCAAGATCCTGAGCAACTGCATGTAAAGTCGATACGAAATTTCCCCAGTCAGGATGTGCCGGAGTCAAGGGATTATTTTCCGCCATTCCGTTGGCCAGTACCAGCACCATATCGTTTGTGGATGTATCGCCATCGACCGTTATCGAGTTGAAAGTCAGGTCAGTAATGGATTTAAGCGCCGCTTGAAGATGAATTGACTCAATGTTTGCATCCGTTGTTACAAATCCAAGCATTGTTGCCATATTCGGTTCAATCATTCCCGATCCTTTGGCAGTCCCTGCAATCGTGATGGTTTTGCCATCAATTTCGGTACTATAGGTTGTATTTTTCGTTACAGTATCCGTTGTCAAGATTGCCTGTGAAAACAAAACGGAGCTTTCCAATTTTGCTTCGGGCTCTAGTTTTTGAATACCATCGACAATCGGCTCCATACGCATTGGTTCGCCGATAACTCCAGTCGAAGCCACACCGACTAACTCTGGGGCAATGCCCAATTTGCTTGCTGTCTCTCCCTGCATCAAATAGGCATCGGCCAATCCTTGCTGCCCTGTACATGCATTCGCATTGCCCGAATTGACAATAATTGCTTGCATTTTTCCAGTTTGGTACACCACTTCTTTTGTGACAAGAAGTGGTGCCGCTTGAATGACATTCGTCGTAAAAACGCCCGCTACACTTGCTGGAACTTCACTGACGAGTAGTGCTAAATCATTTTTCTTATGTTTGATGCCACAATGCATGCCCGCAGCCTTGAAGCCGATTGGAGACACGATGTTATTGCCTGAGATGCGCTTCATGGTTGTTTCTGCTGTCGCCATAATAACTCCTCCTAAATTAGATAAATGCCGGGACATGTGTCAGGCCGGATGTTTCTTCTAAGCCGAATTGAACGTTCATATTTTGAATCGCTTGCCCTGCGGCGCCTTTTACTAAATTGTCGATGACCGAAACGATTGTCGCCCGATTCGTACGCGGATCGACTTTTACGTGAAGGTCACAGTAGTTTGAACCATAGACTTGATTGGTCCCGAACTTGTCGGCTTTATGCAATACACGGACAAAAGGATGATTAGCATATTGTTCTTCTAAACTATTCACAAGTTGATTTTCCGTTACGCCCTCCATGACAGGTGCATAGCAAGTCGCTAAAATTCCACGTGTCATCGGCACGAGATGGGTGTTGAACGTAATCGGAGGCGCTTCCGTTGCAAACATGGAGAATGCTTGTTCAATTTCTGGGATATGTTGGTGTTCATGTATTTTATAGATTGCCGTGTTTTCATTCGTCTCGCTGAAATGCGTCATTTGGCTCGGCTTATTGCCTGCACCCGAAACGCCGCTTTTCGCATCGATGATCAACTGGCTCGCATCTATTAAATTATCTTTTAACAGTGGAAGCAGTGCCAAGAGAACTGCAGTCGGATAACAACCCGGATTCGCAATCAAAGTCGCTTCCTGGATTGCCTTGCGGTTCCATTCCGTCAATCCATAGACACTTTGTTCGACAGCGCTTGCAGGCGCTGGTTCTTTTTTATACCACTGCTCGTATTGGGAAAGATCTTTCAATCGAAAATCTCCGGACAAATCAATCAGCTTTGGCCCACTGCCTAATAAAGGCGGCAGAAGATGGCTCGCAACGCCGGCCGGTGCACTAGAAAATACTACATCGTATTGTGCCAACGTTTCTTTTTCTATTTTTAGGAGCGGTTGATCGATAATATTCATAAGATGTGAATACTTATGCGAAAACACCGTTCCTTCTTCCGAAGACGTGAATAATTCAATTTTTTCAACTTCAGGGTGACTATGCAATAGCCGTATGAGCTCAAGTCCCCCATACCCTGACGCACCAATGATTCCAACCTTCATTCCAGTCACCCCTTCTAACAAGTTATCCTAATTATATGTATGCATATTTATAAAGTCAACTGCATTTTTACTTATTTCAAACATTTCGTTTTTGTATGCGGTTTCATACTCAAGCAACGAATCGCTTAGTTATGGGCGGAAACCGTAGCGTACCGAAACTGGACGGCTATCTGAAGTTTTTCGATAGATTCGATAAATTCTATGATAGAAGCGTCAATCTGTATGACAGTGCGGAGACCATTCAAAAAACAAAAAATGTTGTTCCCCACTTTACAAGGAAAACCCCGTACCACCTTTTAAAAAACTTACAAGAGTATCAAGTGAATACTAAAAATTTTACAACGCCTTTCAAAACTTCTTTTTGATGCTGATTGACCGCTATGACATTGAACTTCATTACGCCTGATTCAATGTTCACTACTGTCGCTTTTAATGTAATGACATCGTCAATAAACACCATTCCTCTGAAACGGATGGTGTATTCTTGTATAAATCCTTCTTCTATATATGGTGTGAACAGTTTCGTCAAATTGCCCATCGTCCACATACCATGTGCAATGATCCCCGGTAGTCCCGCTTTTTCGGCCTCATCGTCAATCGTGTGAATTGGGTTGAAGTCTCCTGAAGCACCCGCATATTTAATCAAATCCAACCTGCTTACAGGGCTAAGTTGAATAGCGGACAATGTGTCCCCTATTTGCATTTTCAGAATGGACATCAAACAAGCATCCCCTTTCGGACAGCATCATTGATGATAATGACGAGCTCCTCTGTAAAAATAAGTTTGTCAGTTGCATCAATACCATAACGGGCAATGACTAAAAAACCTATATCTCCTTCGCTTCCCGTTCTCTCATAGTAATTTTTCACTTTCGAATGGCAATACACTTCTTCTCCGACCAAAATCGGGCGTTTGTAGTGATACGATTGTTTTCCGTGAATAAGCCCCTTTGTCTGTAAGTTCAATTCCGGAATACTTCCAAAATCCAATGTGACAGGAAAAGTTGGAGGTGCTATATTTCGTTCATACCTCGAATTCCTTCCAACTTCTTCGTCATAATAGATTGGGGCAAAGTCACCAATCGCCTCGGCGAACTTTTTGACCGCCCCTCTTTCAACTGTGTTTTTAACGGGTAATGATTGTTTCCCAATCACATCTTTTAGCATATCATTCTCCTCCAATTTCCTTCTGCATCGGCACACTTTGCTTTTATGTCGTACTACGCCACAATCTGATCTGAAATTCCAATCAGGATACTTGGAAATCATGGTAACTTATCCAATTCTCTTGATCAAAAGAATTTCTTCTAGCTTCGAATAGTTTTCCAGACTTGTAATTTGAATATATTCCTTTCTGAAGGTTTGTTCTAGCGGATGCCCTTATGCTATAATCAATTTAGTAACTGGTACTAATAGCAGGTATCGAATATTTTTCGACTAAATTACATGATTCACTGGAGGCTACTATGGAAGATTTACTTAAACTTAAAGGTAAAAACATTGTTGTAATGGGTGTGGCAAATGAACGGAGTCTAGCTTGGGGTGTTGCGAAATCCCTTTTCGCTGTCGGGGCAAATGTCATTTTCACCTATCGTAAGGAACGTTCTTTGGCTAAGCTTGAGAAAGTCCTTGAGTCAGGCGGATACGAAGCGAAATTGATTGTCCAATGTGATGTCAATGAAGACGAGAGCATTCATGAAGCATTCAAGAAAATTGGCGCGGAAGTGGGAACGATCCACGGACTCGTTCATTCCCTTGCTTTTGCACATGCAGTCGATTTGAAAAATGACTTCGTTGAAACAACACGAAGCGGTTATGCTTTCGCGCAGGATACGAGTGCCTATTCCCTTATCGCAACTGCGAAAGAAGCCCGTCCATTCATGACGGAAGGCGGCACAATTGTAACAATGAGTTATTTGGGTGCAGAACGCGTACTGGATGGCTATAATGTCATGGGCGTAGCGAAAGCGGCGTTGGAAGCATCCGTTCGATACTTGGCGGCTGATTTAGGAAAAGACAATATCCGCGTCAATGCGATTTCAGCAGGGGCTGTGCGTACACTCTCGGCAAAGGGCGTACCTTCATTCAATAAGATTTTGTCTCAAATCGAAGAAATAGCACCTCTTAAACGCAATGTCACACAAGAAGAAGTGGCAGATATGACGATTGCCATCTTGAGCGACCTTTCACGCGGCGTTACCGGGGAAGTTGTCTATGTAGATGGTGGCTATCATATAATGGGATAATGTAAAGCTGGAGGGACAATTAATCGTCCTTCCGGCTTTTTGAATTCTGTTAGATCGGAGTCCTCAACCGCTAGCGGTTTTTCCCTTGTTGTAGAAATTTTCCAGTGGTATAATGTAAAAACGTCTGAATTAAGCGAGTGATGGATATGATGAAGGAAATTCTAAAAAAAGATGTAAGTGTGAACCCTTGACAACAATCTGTCAAGGGTTTTTGTTTCCCTAAGGAAAGATGTAAAACGGAGGTCATAAGGGATGAAGAAGGATAGTTATTCAAAAGCATCAATCCTTGCTGTATGGATTAGTTTAATCAGCAATATTGTATTGACAATCCTGAAACTGATTGTTGGATTTCTCTTTAATAGCCCTGTTTTGATTGCAGATGGCTTCCATAATGCCGGCGATGTCATTGCAAGCGGTGCAGCGTTGACATCAATGCGTATTTCAAAACGTCCCGCAGACGAAGATCATCCTTATGGACATGGAAAAGCGGAAGTGATTAGTTCCGCCATCGTGGCAATTATACTAGGGTTGGCTGCCCTGTATATCGCTTTCGAAGCAATTTCCGCGTTATTCGAGGAACCGGCGAAAGCGAGTCTGCTGGCATTGCTCACCGCTTTCATTTCACTTGTCTGGAAACAAGCTTTGTATATCTATACGATTCGACTCGGGAAATTGACGAATAGCAAGGGGTTGATTGCAACGGCTTATGACCATTTAGCTGATGTCTATGCTTCCCTTGCAGCCGTATTAGGTATCGGACTGGCACTCCTCGGCGATTTGTATGATATCCATTACCTTTCGTATGGAGATCCGATTGCGGGAATCATCGTATCGTTCCTCGTGCTTAAGCTTGCGTATGATATTGGAAAAGAAGCGCTGGACGTCCTGATGGAAAAAAACATCAGCCAACAGCGCCTGGACGATTTCGCCTTGCTTATTAATACGATTCCCGAAGTGAAACGGATTGATCGGCTGCGTGCCCGTGAACATGGCCATTATATTCTTGTCGATCTGCGTGTCGGTGTACCGGGCGAAATGACAATCCAGGAAGGTCATGACGTTTCCCGAACAATCAAGAAAACAATCATGGAACAGCATAACGATGTAGATGAAGTTTTGATCCATTTAAATCCTTGGTATGAGGACGATTAATCGTTTGGGTAAATTTCAAATGTAAAGAATCGAGGGGGAAGCAAATGAAACGTAAACCTATCTACGTAGAAGTGCCGATTTACGCCGATATCGAAGCAATATGGGATGCATCGCAAAAACCAGAGATGCACGAGCAATGGGATCTCCGGTTCTCATCCATCACCTATTTGCCAAAAGAAGAAGATAAACCACAAGAATTCGTCTATTCACGAACAGTCGGACCTCTTCTTAAAATCGATGGATGGGGGCGGAGCGTCGGCTCATTCCATAAAGAAGACGGCACACGTTCGTCTTCCCTGCATTTCGGTACGGCTCAATGGACCTCCCCAATCCGGGAAGGCCGCGGCTATTGGAAATATGAGCCGCAGGAAGACAGCGTGAAATTTTTAACACAATATGATTACGATGTGAACTTCGGAAAGGTTGGCGAAGTTACGGATAAACTCATTTTTCGTCCATTGATTGGATGGGCAACTGCGCTGAGTTTTGATGTCTTAAAACGATGGCTTGAGAAGGGAGAATCACCTTCTTCCCAATACATACGCTTTTTCAGTACCTATTTAATGATGCTTTTGTTTGCTGTCGTTTGGATTTACCAAGGACTTGTTCCGAAAATCCTCGGCATGCATCCTGCGGAGCGTGCGATGACAGCTAGTGCTTTCTCATTATCGGAAAACGAGATTACGACGGCAGTACTGATAATCGGGATTGTTGAAGTATTGTTCGGGTTGAGTTGGCTATTTTATCGACAGAAGCGACATCTATTTATCTTGCAGCTAATCGTTTTCCCTCTATTGACGATTGCAGCGGTTGTCGCTGTTCCAGCAACGGCAATCCATCCTTTCAATCCCTTGACATTCAATTTATCACTTATGGTCCTATCAATCATTGGATTATTAACTAGTTCGGATGTGCCTTCGGCTACGAGTTGTAAGCGGAAAAGATGAGGTGGAAAATATGTCGATTTACAAACAAGCGATGGGGAGCGATTTTAACCGACTTCACCCCATGCTTCAACAAAGATACGATTTGGCAGATGGGACTATTTTCAAAGCATCAGGATTCATGACCAAAATTAGGGGTGGTCCCAAATGGCTTTACCCATTATTCCGGGCTGGTATTCGATGGAAGCTGTTGTTCCCAGAACACGGGGAAAACATACCGTTCACCATCAAAAACAGTGCGTTTGTCGGGGATACTGGCAATAGCCAAGTGCATTGGGAACGCATTTTTTACTTTGGCAAGAAAAGAAGATACTTCAATGCGCTTATGCGTCTTGATGCCAAGCGATTAGTCATCGAGGACTATCTTGGAGAGCCGCATCTCTTCTATTCTGACTTGGCTTTTCATGTAGCGGATAATGGACATCTGACGATTCAATCATTAGGTCAGCGGCTTGTGCTCGGGAAGATTGAACTTCCATTGCCTAAACTATTTCAAGGACTTGCAACTGTTACAGAAAAGTATGATGACGAACAGGGACTTTATCACATCCAAGTCGCGGTTCGAAATCCTTTGATTGGAACTGTGTTTTCTTACGAAGGGACGTTTTCCACTAATGTCGAACCGTAATTTTGCGTTCATCCATGTAGGTTTGTTTTTGTTGGCAACTATCTGTAGTGACAATCCATGGCCATTCCTGATGCTAACGATTGCTCAGCTTATCTATGTGCCAATTGCTTTGCGAATGATTGTGGTGAAGAAAGATTGGTTTGCGAAACTGTATAAGTATTTTGCAATCCTGGCTTATCTAGCCATTGTACTATTGGAAATAACCTCTGCGGCAAAATGGGATGTTCTTTTCGCGGCGGTTTATTTATTGTTCACGATTGTTATAGCTCTTTATGGATTCTCCCGCTTTTTTAGTAGAGGTTTCACGAGTTTGGAAGAGTTTTCGATTGATGTGGGGCTTGTCTACCTATCGCTCGGAGGTGCTTGGTTCTTTGCCTATATAGCTAGTATTGACACGGGATTCAGCCCGCTAATCACTTGGTTGACGGCCATCCATTTCCATTACTCAGCATTTTTGTTACCGATTTTCGTTGGATTGTTAGGTAGACTTTATAAACCCGCAAGCTATCAAGTGTTCTGCTCAATGATTCTCGTGGCACCATTGATCGTGGCAATCGGTATTACGTTTTCTAGATGGATTGAGTTGCTGTCGGTCCTTTTATACATTATCAGCTTAAGTGGTCTCATTAGTATGGCCTGGAAAACACCTTTCGTCAGGGCGTTACAAAAGTGGCTAGTCCGTATTTCGTTTGGTGCACTCGGGGTGACGATTATCTTTTCATTGATGTATACGCTTAGCAACGGTTTTGGCTTCACTTCTGTCAACATCGACTTCATGCTTCGTTTTCACGGGGTGTTGAATTGTGTGCTATTTGCATTGTTTGGAGTTGTTGGATGGTCGTTGGCCGTTCCGGCTTCGTCTTTTGCCATACCTTCTTTCCCAGTCAGTCAAATTCGAGGTCAATGGATGATTGGTGAAAAGGTTTTAGACAATAAGGTGAATAAAAATCATCCAGGACTTGTTGACGATATGCATGTATATAAGCTTGCAACAGTATCACCCCGTATTATTGATTTCTATGAAAATACCACTGATTATCGGCTTTTCGCCACAGTACAATGGCGCAGATGGTTTAGGCCATTTGCTTTCCTTTATACGTTGGTAAGTAGAAAAACACAACAGATTAATTTGCCTTTTCACGGCCGAGAAATTGAAATGACCGGGGATGTCCTTGCGCTACGGGATGGAGTCGATGGCAGAAATCATGTCAGAGCTTGGTTGCGGAAGGTCGATGAGGAAACTGCTTTTGTTGCGCTATATTCAGAACATACTGATGAAGGTCGTACGTACATGAATATCGCCCTGCCGCTGCCATTTGCGACAATGACCGGCATTTTGGAATTGAATGGGGTGGATAACGGTTTACAGTTAACGAGCAAGAAAATCAGTTCTCCCGATTCCGATGCGGGCATCTATTTATCCTACAAAGCCAATCATCTATTTAAACTACCGATTGAGGAAGACTTCATAGTCCGTGAGTTGGAGGGTGGGACATTGCGCGCACAACATGATATGTGGATTTTTTCGATTCCGTTTCTGACGATTAACTATCAGATTATGAATAATAGCTCTTCTTACTAACACTTGCTGTCGAGTTTTCCTGTTCATAAAATCTAAAAAAACCGCGTAAATGCAAATAGCATTTACGCGGTTTCAGCATTTCAAGGCATGTCTACATCCGAGCCCGAGTCGACAGTCTCTTTATCAGGATATAAAAATTCTTGCAATGCCTGCTTGTTCTTCTCAAAATCAATGCTCAGAACATCGCCGACATGTTCACGTTTGTTAACAAAGGAATTCGCAACAGGAATCCGCAATGTTTCCAGCGTATCAGATTTTTCAAGAAGCATGCCTTTTCCAATCGTCAAGATTGTCCGTTTATCAACGTTCGTCTCAATATAAGGTTCCACCACGCCGAGTAATTTAGGCAAGTTCACTAGTGTATGCAGGCTGACAGCTTCGTCCTTTACTTTAGATAGAACTTCCTGTTGCCTTTCCACTCGCCCGAAGTCACTTAGCCGATCATGGCGGAAACGGACATACCCCAATAACTGTTCTCCATTTAGAACTTGTTTGCCTGGATGAAGGGTCATCCCGATTCCGTGGGACATCGTATAAGGGATGTCCACTTCAATTCCATTCGGGGCTATCACATCTACAATTTTTGAAAACCCTGTAAAGTCGACTGTCGCATAGTAATGAATATCAATATCAAAGTTTTCCTTGACGGTTTTCCGGACAAGTTCGGGACCGCCTAACTTATAGGCACTATTGATTCTCTGTTTTCCATAGTCCGGGATGTCCACGTAGATGTCCCGCATAATGGAAACAAGCCGCACATCATGTGTCGTTTGATTGTAATGGGCAATCATTAACGTATCGGAACGGGGAGTTTCATCTCCCCTGGCATCTGAGCCTAATAACAGCACATTGATTTCACCGAAAACCGGATCGGGTCCTTCGAATGCATCAAACCCAGATTCTTCTCCCTTTGTGAGACTTTTCCCTGCTAAGGATAAACCGTTATTGTATTGCACAATCCAATATACAATTCCCATGGCAAAGAGTAAGGCAACAGCAATGAGAGCAAACTTTATCCCTTTCCGATTCTTTTTTCTTCTTTCACTTCTTTTCATATCTATATCCACCTATCGCTCAATAAGCGTTTATTTCTTATCAAAAGCGTTTATCGTCTGTTGTACTGTGATTGAAACAAGATTTTATCAATGAATTGGATGAAATAAATGACTCTCAAGAAGTTTAGCGATGCATTGACAATTTGTCAATGTATAATTGTCAACAAAGCGACGACCGCGATGACCAAAATAAGTACTCCGCTTAAGAGCGTCCCGAATTGCCCCACTGTAAATCGACCAATCCGAACACCTGCAACTTTCCTTCCAAATGTCACGCCTGCCCAAATACTGATAAAACTGCCGATTGCTGCCGTCAGCGAAATGGTAAACGGTGATAGCCCGAGAAGTCCCGCGCCTAGACCATTCGTAAGTGAATTTGCAGATAAGGCCACCCCTAAAAAGACCGCTTCCCATAAGCCGATATGTCCCGATTCGTTAACGTCGGCCAGCTCAGGATTTTTCAAAATACCGGTCATACCTTTAGGCTCCAAAGTCTGATTATTTTTTGATTCCACATTTCCCGGTTTCGCTAAAAGAATGACCCGTATCCCAATCACTACTAATAGGAATGCTCCGAATATCACCGGAAACATGCCTGGCAGAATGGTTGAGAACCAAATTCCGAAAGTGATGCCTCCCATACTCATCAGAAAACAAATGACTGCCATTAACATATTGGCACCTAGCCGAATTTGTATGTTGCGTACTCCATACGTAATGCCTATGCCAAAATTATCAATACTAGACGAAATTGCAAAAGCGATAATGATGGACCAAACCACAGGACAACACCCCTTATTATCCCACAGTATATTGCTCGTATAGACAAAAGGTGTGTGCCCTCTTAAAACTTGCTGACAAAAAACAATGCAATCGTCGTAGATTCCTGGAAGGATGGCCATACAATCGGGGCACAACCGTTATTTTTTGTATGGTTAAAAAACTGCCTAGTGGGCCAATGTAGGCTATACTGTGTAATGAGGAATCCAATAAAGGAGTCGACTAAATGATGTTAAAAAAACAGATGGAACAATATATGATAGACAATGCGCGCAACGGCAGCATTGAGCTATTTGAAGTAGAGAAGGACTACGCGGAGAAGCATCAATTGCTTTCCTCGGATATCGAAGTTTCTGCTAAAGATTTTCAATCTC
The DNA here is from genome assembly GCA_963843665.1 of uncultured Caryophanaceae bacterium. Taxonomy (GTDB): domain Bacteria; phylum Bacillota; class Bacilli; order Bacillales_A; family Planococcaceae; genus Sporosarcina. The sequence continues at coordinate 360,016 of CAWJLH010000017.1, forward strand.
GTCTTATTGAACGCTGCAACAAAGAGACCGAAGATGTGATTCAAACAGAGGGACTAGGATTTTTGAAGGAAAAGGTATCCTTTTTAAAAAGCCAGCAAGAAGAATTTGTTTACACGGAAGCCGATGATTTTCAACTTATCGGCGTTGACGCGGTTGCGCTTGAATTCGATGATGTCTTTGAAACGTATACGGCTTTGTTCGGCTTGAAATTGCAAAAGAAATTCGGACCAGCTATCAAAGCTTATTTGGATGCCCATTTACAGGGTGACGGCGTAAAATATAGCGTGATGTTTTCAGGGGAAGACGGTTTGTGGGACATGAACTTTGCATTGGATTTTATTGCAGGTTTTAGTGAAGAGCTAACATTCGAAGAAGTTTATGGACTTATTTATCAATTTGTCTTCAATTTAAATGACTCGATTGAAGAAGCGCAGTGAAGGATGGGAATTGTTTGAGGGATTCGGAATTTATTTACACATATGTCCGGCACAAGGATGAGCATGATCTATGCCGGTTGGAAATGCGGGCATTTTTTGGGTATGATGTCTCGTCCAATGTGCTTAAAAGTGCAATTGGGATTGACCCAAGTCGTAGTCCGTTCATAAAGGAACGGCTTGAGGTAATCTATGAGAACGCGAGTTTTGATGAGCTCTTGGATCAGGTTGCACAACTCGAGTTGGGTGAATCGACCTTTAAAGTCATCTGTTTAAATACGACCGAACTGGGCGAAACAAAAAAAATCGGGCACCCGGAACGGCGTAAAATCGAGCGTGAAACCGGATTGCGTGTTCAGGGAGAACCTGACCTAGACAACCCTGCATGCGTTTTTGGGATAGTGTTGTGGGAAGATAAATGGCATTTCGGTAAATATATGGAGAGTGATGCGGTCTGGTTTCAGCATCAGAAAAAACCGCATATGTATTCAACGGCACTCAGCACGCGTGTTGCAAGAGCGGTTGCTAATATTGCGATTCCGCATCCGGATGGCGTGCGTGCCATCGATCCTTGTTGCGGTATCGGGACGGTATTGGTTGAAGCATTATCGATGGGCATCGACATTGTCGGCCGCGATATAAACCCGCTCGTCGTTTTAGGTTCACGCAAAAACATTGCCCATTTCGGGCTCGAAGGCAGTGTCATGATTGGTCCGATTGCAGATGTCTCTGACGACTACGATGTTGCGATCATCGATATGCCCTATAATTTATTCACACATATTACGTCTGAGGAACAGCAGGATATAGTGATGGAGGCCCGACGCTTCGCCAAGAAGGTCATCGTTGTGACAATTGACACAATCGATCATATGGTTGAAAAAGCAGGCTTTAAGATTATCGATCGTTGTGTAGCAAAAAAAGGGACATTTTCCAGACAAGTACTGGTTTGTGAATAAATAAATTCGTAGCATTTACTTTCTATCACCAACGGTAGAGTAAACTGGAATTACTGGCGCTAATTGGTTACTTTTTAGCAAATCCGGACGTTTATCACAGCGAAAAAAGACCTTGCAAAAAAGCAAGGTCTTCTTTTTTATCATTATACATTCTCCGCTTGCTTAACCCTGTTTCTTCCTTCTAATTTCGCTTGATACAATGCCTGGTCCACTCTGTTAAATAGGTCTTCTATTGTTTTCTCCTGCCCGAAATAACTACCTACCCCTAGTGATATTGTAATGTAATCTTCTGTCGGGCTTAGCGATGCGGCTACATTTTTCCGTAGTCTCTCCGCGATAATCATTGCATCTTGGGTATCTGTCTCAGCCAACAAAAGGATGAATTCTTCCCCGCCCAGTCTGACGCATACATCCTCTTCACGAACAACCTCCGACATCTTTACTGCAAGGAATTTAAGTACTTCATCCCCTACTGGATGTCCGTATGTATCGTTTATGACTTTGAAGTGGTCGATATCAATCATGATTACCGAAAACTTTTTCTGTTCAGTGACCCACGCCGCAATGACTTCCTCATAATATCTTCGGTTCTTCAGACCAGTCAGTACATCCGTACAGGAACGTTCTTTATAATCATCGACTGTCTGTTGTTGCCATCTTGCGTATTCGCGGATCGTTTCGTTCAGTTGCTTGGCTTCGAAGTACCATGTAGGAATATCTGTCTGTTGACCTTTCCCTTCATTTTCCTTTAACTCAACTGAATACATTGCCAATTTCCGTAGGGGGAACGATAGTCGGTTGGTCAACATAAGCGTGACCCAGAAAAAGAAGATGACAAAAGGCAATGCATAGAACAGTACTTGATAGACCATTCCTATCGAAGGTTTCACACTTTCTGCATAAGGTGTTTGGGAAACAACTCCCCACTTGCCTGACTTGATGAACGTGTAGCCCGCAAGATAGTCCACACCTTCCGAGTTCGTAACTTTTTGCGCCCCGCTTTCCTGTCGCTTTGTCTTAAGTACGATTTCATTGCCAGCGACTGATTTACCGATACGTTCGGCATCAGGATGATAGATGAGCATCCCTTTATTGTCGACCACCCATACATATGAACCGTCCGTCGCAAAATGTTTCCCCAGAATGTCATGTAAAATGTTATTTTCCTGCAGATATATTGTACCGCTTAAATAACCAAGATACCTATTTGCCTCGTCCCATAAGGGCGTGGAAATCAGGACAATCAATCTGCCAGTTGCTGCTTTGTAAGGCGTGGAAATCAGATTCTTCCTTTCGGATAGCGCTTCTTTTGGCCCCTCGGTTTCGAGCTTTTGTCCGACTATATCCAAATTAGGGGAAGTGGCCAACACTACCCCTTCCCGATCTACGACGGAGAGGGAGTTAAAGTTTTCATTGCTGCTTAACAACCCGTCAAGTTTCTCAGTCAATTTTTCCGTATCTTCTATTTCATCACTCACTTCAGCAGCTACTGCTTGCAGATGGATTTGCATGCCATGAAAGACCTCTTCCGTTAATTGAGCCAATTTCGCTGAATACATTCTGTTCATTTCCAATGAATCGTTCACAACATTTTCTTTGGCAACGAAATAGCCGGATATTGACGTGATACCCAGTATGCCAATCATTGTAAATGTTAGCAGAAGCATTATCCAGAAACGCAATGTTTTGATCATTTTCATAACCTCATTTTTTCAATATACAATAAACCTATCTTCACTTCGGTCGATAGGCAAAGGTTAGATCGATTGTATAGTTGCATTCATTCATAAATATAACGTTCACTTCAGTAGATATGTAATTTCCTCTTAATTATCTCGATTCTAGAAATAGTTTACCATAGAGATTTCCATTTGAACGAATCATCTTTTTTCAGAGAGTACGAGGCAGAATGTAGCAATAGGACCTAATAACAGTGAAAGAAGAAACCAGTTCAGTCCGCTTCGATTTTTGCCCTGCGCCAGTCCTGCGTTGATCAGCGCAAGTGTTCCCCAGCCTACGAAATAGCTATTATCTATTTGAATCACCCCTTCTAACCGCTACTACTGTTACGTTTTTCACAGTCGAAAGTTTCATTTTTCAAATTTCCATTTTCCCTATCTATGGTACAATTTTATGAATCGTACCTACTGGAGGGATGTCCATTGAAAAAAACATGGGATCATAATGGAATCATCGAGAAATTTGAAGCAAATCGTAATGAGGTACTGGCCGGGCCGATGGAGGCTTATTTGAAAGATCATTTCCCCTTCCTTGGAATAAAAAGCCCTCTTCGCAAGCAATTAATGAAAGAGCAATTTGTAGAGTATGCGTTGCCAGAGCGTGAACAGCTATTTGAAGAAGTATGGAAACTATATAACCTGCCCGAACGTGAATATCAATACGCGGGAATTGCGCTGATTGAGAAAATGAGAAAGCATTTAACGCCGGAAGACTTCCCTGCGCTACTTCAATTAATTGAAACGAAATCATGGTGGGATAGTGTCGATTCGATTGCTCCCCATTTTGTCGGTCAGCTTGTAAAAATGGACTGGGAATACGGAGAGGAAGTAATGATTGAATGGTCGATGTCAGACAATATGTGGACAAACCGTTCAGCCATTCTTCACCAACTGAAATTCAAACATGAAACGGACACTGACCTGTTATTCAAGATTATCAAGCAGCATTCTGATTCTAAAGAGTTCTTCATCCAGAAAGCAATTGGCTGGGCGTTGCGGGAATATGCCAAGACGAGTTCAGGGGTTGTAAAGAAGTTTGTGGAGGAGCAGCCATTAAAGCCGCTTAGTAAACGTGAAGCTTTGAAGCATTTTATATGATTAACTTGTAAAGCAAGCGAAGGCACATTTCTATAAAAAATATACAAACCGAACGCCTGGCTGTTCGGTTTGTTAGATGCAAGTATAGTTCATGCACAATGTATCTCAATTGTGGTTCTGTATTAGGAATTTCCTGATTCTCTGTATTTCAAAGCTAATCCTTTTAGGAAATTCCGAGCATATCTATCTCCGCATTCTTTATAATTTTTGTGCCCTTCTTTTCTTAAAACAGCACCTAATTCGCCTTTTGTTATCGTGACTCCTGCTTCTTCTAATAGTTCAAGCATATCCTCGCTTGTTAATTCAAGTGCTATTTTCAATTTCTTCAGAAGTATATTGTTTACACTTTCATTATTCTGTATAGAAAGTGCCGGTTTTTCAGGTTGTCCTGGTCTGTCGTCTTGTTTTCCTCTTTTGAAGATAATAAAGCCGTTTAAAAATGAATCCAACATACCATTACTACATTCTATCGCTTCCTCTTTACCATCTAGTTTAGTAAGCAGCTTTCGTACTTCTTCGATTGTCACTTCGACGCCACCTAGTTGAAAAATCTCTACCATCGCTTTATTTTTTATATCCAGGGCATATCTCAATCTGATTAATCTATCATTATTATCCATCCATAAACCTCCCAATAAATCGTTATATTTTCCCGTTAGCCTTAACGTTTTCATTCAATTGAATTCAACCTTATAATAGCACACAAAATTATTTCTAACTCTTTTTTGTTAGTTCAGACTTTGTAATGGGCTGGAAAGTTGGAAAGTAAAATTGCCATCTCTCTCGGTACTCACCTGGGAATCGTATAATCGTAGTTATAGCATTGGTTTGTTCACTTGCCTCAAAGCTATGCCAGGTTACAATTTCGTTTGCCCACTTCGTTGTACTTTTACCACAGCGATGCAATATTCAAACCCAAACTGTTCATCACATAAAAACGTCTGTACGTTAATCGGTTAAGCCGATGTACGCACAGACGTTTTTGTCATTCATACAACCGGTGCTTCTCCGCCAAATTCAGCCCATTCTTCGCGTGATGGACCGTATACGCCTGGTACCTGCAGTCCATACTGGAATTTCACTTCACCATTGGTGGCAAGTTCCGCTTGACTTATTAACTATTTATGGAGTTCATCGAGCTGCGCTCTATCATGTTTACGTAATTTTGTTCACCAACTCGTCGTTTCATCTCTTCATCAGAGATAGGTGGTGGGATTTGTTCAGCTTGAAGCACGATTTCTTCACTTCCCATTTCAACATTTTCTACTATAGCGTTTTTCGCGTCGATTTCACGTCCGTACTTTTCAGTTCTTCTCTTGTCATCCGTGCTTCTTCAGGCTATTTGAACATATTCATATAGGACTCCTTTCAAAAGGGGGGTTTCAATCCTGGTACCCTTTATTCAGAAGAGTGAAACAAAGTGGATAGAGCACAGTTCTGATAACTAGCGGAGGGAGAATTGGTTTGAAAAGTAAACAATTGGTATCCACATTCATTTTATTCGTTTCGATATTACTAACAGCCTGCTCACAAAAAACACCTATTATTGAAACTGCTGAATTCGATAAAATCGAGTCAGCGTTTCTCGAATCGCTTGATGGTGAAAACATTATCGCTACTCTTGAAGAATTAGCAAAAGAACCTCGCGTTTCTGGTACAGGGGCAGAGCAGCAGGCAGCCGCGTTTTTAACAAGCCAGCTAGAAAATTTTGGGTATGCCGTCGATGAGCAACCATTCAATTTTAAAAGATATACCTTCCCTGATTCTATTGAAATAACGATCGATGATTTTGACGATAAGCTCTCCCCTGCTGCATTTCAATTTACAGTTGCCGGACATGTCTCCGGTGAAATCGTAGAAGCGGGACTCGGATTGCCACCGGATTACAACGATCTCGATGTAGACGGAAAAATTGTCCTCGTTGCTGCGGACCATACTTCTTTTGATGTGCTATTACGCAATGCTGACGAGGCTGGCGCTGCCGCCATACTGATTTACTTCCCTCTCGGCTATCCCATCGATCGTTGGTCTCTTGGTGCTAATGATGATGCATTCATCCCCGCCCTCGCTCTTTCACATGAGGATGGGAAGAAATTGAGAGAGCATATGACAAACAATCACACCGTCAACGCGACAATGACAATCGAGGGAGCACGGATTGAAGTTGCCCAATCCCAAAATTTGATCGTAAAAAAAATGCCCAATCCAGAGATTGATGCATCCGATGACATTGTTTCGATCGGCGCGCATTACGATTCCGTCGATCATGCCCCCGGTGCAAGCGATAATGCAAGTGGTACAGCGGTGGTCCTTGAGCTTGCAAGAGCATTAAAAGATGCCCCCACCACCAAAGAAATCCGCTTCCTGTTCTTTGGTGCTGAAGAAATTGGACTTGTTGGATCCGAATACTATGTCAGTACATTGGCAGAGAAGGAGATCAAACGTTCCATTGCAATGTTCAACCTTGATATGGTGGGCAGTTCAGATGCAGGTGAGCTAGCCATTCAGACGGCGGATGGAATGGAGAATGCTGTTACAAAAATCGCAAGCAAAGCACATGAACAATTGAATGGTAATTCCATTAAGGTTAATTTAGGTGCTAGAAGTGATCACACTCCTTTTCACAAAGCGGGAATCGATGCAGCTCTTTTCATTTATTATCCACTGGAAGATTGGTATCATTCAACTGATGATACAATCGACAACATCAGTAAAGAACGGCTGCTCAACGTTGCAAAAATTGTTGGGAAATCCACTTTGGAACTGACAACTTCCTCTAGTGGTGCCAACTGAGTTCTATGTTGGACAGGACTGGCATAATAAATAGAGTATAAAGGGGGCGGCTGAATGACGACCATTCTTATCGATGCGGATGCCTGTCCGGTCGTAAATGAAACAATTCGAATAGCAGAGCACTTTGGATTCCGTGTTATCCTCATCTGCGATACTGCACATGAAATGCACCGGGATGGTGCCGAGACAATCATTGTCTCAAAGGGAGCGGATGCCGTCGATTTCGTTCTCGTCAATCGAGTGCAGAAGAATGATATTGTCGTTACACAAGATTACGGTTTAGCAGCGATGGTCCTTGCGAGAAAAGGGCATCCAATCGATCAAAACGGAAGGCTATATACCGAAGAAAATATTGACCAGCTCCTCTATGCGCGTCACACAGCACAGAAAGTACGGATGGCCGGCGGAAGGTTGCGCGGTCCTAAAAAGCGTTCAAAGGAAAGCAATGTAAAATTTGAAGAGAGTTTAAAGAGTTTATGTACGCGTCTGGTACAAGAGTAAAGGGAAAGCCCGTCGGTAAATCGACAGGCTTTCTTTTTTTCGTTTAGACATCTTTTGTCCAAGTCCTGCGTACGTTAGCGTAGACGATGTTTTAGTTCAACATCTCTTTGGCTATCAATTCATAGGACCTTAATTTATCCCGAAAATCAAAAGCGATCATGGCAAGCATCACTTCATCCGCCTGATACGCTTCTGCCAACTTTTCAATTTGTGCCCGGACCGTTTTCGGCGTACCGACGATCATACGTTTGCGATTGTCCAATCGAAGCATTTCCTCATAATGACTGTATCGATAAGCGAGCGCTTTTTCGGGTGAAGGGGTTCCAATGAATGGCATCCCTTGCGCTTGCATGACCTTGGAAAGATCGAGTGAGGAAATGATTCGCTCCGCCTCTTCTTCCGTTTCCGCACAGGCGAAAAAGACGGCAACGGCCTGTTCTGGTTGTTGCAAGTATGCAGATGGCTGAAATTGTTTACGATACCGGTCAACGTAGGAAGGCCCACCTTCTCCGTTGATGAATTGTGCGAACATATAAGGCAGGCCTTTTTCAGCTGCCAGCATGCCCGAATCAGGACTCGATCCAAGCATCCAGACCGGCGATATCGATTCGGTTACTGGCGTCGCCTTCAAGCCATGATACGGATGATCCTCGGGGATCGTATCATGCAAATACATGAGCAAGTCGTCCACTTGCTCCGGGAATTTGTTGACATCGCGGTAATTTCCGTTATGTAACGCGTATGTCGCCCGTGGCATACCACCCGGTGCGCGCCCGATTCCTGCATCGATTCTTCCCGGGTAGAGGGCTTCTAATAACTTGAAGTTCTCGGCGACTTTATACGCCGAATAATGTGGCAGCATGACACCGCCAGAACCAACACGGATGGTTGACGTGACTGAAGCCAAGTGGGAGATGAGAATTTCTGGCGATGAACCTGCCAGCCTCGTTGTGTCATGGTGTTCGGAAACCCAAAATCGTGTATAACCCCACTCCTCCGCTTTCCGCGCGAGTTGTGCTGTCTGTTGCAAGGTTTCGCTAGCGTTACTACCTTCAGAAATCGGTGATTGATCTAAAATGCTCAATTTAATGGCCATATCCATTCCCCCTATCGTCATGCCCTCATTTTACATGAACCTCTTGGATTACTCTTCGGGCGTGCTCAACGGTAACTGTTTGTGGAGGATATACAAATAAAAATAATATAGGAGGATCTCCATGCCCAAAATCCTTTCCGTCAGTTCATTCAAACCTCCCTATGAAGTGAAGCAGGAACAGGCTGTCGAGCTGACACGCTCCCTTTTCAATAAGAAGTATCAGGACATCGAAAGACTATTGAAGGTATTTCAAAATGGTGAGATTGAGAAGCGTAATGTGTGCATGCCTCTGGATTGGTACGGAAAAGAGCATGACTTCGAAGAGCGGAACCAGTTGTACATCGAGCACGCTGTCGACTTCGGGATACAAGCCGTACTGTCGTGCCTTCAAGGGGATGGCATGCTTGAAGTGCCGATTGAAGCGTCCATAATAGACGCCATCTTCTTCATTTCCAGCAGCGGGATTTCAACACCGAGCATCGATGCCCGCATTATGAACCGTATTCCCTTCCGCGACGATACGAAACGGATTCCGATTTGGGGGCTCGGTTGTGCGGGAGGGGCTGCGGGTATCAGCAGAGCATCGGAGTATTGCCGTGCATTTCCAAAAGCGAATGTCCTCGTCCTTTCTGTAGAATTATGTAGCTTGACGTTTCAGAAAGATGATTATTCGAAAAGTAATCTTGTCGGCGTGTCACTATTTTCCGATGGCGTCGCATGTGCCTTAATCGCTGGCGATGAGTCTTCAGTAAAAGCCGGAAAAACGATGCCTTCAATTATTACGACGACTTCAAAATTGATGCCTGAATCTGAGGATGTCATGGGCTGGGATGTGAAAAACAATGGCCTTTACGTCGTCTTTTCAAAAAGCATCCCTGCTATCATCACGAAATGGCTTGGCCCATTTGTCCATGATTTTCTCGGGAACTACGGACTGACGCAAGGGGATATTACACATTTCATCGCGCATCCGGGCGGTAAAAAAGTACTGGAGGCCTATGAAAGCGCAATGGGGTTTGATCAAACCAAGACAGCTATTTCACGAGAGGTATTGCGTGAAAATGGCAATATGTCTTCTCCGACCGTTCTTTACGTATTGGAGAAATTCATAAAAAACGAGCCTATCGCCGGGGAATATGGACTGATGGCGGCGCTCGGACCGGGATTTTGTGGTGAACTGTTACTATTGAAATGGGAGTGAGGTGTATCCAAGATCGTCTTTGTACTTGTCCTTTCAATCGTTATTTTGCAGCGGCTCTTGGAACTCGTACTAGCCAAGCGCAATGAGAGGTGGATGCGCAGTCAAGGGGCTTACGAAGCGGGGGCCGAACATTACCCCTGGATGGTAGCGATGCATGTAGCCTTTTTCGTTTTCCTCATTGGAGAAGTCATCCTGTTCGACCGTCTGTTGTCACCGTTATGGCTATTATTCCTTGGAATCTTCCTTGTTGCCCAAGTATTGAGGATTTGGTGTCTCGCTTCGCTTGGGAGGTTTTGGAATACGAAAATCATCATTCTTCCCGGTGCGGACGTCGTTCGGAAAGGTCCTTATCATTTGATACGTCACCCAAATTATGTCATCGTTACTACCGAATTGCTCGTTTTACCACTGCTATTCGGGGCTTATTTCACAGCTATCATTTTTGTTTTTCTAAATATATGGATGTTGTCCATCCGGATTCCAAGTGAAGAAAAAGCGCTGAAGGAAGCGACGGATTATCGGGAACGATTTTCATTGAAGGGATAGGAATATTCGTCGGATGGATAGTTCAAGTCATAGAACCAAAAAAGCTTCCCACCCTATTTAAAGGGTGCGGAAGCTTTTTTTATGCCCGACCAACACTTGTTATCCATTGGACGAGGTATCTTGTTTGTAAGTCAATGTCTTGCCGGATAATCCAAACAGCACCGTCAATATTGGCGATAATAGACAGAAGAAAGCGAACGGCAAATAGGCTATGGTTGCGACACCAAGCACTTTTGAGATGAAAATTCCGCACACACTCCACGGCACTAATGGATTCACAACCGTTCCTGCGTCTTCCATTACCCTGCTCAGATTTTTACTGGCTAAGCCCATCTTTTCATATTGTGATTGGAAGGCTTGCCCCGTCAACAAAATCGATAAATACTGCTCACCAATCAATACGTTAATGCCGATTGCAGTCAAAGCGGAAGCGAATATCACCGAAAATGCTTTTTTCAGAAGGCTTTCGATTTTTTTCAATAAACATTGCACAATGCCTAGCGTAAATAACAACCCACCCATGCTCAAGGCCAACAGCACCAAGCCGATTGTAAACAGCATGCTCTCCATCCCGCCACCCGATATCAATTTGTCGACATCAGCTATACCTGTCGTCGATTCAAAGCCGCCAAATAAGATACCGAGCACTTCCGAAAAGCTGAAACTTTGGTGGAAATAAGAAATGACAACCGCTGAAAAGGAGCTGATTGCCAATGTCAAAAAGGCAGGAACCTTCATGAGCGTCAATAGAAATAACACGATAAGTGGAATGACCGTGTAGCCATGAATCATACCACTTGTGACAAGCCCTTCTTTAAATAGTTCGATTTTATCAAAGTTCATACTGACATCACCTGGAGACAAAATCCCGAAGATAATGAACGACAGGATAAAGGCAGGAACGGTAGTCCAGCTCATATTGCGGATATGCTCGAATAAATCGACGCCAACAATTGAAGAGGCAAGATTGGTCGTTTCAGAAAGGGGTGACATCTTATCTCCAAAAAACGCCCCGGAAACGATAGCTCCAGCCGTAACGGCGAGGGATAGGTCAAGGACACTCGCCATCCCGATAAATGCAACACCGACCGTCGCCACTGTCGTCAAAGAGCTACCGATTGAAATGCCGATGATAGCAGTGACAACAAAGACGATGGCAAAGAAAAATTGGGGTGTAATCAAACTAAACCCTGTGTAAATCAATGTCGGAATCGTCCCACTCATCATCCAGCTACTTATTAAGATGCCGATGAAGAAAAACAGGAACACCGCACCCATCCCAGCACCGGCACCTTCCACTAACCCCTTTTCTAGCTTACGGTAAGGTACTTTTTTAAAAAATCCGAAGCCGATCAGCAAGAGAATAGAGAACAAAATCGGAATATGCGGAACCGCATCGAACTTGACTATACTGATACTGATCATGGCTACAATGGCTACTGTCATGAAGACCGACTCTTTAAATGTCGGCGTAATAATTTCCTTTATGTGAAACATTCCGGAGTCCTCCTTGATGATTGAAAAATAGTTTTATAAAAAACAAAAAAACTCCATTCATCCCTGGGAAAGGGACGAAGGAGTTCTCCGCGTTACCACCCTAATTGACGCATCGGCTTTGGGCCGACCATCCACTTCATAGCTATCTGAGAAAAACGGATGGCGTACTTCATCCTGATTGCTGCCTGAATTTACACCACCCATTCAGTCTCTAGTTGCTGCCCACAATCCGATTACTGCATCATCTCTCATACGTATTCGATTTGATTTCATAATTAACTTTTACGTAATAGTGATTGATTTGAATCTTATCATGTTCATCACACATGTCAAGGTCTTCAAAACATTAAGTATTGTCCATTTTCCTAAATTTCAATACAGAAGTCTAACACGATTCAGAATTCAATAAGAAGTATTGGATATTATTGGTTGACATTAAAAGTGTATTAAGTATATAATACAGATGCAATGCGTATTAACCTATTGATACATCAGATTGAGCGCAAGTGATTTAGTAGGTAGCTTTTTTAGCGTTACTGTATTAAGCTTTAATACGCAACTTTTTTTTCTAGACATTCTTTTATCGTAACTGTATTAAAAGCTTAATACAGTTATTGTAAATGGAGTTTCGTCCTTTATTTTTGCTACCACTGTATTATCCGCTTAATACACTATGTTTTTTTAGGAGTTGACTCAATGAATGTAAAGTTTAATAATCGTGATCCTGTTTATGTGCAAGTGATTAGGCATTTTAAAGAACAAATTGCAACAGGTATCTTTGAACCGGGTCAGGAGATTCCATCGAGAAGGGAACTCGCGAATCAGCTGAAGATTAATCCAAATACGGCGCAGCGGGCGTATAAAGAAATGGAGGAACAAGGGTTGATTTTTACGGAGGGGAATTTGCCGAGTCGCATTACGAAGGATGAGCAGGTGCTCAAAATGGTAAGAGAGGAATTGATTTTAGAGGCAGTAGATACGTTTGTTCATTCGGTTCGATCCATCAATGTACCTGTCCACGAAGCCTTGCATTTAGTGAAGGATAAGTACGAAAGGGAAAATAATTAAATGGGGGGATCTTCGTGATTGAAATAAAAAATGTAACAAAAAAGTTTGGTAGGAAGAAAGTGTTAAAAGGTGTTTCTTTTACTGCTGAAAAAGGGCAGATAACTTGTTTAATTGGTATCAATGGGGTTGGGAAAACAACCATTATGAAAGCAATTATGGCATTAACCCCCTTTAATAGTGGTGAAATCCTCATTGATGGGGAAAAAATTCATAAAGGGAGCTATGAAAAAATCACCTTTATACCAGATGCTATCACGATGTTGCCGCAAATGAAAATACGGGATGCTTTTGTATTTATGGCTGACTTTTACGACAGTTGGAATCAGGAACGTGCCACTGAACTGCTTCAGTTTTTCAAACTAAACGAAACGGATCGAATTTCTGAACTATCAAAAGGCAATACCGCAAAAGTGAACCTTATACTCGGTTTAGCATTGGATGTCGATTATGTCTTAATGGACGAACCTTTTTCAGGGATTGATATATTTAGTCGTGAACAAATTGCCGATGTATTTACGAGTCATTTAATTGAAAACCGTGGTGTCATTATAACGACACATGAAATTAATGATATCGAACATTTAATTGATAAAGTAGTTTTACTAGATGACGGCGTAGTTTTAAAGGAATTCGATACAGATGAAGTAAGGGAAAAAGAAGGGAAATCGGTAATTGATGTCATGAGAGAGGTGTATCAAGCATGAAACGTTATTTGAAGTTAGTCGATTTCGAGTTTAATCGTTTTTTAAAGCTCTATCTCGTTTTACTTGGTATTACAATTCTTTCGCAAATAATTGGGGTGATTGTTGAATCGCGATCCTATTTAAATCGGGCAAATGAAATCATGTACAAGGATTTAATACCGAAGGACAAGTTTCTCGAACAAGTATGGGACAATGTCTTTTTCAACGATTTCATCAGTCACCTTGGTTTATGGGACCCATTTTACTTTGTGCTGTAGTATTAATGATTTATGTCTTTTTTATTTGGTATCGTGATTGGCTTGGAAAAAATACATTTAGTTATCGGTTGTTCATGTTACCAACAGCGCGCATTCATATTTATTTAGCTAAGGCGACAACGATTTTGCTATATGTTTTAGGTCTTGTTGCATTGCAACTATTATTATTGCCAGTTGAAAGTCAAGTTTTACAGTGGATGGTTCCAAGTGAGTTTCGTACCGATCTTTCTATTAACTATATTACTAGTTTACAAGATTTAAGTATATTATTTCCAAACACTTTTATTGAGTTTGTTCTTTATTATGGTGGTGGAATGATAGCGGTATTTATTGTTTTTACAGCTATTTTGTTTGAACGTTCTTTTCGCATGAAAGGGATCATTTATGGCTTTCTCTATTGTGCTGCTTCCCTTTTAGTCTTCTTTGCACCAATATTGTTGAATGAGTTTATGTTAGAATAATTATTTTTATCCAATCGAATTATTTTTCATTGAATTAGTAGCAGGGATTATCGTTTTAGCTTGTGCTATTTGGATAGGTAATTTTCTGCTAAAGAATAAAATAAGAGTTTGATGGGAGGTCACATAAATGAAACGCTATTGGAAAATCATGTTCGATTTGTTTCGTTACGTTAATGGTGATTGGAACTTTTTATATACAATCAAGTTTAGCTACAAACGAGCATGTAAAAATTGAATTTGAAAAAGTAAATGGCAATGAGAATGAAGTAAAAAATGTAATGCTATACGCTGATTACTTAGGAAATCGTCACCACCAGTATCAACTGTATACACCTTTACAAATTACAAGTGAAGAAACAATCACTCCCATATAATCTATCATTTTTACAAAAATTAGATAGAATAAGTATTCTGCCCATGTTTGATGATTTAATAAAGCAGCATAGGAATTTTATGCGCGGTAAGGATTTGGCACCTACTAATTTTTTTGAAGATGAAAATCGATTAGCCTATGCCAGTATTGAATGCGAAAAACCATGTACAACCTATGATGGATTTAACCTTTGATATTGAAGTGCTAAATAAAAAATCAGAAGAAATATCATCAATTCAGTTAGATGTACCAGAAAGCGAAAATTATGCTTGGATGCATGTTGAGGATGTTCAAATAATAGAAGATGAATTAAAGGTCATAACACGAGGCTTTCGAACAAATAGTGAATATGAATTACGAGTATATACATTTGATATGAATGAGCAAAAATTAATAACTGATAATATGATCGCTACTACTCCGGCGCTAGAGAATGGCTGGTCTGATTTAAGAATCATCAATGATAATTACTCAATTCAACGCAATAACTATCTTTTAATTAAAATAGAGGCTTTTGAAGATGATATGGGACATAGCGATAGTGAACCGAATGAATCGCTAATGAATTCATCGTTTACGATATAGAAAATAATCAGTCTAAAAAGATAGTGGGTACTGCTGAAATACTTGGTTCTATAGGTAGTGCGTCTACTAACTTTGATTCTACACTCTTTATTCCATCACAGTCAGCGAATGGTTTAGAAGTCAACCAGTATGATATTGAAAACGACAGATGGGGCGAAAAACTGTCATTTGATTTATCAGATACTAAGGATGATGAGGGTGGCTCTTATATCAAGATAATGAATGGAAAAGTTATATATCAGTTTATGCAACAACGAATGGGCATACCATTTTTATAGGCGATGTAGAAACAGGAGAAGCATTATATGAAGGTAGACTAAAAGTAAAAAACCAAGGCGAAGATCAGAAGGATTTTAGTCTTTACTTTCATGACATCGAGTATGTTCATAAAAAGTTAGTTTGGTCAACTACTTTTAAATAGAAAAGAGATGAGAAGTACAGCTGAATTGCTCACATTCTCATCTCTTTTATTTTGCGAAAGAATTCAAACGTCAACGTTCGCACGCAAAGCCATCCTTGTCTCCGTCCATCTTATCTGAATAAGCAGGATGTCCTTTCTTCACGCCGTTTGGATATTCTTTACGTAATTCCGTGCAGTTCTTGAAATATTCCGTGGCCTCAGTCAACGGTTTCGTCTCCGATTTTTCTACTGGATAGTTTGCGCTACCAAAGCCGCGATCTGTCGCATAATCTTCTATGTTCCAAATGCCGACGCTAGCCTTTTTCGCCTTGTCTTGCGCTATTTCATACGCATCTAGATGACGTGTATTAGGTGGATAGACATACGCGACACGGGCAAGCCCTTCTTCCAAAAGCTTCTCTTGCACACTGACTCCGTCCACATAAATATAGGCGAGCAATCTGCCGTACTTGTCGATTCGTTCGCCGATATCGAATTCAATCTCAAGCTTTCCGCGGTTAATCAGCTCGCGGTTACGTTCTTTCGCTTCCTCCCCGAATGGCTGCTTTCCTAGCCGGGGATGGTTCGTTTCAGGCGTATCGACCAACAAGTACCGGACATTCTGTTCGTTGCCCTCGTAGTTGATTTTGATTGTATCACCGTCGATGACTTTGACTAACTCAACGGGAATCAAACCGGAACGGCTTGGCTGTTGTTCCTGTTCCGGGAAAAAGATATTGTATAAAAATAAAACAAGTAAAATGGTACCTAGACTGATGATGCCCGCCGGACGTTTCAGAAACGAACCGGAAACTGATTTTCTCTTTCCCACTCCACTTCCATCCTTTACATCTATATATTTGGCCTTTCCTATATTAACAGTTTCGTAGAAAATTGAAAACGGCCGCCACATCTGTGACGGCCAGAATTCGAACCTTGCTATCAATAAATCTTGCGGTCCCAATGCCTATGCGCAGCCACCGCGGCAATGAATGCACCGCCAAAATCGGATGGCTCGCCTGGCAGAACGACACCCGGCCCCGCTTCCGCGTCGGACGCTTCGAAGAGTGCTGCGCCGGTCTTCGCGACCCCAATTGGTTTATAGTGCTGAAACGCTTCATTGACAAAATTGACGATATCTCTTTTGAACTTACTCTGATTATCCACTTCGCCCCCTACGACAAACAGCGCGTCATATAAGACAGAATGGACTGTCAAAAATGTTTCATCCACTTCAACGGCCAATCCATTTTCACCATGGACGGTTCCGAACTTCTCACTGACGATATCAACCGCCATCCCTGCATCCAGACAGGCCTTGACGACCGATTCCACTTCGTCCCCATCAAATTTTCCACCGATCAGAACCGCGACTTTACGTGTATTCGGCAGTTTTGCGGTCGATTCCTGACTGAGCGCCGGAGAAGATGCATTCACTTTTGATTCATCCCCATTTGGGTGATTGACGCCGACCGCTTCTGCCACTGCCGTCGCCAATCCATTGTCGACATTGGCAAACATGTCCACCACTTGCTGTCTCACATTCCTATTTTTCACTTTACCGACTTCAAAGCTGAATGCATCGACGATATGTTTCTTTTCCGGCAATGTCATACTGTTCCAGAACAGGCGTGCCTGGGAGAAATGATCTTTGAACGAATTGCTGCGCGCCTGAATTTTACGCCCTTCCACTTTTTCCTCGTAATGGACATAGCCGCCCTCTTCTTCCGTAGAGGTGGAAGGTGTATTGTCCGCAAGTGAATTATTATGGTAACTTACTTGCCCCACGTTGATCGTCTGCCTGCCATAGCCATCGCGCTGATTGTTATGGAACGGGCAAACCGGGCGATTGATCGGCAACTCATGGAAGTTCGGACCCCCGAGACGAATCAGTTGCGTATCCGTGTACGAAAACAGTCTGCCCTGCAATAACGGATCATTCGAAAAGTCGATGCCTGGTACGACATTTCCAGGATGAAATGCGACTTGCTCCGTTTCGGCAAATACATTATCAACATTACGGTTCAACGTCATTTTGCCGATGAGCTGAACAGGAACTACTTCTTCCGGCCAAATTTTCGTAGGATCCAAAATATCGAAATCAAACATGAATTCATCCTTCTCATCGATGATTTGGACGCCGAGTTCAAATTCTACAAAGTCACCATTTTCAATGGATTCCCACAGGTCCCTGCGGAGGAAGTCGGGGTCTTTCCCGCTGATTTTCTGGGCCTCATCCCATACGAGGGAATGCACGCCAAGTTTCGGCTTCCAATGAAATTTCACAAAATGCGCTTTCCCTTCAGCGTTCACAAGACGGAATGTATGGACGCCGAATCCCTCCATCATCCTGAAGCTACGCGGAATGGCCCGGTCGGACATATGCCACATGACCATATGGGCAGATTCCTGGTTATTTGCGATGAAATCCCAGAAAGTATCATGTGCTGAAGCCGCTTGCGGCATTTCATTATGAGGCTCTGGCTTTACGGCGTGGATTAGATCAGGGAATTTGATGGCGTCTTGGATGAAGAAGACCGGCATATTATTGCCGACCAGGTCGAAGTTCCCTTCTTCCGTATAAAATTTCACCGCGAAGCCACGTACATCACGAACGGTTTCTGCCGATCCCCGGCTACCCGCCACTGTGGAAAAACGTGTGAAGACAGGCACTTTCGAACCCGGTACCTGCAGAAATGTGGCTTTTGTATAGTCTTTCAACGATTCGTAAAGTTCAAATTCACCATGAGCTGCATAACCTCTCGCATGGACGATCCTTTCCGGTATGCGTTCATGGTCAAAATGGGTCATCTTTTCACGGAAATGGAAATCCTCCATTAATGTCGGGCCGCGTACGCCCACTTTTAACGAATGTTCATCCTCAGCGACTTTAAGACCTTGATTGGTCGTCATTTTCTCATCTTTGTCATAGGCGCGGAATGTTTCTAATTGCTTATCCTTACTATTTGCATTAACAGAACGGTTATTCTTCAATGTCGGTTCCTCCATTCGAATTTTAGTACTCTACCAATCTATTCCCGAATGGAGCCGACTCAAACGAATTTTTAAAGAGATCCCCCTATGACATAACCCACATAAGCAAGCAGGATGCCGGAGGGATAAGAGATCAGCAGGTAGATAATTGCTTTCCCTTTTATCCCGCCCTGCCATAATTGAAGCAATTCCTTATGCATTGTTGAAAAGGTGGTCAGCGCACCGGCGAGCCCGGACGCCAGCAGGAACTTCCACGTCAAGGGTAATTCTAGACCGAATACGAAGCCAATCAGTAATACACCGGCCAGATTCACCAGTAATGTCCCTGCTGGCATTTCCCCTGCTCGATTCAATCGCCCTGAAATGATAGAGCGGAAGATAGCGCCAAGGAAACCGCCAATCAATACCATTGCAACATCACTGATCAACATCCCTTCACCCGCTTCCCACCTATATAAAACCCAAGTGCTCCTGCAGCTAGTCCACCTAAGATACTACTGACAACATAAAGGGCGGCCAAATCAAGCCGACCGCTTTCCAGTAGCAAAACTGTCTCCATACTTAACGCAGAAAACGTCGTAAAGGAACCGAGGAAGCCTGTTGTAATGGCTTCTTGCATTTGTTTATGGCTGTTCAGCTTACGAAAAGCCCCTGCTATGATGGAACACATTAAGAATGTTCCAATGATATTCACGCTAAATGTAGCAATGGGAAAGCCCGATTCATCGCCCACCAATTGACCAATTGCCGTCCGTGCCAACGCGCCTGCCGCTCCCGCAAGGCCAATCCATAAGAGCTTTATCACTGGGCTACCTTTTCAAGCAGCCTTAACGAAAGAACCGTTTCAAGGTCGAGCCGCTTGTCCATTTTGCCGAACCGGATATGGATTTCATCGCCTTCACGTTTGATGATTTCACCGTTTCCAAAAACGCGATGCTTCACGGTTACCCCCACTTTCAGCTCATCGCCGTCCTGAATACCATCCGGATTGAGCGCAATCGTGGCTTTCTTGATTTTTACAGGTTTCTGCTCTTTTTCCGGCGTTCCCGGTTTCAAAAGAAGGCCCCGCACTTCATTCAAAAACCGCGAATCTTCTTTCGGTTTCCCTTCGTCCTGCCCGTAGGAAAGCAGTTCGAGCCGCTCTTTCGCTCGTGTCATGCCGACATAGAATAGCCGACGCGCTTCTTCCATCATTGCGATATCGCCTTCGTCCTCTTCGGAGGGTATGATCCCTTTTAACAGATCAATCATAAAGACACGACGGAATTCAAGCCCTTTTGCACTGTGGAACGTCGACAATGTCACTGCATTTTCCTGCGGATTAAACTTCGCATTTTGAACGGCCTGTTCAAGTTCCTTCAATCGATTCGCAAACTCCACCATCGTCCGCAACTGTGAGGCGATTCCTTCAAGCGTATCGAGAATGCCGAGTAGACTCTCAAAACGGAACCCAAATTTTTCAGCTCTGCTTTTCAATGCCGCCTCATATCCCAAGTCGTTGCGAATCAGCTTTATGACACGCTCGGGACGCATCTCCGGAATGACGTCATAGCCTTTTTTGTAATCCTTCAGTTTTTTGACTTGGCTCTCTTTCAACTCAACCGTCTGCATAAAGGCATCGAATACATTGCCCGTGGTTTCTGTGTTTTGGAATTTGGTAAGCATACTTCGCGATATGAAGACATTCATCTTCATAATGATTTTGGAAAAAATATCTTTACGCTCTGTATTGAAGCTAAGTCGCATGAAATTCAAAATGTCTTCAACGATCCAATGGGAGAAAAATTTATCGTCCGCATCTTTCATATAAAACGGGATCCCGCGCCGATGCAATTCGTTGACAAACATCGTTGACGAGGAATTATTGCGGAACAGAATGGCGACTTCATTCAAATTTTTCTCGCCAAGTAATTCGTATGTGACATATTCCAGCTGTCTTTTCGGAGTATCCAGCTGTTGGATATGAATTGGACCTACTGTACCGTTCTCCGTATGCATCTCTTTCGGATAACGTTTCGTATTCCGTTTGATGAATTTCGAAGACGTCTCAACGATTTCTTTCGATGAGCGGTAATTGCGTTCCATCATCAGCACTTCTGCATCCGGATAAACCTTTTTGAAATCGATAAGATAATCGGGCTCTGCTCCCCGCCACGTATAGATCGACTGGTCATCATCCGCAACGACGCAAAGATTGCCATGGAACGCTACAAGATGCTCAACAATTTTATGCTGAACGAGTGACGTATCCTGGCTTTCGTCTGTTAAGAGATAATCGTAACGGCTGCGGAATCGTTCACTGAGCTGCTCGTCATCCCGTAACGCCCGCTCCGCAATCGTCAGCATATCGTCGAAATCCAACAGGAGATGCCCTTGTGTGCGCATTTTTACCTGCTCGTATTTTTTGGCGATTCTTCCCGCCTTGTCAACTGGTCCGTCCAGTTCCTCCCATTTTCCCATAGGAATCATCCGGTTTTTAATGGAACTGATGAATGTCGATAGAGAAGCCAGTTCGTCGTCCGTGCAATCATCATTGAGCACTTCCTTATATATGCCTTTCAACAAAAACGTTTTATTCACCGCTTGTCGCCCTTTTCCGCCCCCTTCAATCAGCTCGAAAGTCGTACCGATTTTCTCAAGGTAAGAACGCGCAATCGTGAACGCCAAACTATGGATGGTCGAAAAATCGACCGAGATGCTGTCAGGGAAAAAACGGGTGAACCGCTCCGTCATATCACGGGCAGATGCCCGACTGAACGTAATCGCCTTAATGCGTTTCGGATTGATGTTTTTTTCTTCAATCAAATAGCCGATCCGCATAATCATCGTCGTCGTTTTCCCGGAACCCGGGCATGCCAACAGAAGAAGCGGCCCCTCTGTTTGCTGTACCGCCTTCTTCTGCACATCGTTCAACTCGATATTCAATTCTTTCTTTTTCCGTTCAAAAAAATCATTCACTTTTCTATTACTCCTTTAACTTACATTGTATGGCGTCTATTTAAAAAACCTCTACTTTGAAAGTAGAGGACGTGATTCATTTCATACGAGTTGTCATTTTGGGATTCCAATTTCATCCAAGGGATAGAACTTGAATTTAACTGCACCTACGATTGAACTTCCATCGATACAGCCGATGACTCGACTATCCGTACTTCTTCTGCGATTGTCACCCAGGACAAAATATTGCCCTTCTGGCACGACGACTTCAAAGTCTTGTGTCAAATTCTGTCCTTCCAGAATTTCATCCTTTTTCGGTTGAAGATAGTCTTCATAATATTCTTTTCCATTAATATAAAGCTGGTCATTTTTCATGATTACGACATCGCCGGGTAAACCAATCACACGTTTTATAAAATCGTCATCAGAATTAGGTGCATGGAAAACAATCATGTCAAAACGGTCAATCTTATGGACTTTTGAAATGACGATTTTGTTGTCATTTTCAAATGTCGGCTCCATCGATTGCCCCGATACGATGACCGGAGTGAAAAGGAATTGGCGGATTACAATTGCAATAACAAATGCAATCGCCACAGATTGAATCCAAGAAATGAGTTCACTTTTGGTTTTATCTTTCATTCCTAAAAGCCTCCGTTCCATATAAACTACCTTTATATTACCATATATGCACATTCGTTTTCCAAAACAACTATGCTCACTATCTTATTCTTAGTACTGGACGATTGCCCACCGTAAAGGATTCTTTTCATGTGAATAGTAAACACGCCATTTTCAGGCTTTCAAGCGGATTACTTTTTAGTGCTCCATCCATCTATCCTCGACAAATGCTTCGTACAATTAAAGAGATGACATCGATTTTCATCTTCGTGAAGCTCAACAATCGTAACCGATGTATTATGTAAGTCCCTGCCTAAATTTTTTTCAGGTACGAGTACTTCAAGCAGTCTTACTATAAATCCGCCATGACTGACAACAAGAACCCGTTTACCAGGATGCATCGCCCTCATCTCTTCGATAAATGCAAGTCCCCGCGCAATGACTTCATCATACGGTTCAAACCCTAAATCCAACTTCCTCCACGATTCGCCCCATTTTTCAATGCGCTCCGCTTCCGTGGTCCCTTCAATTTGGCCACTGCCCACTTCACGCAATCGGGATTCAGGGTATAGAGGCAGATTAGGCATTCTTTCCGCGATGATCTCCGCTGTTTCCTTGGCCCGAAGCAACGGGCTTGTACAAATGACATCCCATTGCTCGCCCGAAAGCCGATCCGCCAACCGTTTGGTCATAGCAATCCCTTCTTCATCAAGCGGGATATCTGAGCTCCCTTGCTCTCTTTTTTCTTTATTCCACGCGGTGACGCCATGTCTGACAAATCCGACTGTCGTCAACTGAAACACCCCTTCATCTCTCGTCAACCTACTAAACTAGGATGTCCTTCTTTTTCATAAAACTAAAATACTCTTTTCTGATGTTTCTTACACGATATAACCGAGCGAACGTAGCACATTGTTCATAAAGTCCTCTGTATACAAGTATACTTCTTCACGCTCCGGTTCTTGGAAGACATCGTGATATAGCCATTTCCACTCTTTATATTGAAACTCCGACAGTCCTTGATGAATCAGCCATTTTTTTGTGTAAGCAATATCTGTTAT
This sequence comes from uncultured Caryophanaceae bacterium, assembly GCA_963843665.1. GTDB lineage: Bacteria > Bacillota > Bacilli > Bacillales_A > Planococcaceae > Sporosarcina. The sequence goes on from CAWJLH010000017.1 coordinate 383,341, forward strand.
TTTATCCGCTCCTGCCGTGTGAATAAGCATGGGGATGTCCTCAATGGATCCTTCATAATAGAAGACCGATTTCATGAATGCCTGTAATTCCTTATACCAAGTAGCTGTAATGTTCGGGTTATATCGGTTGTCCTCATCGGCATCCACGTATAACTCGACATTGCGCGTCAACAATTCAATGCCAATCTCATGATTCAACTTCATGGAAGATGTCAATTTTGTCAATACTGACGAATATTTAGGGGGGTGATGTTGTAGGGATAACCATGGCGAACTGAAAATATACCCCGCGCACTCAATCTTTTCACGTTGTAATGCACGCATGACAAGTGTCGCCCCAAGGCCATGGCCAATTACAAATAAAGGCAAATTATCACTTAGCCCGACCGTCAATAATTTTTTCACGTATTTCCTATATTCCCGAAATGACTCCTGATGTATTTTGCCGGCTTCTAGTCCATGTCCTGGCAAATCGCCCGTTACAACATGGAATCCTCCACTTCTCAGTTTTTGAATCAGCCACGCGTAGCGATTATGATCCTCGTATGCATTATGGACAAGGGCTACAACAGCTTTCGGCTGCCCTTCCGCTTCCCATTTCCACATCGGCCTCTTCCTCCTAACTTCCAATCCTCTGTTCAATTATTTTCCTATTATCTGTTCAATAAAAACCTGAACTTTGTTAAGCTAATTATACACTACAAAACGAATAGGGGCGGTCACAATGATTTATCCATTCCATAGTAAAACACCGAACATCGATCCATCCGTTTATCTAGCAGATTACACCACCATTACAGGCGATGTTACAATTGGTCCCGAATCATCCGTTTGGTTCAACACCGTCATCCGAGGTGACGTCTCACCGACTATCATCGGAAAGAAAGTAAATATCCAGGACCTTTGCTGCCTCCACCAAAGCCCAAATCGGCCGCTTATCCTGGAAGACGAAGTGACAATTGGCCACCAAGTTACCTTACATAGCTGCACCGTAAAAAAAGGCGCGCTTATCGGCATGGGCTCGATTATATTGGACGGCGCTGAAATTGGTGAAGGTGCCTTCATCGGGGCGGGTAGCCTTGTGCCACCCGGGAAAATAATCCCCCCGAACACCCTCGCGCTCGGTTCCCCTGTGAAAGTCATACGCGATCTAAATGACGAAGACCGCATCGATATGGAACGGATTGTCCGTGAATATGCAGAAAAAGGGCAATACTACAAGAGTCTACAAAAATAACGAAAGAGCTGCCGAGTGACGGCAGCTCTTATTTTTTCGAGTATTGGATTACTAATCTGATCAGAACAAACAACCCGACGAATCCTACCGACAAAAGTAAACCAAGTAGACCGACAGCTGTCCAATCCTCCGTGTTCTATTTCATCAATTATTAGTTTTTCTCAAAAAACGTACTCATTTATCACGGGTAAGGTACTGTATGTTGCATATGCTGATTTATACAACCGTTTCCGAAAACTGTATGCCAATTTCCAATCCACAACTCCATTCCCAATCAAAAAAAACGTTGGAAGACAGGAAAAGATCCCGACTCCAACGTCTCATTATATTTATTTGCCTGCTTGTTCTCTCAACGCGTCAGCCTTATCCGTTTGTTCCCATGGCAAATCGACGTCTGTACGGCCAAAATGGCCATATGCTGCCGTCGCTTTATAAATCGGTCGACGTAGGTCAAGCATTTTAATGATACCAGCAGGACGAAGATCAAATAATCCACGAACCAGCTCCACAAGTTTGCTTTCCGAAACGTTACCTGTCCCGAACGTATCAATCGAAATCGATACAGGTTGGGCAACACCAATCGCATAAGCAAGTTGAACTTCACAACGCTCTGCCAGTCCTGCAGCGACGATGTTTTTTGCAACATAGCGTGCCGCATATGAAGCGGAACGGTCCACTTTTGTCGGATCTTTTCCTGAGAATGCGCCGCCGCCATGGCGAGCATAACCGCCATATGTGTCGACGATGATCTTCCGGCCTGTCAAACCAGCATCTCCTTGAGGACCGCCGATGACAAAACGGCCAGTAGGATTAATGAAGTATTTCGTGTTTTCGTCAATCAGATTCAGCCGGTACAACCGGATTGATAACGAATTCCTTAATATCACGTTGGATTTGATCGAGTGTTATTTCCGGATGATGCTGTGTGGAAATAACAATCGTATCGATTCGGGCAGGTACATTGTTTTCATCATATTCCACGGTCACTTGCGTTTTCCCATCAGGACGCAAGTATGTAAGTGTCTCATCTTTGCGCACTTGTGCAAGACGGCGTGAAAGTTTGTGAGATAAACTAATCGGTAGCGGCATCAATTCAGGTGTTTCATCACAAGCGTAGCCGAACATCAGCCCTTGGTCACCTGCTCCGATTGCTTCGAGTTCATCGTCCGTCATAGAGCCTTCACGCGACTCTAGCGCCTCGTCCACACCCGCGGCAATATCAGGAGATTGTTCATCGATTGCAGTCAGAACTGCCGATGTTTCCCAATCGAATCCATACTTCGCACGTGTATACCCAATTTCTTTTACGGTTTCACGAACGACTTTGGGAATATCAACATATGTTGATGTAGTGATCTCCCCAGCGATTAGGACAAGTCCTGTCGTTATTGTCGTTTCACACGCTACACGTGCATTCGGGTCTTCCTCTAATATGGCATCCAATATTGCGTCCGAAATCTGGTCACACATTTTATCCGGATGTCCTTCAGTTACCGATTCTGATGTAAACAGTCGGCGATTTGTCATTCCATTTCCTCCTTATACCCTACGAGATTGATACGGTACTCATATGTCCCATCTAAAGTCCTTCCCAAAACGAATGGACTTCAAGCCATTTCGAGCTCTATACACGAGGATAAAGGGCGATATCACATAAAAAGCCCTTCGCTCACGTAAGTAACATGAGGAAAGGCATGATTTTGTAAGCACCTTTCACTCTTATCATACAAGACGTAATGCCTTGCTACAGGTTTGGCACCTTTGCGCTGACAAAATGTCCTCGCAGGTTGCCGGGCTTCATAGGGCCTGACCCCTCCACCAGCTCGGGATAAGAGTATCCGTTCAATTAAACATGCTACGGAAATTCAGCACATATGTCAAACCTTTTTTCACTGTTTGCGTGCATTTTAACTTGATTCAGCAAATTTTTTATACTGAAGCGTCAGATTCAGTGTCCCCACATCTATTATAAGGAAGCTAGATGAATTCCGATATGCATATGAATCTTAGGTAATCCATCTCCCCCACCAAATAGGGAATCTCAGACTAAGGTCGCTGCATCTTCCCCGGCACAAGTGTAATTCAAAATTCGGACGCAATTAGCATAGATTATATTTCGAATTAGTATAGACTAATACACTTAATGTGTTATACTATTTCCATAATGTGATGTCACCCAACTGATTGGGACTATATGAAAAGGAAGGTATTAGACTATGATATCTGCGAAAATTGGCGATGAACTTCAAGAACTTCTGTCCGGTGAAAATGTAAAAATCCAACTCTCTGTACCACAACTTGTTGAAAGAGCAACAACTCGCGGAGAGGCGAAACTTACTGCGGACGGGGCGATCACGGCCCAAACAGGTAAATATACGGGTCGTTCCCCTAAAGATAAGTACATCGTCGAGGAAGCGTCTTCTAAAGACAAAATCGATTGGGGTAACGTAAACCGTCCAATCTCTTCCGAAATTTTCGAGTCCTTATATACGAAAGTACTTCGACACTTAAAATCTAAAGACGAACTATTTGTCTTCAAAGGCTTTGCAGGTGCAGACCCTGCTTCACGTCTGTCCATCCAGGTGGTCAATGAATACGCATGGCATAACCTGTTCGTTCATCAGCTCTTCATCCGCCCGAACGAAGAGGAATTGAAAGCTCATCATGCACAATTCACAATTGTTTCGGCTCCTTCATTCAAGGCAAATCCCGCTGTCGATGGGACTGATTCTGAAACATTCATCATCGTTTCTATGGAAAAACGCATCGTTTTGATAGGCGGAACAGAATATGCAGGAGAAATGAAGAAATCCATCTTCTCCATCATGAACTACTTGCTGCCTGAAGAAGGCATCCTTCCGATGCACTGCTCGGCAAACGTCGGGGAAGAAGGAGATGTCGCTTTATTCTTCGGCCTATCCGGTACAGGGAAAACGACGCTTTCAGCAGATGCAAACCGGAAACTGATCGGAGACGATGAGCACGGCTGGTCAGACAATGGCGTTTTCAATATTGAAGGCGGCTGCTACGCGAAATGCATCAATCTATCACAAGAGAAAGAACCTGAAATTTTCGGCGCAATCCGTTTTGGTTCAGTTTTGGAAAACGTCGTCATCGATTCCGAAACACGCATTCCTGACTATGATGATGGAACATTGACTGAGAATACACGTGCTGCATACCCAATCCAAGCAATCGACAACATCGTCGATCCGTCTGTTGCAGGTCACCCAAAAACGATTGTGTTCTTGACGGCAGATGCATTCGGTGTCTTGCCTCCGATCTCCAAGCTGACGAAAGAACAGGCAATGTACCATTTCCTAAGCGGATTCACATCGAAACTCGCTGGTACTGAGCGTGGCATCACATCACCTGAAGCGACATTCTCCACGTGCTTCGGTTCACCTTTCCTTCCATTGCATGCAACTGTGTATGCTGAAATGCTTGGAAAGAAAATCGATGAACATGAAGCGCAAGTGTTCCTTGTCAATACAGGCTGGACTGGCGGCGAGTACGGCGTAGGAAAGCGGATGGATTTGAAATATACGCGCGCTATGGTTCGCGAAGCACTTGCCGGTAAACTGAACGACATCGAAACAGAGACGAATGCCATTTTCGGCTTACAAATGCCGGTTGCTATCGAAGGCGTGCCGACAGAAGTGTTGAATCCACGTAATGCATGGGCTGATGGTCTTGCTTACGATCAAAAAGCGAAGGAATTGGCGGATCTTTTCCGTGAAAACTTCAAGAAATTCGGTACGGTCTCTGAAGATATTTCCCTCAAAGGCGGACCAATCGCATAACAATTATTGAACGTAGGTACACATTCGATATGTGTACCTACGTTCTTTTTTTGATTCAACTTTACCACTCAAAAAACACTCACACTGACTTCCCTTGACTCCTCATCCAGCCACATAGATCTCGGACTAGCTGCGCATTCTTTACAGGTGGGATATAGTGCGTATACTCCGGAAAATACCATGTTTCATACTCTTTTTTATGCTCACGCAGCGCATTTTCAAGCAATACCGCCTGTTGAAAGGAAACATTCATATCGAGCATCCCATGAATGATTAACACGGGTGCCGCGATTTTATCCACGCGGAACAACGCTGTCCGTTCACGGTATGCATCCGGTAGATTGTTCGGCGTCCCTCCGATGACCCGCTTCATCATACGCCGCATGTCTTTTCGCTCCTTGTATGTAAACACGACGTCCGATACGCCAGCCCATGTTACAACAGACGTAATGTCGTCTCGTAAAATGGCGGTCCAAAGCGCCATGATTCCACCTCTTGAAAATGCAAATAAATGGATTTTCTCTGCATTGGTCTTCGGATTCTGCTTCAGTACATCAACTGCATGCACCGCATCCTGACGGTCCGCCCCTGCGAATTCGTCCCGGCCTTCCCCGCCACGATTCCCCCTGTAATACGGCGCAAAGACAACAAAACCTTGTGCAGCGAACTGGGCAATGCGCGCAGGACGAACCATTCCGATATGCTGCATACCGCCACGCAGATAAAGTATACCTTCGTAGTTCCCTTCTATAATCGGTTCCGCCATTAGTCCTTTCACTTTTAATCCATCAGACCAATATGTAATTTCTTCGAGTGCAATATGCGGGTTTGGCGAAGGATACGGCCTGCGATGCACAACAACACCGTTACTTTCCATTTTTCTTCACCCACTCTCTTAACAATTCCATTCCTGTGCCTTTCATATGAAAACTTAATAATTCGCAACTATTCAGTTCTTCTTCCGTCATCCATAACGCACCTTCCGTTTCATGCAAAACCGGATTTTCATTAATATGAATCACCTTTCCGGTAAGTACCGCCTTACAGAATGTCTGGTTACTACGAACAATATATTCTGCGAATTTTACCGGTTCGGTAATTGTGACGCCCGTTTCCTCAATCGTTTCACGGATCGCTGCCTCCTCGATGGATTCACCTTCCTCCGCTTTCCCGCCTGGAAATTCAATACCTCTTATGGAATGTCGGGTCAGTAACCATTTCCCCTTATGTTTTAAAATAACGAGGACGTGTCTAGCCGTCATTCCGATACGGTTTTCATCGAAAGTCAGCTCAACACGTCCGCCTTTATTATCTTCAAATAGATGCATTTCGCTCACGTCCTTTCATCTAGTGTAGCGAAGGACGACAAACCTATCAACGGAAATAGGGCATTTCCTCAATGAAACGCTTCGACTCGTCATTTGTAAACTCATGGATAAGCGCATACACTCTCATCGTCCTGGCATCGATATCATGATTATCCTTATCATAATGGTACGGTACGTACGGTAAGTGCGCCCTGTAGAAATTACGACCTTCTAGTTCATTAATCTGTGTAAATAAACGATGGAAGATTGGCACATAAGCACTCGGTACATCCACTTCATATTCCCACGGTGAATCATGCTTCCCATGATACACTTGCTGATTGGCGACTGACACATACATTTTATACGTTTCCATGCAATCCCATCCTTTTCTTTTTAAGATGGTTCAATCTTAAAAAAACATGCATCCCCTTTTCTGGGGATGCATGTTTTTTCCGCTTTACGCTTTGGCGTCTATCGTAATCCCTTTATGCGGATGGGCAGCAAGTTGATCGGGCAAGCTTTTCAGCATATCCGTCGCTGCAGCTGTACGCATTGAAAGTGCGTTATTCATAACACTCAGCCGAACCGTGGATTGAAGACTACTTAGCTGGCTGGCCATGATGGAACTGATATCCACTTCCCATCACTCCCTTCACACTTTCTATCGACAACTCCCATCCGTTTTCAAGGTCTATGGAGTTATTTATTGTCCTCGCCAAGAAATGCATTGAGCATCCATTGATGTTTCTCGATGCTTTGATATGTCGCATTCAACAAGTCTTCCGTCATATCATCGCCATCCTTCGCGGCCAATTCCATCCCTTTTTTCAACGATTTCATAATTTCTCCGAAATCATTGACGACCGCCTTCACCATCTGCTCCTCCTTCTCATCACCTGCTGCTTCTTTCACCACAGATTGTTCCAGATGCTCTTTCAACGTCGCAACGGGATTGCCGCCCAACGTCAAGATCCTTTCAGCAATTTCATCCATATGAGCGGTCGCTTCATTGTATAATTCCTCAAATTTTGAGTGTAAAGTGAAAAAATGACGTCCCTTTATATACCAATGGTAATTATGAAGCTTCGTGTACATTACGGACCATGTGGATACTTGTGTGTTCAATTCTTGGATAAGTTCTTTTGACATTACTAATCGCTCCCTATAATTTGTGATTAAATCATCTCTCTGTTCATTTACCACTCCAGCAACTACAATAAACATATAAAAGCAATTAGGGAGTCATCAAAGTGAAAAAAATATTAATAGGTTGCATTAAAATCTATCAAAAAGTACTTTCCCCACTGACGCCGCCTTCCTGCCGCTTCTACCCTACCTGTTCCCATTATGGACTGGAAGCAATCGAAAAACACGGTGCATTGAAGGGGTTGTGGCTCGCTGTATGTCGGATTTTAAAATGCCACCCGTTTCATAAAGGCGGATTTGATCCTGTTCCACAGAAAAAGGATGAAAATTAGTAACAAACGGTTCGATTCAATTTCGGACCGTTTTTCTTTTAGTTGTAGCAGAACATTTTTTCAGTTGCCAAATGGCCAGCTCTCTTGTATGATAAAAAAGCATCGAATGCAAATCGTAATCATTCCTATTTTAACAATGGAGGTTTTTCCTGTGAATAAAAAACTGTTTTTCATCGTTTCCATCATTGCTGTGCTCATCTTAACTGCATGCGGCAATCAGCAAGTGGAAACAGTTCCATCTGAAGACGAATCGGCTACTGCAAGTCTTTCCGTTTATACGACTGTTTATCCGCTCCAATATTTCGCGGAACGGATAGGGGGCGAACATGTCCATGTACAATCCATATATCCTCCCGGCGCGGATGAACATTCTTTTGATCCTACTCAAAAAGATATGATTGCCTTGGCCGATTCGGATTTATTCTTTTATGTCGGTCTCGGTCTGGAAGGTTTCGTAGATAAAGCGGAGTTAACATTGAAAGGCGAGCATGTCAAAATGATTGCGACAGCGGAAGGGATTGCGGAGGAGATGCTTCACGAAGGCCATGATCATGAGGCCGATGCCGAACAAGACGAGCATCATCACGGACAACTCGATCCACATGTTTGGATTTCACCAGTGCTTAGTATTGAACTTGCAACTTCCATCAAAAATGCCTTAATTGAAGAACTACCTGAAATAAAGAAGAATTCGAGAAAAACTTCCAACTATTGAATGATGATTTAGTAGAACTGGACAACAAATTCAAAGAGATGGCATCTACTGCCCCTTCCAAAACATTCTTTGTATCTCATGCCGCTTTCGGTTATATCGCCGATACATATGGCCTTGAACAAATTGCCATCGCAGGATTGAACTCGCAAAGCGAGCCTTCCCAAAAGCAATTGGCTTCGATTGTGGCACAAGCAAAAGAGCTGGATGTGAAATATGTGTTGTTTGAACAGAACGTATCTTCACAATTGACGAATGTGGTCCGTAATGAAATCGGGGCTGAATCACTGATGCTCCATAATCTTGGTGTACTAACAACTGACGATGTGAAAAACAAGGAAGACTATATTTCTTTAATGGAACATAATATTGAAACGCTGAAAATAGCATTAAGTGGTAAGTAACAGTAACAAGTCTGTTCCGTCTGTCGGCAATTAGCCGGTAAACGGAACAGATTTGTTTTGGTTTTGCACACTTTCCAACATTGTTTGCTGACAAACGCGGACTTAACGATAAATCCACATTTCGTTTATCGAGAAGCCGCCCATTGCCTAAGTTCCCGTCTCACTAATTTATTGGATGCAGTACGCGGCAAGCTATCGACAAATCGGAATTCCTTCGGTACTTTATAGCGAGCCAAATGCTCCATGCAATATGCCTTAAGTTGTTCTTCCGTCACATCGCCCGACACAACAACAAATGCTACTGGCACGCTACCCCATTCGGCATCTTCTTTTCCACATACACCGACTTCTAATATGTTTGCATGACCGGCCAGAACATTTTCAATTTCTGCGGGATATATATTCTCCCCGCCCGAAATAATCAAATCAGATCTCCTGTCAACAATATACAAATAGCCTTCTTCATCCAGATAGCCGAGATCGCCAGTCGGGAACCAGCCGTCTTCCAACGGATCTAATCCTTCAAATCTGCCGATATAGCCAGGTGTAATATGAGGTCCGCGTAAAAGCACTTCACCGGTCTCTCCCGGATTCTGTGTATTTTTGATTACGATTTGATTGAAAAATAACGGTTTACCCGCAGAACCCATTTTCCGGATTGCGTCTGCTGCTGCTAGGGTGGCGGTTTGTGAGCTAGTTTCCGTCATGCCATATGTTTGCAGAACAGGTAATCCACACTCTTTCGCCCTCTCCAAATAGCCTACAGGCAACGGCCCGCCTCCTGCTAGCACCGTTTTGAATGACGGGTGGGCAACGGTACTACCCATTTCCAGCTCACGGATAACTTTATCCAGCATGAGTGAAACGGCGGACATACGTGTCACCGAACCATCTCGAATTTCTCCTGCTGCACGCACTGCGTCGAATTTTTCATAAAGGCGGACTTCCATTCCATAGAGGACGGATCGGGCAAGTATCGAAAAACCGCTTATATGGAATAACGGCATTGCACAGAGCCACACATCGTCTTCGGAAAGCCCAAGATTCAATACCGATGAAAGGGCGCTCGACACATGATTGCCTGCGGTCTGGCGTACACCTTTCGGGAAACCTGTTGTCCCCGATGTATACATAATTGTAATTGTCCTGTCGGAAGCCCACATTTCCTGAACGTCTAAATGACCTTCCGTACTTTCCTTTATTGTTGAAAATAGAAGATGACGTACAGTCGTATCAGGAATTAGGCTTTTTAATTCATCCGCCACAATGACCGCCGTTGCATCCGAATCATCCAGTTGCCATCCGAGTTCTTTTTTACTTAACCGGCTATTCAACATAACGATTTCAAGACCAGCCAACATGCAGGCATGAGTAATGATTACCATCTCCGCATTGGAAGGACCCAGTAATGCAATCCGCTCTCCTTCTCTTAAACCGTTCACTCTCAATTTTCGTGCGATGGTCAACGCTTGCTCTTTTAGTTGCGCGAATGACCATTTCTCTTCTTCGAAAGTCAACGCTATCTTATCAGGCGTCAAATACGCCCGTTGTATGAGCCAGTTTGGAATCATTTTTTCACCTTCCATTTAGAAAAAGCTGCCCTATGATAGGCAGCTTTTTTTGTTTATCATCCAGCTATAACGCCTAAGGGCTTTAGCTTTTGCGTGTTTACGGAAAACGAGGGAATTGACCGAAGTCCGGTTTGCGCTTTTCTTTGAACGCATCGCGGCCTTCTTTCGCTTCATCCGTTGTGTAATACAGAAGTGTTGCATCCCCAGCCAATTGCTGAAGTCCTGCAAGACCGTCTGTGTCTGCATTCATTGCAGCTTTCAAGAAACGTAGTGCAGTCGGGCTCATTTCAAGCATCTCTTCACACCATTGAACTGTTTCATCTTCCAACTGTTCGTAAGGAACAACTGTATTGACAAGCCCCATATCAAGCGCCTGTTGCGCATCATACTGACGGCATAGGTACCAAATTTCACGTGCCTTCTTGTGACCTATGATACGTGCTAAGTAACCTGAACCATAACCAGCGTCGAATGATCCGACTTTTGGTCCTGTTTGTCCGAATCGCGCGTTGTCAGCAGCAATCGTCAAGTCACAAACAACATGCAGGACATGTCCGCCGCCGATTGCATACCCAGCCACCATCGCAACGACCGGTTTTGGAATAACGCGAATCAAGCGCTGTAAATCAAGAACGTTCAGACGTGGAATTTCGTCCTCTCCAACATAACCGCCATGACCGCGTACAGATTGATCTCCACCTGAACAAAATGCCTGCTCGCCTTCTCCTGTCAGAATGATGACGCCGATACTTGCATCATCACGTGCACGTGAAAATGCGTCAATCAATTCAGCAGTCGTTTTCGGACGAAAAGCGTTGCGCACTTCCGGACGGTTAATGGTTACTTTTGCGATCCCGTTGTACTTTTCGTACTTGATATCTTCGTATGTACGTATTGTTTCCCATTGACGTGTCATACAAACCCTCCTCGATTTTTCAATTGTAAAATATGTTCCTCTATCATTGTAGCAAATACATCCGGTTTTTCCACATGTATTGCATGTCCGACATCTGCTATCGTTTCATGGCGGACAATGGGGAATTGTTTCTGCATTTCCCGGGAAATAGTTACGAATTTCGTGTCGAGATCCCCCGTTAAGAGCAAAACAGGTATATTGACAGCCTTGAGCCGTTCCCAGTAGGAATTTTGGTTGCCTGTACCGATGCCTCTTAGACTATTCGCAAGACCGATTTCACGCTGGCCAAGCCGCTCTTCCCGGATTATTTGACGTTGTTCTTCCGATAGCTCTTTCTGCGTCTTAAACAATGGTATATTTTCCCAAAAGTCGATGAACGACGGTAAACCATTTGTAACGATTCTTTCCGCTAGGCGATGATCAGTCTCCCGACGAGTCGCACGTTCATCTTCTGACTTCAAACCGGGAGAAGAACTTTCTAGAATCAACGCTGAAACCCGCCCCGGATAGTGAACCGAATACGCAAGTGCAATACGGCCTCCCATTGAATAACCGACAAGGATGAATCGCCGGAGCGCAAGCATGTCAAACAAGGTCTCAAGATCCTCTAGTTGTTGCTCCATGGAATAGCGTGATACATCCACAGGCGCCGTTGTCTTGCCGTGACCGATCAAGTCGACGGCAACTGTTCGATAGCTGCCCGTAAAGCGTTCTGAGAACCGTTTCCATGTTGCGGTGCTTCCCGTGAATCCATGTAACAAGACGATTGCAGGCAAACTCTCGTCACCGTTCATCTCCACATGAATATCGATTCCGCGAACATGGATTAGCCGTTCACTCATTCTGATCAAGCCTTTCCGTGATTTGTCGCCACATTTCGCGGTGTGCTTGCACATTCACCTGTCGATTCGTAAATACCTCAATGATCCGAACCGGTTTATTCTTCTCTTTAGCAAGTTCTTCTTTAAATGCTTCAGGAGATGTAATTGCGGCATATTGTGCATCATACATGGCAGCTATATGGTCGAATGTCAGTCCTGTCGGGGTACCGAACAATTCTTCAAAGTGATTTGTGACGGTTGACTGTGGCAAGTAAGAAAAAATACCGCCCCCGTCATTATTGACAATGACGATCGTCAAATCCATCTCATGGAAACGGGAGACAATCAGGCCATTAACATCGTGTAAAAACGACAAATCGCCGATTAATAACCACGTCGGACGCTTGCGTGCCGCCTGTATCCCGAATGCAGTTGATACGACTCCGTCAATGCCGTTCGTTCCCCGATTGGCAAAAATGGTAATATCTTTTTCTGTTTTCCTGAAAAACGTGTCGACATCGCGGATTGGCATACTGCTGCCACTTACAAGATCGACACCTGAAGGTAGCTGCTCAAGCAACAGTTTGGCGACTATCCCTTCATCTCCTAAGACGCCCTCATAACAGTCAGTTACTTGGGATGCTATCTCATTTGCCGCTTTCCATAATTCCGAATAAGCTGATTGCTGCTTATTAACAACTAAATGAAAAACAGAATCCAGTGTTGTCTGTAAAGGGTGTGTGACAACGCCAAGTGAGTCCCGGAATTCCGGAGACTCATCTACAGCAATGACGACTGCTGGTCTCACTCTTTTCAAATACAATGATAACGCCTTAGATACCGGCTGTGCTCCGAACCGAACGACGGTATCAGGCACTGCCCTTTCTTGGAATTCCCCACTTTTCAAGATTGCATCATAATGATCGATGCAAAGTGCTTTACACTGATCTGGCACTTCCGCACGGAGATTCGACAATGGATCGCATAATACGGGCCATTGTAGTGCCTCTGCAAACGTCCAGAATGCTTCTTTATCAATATCGACAGGTAGGTCACCTGCAATGATCAAACCTCTTTCTGCATCGCGGAGGAGCTTCTTCACATGTTCCGCGGTGGATGTATCCAAAACTGTGGTTCCGGCCAGCCGTTTGTTGAACGTCGAAACCGGTGTCGCCCGGTCAAAATCGATGAGCAACGGTTCCCGGAATGGTACATTCAGGTGGACAGGTCCCCACGGCATCGACGTCGCTACCGCTAATGCACGGCTGATTTGCCGGTCAATAAAGTCATCGATGTCAGGATTCTGTTCGGCCAACGGAAAATCCACGCTATATTTCACATGTTGGCCATACATCCGGATCTGATCGATTGCCTGCGGAGCCCCGACCTCCCTTAACTCATGGGGGCGGTCTGCAGTGATGACGACGAGCGGAACGCGCGCATAATACGCTTCCGTGATGGCAGGGTGATAGTTCGATGCTGCAGTCCCCGATGTACAAAGGAGAACGACTGGATCCCTGGATGCCTTCGCCAGCCCCAGTGCAAAATAGCCGGCTGATCGTTCATCGACTTGCATGTAGACATCAAGGCCTTCCGTCGATGCGAAAGCGTAAGCAAGAGGTGTAGAACGTGACCCGGGACTGATTACTACGGCTTTCACACCTTGCTGCATTAAAGCGCTTGTCATCCGTCGTACATAGTCCGTCAAAATCGCACGATTATCCATTCAGCTTTCCTCCAAGCGCCCGCATGACGGGTCTAAATTTCACCCATGTCTCATCGTATTCCTTAGTCGGTTCGGAATCCGCTACGATCCCTCCGCCAGCATATAAATATGCTTGATCGCCTTCTAGCAATGCGGAACGGATCGCTACAGCGAACTCCCCGTTACCTGCCGTATCTGTCCATCCAATCGGCGCAGCATAATAGCCCCGGTCCATCCCTTCCTTGTTGCGGATTATATCCAACGAAATATCTGTCGGAACACCTCCGAGAGCCGGTGTAGGATGCAGCGCTTGAACTAGACTGAAAATGTCAATCCCCTGCTCAAGCTGGCCTTCCACCGGGGTGAATAAATGCTGGATATCCCGGATTTTCATCAACCTCGGCACTTTGGGTATCCTGATATCCGTGCAATACGTTTCAAACACCTGGGAAATCATATTGACAACATACTGATGCTCTTCCCGGTTTTTACGGTCGTATAGTAGTTCCTCACCCAATATACGATCTTCTGTCGCCGATTTACCCCGTTTGATGGAACCTGCAACACATGCAGAATAAGCTCGTCCACTCTCAATTGCGATCAAACGTTCTGGAGTTGCACCGAAAAACAGGGCTCCGTCCTTTTGCAGCCCGAAGTGATAACTTTCCTGCTGTTCGTTTGAAATATGATGAAGTGCTGTTACGGCAGGCACTTCATTTTCAAAAAGAAGTTTCATCGAACGGGCAATCACCACTTTCTCAGCTTGACCTTCGTTTATCTTCTTCGTGACCTCGGCTACTGTTTCAAGATAATTCTCTTTAGCTAGTTCTTGAACAGACAAAACTTCAGGTTTCGTCATTAAACCGAATTCCTCAACTTGCGCAAGATGAATTAACCGATCCCGTTCTTCCCTTAACTTATCAAACTCTTCAACCGCAACGCCATTTTCCGTCACAAGATTAATGGCAATAGTCGTCTTTCCATTTTTGATGGTTAGTTGGAAGGATGGTACGACAAAATAAGCGGACGGAAATACATCCCATTCGGATTCCTTCTTGTTTTCTGGATCAAACGAAAACCCTCCGAAAAGGACCGGTTCAATATCATTTTCCTCTTTTATAAGAGCTGCTCGTAATTTGTTCCATTCAGCTGAAATTTGTGCAAAACGATTGCCCGTACCTTCACTTGTTAAAACCGTGGCATGTCCAATTCCAACAAGTGTTAATGTTTTATCTGCATTTTGCCAATAGAAGCGTTCATTTTTATAACACGAATCCCCTGCCTCAAAAAACGCAAGTGGTGAAATTCGCCCCACATTGACAGTTTCCGTGAAAAATCGTAATGCACCCTGATTGTTTTTCAACTGTGATTCGCGGGTAGCGGTCAACTTCCGATTCATCATTTTCCCTCCGTACATTAATTCGACTGATTTAAAGCTACTCTCCTCATTCTATCACACCGAACACACATTGTATCAGCATAAGATACTAGAGCCGACGTGGTTAGCACGTGGCTATGAGGCTTCTGTCAATGCCTCATAGCCACGTTGGCATACCTGATATAACTAGTAAAGAAAACTCTTCCATACGAAAATTGTCAATTTCAAGCGGCGAAATATGCTGGCAGCATGTCCATCTGGGCGATTTTGGAGTACAATGGATACTGTCAATAAAATGATAGGGAGAGAACCATTTTGCAACAAACAATAAAAGCTGATAATGGTTGGCGAATTTGGTGGAAACTCACACGTCCCCATACACTAACCGCAGCATTCGCACCTGTATTTCTTGGAACAATGATCGCCTTAACGTATGGAGAAATCCATTTTCCTCTATTCTTCGCCATGCTTATTGCAAGTCTACTAATTCAAATGGCGACAAATATGTTTAACGAATACTACGACTTTAAAAGAGGATTGGATACAGAACAATCTGTTGGCATCGGAGGGACAATCGTAAGAAACGGTGTTAAGCCGAAAGTCGTTTTAAATCTCGCTCTGATACTTTATGGAATTGCTATTCTCATTGGTATCTATATCTGTATGGAAACGTCATGGATTTTGGCACTCGTTGGCGGTCTCTCCATGATGATTGGCTACTTTTACACGGGTGGACCGTATCCGATTGCCTACACACCTTTCGGAGAGTTGTTTTCCGGCGTTGTCATGGGGATGTTGCTTATTCTCATTGCTTTTTATATCCAGACCGGAACCGTGACAACACAAGCCATCCTACTTTCCATTCCAAGTATGATACTTGTTGCTGGAATCATGCTGTCGAATAATATCCGGGATTTAGAGCAAGATACGATTGGCGGCAGGAAAACACTGGCTATCCTTGTCGGCCGCTCCCAAGCAATCACAGTCTTAACACTCTTTTTCGTAATTTCTTACATCTGGATTGTTGCACTTGTCCTATTTGGACAGTTGACGCCATGGGCATTTCTCATATTCCTCAGTGTTAAGAAACCAATACAAGCAGTTTCGACTTTCCGCAAACATCTTCTACCCTTACAAGTGGCGCCCGCGATGAAAGACACCGCAATTACCAATACACTGTTCGGTTTACTGCTCGGAATCGGCATTTTGATCGGTCATTTAATCTAATATTCCCTTGAAACCCAAGACACAGATTTATCACTGTGTCTTGGGTTTTTAATTTTATGTTTAGAGAATCCTTTTGACAGGGTAGAAAGAAGCAATGGTCATAATTTCATTTATCTAGTAATCAAGGGTCATGAGAATGAGCATACTAAACGTAATACCAAAAAGGACGTGACAGATGTTGCTAAACGATAAACAGAAATCCACTCTCAAGAGCGCACTTCTTGAAATGCATGAACAATTGACAAAGACCGAACAAGGAACGGACATCAAAGAAAGTGCCCAGGATGGTGTCGGTGAATTATCCATGTATGATAACCACCCAGGTGATATGGGCACAGAACTGTTTGAACGTGAAAAAGACCTCGCATTGAATGTTCATGCGGGTGCTGAACTGAAAAAAGTCGAAGATGCCCTACAAGCGCTTGCAGACGGTTCCTATGGCACGTGTGAAGTTTGTAAACAGGATATCCCTTTTGAACGACTCGAAGCTGTACCAAATACGACCCTATGCATTGAGCATGCCACAGAACGGGAAATACCAGACGACAGACCTGTTGAAGAAGATATACTTATTATGGCCAACCCGAATTCCTTTTCTGATCGAAGAGATGGAGAACCCCGTGACGATGAAGATAGTTTTCAGGAAGTCGCCAAGTTTGGGACATCCGAATCTCCATCGGACTTTGTCGGAGATCATGACGATTATAATTCTTTATACGATAGTGAAATCGAAGATGGTGCAGCTGAAGAAATCGAGGAATTTACGGGAACAGATATAAACGGTCAATCCCGCGGTTTTGTCAGATCTGAAATTTCCGATCGATACGAAGCAAAGCTTGACGAAGAAGGCATCGAATCTCCAATGGGGGACATCCCCTACCATGAAAAAGACAGTTATATTGAGGATGAAAAGAAATAAGTGTACACCATAGGCCTTGAATGGCTTATGGTGTTTTTTACACAGTTTCTTTATATCATTTATAAAATAAAAAACATCCATTCAAGTAGACTTTCTACTTGAATGGATGTTTTTCTT
>CAWJLH010000018.1:0-104170 GCA_963843665.1 uncultured Caryophanaceae bacterium
CGCCGGTTGATCCAGTAGCTCCAGTTGCACCAGTAGCTCCAGTCGCGCCGGTTGCTCCAGTAGCACCAGTAGCTCCAGTGGCTCCAGTTGCACCAGTCGCGCCAGTCGCGCCAGTCGCGCCAGTAGCGCCAGTCGCGCCGGTAGCACCAGTAGCACCAGTGGCTCCAGTTACACCAGTAGCGCCGGTAGCTCCAGTCAGCTCCAGTAGCGCCAGTAGCTCCGGTAGCTCCAGTTGCGCCAGTAGCTCCAGTTGCTCCAGTAGCTCCAGTTGCGCCAGTAGCTCCAGTAGCGCCAGTAGCTCCAGTGGCTCCAGTAGCTCCAGTAGCGCCAGTAGCTCCAGTTGCACCAGTAGCTCCAGTAGCGCCAGTAGCTCCAGTTGCGCCGGTAGCTCCAGTAGCTCCAGTAGCTCCAGTTGCACCAGTAGCTCCAGTGGCTCCAGTAGCTCCAGTAGCGCCGGTAGCTCCAGTGGCGCCGGTAGCTCCAGTAGCGCCAGTAGCTCCAGTAGCGCCAGTAGCTCCAGTTGCGCCAGTAGCTCCAGTAGCGCCGGTAGCTCCAGTAGCTCCAGTAGCTCCAGTAGCCCCAGTAGCTCCAGTAGCTCCAGTAGCTCCAGTAGCTCCAGTAGCTCCAGTAGCTCCAGTAGCTCCAGTAGCCCCAGTAGCGCCAGTAGCTCCAGTTGCACCAGTAGCTCCAGTAGCGCCGGTAGCTCCAGTAGCGCCGGTAGCTCCAGTAGCTCCAGTAGCTCCAGTAGCTCCAGTTAGCTCCAGTAGCACCAGTGGCTCCAGTAGCGCCGGTAGCTCCAGTAGCGCCGGTAGCTCCAGTTGCTCCAGTAGCTCCAGTAGCGCCAGTAGCTCCAGTTGCGCCAGTAGCTCCAGTAGCGCCGGTAGCGCCAGTTGCGCCAGTAGCGCCAGTTGCGCCGGTAGCTCCAGTAGCGCCAGTAGCTCCAGTGGCGCCAGTAGCTCCAGTTGCTCCAGTAGCTCCAGTGCGCCAGTAGCTCCAGTTGCGCCGGTAGCTCCAGTAGCGCCAGTAGGTCCCGGACATCCCCTTGGCCCCCGTGGTCCTTGGCAACAGCAATCGCAACAAACTTCTTTGCAATCGTTGCATCTGTGTCTCATATAATTATAAAAATCCATTTTTTTCACCACCTTTCTGTAACAGTCTATTCGAGCAGATGGCGGTGGGACGGGCATACAACTACTTGTCTAAACGAAAAAAATCTGCATGCACCAAGTTCATTTGTGAATATGACTTATATCAAATGACATAAAAAAACAGCCACTTCAACGAATTGTCAAAGTGGCTGTCTACATTTGAAAGAAATGAAATCGACGACAGGAAAACTTCCCTCTACCTCTTGCGAAATCGAACCGTTATTCCGGTTCCGCTGGCGGATTGTCCAATAAGGTATCCAAATATTTTTTGTTGTGAAGTATGCTGGCGTTCCGGGGTTTGAATTTGCGGGCCGCTTCATTGTGCTCATATGCTTTTTCAAATTGTTGTAATCGGTCATAGAGGACACATAATTGAAGATGAGGCAACCAGGTGGAAAAAGAGGTGTTTTGAAAACTGATGCGTTGCAAATTTGCAGCGTCCAGTGCTTGTTTGTACCAGTGAATTGCCTCCACATTTTTAAATTGCTCCATAAAATAATAGCCAAGTCGGCAACAGGCTTCCGGTCGCGGCACGTCATAGGTGAACGTCCGCAATGTGGAATTCAGTTCCCTTTCTTTATCACTTAACTGATGGTAGCAATCTGCAAGTCTGAAGCAGGCTTGTAGATTGTCCTCAATCCAACCCAAACCCGAATCCAGAAACCGTTCGTAATAATCGACCGCTTCTTGAAAATGACCATGATCCTTCAGTTCATTCGCGTAATAGAAAGTATCACGTGGAGAGAGCGTTTTACCGGACTCGACCATACCCCTATAAATTCTGATATTTCGGTTGCTATCATGATGAATAGATGCGTGTGTGATGGCTACATCGCTGTCAAACAAATTTCCCGACACCCCTAGGTATTCATGGACAGCACCTATCCAAGTGAAATTTCTTTCATTTTTCACTAGACGATACCTTCGTAATTGGGAAGTGACATTGCCTTCTTCATCGAAACTTAAATGGTAATTCATCGATACGGCATCGACCGAGGAATCTAAGGTTTGCTTCAAGGCTTTGAACTTTTCCCGATCCACCTCTTCCAGTACATCATCCGCATCCAGCCAAAGGACATATTCTTGAGTAGCTTGCTGAAATGAGTAATTTCTGGCCAGGGCAAAATCATCAACCCATTCGAAATCCCAAATCCGGTCAGTATACGTTTTGACAATTTCTTTTGTCCGGTCTGTGGAACCTGTATCGACGATATTTATCTCGTCCACCAAATCGCTAACAGATGCCAAGCATCGTCCGATGACATCCTCTTCATTTTTGACAATCATGCATAAACTTATTGTTATCATTTTTTTATCCCTCCGAACATCCTTCTATATATATGCATACATGGAAAGTTTGTCGATGTGGATAGTACAGACTGCGGATTGATACTTGTGTTTATGCTTTGCAATAAAAAGGTATTGCTTAAGAAAGGCTGATTTTTCTATCCCCCTGTAATCCGTTATATAGGTGTTATTAAAAGGGACATATAATTTCAGCTTGAAAATTGTGTTTGGATAAGGAGCACTGCTATATGGATTTTTCACCATGGATATTATTTACGGATATCGGTTTAATTGCGTTACTTCTCATTGTGGGGACGATTATTCGTGCCAAAGTGGGCTTCGTCCAACGGATGTTTTTGCCTGCTAGCATTATCGCGGGGATTCTTGCGCTGATACTGGGACCGAACGGGATTGGGATTCTGCCGTTCTCTGATCAAATAGTCACATATCCGAGCATTTTGATAGCAGTCATTTTTGGGACGTTGCCGTTGTTGTCCCCACGGATTGACTGGAATGCGATTAAGACGAGAGTCGGAAGCATGTGGTCCTATTCCCAAATAGCGATGGTCCTAATGTGGGGCGGAGGATTGCTGTTTGCGATTGTTTTACTTAACCCGTTTTGGGACGGCTTGCATGACGGTTTCGGTTTGTTGCTTGCTGCCGGATTTGTTGGCGGGCATGGAACTGCGGCGGCGATTGGTGCAACGTTTGCGCAGAACGGATGGGAAGAGGCAACTTCGTTGGCAATGACCTCTGCTACTGTGGGGATTATTAGTGCAATCCTGATTGGGATCCTTTTCATCAAAAGAGGTTCTGCAAAAGGGCATACCTCATTCCTCGCATCGTTCGATGAATTGCCGAATGAGCTTAGAACAGGGCTTATCCCGCCAGAATCGAGAGTCAAGTCCGAAACGGATACGGTCTCTTCCATTTCAATCGATCCGTATGTTTTCCATTTGTCCATCATTACAATCATCGCAATGGGTGGCTATTATTTGAGCCAATGGGGTGCCATGCTATTACCGGGCGTAGTTGTCCCGGCATTCTCGTTGGCGTTTTTAGTCGGGTTGCTTGTCAAAAAACTATTGATTGTCACGAACTCTGAAAAGTATGTTAGCGCGGATGTCGTGAACCGGATCAGTGGGAGTGCAACGGATATTCTTGTCGCATTCGGAATCGGTTCAATCAGTATATCGGTCGTACTTGATTATGCTGTTCCATTGATGCTATTGTTCTTGTTCGGCTTGAGTTATGCTTATCTGTTTTTCGCGATTTTCTCGAAGAAGTTTTTCTCGCACTATTGGTTTGAAAAAGGGATTTTTACATGGGGATGGACAACGGGGACAGTTGCGATGGGAATGGCACTTCTTAGGATTGTCGACCCGGAATCAGAGAGTAAGACGCTGGATGATTACGGATTGGCCTATATCCCGATTGCTCCGGTTGAGATACTCCTGGTCACCTTTGCTCCGATACTTGTGTTAAATTCGCAAGGCCTCGTCTTTGTCGGTCTAACATTCGCATTTTCATTTGTCATTTATGTAATGGCGATCAAATACAAATGGCTGAATCGCAATAAGAAGAATTGATTAGAATCCCTGGCAATTCTACTGGATGTCCAGGGATTTTTTATGCAATTGGTTCTGAACTGTTTTGTGCTATTGAAATTAAGATAAATATAGAGAATTGTCGAATCAGGGATAGCATTTTGCACAAAACAGTTAGATTGACAAATGTTCTCCTAGTAAATGGGAGGTCTTTTATTGCGAAAATATGGTATTATTAATGGAATACTGATCAATGAAAGTATGTAAGGAGGACATAAGGCAATGTCACAAACAAGAAAGATGAGAGACTCGATAATAATCGGAATTGTCGCGGTCATCGTCTTTTCGCTTTTTGGTTTCGGCATTTTGAATGTCAATGCCAATCCGATTCATCAAAGCTTTACGGACGTGCATAATGACTTTTGGGCGAAAGACGAAGTGACACAGCTTGTCGATTTGGAGATTATTAACGGTTATCCTGACAAGCAATTCAGACCTGGAGTGGAAGTATCGCGCGGCCAGGCGGCCAATTTGATGACCAATGCACTTGAGTTGACGTACTCATCCTATCAACCCATTTTTAAAGATGTCAGTGCAAAATCATCCCATTTGAAAGGTGCCATGGCGACTTACGAAGCGGGCATTTTCTTAGGGAAGGAAGATGGGACATTTGGTGTCGGGGATTCCTTGACACGGGAACAGATGGCGACTGTCATCGTCCGTGCTTTCGATTTGCAGGACACGGGGGAAGAGATTCACTTCAAGGATGATAATCGGATTAGTGAATCCCATAAAGAAGGTGTGAAGGTCCTAGCTCAGCACGGCATCACAACCGGTAAAGAAGATGGGACATTCGATCCGAAAACAGCGGTCAATCGCGCAACTTATGTCGTTTTTCTGCACCGTGCAATGGCGCAAAACGGTATGATCGAGAAGTTGCCTGAGACTGTTTTTACGGAGCCGGTGACATACGGCAAGTATGCGCCAATCCGTCATGAACAGCAATTTGCGGAAGTTCCAATCGATGCAAATGTCAAAACCTTATTGCGTTCGAATTACACAATGCGGTTCGCAGGTGAGAAAATAGTCCAACACGCGCATGCGAAAGACATCGTCTACACATACCGGGTGAGCGGCCTATCGCCGGCAACGGTGATTGTGACGAAAAGAGAGTTACCAAATGGTGATTATTTCTTATTCACGGAGCTGAGAAATCCACAGCGTATGCCGATTACCGTCGATGTCATCCAGACGGAAACAGGTCTAGCGAAAGGCGTTCTCCACGAATATAGCCGATACCCGATTAAGAAGAATGTTGATGATACATTCGGTTTCGATCTAACGACGTACCCGACAGGGATTTTTGAGAAAACGGATAAGGATGGGGATAAGTCCCAGCGGATGATTGGGAAATCCTATCAGTCAGTCGAGCTTTATCAAAAATACCCGACTGGAGCGGAAAGTCATACGAGAGAACTGCTGCAGGAAAGTGAAGCATTCAGCGGCGTTAAGCTAGGTGAAACACAGCTTTCCGTTTATCGCCTTCAATCAAGGGGCTTTGATGTCGTCGATCAGTGGATTCTAACTTCCGAAGAACCATTGTTTTCGGATCGACAGAAAATGGATGCTTGGATGCTTGAATCAGCAGTGAACTATAAGAAGCGTAACAAATGGTATACAGCTAATGGACCGTATAATAAGATGGCGGTCACCATCGAACCGTTGCCGAAGTCGGGAAGAGGATACGGCCGCAATCTGCTCCTTGTAAAAGAGGACAGGGTCATGGCACTTTATACCGCAACGAAGGAACGGTACTATGAGAACCTGGTGTACAATGCATTTGCCAATCTGGATATTTTCCGAGGGGATTCAACGTACTGGGAGACAGAAGTGACGAGTACGTATTTGAAGAGTTTGTATGGCATTACAGCACCATTTGTCGACACGCGTTTCAATGAGCAAATCGCATTGTACTTGTACAATGGCGGAAAAGCTTTAGGGCACGACGACTATACTGTTGGATTGAAAAACTATGCGGATCTGCTCGTCTCGCAGAAGCAAAAAGGGAATATCTTGAGAGTGGACAATGCGTCCTACTATATTTCCGACTATTTCCCATCTGCACAAAAGGTGAAGACACATACGTCCATGAACCATTTGCTTGGCGGGATGAATATTCTATTGCTTGCGTACCAAGAGTTGAAGGATCCGGTTTACTTGGAAACGGCCTATAGCATTCAGACGGCTCTTGCGAAAGATAAGAAAAAATGGATTCGTCCGGATGGCGATATCTGGTACAAGGTCTCGCCTGAATATGAATTCATCGGACGGGATTACGTCCATTTAACATTGGAAGACTTGATTCATTCGTATGAATACTGGGCTGCCATCGATTCGAAAATGCTTCCTGTTCTTGAGGAAATGATTCGCTCCAAAGCAGGCTATTTGAATAAAAACAAGTTAGGCTATACGACGAAAATTAAAAAAGGTCTGGAACGCATTAACATGTTGGAATTATTGCCAGCAGGTACGGAGCATACAGACGCTTTATAAACGAAAAAACACTCCATGCGCGGATTCAGTCCGATGCGTGGAGTGTTTTTTCGTTTAATAGGTAATGCGTTCCACTAAATCTGAACGGATCCAACCATAATTTGCAGATGGATTTAAATCTGCGGGTGGATTCATGTCTGAAATTACTTTATACCATTGATAGCCATCTGTGCCTGTCGTTTCATCGACAATCACTACCGGATAGCCGAATGCGGCGTTAAGGCCGGGGTCTTTCTGTTTGTAGGTGAACACTTTAGCGCTCAAAGGATTTGGGCTTGTCCGTACGTTGACACCGACAGAACCTTCATAAATGATGCGACCGAGATCCGCTTTGTTATAGTCTTTCTTGCCGAGGAACGTATCGATACGCCACATATGGCCGGCAATCTTACTACCCCAGTTTGGATCAGATGCATACCTGACGTTAAAGCCGACGAGCTTATTACCCGGAACTGCGCCATTTGAATAATCTCCGAATGGGTTCGCATAATTTTTGTTCATATATTCCCTAATGAAAGCATCAATGCTATTTTGGGGACTAGCGTACATTTCTCCTTTGTCGGGAGAAGAATCAAATACTCTGATGCCGAAAATATTATTTTTCGTTTGCGCATTCGGACTGATTCCATAATCACTCTCGTGAATAGCTGTCGCAAGAATAAATAACGCATTGACGTTATGTGTTTCTTCAACTGCTTTTAGATAGTCGCCAATCCCGATTAACTTCGATTGGGTAGGCGCATCCTTATAACGTGCAATACCCGTTTGCTGACGGTCTTTCAAAATCTCAGTGATATACTGGTCTAGTTCCTCTCCAGTATAAGTAGAAGGAATACGGACAGATTGGAATTGGAAGTACGGGTAATACGTAACTGTTTTACGAGTTCCCACTTCGTCAAAATGAACGCCGTCAAGACTTGTATATTTGGCTCCATTTCGCATTGACGGGGAAGCGGGACCAATTGAATAGTTAGGCTGGGATTTATCTAAATTATTGTATGGGTAGTGATACAACACACCGTCCGAACCTACTTTGTAATAATCGGAACCCGATACAAGATCTGTCGGGACAAGATCGACTTCGTTCTGTTTTGCATAGTACGTCAAACCGCCCAATTCAATGAGAACACGTTCAGGGCTACTGCCGATGTATTTCATTTCCCGGCCTGCTTGAATATAGGTCACTTGAGTTTTAAAAGAAGAATCTTTGTAAAGTGTCGTTGTATTATTCGGGTTTTTTGAACCGAAAGCCTTGCCGTCCTTGATTTTGATGACTTTGTCGCCCTTTTGGATGGCTTTTATGGATGAAGATGCATTGTAAGCAGCCAATGCATCTTCATACGTTTTGTATAGTGCCGAAGTCGGCTTCAACTGTCCGCCTGAAACGGAACTTACTTTAAACACTTCAGGATCGACATCCGGTTGAGTTGGTTTTCCAGGTACATTCGGCTCATTTGGTACGGAAGGTTTCAATACTTCCGCAGCGCTGAACAATCTGTATAGGAATGCTGAGGCATGTGCAATTGTCGCATTGTCTTGCGGTTTGAAATAGACGCCATCCTTACGGTGATCTCCGCGGATGATATTCAATTTGTGCGCGACCGCGACCGGATTTACAAAGTTCGCCGAAATTTTCTTCGAATCTTTGAATTTGAAATCTGACTTCTGTTCTGGAAGATTCATATAGCGCATCGCTTTGTACATCATACCCGCCATGTGCTGGCGCGTGATTTTTTCGTCTGCCTTGAATGTACCATCAGGATAACCTGAGAGGATACCGGCTCCGGCGGCATTCTGGATTTCGGTGGTCAAGCTAGTATTTGCCGTCAAATCTTTGAAATTGAATTTAGTGGAAGCAGGCAAGTCCAGTGCACGTGCAATATAGGATGCAAATTCGCCCCTTGTCACTGCTTTGTTGGGATTGTATTTCCCTTTGGTATCGGCTTTGATAACACCTTTGTTAATCCAATAATTCAACTCGGCTTCCATTTGGTGCCCATCAACATCACTCGCCTCAGCGGTGATTTGGAAAATCGGACTCCATAGCAACAATGTGAGTAATGTCAAAGTGAATAATTTTTTCACCTAATAACCTCCTTTTTCTACCTTCTTCAATACTAGCAGAAATCCAAGAGAATAATAAGGTGTATTAGGTGGGATTATTTTGTTTCATAAAAATGAAACAAAAGGATAAGCCACTACGTCTTATAAAATGCTATAATTGCGGAGGACTTCTTTCGGTCCGTTTAATTATTATACGATTCGTCATCATGCGATTCGTCGTAGAAAGGGAAATTATGTTGTCAACTTTAAAAAAGTACGTAAGCGATAAAGATACAGTGTTCTTCTTGGTGGCGTTGGCGGTGATTGGAGTGGCATTATTCCTGCCGACATCCATTACGCTTGTTGCAACGTCGTTGTTTTTTGCATTATTCGCCTTTTTCAAGCCACAGCAAAGTCTGCTTTTCCTTGTTGTGTATGTCAGTATTCGTCCATTGCTTGTTGAGGTGAATCCGGGCCTTAAATTGATCGGGGATCTAATTACGGTCATCGCGTTCGGTAAATTGGTCCTTTCGAGCGGCAGGGATTGGAAATCATTGTTTTCATTCAAATGGTTTGAATGGGCATTTTTCGCCTTCCTGATTTTCGGGTCGGTGAGTGGCTTGATGCAAAACGTTCTTCCCGCATCAGTTCTCTTCCAAATCCGTACATTTATCATTATGTATTTGCTGTACTATATCGTATCCAGAATGCTATTGCCGGAAGGATGGTACCGGAGATTCGCGTGGGTGACGGTGTGGACAGGCTTCATCGTTTCCATCCACGGTCTTATTGAGAAATTATCCATGAGACAGTTGTTGTTGCCGGATGTCTGGAAATACAAGACATTATCTGCAACCAATGCTGTTCGGATTTACGGACTGCCTGGGAATCCGAATTCATTAGCATTATTATTGTTTTTCGCCATCATCGCGGTCTTTTTCTTGAAATCGGTGTATGGGAAAGAGAAGCACCGATTGTTCTTGAATATCAATCTCGTGCTATTCCTTGGAGTGTTCATATTAACGTACTCCAGAGGAACATGGATTTCAGCCTTCATCTTCGGCTTGGTGTTCATTTTGACTACGAAAAATTGGCAAGTGCTAAAGCGTCTTGTGCTCGCTGGAGTCGCATCGATTATTATCATTTATTACCCCGTGAATTTTGCAGTACAGTATTTTCAATCACTTGGCCTAAAAGTACCGCCTACGGGTCCCGGAAGTATCGGAGGAAGGTTCGGAGAGACGTTCGATGAAAACAACTTGGCGCTCATGTCCGAAAGCGGGCGGTTCTTCTATATCAATAAAGGCTTTGAGGTCTTTAGGGATAGCCCGATTACGGGGACAGGATTCGGTTCATTCGGCGGGTCTGCTACATTGTCTTATGGATCGCCGATTTATCACCATTACGGGATCCGGTCGGATATCTACGGCGGCAAGTATTTCTACTCGGATAATCAATACATCCAAGTAATTGCGGAGACTGGAGCAATCGGTGTTGTCTTGTTTGCCGGATTCCTGCTAGGTATGCTTGCGATGTTCTGGAAAGAGCGGAAAACGGTTTTCGGTAAGTTCATGATTGCCTTTTGGTTTGCGACCGGATTTTCAGGATTCTACTATAATATATGGGAACTGAAAATGTATACGATGTTCTACTTCCTGATCTTCGGAACATTCGCATCGCATACCAATCAATACGTGAAATTGAAAATGAAAGATCTCTAAGTTATTACTAAAGCTGTTCGGGTTATGATTGTCATACCCGAACAGCTTTTTTCTATGTCTTGGCTCCGGGCGCCAGATGCTCGGGTCATCAGCAGAACGGAAAGTTCACCGTTTCATCGTCGATTCGCCTTATGTCTATCTCATCTAACCAGGTACCCTCCGCTTTTCGTTATTTACATCTTATGGATTATGGTAATCTGTCGAATCATTTGATAAGCTGTATATTCATAGGAAAGGAGAGTGTAGCTTTATCGCTAGTAAAGTAGCTTCAATGAAACGTACGGGAAAACAGATTGCAATGGCAGCGGTCGCTGCTACATTGTTATGGACCGCCCCTTCAAGTGCTTCCGCCAATCAGAAATCGGTGAAGAGTTATCCGGTATCGTCAGGCGTGACTTATTCTCAATACACGCATTCCGGAACAAATTACATAAATCACCTATCCGTCAATTTAGGTGATCCTAATACGAAATTGGATGTCGGGCTTCCGGCACCGATTAACAAAACACAAACAACGACTTCCATGGCCAATCGGGATTCAAAAGATGGTAACCGCGTTGTCGGGGCGATCAATGCTTCCTTTTTCGACATGAATAGCGGCTTACCGATGTATTTGATCTCGGAAGGGAACGATATCATCAATGGAGGCGTCATCTCCAACTCGTCCAGCTATTATGTCAGCCAGCCGATTGCGTTCGGTGTCACGAAAAATGGGCTCGCTGAAATCGATCATTTCAATTTCGGCATCCAAATCGGTTACAATGGATCGAATTACCAAATGACAGGGCTGAACCGTGAACGTCAAAATGATGAAACCATTATTTTTACGCCACAATATGGCAGCCAATATACCAATTCCAATCAATACGGAATTGAAATCGTCATCGACACAGGCCAGCCGATTACGCAAACACAGTATGGACAGCAAGTGTCTGGGAAAGTTGTGAAAGTGCGTGGTTATGGATCAAAGGAAAAAGTGGAAATCCCGAAAACAGGATTTGTGCTGTCCGTTCATGGTGCCAAAGGGCTTGAGCGCTTCAAAAACATGCGCGTCGGAGAAAATGTATCGCTTGCTTTATCCATCGACGACAAATGGATGGATTCGGAGTTCATGTTGGCAAGTGGTCCGATGCTATTGAAAGATGGTAAGCCGAATATTACGATGGATACATCCAACTGGCGGGCAAGTACACGTACAGCGCGTACGGCTGTCGCCATCAGTAAAGATAAAAAACAAGTGCATCTTGTTACAGTGGACAATCGTTCAGGTTACAGCAACGGCATGTCACTGACGCAATTTGCTAACTATCTAGCGGCTCAAGGGTACGACCGAGCGATCAATTTTGACGGCGGTGGCTCGACTGCGATGGGCGTCCGTAACCACGGCAGTAATACAGTCGTGTTGGCAAACCGGACAACCAATTCCGCGGAACGTAGAGTATCTGCGATAATCGAAGCGATCAGTACAGCACCTGTCAGCGAGCCGGCCCATATCAGCGTATCGCGCAATCAAATCGGTACGATGCTCGTCGGTTCAAAAGCATCCTTTACACTGAATCATGTACTCGATGCCTCTTATAATCCGTTGAAAGCAGATAACAGCCAGCTTCAAGTTGTATCGGAGAAAGGAACTATCACAGGTTCCGGTCTTTCCTATGCGGCTGTCAAAGCAGGGGAAGACAGGGTTACTATCCAATATGGAAATGCGAAACAATCCTTCCCTGTGACAGTTGTCGACGCACCGTCCAAGTTGACGATTGCCCCATCGAAAACAAAAGTGAAGCCGGGTGAAACGGTGTCATTCAAAGCGACTGCAACAGATGCACAAGGAAAGACATTGATCTATTCACCGGAACAGTTGGAATGGAGCGTAACCGGTGATATCGGTACTATCACACAATCCGGAAGCTTCAAAGCGGCCAACAAAGCAGGAAAAGGCCAAGTGACTGTGAAACTGGGTACGAAAACGACAAGCATGCCTATCGAATTGTCGGACGGAGCATCCGCATTCAAGGATATCTCGGCTGATTATGCCTACTATACGGAAATCAATTTCTTGAAACAGCTCGGCTATATCAAAGGGGATTTGGATGGCAGATTCAACCCTGGTCATACATTGTCACGTGAACACGCGGCGGTCATCTTGAGCCGGGTATTCGACTTGGATACGTCCAAAGGTGCCACACAGAAATTTAAAGACGTCCCGCTATCTCACCGTTACTTCAAGGAAATCAATGCAATTGCAAGTGCAAATCTTGTAGGCGGTAAAGGGGATGGGACATATGATCCGACCGGGAAACTGACGCGTGCGCAAATGGCGGCCATCCTTGTGAAAGCCTACAAACTTGAAGGCGAATCGGCGAAGAAATTCAAAGACGTCCCTGCAAGCCATTGGGCACACAAGCAAGTCCATATATTAGCGAACAGCGGAATTACAACTGGTAACGAAAAAGGAAATTTCGAACCGAATAAACCCGTGAACCGCGCTCAATTTAGTGCATTCCTTTATCGGAGCATCAATAAGTAAAACAGCCCAGGCTATTCGGTGCCAGTGACTAACACAATTTATGCCCTTCCAATTGTGTCAGTAGCTGGCACTGTTTTGCATAAACGGTTCTAATTTCAAAGGCATACATGGCTATGCTATAATGAAGCATCACGAAATAAAGGAAGTATACAAATGAAAATCGGTATTGTAGGTAACTATGGAAACGATAATAATGGCGACGAAGCGATTCTGCTGAGTATCGTCAAGCAAGTAACGTCGACATTCAATATAGGAAGCGAGCAACTGACTGTCTTCAGCAATAACCCTGAACAGACGGCGAAGCGTTACGGCGTCAGCAGTTTTCCTCTTTATTATAAAAACGGTAACGCAGTGAAAACATTTTTCAAAACGTATCGCAAAAATAAGGAAATTGTAAAGACGTTTGACCTCCTCATTATCGGTGGCGGCGGTATTTTGATGGACCTTTATAAAAGGGAAGCGCCGTTATACGGTTCGTACGCGATGATGGCTAAAAATTCGAATACGCCTTACGTCATTTATGGTTGTGGCGCGGGCCCACTTCTTTCAGGCTTGGGCAAGTGGTTTATCCGCTATATGTGCAAGCACGCAGAAAGCATTTCGGTGCGTGATCCGGAATCGGCTGAGCTATTGAAGTCGATTGGAGTGAAGGAGCAAGTCCAGACAATTGGTGACCCGGCATTTTCTTTGCGGAAAATGGCAGACGAGAAATCAGATACCCCGAAAAAAATCGGTATTACAGCCGTTCCTTACTATAATGCGGGGTACTGGCCGGAAGGAAATCCCGCCATCTACAATGATTATGTAGAAGGCATGGCGAAAAATTTGGACAAACTTGCAGCACAACACGATGTCGAACTGACTTTTTTCGCAACGAAATTCCCGCAAGACGCGGACGTCACAAAAGACATCCAGCAAAAGATGACACATAAGGACAAGACATCCATCATCGATGACAATCTTCTCCCCGATGCTATTTTGAACGTAACCGCACAGCAGGACATCGTCATCGGAACAAGACTCCATTCTTTAATACTCGCGACATGTACGGAAACGCCCATCATGGCGATTTCCTATCATCATAAAGTGAACGACTTCATGAAACTGGCCCAGTTGGACAAGCATGCATTCCCAATCGGCGACATCAATAAAACAGAGACACTGTTTTTGGATTCGTTCAATGAAATGAAAGAAAACTGGCCAGCAACGATTGACAACACGAAGCAACTTTCGAAGCAATTATATGATGCATCGATGGCAGGCACAAAACAATTTGTGGATGCGATCAAGCGTAAGTGAATGAAACAAGCCGCCTGGGGATTGATCATGCCAGGCGGCTTGTTTTTATATGACATCCAGAAGCGACCGATTCCTCATGCGAAGCGACCAATTCTCATGCAAAACGACCGATCCCTCATGTGAAACGACCAATCCTTCACACGAAGCAACCAATCTCCATGCTAAAAGCCAAGCGATTTCCTCAATTGACTCATATACGTTTGACTGACAGGTAACTCCGTACCATCCTTCAAAGTTAGTACGAAATTAGAAGACAAATCCCTGGAAATGCGATCAATATAAGAAATGTTCACGATATAAGAGCGATGGACCCGCATATAGGATTTGGGTAGACGTAACAGTAAATCTTTCAATGTAAAGTTGGTACTGTATTGTTCATCATCGGCATAAAACCAAGTTTTCTTTTGTAAGCTCTCGATGTGGGAAATTTGTTCGATTGGAATCGGGCTCCAGTCCTCTTCTTGTTTTCCGGTAAGGTAGCGAAAGGGTTCATGCCGCAACACATGATAATTGGGCGGCAAGATGACGACGAGTGCGCCAGGTTCGCCATCTACATCGATGGGATAGCCGATACCGTAATAAGGGATACCGATTAGTGACTGATCCATGACTTTTTCGAATTTACAACGGTGACTGATGACATGCTCTGCAATGCTTCCTTTTTGAACAACTTGCCCTTGCTCAATTGGGATAGTGTGAATGCCTGCAACATAGTAGATGTAATGCCCTCCGACTGCAACGGCGACACCAGCGTCTTTCGGAATCCAATCTTCCAAAATGGTCATGTACTGCCGGTACCTTTCAGTCGAAATCTCCACTTTCTCTTTCGTCACATCGATGTCCCCCTTTTTGTGGTTTCAAAAATGCCGGTTCATCCTCTGAAACTATCATTCATCTTAAAAATACACCCTTTTGTCGGAATGTACAGACATTTTTTGAATTCTGTTATATATTACTGTATAACAACTTCAGCTGTTATGAAACAGTAGAATAGTATTCTTCTGAATCAACAGCTGAACGTTAATTATATGGGAAGGTGTGACTAGACTATGACAAGACAAGAGCAAATTGCGCAATTGGAAAAAAGTTGGGCGGAGGATAGCCGTTGGAAAGGGATTAAACGGCCGTATAGTGCAGAGGATGTTGTTAAACTTCGCGGATCTATCCTCATTGAACAAACTTTGGCTTCAAAAGGGGCAAACCGTTTATGGAAATCCCTTCATGAAGAAGATTACGTCAACGCACTTGGTGCCTTAACCGGAAATCAGGCTGTCCAACAAGTGAAGGCTGGTCTGCAAGCAATCTATCTGAGCGGCTGGCAAGTGGCGGCAGACGCGAATCTTTCTGGACAAATGTATCCAGATCAAAGCCTCTATCCAGCGAACAGTGTCCCGTCAGTAGTCAAGCGCATCAACCAAGCACTTCAACGTGCAGATCAAATCGACCATGCAGAAGGGCGTGAAGACGGTTTTGACTGGTTTGCTCCCATTGTCGCGGATGCCGAGGCAGGTTTCGGAGGCCCGTTGAACGTTTTCGAACTGATGAAAGGCATGATCGAAGCAGGTGCCGCAGGTGTTCACTTGGAAGACCAACTGGCATCCGAGAAGAAATGCGGACATCTTGGCGGTAAAGTACTATTGCCTACACAAAATGCGATTCGTAACTTGGTTGCTGCACGACTTGCTTCCGACGTACTCGGCGTACCGACTGTTTTAATTGCACGGACAGACGCGGATGCAGCGGATATGGTGACAAGCGACATCGATCCGGTAGATAAGAAGTTCTTGACGGGAGAACGTACACCAGAAGGATTCTTCCGCACTAATCCAGGTATCGATCAGGCGATTGCACGCGGATTGGCTTATGCACCTTATGCGGACCTTGTCTGGTGCGAAACATCCCATCCTTCTCTTGAAGAAGCGAAACAATTTGCCGATGCAATCCATGCGAAATTCCCAGGCAAGAAACTAGCTTACAACTGCTCGCCTTCATTCAACTGGGAAGCGAATTTGGATAAAGAAACGATTGCAAAATACCAAGTGGAACTCGGTAAAATGGGTTATAAATTCCAATTCGTCACACTTGCAGGTTTCCATTCATTGAACCACAGCATGTTCAATCTTGCGCATGACTATAAGGATAACGGTATGGCAGCCTATTCAAAATTGCAACAAGCCGAATTTGCAGATGAAAACAAAGGCTACACAGCGACAAGGCATCAGCGTGAAGTTGGCACAGGCTATTTCGATGAAGTGTCACAAGTTATTTCAGGGGGCACATCCTCGACGACAGCGATGAAAGGTTCAACGGAAGCGGAACAATTTGTTTGATTTCTAAAAGAAGTAGGGCTGAGTGAAATGACAACGAAGCATATCCGGGACGGGGCGTGGACGATTGCACCCCTTCCTCGGAATCGTTTCGATTAAACAGTTTGACGAACAGATGCTGAATCTCAATCAAGACTTCAGTGTTACTGCGGTAAGCGCCGAGAATTCAAGAACTCAAGTATGGCAATGGAACCGTCATCCAAAAGGCATCCTTGATGATGGACGCAAGATTACCGAGATGTTGTTCAAAGAGATATTGAAAGAAGAACTGGATGCCATACGACAAACGGCCGGTGAAAACAATTTCCACGAAGGAAAATATGAAGAGGCAGCAGAACAGTTCTCTTCATTGACAGTGCAAGCCGAATTTGTAGAGTTTCTGACGTTGCCAGACTATGAAAAACTAAATTGAAAATGGAGGAGATCCGTATGCAAATGAACAAAAAAGAATTACCGAAAAAGATCTGTCGTGAATGTGGCTGTGAAATTGTAGAGAAAGTAGAATCTCCACTTTATGAGTGCGAGCGGTGTATCGGCTCGAATGAGGAATGACATGAAAACGGCTCTATTCCAACCGGGATAAAGCCGTTTTAATTTAATTCAACTCTTAGGGCGAAAAATCCTCTGCGTGAAAACAAAACGGTATTCTCAACTGACAGCATTTTGCTTTTAGAAGACAGAAGATTTATAATAGAATGATAGAATGCGCGGTACTGATTAGAAAGTAGGTCATATCACATGGAAACAGTATACCTTACAGGTTTCGAACCCTATTTAACTTTCAATGTCAATTCAACGATGAAAATCGCAATGATTCAAAATGGACGTCTTCGAAGCAGGTCTAGGCATCGAAGTGTGATCTACCCATGACGCATCCTAAGCGCATCACTCCGCGCGCATTCGTGTTGAATGAACAATCCATTCGATTTGATTTCGGATCTTCGGGGCAAAAGGAAACATTTCGGACGATACAGCAATTCAGCCGGTATTTAGAGCAGGAGTATGCATATTACATAGAAGAAATAGTGCCGGCCTACGAAACCGTTACAATTTTTTACAAGAAAGAACTCGCGCGTCCGCAACAAACTGCAGAGGAGATTCTGACTACTTGGGCTACGCACAAAGCTGATGACTTGCTTGTCGAGTCGCGCACCATTCACATTCCGGTCTGTTATGACGCGGAATTCAGTGAAGATATGAAGCGGATTATCGACCGAACAAAGCTTACGCGTAATGAAATTATCGAACTTCATACAGGGACAAGCTATACCGTTCATATGATTGGATTTTTACCAGGATTCCCGTATTTGAGCGGGTTATCCGAAGCATTGCATGTACCTCGATTGGATCATCCACGGTTGCTCGTACCAAAAGGGGCAGTCGGAATTGGCGGTTCACAAACGGGCATCTATCCATTGGCGTCTCCAGGCGGCTGGAATCTAATTGGACGGACCCCATTGGACTTATACAATCCCGAACGGGCAGAGCCATTTTTAGTGCGGGCGGGGGATCGCCTCTTATTCCAATCCATTACAGTTGAAGCGTTTTATGAACTGAAAAACAATCCAGGAATGATCAAACAGTTTGTCAAGGAGGGGTAGAAATGAGAATCGATTTAAATGCGGATGTTGGTGAAAGTTACGGTCCATTTACGATTGGAGAAGATGAAGCGCTTTTCACCTCGATCACCTCTGCAAATATTGCTTGCGGATTTCACGCGGGTGATTTCAATGTCATGCAACACACGGTAAGTATGGCGGCGAAACAGAACGTCTCAATCGGCGCGCATCCGGGCTACCCGGATATCCAAGGGTTTGGAAGAAGGGCGATGGCAATGCCGCCACGCGAAATTTACAATGCTGTTGTCTATCAAATCGGGGCGCTTCAGCAGTTTTGCTCTATACAGGGTGTTCCCGTTCGCCATGTTAAGCCGCATGGTGCCCTTTATAATACAGCGGCTGTTGACCCAGAAGTTGCCGATGCCATTGCGGAAGCCGTATACGATTCAGTTCCGGAGGCTTATTTATATGGGCTTTGCAATAGTGAATTACTGGCTGCGGGGAAGAGAATTGGCTTGAAGACGGCAGGCGAAGCGTTCGCGGATCGTAGCTATGCTGCGGATGGTAAGCTAAGCTCCCGGAATCTGCCAAATGCTGTCCTCCATACATATGAAGAAATCGAACAACAAGTATTGGATATCATAGTGAAGAGACAAGTCCGAACGGTAACAGGCGAAACGATTGCATTGGAAGCCGATACATTATGTTTTCACGGTGATGGAAACGATGTGGCGGTCCGTGTGAAAAGGATACGCCAAGCATTGGAAGCGGCAAGTGTCAGCGTTATTGCCCTCGGAGACGTGACATGATCCCGTTATTCAGGGTCATCAAACCTGGTGTCTATGCCTCAATCCAAGACCGCGGCAGATTCGGTTTCCGGCGTTTCGGCATGCCGGTAGCCGGCCCGATGGATCGAAAAGCTTTTCAACTAGGCCAGGAAATTATGGGGAATGAAGAACAGAAGAATGCATTAGAAATTTTTTTAGGCGGTTTGACATTGGAAGTACTGACAAATCATCGACTCATCATTACAGGAGCCGATTTAGGAGCAGTGATTGATGAACAACAGGCAGCACCTCTTTGGAAGACGTTTTCAATTGACAAGGGACAACGGATTTCATTCTTACAACCGATGACCGGCGCAATTGCATATGTGATTCCGGAAGGGGGGATTGCTGCTGAAATGATAATAGGCAGTAGTTCCAGTTATCCAAGAGGAATGGTTGGGGAACCTATCGGAAAAGAGACGATTCTGTATGCGAACACACCAAAACGACAGGGGTTCAATCGTGGATTGCGTGTGGAAGACACTCCACACTATTCGCAAGACATCACGATTGAATTGTTTAAGAGTCCACATATGGATCTGTTTGAACAATCGAGTGTTGAAACGTTCCTGAATGCTACCTACACGCATCGCGGCGGCGATCGGATGGGGTATTTTTTCAATGGTCCGCCACTGACATTCCTCAACAGCGCAGATATCGTCAGTGAAGCGACACAATTCGGTACTGTGCAAGTACCAGCAAACGGACAACCGATTATTCTGATGGCGGATGCCCAGACGACAGGCGGCTATGCGACAATCGGTACGGTGGTCAAAAAAGATTTGCCGAAAGTGGCCCAATTGAGAAACGGCGCGCGTGTCCGATTTAGGTATCGAACGCCATACGAGGGAAAAGAAATAAGCAGTGCTGAACATTTAATCGATCCATCCATTTTAACCGCCTTCAGAGTAAAGCAGTCCTGAAAGTTGTGTACCACTTCGTTCAGGACTGCTTTTATAATACCCGCTCCTGATTACCTTGCAATTTACCGTTAGACTATTTATAATTATCTATCAATAATAGAATGACAGAAAAGAATACGGGGGGATCTTGGTAATGTTCATTGCAGAGAAATTGAAATGGATTGCAAATACACATCCGAACAAAGTCATTACATCGTTTAACGGGAAAGAGACTTCCTATCGGGATTTCTACCGGAAAGCAGAGAATCTGGCATGGCATTTTCAAGATTTAGGATATAGAAAAGGGGATCGAATAGCGCTTCTCTTGATGAACTCCGATTCGTTTCTCATTTGTTATTATGCGTGTCAAATCGGTGGAATTACTGTTTTGCCGATCAATACGAAGCTGACGGCCCCGGAAGTGGAATATATATTGGCACATTCTGAAGCGAGAGGAGTCATTTACGATGACCGGCTTGCAGGAGTGGTCCACTCACTCGAAGAGAAGCTGCCCGCTTTGAGAGATACTATTTGTGTCAAAGGTAGGTTTGAAGCAATTATTGACGGCGAATCGAAGCGTGCTGAACAGCGGGAAGCGCTCGATGATGATACAGCTGTTATTTTTTATACGTCCGGTACGACAGGGCGTCCGAAAGGCGTCATGCTGACCCATAAAAACGTTGCGGCAATCGCTGACATTTGGAGTGAATCGATGGAAATGGATGACAGTGATCGGGTACATATCGTCGCACCGCTGTTCCATTGCGCTGCGAGCCATGTATTCAGTATTCCTGTCATTTACAAAGGCGGGACGGTCATTATCGAGGAAGCATTCTCGCCGGAATCGGCAATCCGTACCATGGAGCAAGAACGTGCGAGCATCTTTTTCGGTGTGCCATCCATGTACAGCATACTGCTCAATACGCCGGCACTTGAACAAGCCGATCTTTCCAACTTAAGACTGTTCTGTTACGGAGCGGCTCCGATGCCTTACGAGCTAGTGAAAAAAGTGAAAGCGCTTTATCCGGATGTGAAAGTGCAGAATCTATACGGGCAGACGGAAAATTCACCAGGTGCGACAACGCTGAAGGATGAACATGCATTGGAAAAAATCGGTTCGGTCGGAGAGCCCTTACCAAAAACGGAAGTGCGGGTAGTCGATGTATCCGGTAATCCGTTGCCTACAGGACTCGTAGGGGAAATTGTCGTGAAAGGCCCACAAGTGATGAAAGGCTATTTGAAAAATGAGGAAGAGACTGAGCTGACTATAAAAGACGGCTGGATGTATAGCGGAGATCTCGGTCGTTTCGATAATGACGGTTTGCTTTACATTGTGGACCGGAAAAAAGATATGTTCATCCGGGGAGGGGAAAATGTCTATCCCATCGAAGTCGAAGAAGTGTTATTTGCAATGCCGGAAGTGCTGGAGGCGGCTGTCGTCGGCATCCCACATCACGTGTACGGCGAAGTGGCGAAAGCATACATTGCCTTGAAAGAAGGGAAGACACTTTCAGAATTTGATGTCACCACCTTCTGCAAAAAACATCTCTCATCCTTCAAAGTGCCCGTTGAAATTGACTTCATTGAAACACTTCCGCGCAATGCAAGCGGAAAAGTGTTGAAAACGGTACTGAGAGGAACAGTCAAAGCATAATTATAGAACAAGCAGTAAGGACGTCAATCGATGTCCATACTGCTTTCTTCGTCTCGCAAACGTGCAGCGATATCCGGTTTATCCGTAATGAAGCCATCTACACCAAGCAGCAGGAGGTTGCGCATGTCGCTTTCCTCATTGACTGTAAATGGATGGACGTCCAGCCCTTCCCTATGCACGCTGTCAACGAACTCCTTTGTCACCGCCTCCCAATTCAATCCGATGCCTGACGCATAGCTCTGTAGGTCTACGAACTCCTTTTCCGAAAGCTGCGCAACCTTGTCAAACCTATACAGCTGAATGAGTGGAATGGATGGCTCTAGCTGAAACACTTTTTTCAAACTGGCCGCATCGAAAGATTGAATGATGACGTTTGGAAGCGCATCGCTTGTGCCAATCGAAAGGTGCGCACGCAGCTGTCGGATTAACTCATCTTCTATTCCCGGATAGCGTTCGGGTGATTTTATCTCGATATAGTATTTTGTCTGGTCGCCAAAGTGCTGAAGGATTTCTCCTAATTCTGGAACGCGGACATCTTCATAAGCGAACGTAGCGTACAGGGGATTTTCTTCATTAAATTCCATTCCGGGCGCATAAAATTGCAGTTCGTCCACTGTCATATCTGCAACCGCCCGCTCCACACCGCGGAGTGAAATGACGGAATCATGCAAGGCAACGAGCTTTCCGTCATTTGTCATCTGTAAATCCAGTTCGATATAATCCGCACCCATGTCAACGGCCATCTCATAGGCCACCAGCGTATGGTCGGGCGCATAGGTGGAAGCACCCCGGTGGGCAATGACGAGTAGGTCATCAGCGGTTAAAGGAACCGGTTTGGCTGAGGTTTGCGTGCACCCAACGACGATGAAAAGGGATGCCGTGATTAATAATTTCTTCATAGATATCCTTGCCTCCGATTGTGAAAAAACTGTAAATATTGTAAAGAAAACGAAACGAGGAAGGGGAACCCCAATTTATATTGAAAGGGATAGATGCTGGATAAATCAAGGCAGAGTACCTGGACAACCAGATGAATTTGCCATCGGAAAGGGAGTGATGCCGTGAAAAGGGTTGAACTGATCAATTTATCGAAATCATACGATAAACAGGTGGATGTCATTTCCAATATAAACGTTACAATTGAGCCTGGCGAATTTTTCGTTTTGGTCGGACCTTCCGGCTGTGGAAAGAGTACGATGCTTCGGATGATTGCCGGTCTTGAGCAGATTACGAGTGGAACGTTGAAAATCGGCGAGGCAGTAGCTAATCATCTACCGCCCGATAAACGTAATCTGTCGATGGTGTTCCAAAATTATGCACTTTACCCGCATTTGACGGTCCAGCAGAATATTACGTTTGGGCTGGATGTTAAAAAAGTGAAGAAGGTCGAACAGCAAAAAAAGGCGGATGAAGTGGCAACCATGTTGGGATTGACGGAATTTCTTAAACGCAAGCCCCGCGAATTATCAGGCGGACAGCGGCAACGAGTCGCGCTTGCCCGCGCGATCGTGAGTGAAGCGCCGATTTGCCTGATGGACGAACCACTGTCCAATCTGGATGCAAAGCTGCGCGCGCATATGCGTTCAGAAATTAGACGCATCCAGCGCAAGCTAGGCATTACGATGATTTACGTCACGCATGATCAGGTGGAAGCGATGACGATGGGCGACCGGATCATGATACTTCACGAGGGGAAAATCCAACAGGTCGGCAAACCCATCGACATTTACAACAATCCCGCAAATCCGTTTGTAGCGACATTCATTGGATCACCGCCGATGAATTTATTGCATGCCACCGCGGATCAAAAAACATCGGAAATAGTCATCGGAGACGTCTGGAGAATACCGGTACCGCTCGCTGACATCGCAGCTCTTCCGGAAGCTCCGATCATCGCAGGCGTTAGGCCGGAACATTTGCGTCCGGCAACGAAAGAGACGGCGGAAGCGGATAAATTGTTGGTCGATGTGACGAATGTCGAAGTTTTGGGCAATGAGACCGTGATTTCCTTTAAACTTGGTGCTGGAGAGTGGATGGCAAAATGGAGCGGACAATGGCATATCGAAATCGGTGATTCCATTCCTTTATGCGTGGATTACGGCGCCCTTTGCTTGTTCGAAGCTGAAACAGGGGAACTGATTAAAAAACCGACGAACCTCGGGAACTTCGTATTCGGTAAAGAGGTACTTCTATGAACACACAAGCGAAGCCAGGATTTTGGAGAAAGACGGAAAACGGCAGGACGGCTATCCTTTATTTACTGCCATCTATCCTCCTTTTTTCGGTGTTTGTGTTCTATCCGATGTTTCGGACAATCTATCTAAGTCTTTTCCTGACCGATCAGGCAGGAAATGCGGCTCTCTTTGTCGGCTTTGAAAACTATGGCTATTTGCTTGAGTCTTCCGCATTCCGCAACAGTATGAAAGCGACGGGATTATTCGTCCTATATACTGTGCCAATCGGTATTATCCTCTCGCTCTTTTTCGCTCTGTTGGCCAATGAAAAATTGAAAGGGATTGGTTTTTTTCGGACTTTGTATTCTTCTACAATGGGGATTTCGGTTGCTGCGTCATCGGTCATTTGGCTATTCATGTTCCACCCGAGTATCGGTATGTTCAACCGGGCGTTGAGTGTGTTAGATTTGCCGCAAATCCAGTGGTTGCTCGATCCTGAATGGGCACTTCTATCGGTCTCCATTTCGACAATCTGGATGAATACGGGTTTCTCATTTCTCATCTTACTTGGTGGTCTGCAAAATATCGATGAGCACCTCTATGAAAGTTCCCGCATTGACGGGGCCGGGTACTTTTACCGTTTAAGGCGGATCACGTTACCGATGCTGTCGCCGACTTTGTTTTTTATCATTACGATTTCCCTAATCAATGCGTTTCAGTCGTTTGGACAAATTGATATCTTGACAAAAGGTGGTCCATCGCAATCGACAAATTTGATTGTCTATTCCATTTACCGTGAAGCCTTTATCAACTATCAATTCGGAACGGCGAGTGCACAGGCGGTTTTTTTGTTCATCCTTATCCTAATCGTGACCATTCTCCAATTCAAATTGGGTGAAAGGAAGGTGCATTACCAATGACAATGAGCCTTCCGAAAAAAGTCTGGATGTATTTCCTATTGAGCGTCACATCATTTCTAGTGTTCTTTCCTGTTTTATATGCGTTTATGATTTCGTTCATGAGTGGGCCTGAGATACTGCAAGGCAAATTCCTGCCGCAATCTTTCAGTCTCGATAATTACATCAAAGTGTTCGATCGGTTGCCATTAATGAATTACTTGTTGAATAGCTTCATTGTTTCGGCGGGCGTCATGCTCGGACAGCTTGCGGTTTGCAGTCTAGCGGCGTATGCATTTGTTTTCATTCCATTCAAGGGTAGTAATTTCATCTTTTTCCTATTCATATCAACGATGATGATCCCTTGGGAAGCGACGATGATCCCGAACTTCTTTACGATACAGAAGCTTGATTGGCTGAATACATACCAAGGTCTGACGTTGCCGTTTTTCGCACTCGCGTTCGGAACATTCCTCCTGCGGCAACACTTCAAGACGATTCCGAAAGAGCTCTATGAAGCGGCGCAAATCGCCGGTCTCGGACGTTTCGCTTTTTTCTGGCGTGTCATTTTGCCAGTATCAAAAACCAGCCTTATCACACTTGGAGCATACGGCTTTTTAACCACATGGAATATGTATCTATGGCCGCTGCTCATTACGACCAATCAATCGGTGCGGACTGTCCAAATCGGTCTGAAACAGTTGCAATCCCAGGAGATTGCAACAGAATGGGGGGTGGTCATGGCTGGTGTTATCGTCGTCATTGTTCCGACACTGCTTCTATTATTTATCGGACAGAAGCAGTTGCAGAAGGGCTTATCGCAAGGTGCATTGAAATAATAAAAGGGGTGTGTTGAGAGATGAAAAACCTAATGAAAGCATCACTTTTTTGGCTGCTCATTTTCAGTTTGGCAGTTCTGACGGCATGTACGAACAGTGAAAGTAATACGAATGGTAATACGAATGCGGATTCCACTCCTGGCGACAGCGAAGGAACTGTAGAGGAAGAGGGCAAAGTATCCATTGAATTCTGGCATGCAATGTCAGGTTCCGGGCAGGAATCACTCGATGCCATCGTCAATAGCTTCAACGAATCGCAAGACAAATACGAAGTGAAGGCGGAGTTCCAAGGCAGCTACGAAGAATCACTCACCAAGCTGCGTAGCGTCGGTGGTACGAAAGACGCGCCTGCCATCACGCAAGTGTTTGAAGTCGGTACGAAATATATGATCGATAGTGGACATATCGAACCGATGCAGTCATTCATTGACAAAGATAATTATGATCTATCCCAGCTAGAAGAAAATATATTGAACTATTACAAAGTGGATGGCGAGTTGTATTCCATGCCGTTCAATTCCTCGACGCCAGTTATGATCTATAACAAAGATGCATTTAAAGCGGCAGGGCTAGATCCAGAAAAAGCGCCGGAAACGTTCTCCGAAGTGATCGACGCTGCGGCAAAACTGAAAACGGATGAGATGTACGGCTTTTCGATGCTGACTTACGGATGGTTTTTTGAACAGCTTGTCGCTACACAAGGTGGTTTGTATGTTAATGAAGACAATGGCCGATCAGGCGATGCAACCGAAGCTCTTTTCAACGGTCCAGAAGGCCTGAACGTTTTCAACTTCCTCGATACGATGAACAAAGCCGGTACATTCGGCAACTTCGGCACGAACTGGGATGATATCCGTGCGGCGTTTTCAACTGGGAAAGTCGCCATGTACATGGATTCATCGGCAGGCGTTGCGGGTGCCATCGCCAACGCACCGTTCGAAGTCGGTGTAGCGTATATCCCGCATGCGGATGAGGTGGAGCGGAACGGCGTCGTCATCGGCGGTGCATCACTTTGGATGTCAAAAGGAATCGCAGAAGCTGAACAGCAAGCTGCATGGGAATTCATGAAGTATTTGACAACACCTGAAGTGCAAGCAAAATGGCATCTCGACACAGGCTATTTTGCCATCAACCCGAAAGCGTATGAAGAAGAAAATGTAAAAGAGAAATGGGCCGAATTCCCACAATTTAAAGTGACCGTCGAACAATTGCAAGATACTGTACCAGGCCTTGCCACGCAAGGTGCATTGATATCCGTCTTCCCGGAATCAAGACAGCAAATTGTCACGGCACTGGAAGACTTATACCAAGGAAAAGACCCGCAAGAAGCGTTAGACCAGGCCGCGGAAGGAACGAACCGTGCCATGGAAATCGCCAACAAAACGAAATGATTCGGCACGAACAATGGCCCCCTGTTTGCTTTATGCAATAGGGGGATATTGCTATAGAGAGCCATTATACTAATTTACTAGTTTACAACATGAAGGCAGAATCCAGTTTTTTGTTCGTGAAAATAGAAATAGAAAGGGAGATGATGCAATGTCGTTTTTGAAAAAGACGGGAATGTGGTTCGTCATTGTGGCACTTACATTCAGTTGTTTTTCATCTGCAACGCAAACGGGCACTGCTGCAACCACACAAAATATAACACGTGGTGAATACATTACCGCCGTTGTGCTTGCGCT
Source organism: uncultured Caryophanaceae bacterium (assembly GCA_963843665.1). Taxonomy (GTDB): domain Bacteria; phylum Bacillota; class Bacilli; order Bacillales_A; family Planococcaceae; genus Sporosarcina. The sequence continues at coordinate 26,989 of CAWJLH010000018.1, forward strand.
TGAATTGGAGCTGGGCGACGGAGAATCGATTCCGTTTGTCGATGTCGATGCTCAATTGGCACCCTATATTGAAGCGGCCCTTGGAAGGGGACTTATTAAAGGGGTGACATCTTCGCAATTCAAACCGGAACAGAAATTGACGCGTGAACATGCATTTCTCATTGCGTCACGCGCCATTCAGTCGATTGAATCGTTCTCCACAGATCTACTCAACACATTCAGTGACAAAGATGATTTTAAATCCGATGAATCGGCAGAACTGGCAAAAAGTGTCGGACTTGGCCTGTTGCAAGGTTTTGAAGATGGGACAGCGCGGCCCCAGAAACTGGTGACAAACGTGCAAGCTACGAAAATCATCGATCGAATGCTGAATGCCTATCGCCTCGATCCAGTGACAGATTCTGTCTCACTCCGTATTTTAGGAACATCCGATTTACACACAAATTTTGTCAACTATGATTATTACCAAGACAAGGTATCGAATGAGGTTGGACTTGCGAAAACAGCGGTTCTCATTGAACAGGCACGCGCTGAACAACCGAATACGCTCCTCTTTGACAATGGGGATTTGATTCAAGGAACACCTCTTGGTGGTTATAAGGTGACAGTGGACAAGCTTGAAAAAGGGGAGCTTCATCCTGCGCTTGCAGCACTCCATTCAATCGAATTCGATGCGGGCACATTGGGCAACCACGAGTTCAACTATGGCCTAGATTATTTGGATCTCGTATTGGAAGAAGCACCATTTCCAGTGTTGAATGCCAATGTCTATGATGCAGAAACGAAGAAAAACCGTTATACGCCTTATGTCATTTTCGATAAGGAAGTAGTCGATGGGAAAGGAGAAACCCATACGTTGAAAGTCGGTGTCATCGGCGTGGTCGCACCAGGAATCCTGCGCTGGGACCGTGCGCATCTGGAAGGCAAAGTGACAGCGGAAGATGCATCAGATACCGTCGAGAAATTCATCCCGGAAATGAAAGGGCAGGGGGCGGACGTGATTGTTGTGCTGTCCCATTCAGGAATCGGGGATGAGACGCATGACAAAGGGGAAGACGATGTAGCCTATCAAATTACAGCGCTTGAAGGTGTAGATGCCGTACTTACGGGACATAACCACGCCGTATTCCCTGGAGACTTTGGTGATTTAACAAATGTGGACCAAGCACAAGGGACAATCAATAAAACACCGATTGTCATGCCAGGAAAATTCGGCAGCCATCTAGGCGTCATCGATCTTGAAACTTGAAAAAGCGGGCGATCAATGGGCTGTTGTAAAAGGCAAAGGTGCAGTCCGTGAAATCGATAAAGCGTCCGACAAAGTCGTGCAAAAAGTGATTGACGCTGTGAAAGAAGCCCATGAAGGAACAATTGACTATGTACGCAATCCGGTCGGGATAACAACAACGCCGATTAACAGCTATTTCGCACTTGTACAAGACGATCCTTCGATTCAAATTGTAACGAATGCACAAAAATGGTTTGTCGAACAACAGGTTAAAGGCACTGAGTATGAAGAATTGCCAATCCTGTCGACAGGTGCACCGTTCAAGGCGGGCGGTCGTAACGGCGCAAACTACTACACTGAAATTCCGACTGGCGAAATCGCCATCAAAAATGTGGCGGATTTGTACGTCTATGACAATACCGTATTCGCGCTTATCATGACAGGCGCAGATGTGAAGGAATGGCTTGAAATGTCTGCAGGCCAATTCAACCAAATCGATCCGTCCTCTACAGCAGAACAAAATCTGATTGACGAAGAATTTCGCACATACAATTTTGATGTTATCGATGGCGTCACATACGAGTTTGACGTGACACAACCTGCCAAATACGATGATTCGGGCAAGACAATCAATGAAAACGCAAGTCGTATCGTCAACTTGCAATTCGATGGAAAACCGATCGATCCGAAACAGCAGTTCGTTGTCGTCACAAATAACTACCGTGCCAGCGGCGATTTTCCTGGCGTACGTAATGCCAAAGATACAATCGAATATGCCTATGAAAATCGCGAAGCGATCATGGATTATATGATTGACGTCGGCACAATCGATCCATCGGCGGACAGCAACTGGACATTCGCGCCATTTGGCGAAAACGTTAACGTCACATTCGAGACATCCGAAAAAGCAAAACCATTCATCCCGAAAGATAGCGGCATCGACTACCTCTCACCAACGAGAGAAGGCTTCGCAAAATATACGTTAAAACAGAAATGATCCATTTTGATAAAACACGGCGGGGAAGTCCGATTTTCCCTACTCCGTGTTTTTTTGTTGCTAAGGAAATTAAAAAATCTCGAACTGTGGAGAACATACAACTTAGAGACTTTCCGTTTTATGCCTGTCGAGTTTAAGCAGGAGCCCTGCGCTTTTGTTTTGTCATATATTCAAATAGCCTGATTTCAATCATCTCCAGTTACGTCTATTTACTCAGAAAATTAAATAAAAAAGGTTGAAAGTCCTCGACTTACTTAGAGGTATATAAAAGCTAGTGATAATACTCCTGTTTTTCATTTCATATATATTAAATTTATGTAACAGAAATGATTATCAAATTTATAAATGACAATGGACATAGAGTCGATATGACTAAAGGGAAGTATTACGAATGTTACAGGGTTTTGACATACGAGAAATGGAATGATATTCATTATTAAAGTAGATATTAGAATGCTAGATACATATTAAATGCTTATGTTGGAGGTTTGTCAATAAGTGAAGAAATTGATAATGACTACGATTGGATGTTTGGCCCTTCTTCTTGCTGGGTGCAATGACAAAGAGGAAACTCAAGATGCTAATACGAACAAACCAGAACAAGAGTCAGTGGAGATTGATCTGAACAAACCCGAAGAGGAAAAAGATCTTGTTGAGTTTAGCAAAGCACCGTCCGATGCATTAGACATCATCGAAGCGGGTGCAGGTGTCAAGACGAAAGAGATACTTGGATCTTCAATAGAAAAATTAAAGCCTGAAGAACTTGCGTTCATGGAAGAGTTTCCAGCCGATAAACTGACAACGGATGAGATGTATAACGGAATCGTTGAATGGTTTGCCATGAACTATTCTGCTGTGCATGACCCACTCGTCAACTTTGAACCGGACTACGGCGAGTATGGAATCGACAAACGGGAGATGAAGCAGCTCAACATCTCGGTCCTCATTGATGCGAGTGGCAGTATGAAAGCGATGATTGGTGGAGAACAAATGATGGCGCTCGCGAAGGATGCCGTTAAACGCTTTGGAGCAGGACTTCCAGAGGATTCGATCATTTCACTACGTGTCTATGGTCATGAAGGCACGGGTTCCGGTGCAGATAAAGCCATGTCATGTGCAAGCAATGAGCTGATTTATAGTCCCAATAGTTACAATGAAACCGAATTTACCAATGCTTTAACGAAATTTGAAGCTGCAGGTTGGACACCTCTCGCCGCCGCCATCAAAGCAGGGGGAGATGATTTACGCATGAAGGCTTCTGAAAGAACGCAAAATATGATTTTTGTTGTGAGTGATGGCGTTGAGACTTGCGGTGGAAATCCCGTTGCAGAAGCAAAAATGCTTACTGAATCAGATCTCGGAGTTGAAGTGAACGTTATCGGATTCAATGTGGACAGTGAAGGGCAAAAGAAATTAAAAAAAGTGGCAGATGAAGGAAACGGAAAATACGCAAATGTCAAATCGACGATCGATTTCCAAAATACGTTCAAATCGATGTTGGAAGAAGCGAATGCTGCCGTCCGAGAATTGAGTCAAAAAGTGAATAACGGCATGCAAATCGATAATCGGACCATCAAATTAAACGACCAAGTTTTGAAACTAGCTTCGTCTTTCGATGACTTCGCTTCTTTAGAAAACAGCAATATGAGAGCGGCTATCAGCGTACTGCGCAAGTCCGAGAAAATCGACAATGAGAAACAGTTTGAACTCAGCGATAAAATTGATGAACGACGTGAAATAATGAATGAATATGGACAATCGTTAAAAAAGGAAAAGCTTGAATTGATCAAGCAAACGAGACAGGAGTTATATGATTCGATGAATTGAGAGGTGACTGGCAGTGCGAATACTTATTGACCAAACATTAGGGATACCAGTACCGAAAGGCATGAAAGTAATCATTCGAGAACCGGCTTTGAAAAAAAAACGGAAACTTGAGGACATCATAGAAAAACAAGAGAATCGTATGTTAAAAACGCGATTACCTGTCATAAAGAGAACGACGGAAGATGAGCTCGCACAAATAGGTGCACATCTAAAAAAGCATAAACGCATCCTGTACATTTACGATAGTAAGATGACGGACGAAGGTGCATTAAAACGGGTCCGCAATTGGTACTTACCCGAATATACACTCCAGATCGTAGATGGTTCGAGTCATAGGGCATACGCACTTTACTTATTGAAAATGATTGAGGAAGGGTATTCTCCCTCGATAACATTGCCGCCTGCGAACGGACATTTGATCAGTAATGTAAAAAAAATCACGGCATCCAATTATCAAAAAATCGGACGAAAGCCGAAAAAAAAGTTTTATCTGCTATCTGGAGAACAACTTGAACATAAAAAAAGTGAAACGAATACGATTCTGTTAGAAAAATTATTAAAAAGTCATCCCGAAACGAGATTTATTGCTGTAGGTAATACGGATGTTCCCGAAATGGATAAGTTGGACTATTATCCATTGGAAAAATGGGCCTTCCCAAATTCAGTAAACTATCTTTCTATCTTTCCACTCCCGGAAAGATCTGATAGAAACTAACGTGTTAATTGGAGTGGAATTCTGTTGATAGATTCAAAAAGGAAAGCAATCATATTTCTAACAATCTCATTCATATTGGCTGTTGTGACAGCAGGAGTCGTACTTGTCCAAATCAGTCAAGCACAGGAAAGGCTTGGTGAAACGGTTGAAGTCGCTTCTGTCTCTGAAGATGTTCGGTCCAATAGTGCAATCGATATGAAGGATATTGAATGGGTGAAATTCCCGAAAAACAGTGCTTCTTCATTCATAACGGATAAGAGTGAGCTGGAGGAAGTCATTACACTCATCGATTTGAAAGAAGGCGATTTGTTGACAAAAAACTTAGTTCGGAAAAAGTTAGATATTCCAGCGAATGAGCGTGTCGTTTGGTTGAATGCAACTGACATCGTCTTGGAGGATCAACAAGTGAAGGTAGGCGACCTTGTAGACATCATTGTCTCCAGGGAACTTGAAAGAAAAGTGGAAACGAAGCGATTGCTCTCCAACATCAAAGTCGTCGAACGTGATAAGGAGGGCGGCATTAAAATCTCTTTGCCACTTGAACAAGCCGAAAAACTGATCCACTATCAAAACTTTGCCAAACAAATTCGTGTGCTTGTTGTCAACCAAGTGAATGACAACAAGGAAGCAGTAGAGGAAAAGCCGGCAAAACCGATTGTTGAAGAGAAACCTGAAGTGAAGGAAGAGAAGAAGAAAGTTGAACCAGTAACAGATGTGAAAGTTGAAGATAAATGAGCATCGGTTTAGAAAGAGAGTTGTGGACGTATGTTCCAAGTGAATGCACTTTTACTGACAGAAGATGAAGAATGGCAAAAAAGCTTTTCGGAATATGCGGAAAGGAACGGCCTCCATCTAACTGTTGCAAAAGAAATGAAGAAGATGTTAGGTCAGCAACATTACCATATTTACTTTTTCGATTTGGATACCGTTCCTCTTCAACAAATTGTTCCCCAGATGACTGCAATGAGTGCTGTCATCGGATTGACAAGAAAAGAGAACTTTGAAGTTTCGAGGGAATGGCTCATAAGGGGAGCGAAAGATATCATCGTTTTCCCGGAAGAAAAGTTAAGGTTTGAGGCTCTCATACAGGAGATTATTACACAGTATACGATTCAAAGAGAAGCGGATATGGGGTTTGGTACAGGAGAAGTCCATACATTCTACAGCGCAAAGGGGGGGAGTGGATGTACGATTTTGGCAGCCATGATGAGTCAATCATTAAGTGTACACTACCAGAAAAAAGTGCTCCTGATTGATCTGAATGCGCAATACGGAGTTACGGATGCGCTATTTTCGATGCAGCCTCAAAGATCTTATTATGATCTACTGCCAGTTGTGAATGAAATCGAAATGAGGCATATTCAAAATGTCGCGAATGAACACGTCGATACAGGAGTATTCGTCATATCGAGCCCATCCGACCCCGAAAAGACGGAACAGATCACAGATGAGCTGATCGCAAAACTGATACGTGTGGCAAGGGCTCATTTCGATCATGTCATATTGGATCTCCCTTCTGCCATGAATTCAATTACATTTACTGCACTCAATGCAGCTACAAAATTACATTACGTCATGACACCTGATAGTTTAGGTCTACGATCCTATAAATATGCAAATGAACTATTTAAAAAGTTTTCCATCGGTACGGGTATTACGAAAACATTATTGTTGAATAAAGTCCACGCAAAAAGTGAAATGACATCATCCGATATCGGGAAAATAATCGGTACGAAAGTTGACGCACAATTTTCGGATGATTTCTATGGTATGCAATCCAATATCAACATGGGAACTGGTTTTTATCGAAATAAAAACCATAAAGGTGATTCGAAAGTTGCGAAAGACATGAAAAAATACATAGATTCCTTTGTATTAAAATCGAAGGAGTGATGGTATGTCCTGGATTGAAAAAACATCTAACAGAAAACAGGTAGATGCCAAATGGGTAGTCACACAATCGCAAGTCGATATTTGGGTAAAGCATTACAAAAGTAGATTGATCAAAGAAGCGAACTTGGAAAGCCTCATCGTTCTGAATCCGATAGAGAGAAAACAGACGATTGAAAGACTTGTTTTGCAAATGATTAGCGAAGAGAGAGTTATTATTCCGAACGACCAAATCGAAGAAATCATTCAGCAACTTATTAACGAATCTGTTGGATATGGTCCACTTGAAGCGTTGCTGAAAGATGACTCGATAACAGAAATTATGGTGAACGGGCCGAATGACGTGTTTATCGAAAGAAATGGGAAGCTCGAGCAATCGGGTGTGCGCTTTAATAATGAAGAACATATCCGACATATTATCGATCGTATTATCGCACCTTTAGGTCGGAGAATCGATGAAAGTTCCCCTATGGTGGATGCCCGTTTATTGGATGGAAGCCGTGTGAATGCCATTATTCCACCGATCAGTTTGGACGGGCCTTCGATTTCCATTCGGAAATTCAGAAAGGATCCATTCGCACTCGAAGATTTAATGGCTTTTGGCAGCTTCTCGATGGAAATGGGGGAGTTCTTGAAAGCGGCTGTACAAGCGAAGACGAACATTCTTGTTTCCGGCGGGACCGGGAGCGGTAAGACAACGTTGTTGAATGTACTATCTGCATCGATTCCGAAAGGCGAAAGAATTGTGACGATAGAGGATATGGCCGAACTCCGTTTTTCGTATGACAATCTTGTCCGTTTAGAGGCACGGCCGCCAAATATGGAAGGGACAGGGGAAGTGATGATTCGCCATTTAGTAAAAAACGCGCTCAGAATGCGACCAGACAGAATTATCGTCGGTGAAGTAAGGGGATCTGAAGCAATCGACATGCTTCAGGCGATGAACACCGGTCACGAAGGATCTCTTACAACGGTTCACGCAAACAGCCCGAAAGACGCTCTTGGCAGATTGGAAGCAATGGTCATCATGGCCGGTTTGCCGCTTACAGTCGACGTCATCCGTGGATACTTTGTAGGGGCATTGGATTTGATTGTGCAGACATCCCGTTTCTCAGACGGTAAGAGAAGAATTGTGAATATCGCGGAACTGATTGAGGAAGATGGTGAAATCATAGCGAAAGACATTTTCGTATTTCATCGTAAAGCTACATTATCCGATGGTCGAATAGAAGGAGAGTTCCGTCCGACAGGCTATATGCCTAAATTGATGGACCGGTTTAACAGTCACGGCATTGCATTCGATGAAACGATTTTCAAAGAAGGTATGTACGTATGAGTTGGACATATCCTTTACTCACATCTGCAATTCTCGCGTTCTGTCTATCCGTCTATTACATGTTCCGGGCGAAGCGTCAAAAAGAAACACGTAAACGTGTAGAAGACTGGTTCGAAACTGAACTGCAAAAGGAACGGAACAGTGTCGTGTTGGTATTAGGTAACTTGTTCGACCGATCCGAACTTTCACAAGAATTGGAAAAAAAACTGAAACAGGCGAATCTATCTATTAAACCGTCCGAATATATGGGGATATATATTTTATTATTATGCTTATTGACGTTTGTCAATCATTTTTTATTAGGTCTGTATGTGCTCATGTCATTCTTAATCGCTTACTTGATTGTCATGGGAAGTTCAAAAGCATTCTTGAGTTCCCGGAAAAATAAAAGGACCGAATCTTTTAATAATCAATTACCTGAAATATGTCGGGCAATGGCAAATGGCATAAAAGCGGGGCAAACAATACCGCAGGCAATTGAGATGGTCGCACAAAATACGAAAGCACCGAATGGGCCAGAGTTCCAAAGGTTTAACCAGCAATTGAAGTTGGGGGACAGCTTGGAATCGGTCATGAATGGATTTCGACAACGGGTACCCAGTAAGGACGTAGCCATATTTGTCAGTACCATTTTGATTCAACAGCGGGTAGGTGGAAACTTATCGGCAGTATTGTCGAATATGTCTGAAACGCTTGAAGAACGGAACAGGATCCATAAAGAGATTTCCACAGTTACTGCGGAAAGCAGATCCATTGCGTATATTCTTGTGATCATGCCATTTTTAATGGCACTCATGATGAACTTATTCATAAAAGGATTTTTAAATGTTCTATTTACACTGTCCGGACTCATCTTGTTCGTCGTCTTTACTGCAATTGTATTGTGCGGGTTCTTACTCATTAAACGGATTACGGATATAAGGGTGTAGATTATGGAAATCATTGGATTTTTCTCGATTGTGATGTTCTGCTTGATTTTGATTTTCCTATTCATCGGATTTCTTTATTTCTATTTATATATTGCAAAAAAAGAAAATCTGATGCGTTCACAAGGCTATTCGAAAGATAAGAAAAAGAAGGTTTCTCTACGTGAACGGATTATGGAACCATTGGTAAAGTGGGGGATAAAAGCAGGTCCTGTCGGAATGAAATATCCCCTCTTTCTGAATGTCGACAAACATGAGAAATGGTTGAAGGAGGCAGGGAGACCGCTCGGAATGACATTGGAATCGTTTTTCGGATTCCGATTCGTAACGGGGTTGATCGGTTTACTCTTCGGTAGTTTTTATACATTTTTAGGATTGCCATTTGCTCTCTTCATTTTAATGATAGCAATTGGTAGTGGCTTCTTCGGACCCTCTGCTTGGCTTTACTTTTCAGCAGTGCGACGACAAGAGGAAATCAGCATGATGATGCCGGATTTCTTGGATACAGTCAGTGTATCGTTGCAGGCCGGGGTCAGTTTGGATGGGGCGTTGAAACATGTGACAAGCCAATTGGAGGGGCCGCTAAGTGAAGAAATCGATCGTTTTAATAAGGAGGTGGAGCTTGGTGTACAAAGAAACACCGCGTATCACAATTTGATGGATCGCAATTCATCAAAAGAATTACAGACACTCGTCAATGCACTGATTCAAGGTTCTACTTTAGGGGTGGCGGTTGCAAGGACATTTAAACTTCAAGCGGAAGACTTGCGTATTACAAGAGGTTTTACTGCGAAAGAAAAAGCGGCGAAAGCGAACCCGCTAGTGACATTGGTCACAACGTTTTTTATTGCGCCAGCTGTATTCGGGTTCATTATGGGTTTGATCGTACTGAATATCATCCATAATCCGGCTGCATTCGGATTGGATGTATTCATGCGCTAGACTACAAAAATAGTGGAGGTACTAAAAATGATGAAAAAACTAATGACAACAATGAATGAAAAGTATTTTGTCTATGTTCGAAATGAAAAAGGAGCACAAGCGCTTGAGTGGGTTGCGCTTGGACTCGTTGTTATTGCAATCATGTCAGTCATTGCGATGGGGATCCAAGGATCAAGTATCGGTGAGACAATCATTACGAAATTGGAAGAGATGATTCAAGGAATCGGTTCTTGATCGAACTGAACTTGGAGTGATGATGTGATGTTAAAAGAATGGGGTTCCTATGTAAAGAATGAAAGAGGGTCACAGGCGCTTCAGTTTTTAGGCCTGTTTCCCCTTGTCATATTATCCATGCTGATTATTTGGCAAGTTGGGCTCATTTCCTATTCCGTCGTGGTTGCAGAGGCGGCTGCTCGAGACGGTGCAAGAGCCGCTTCCGCACACGATGAAGGTTGGGAAGAGATTGCTAGAAATTCGGCATATGGTTTAGAGGTGGAAGTATCCGGAGGACCCGGAACCGACGTAGCAACTGTCAAAGTGAAAGCGAAAGCGCCGGTTGTCAGTTTACCTTTAATTGACAGCATGAAATTTGAATTTACAGCGGATGCTGTCATGCCGATGGAGAAAAAGAAGGATGAGCAAGATGAGTAAGATGAACGGTTTCCGTAAGGTTGTACAGAATGAGCGGGGCGACGGATTGATGCTTGTCATGGTCGGCATACTATTGGCATCGATCTTTATCTGCTTCGTTTTCTTCGATTTCTCAACTACGTTTATTAATAAGCGCGTGACACAAACGGGTGCGGATTCCGCAGCACTTGCAGGCGCGAAAAGTTCCTCGGACTATATGAGTGAAATATTGAAAGAAAAGGTTGAAGAGGAGCTTCAAGATGTGACACGGTCATGGGAAGCTTATTTGGCCGCAGCGATGGATGTGGAAGGGAAAAGTATCGCTGACATTTTTGAAGAGTTTATTGAAAGTGTAGAAAACAGTCGAGGGAAATCTATGCCGGGTGACGTAAGAAGCTATATTTGGAGTGGTGGGGGACAAGTCGAAGGCAATCCGGCGATGCTTTTCTTTTTCAAAGATAACCAGATTAGCGCCATGGCCTGTAAGGCGGTACGGGACAACCTTCCAACATCGTATATAGAAGCGACGGCTTTTGTAGAAAAAAATCAAAATGATCGACTAGTTGACTATCAATTTTTAGAAGACGAGTTTAAAATCTATGCAAAAACGGAACGAAATGGACAATATATTACAGTTCCAGATTCATCAGTCCGGGCTATTTCAGCTCAAGCTTCCATTCAGATCGGCTCGCCGAAAGATGTGAAAATCACGTGTTCTTGATCAATCCACATGCCTTCATTCGTATTGAAAATGAAATGAACGTTCACTTTCTACACGAATGAAGGCATTATTTTTTAACTTCATCAATTATGCTGCGGCTTAATTGATGAAGCGAAACGAAGGAGAATGTATTTATGGAATTTTCGACAGCGAAATGGACAGCTAGTATTTTAGGATTTATTGCGATCGTATCGATCACGACTTATTTCATTTTAGATGAAAAAGATCTGATGATTCCCGCATTGTCGGCAAGTATTTTTCCAATCTTGACGCTGACGATGGTACCGGTGATATTCCTACTTGGGGCAATACTTATGGCTCATTCAAAAAATGAGGAGCGCATCTCAAAAAAAAGTTTTCAAAGGGCACTGGTACTGATCGCCTGTCTTTTACTTTATAAAGTAGCAACCGGCTATTTCTCCTAATTGAAGCGTGGCAAATGATAGTTTGCTTCGGGCCAAGATAGGAAGGGTGTGAAATGAATTGGGGAGAAATATAAAAGTTGGGGTACTGATTGCTGTTTTCTTAACTTGTTTTTTAATGAATAATACAAAACTTGCAGTTGCGGATGTAACGGATATTGAATATGACTCTCCTTCGTTCGTCAAAACGGACCCCACAGGATCGGATCAGAATGATTCTGAGGATACGGGTGATTCCCGAAATTGGTTCGAAAAATTGCTCGATTTAGCGGAGAAGAAATGGGATGACGCTAAAGAATATATTCAAGATGAATGGGAGAAGTTTAAAGATTGGTCCTATGAAAAATGGGAGGACTTTAAAGAATGGGCACCCGAAGCATGGGATAAAGCTACAGATTTGTTCTGGGATGGACTCAATGCTGTCGGCGATTTCTTTGTAGCAGTATGGGAAAACGAATGGGTACAAGTCGTTGTAGGCGCAGTCGTCGCGACAGGTGCCATTATTGGAGGGCTCTTGTTATTTGGCACACCTATCGGTTGGGGCGTTCTTGCAGTTGTCGGTGGGGGCGCACTATTAGGCGGTGCGATTTATAAGCTTGTTGCGGGGGACAATTTCAGCTTTTTAGGATCGCTATTGTCTTCCTTTGGGGGAGGTCTTGCAGGATTAGGTATTTTTGCAGGGATTACTTCAGGTTTTTTTGCAACGGCAGGCAACGCTTCTAGGATATTTCTAGCGAATAATTTTGTGAAAGCACGATTATGGGGCTCGTTAGCTGCTGCAGTTATTCGGCAAAACCTTGCGAATAGTTGGGCGACTTTCATGTTACATACAAGAGTGGGATTCAGTATGTGGGGGGCAAAAATAGCGAGTGGTGCAGCTTATCTTGGTTCTCAAGCAGCACGATTTGGTGCTTTTTTAACGTCTAAAATTGCCCCGCTCGGATGGAAGATATGGGCGAGAAATGCAGGGTTCGCCGGTTCAATGGGTGCATTTTTCAATGGCTACCTCTATGTAGCCACCACGTCAAAAGGAGAGTGGGCTTGGAAGGATTTCTTAATAGAAACTGTTATCGGCGGTGCTTCCGGAGTACTGTTAAGCCCGTTTTTAGTTGTAGAGAAATTAACAACAGGTGCAAAGATTTTCCTGACAAGCTATGCAGGAATGGAAAACTTTCTAATTGAAGGGTTGAAAAGTGGAGAGTGGACTTGGCAAAGTGCTGCAATTGGAGCGGTTGCTGGTTTATTCGTCGTTAGTGTCGTTTCGCCGTTGTTAACGAATGGGAGAAAGTTATTGAAAGGCCTATTTAATGGCGGAAAGACGGATTTAAACACAGTAGACGACATATTTGTGGATAATATGACAAAACCATTCGGGGCAGATATGCGTTCGGACCTAAATGATATCTTCGACAAGTACGATATCAATGGCCAGAATGAAGGTAAAGACGTCTCGGATCATAAACCAAAACAGGACCTGCAAATAGAATCGAAACAAACACCGGACATGGATTCGAAACTGGAGCCACAACCAGATTCGAAACCGGAGCCACAGCTGGATCCGAAGCCAGAGCCACAGCCGGATCCGAAGCCAGAACCACAGCCGGATCCGAAGCCAGAACCACAGCCGGATCCGAAGCCAGAACCACAGCCGGAACCGAAACCAGAGCCACAACCGGAACCGAAGCCAGAACCACAGCCAGATCCGAAGCCAGAACCACAGCCAGATCCGAAGCCAGAACCACAGCCGGATCCGAAGCCAGAACCACAACCAGATCCGAAACCAGAACCACAGCCAGATCCGAAACCGGAGCCACAGCCGGATCCGAAGCCGAGATGACAGAGCTGGATTCGGAGATGAGCGAATAGTCGGATCCAGCTCCGGATGAGACAGAAAACAGTTTGTCGGAAAATCAAACAAGTACGGATAGCAATCGATTTGACGGACCGCAACCTTCTTTTGCGAAATAATGATGATTATCATTATTATTGGTTCACCTATCCTAAGCAAGGCCTACGAATATTTGAATCAAAGAAATACATCACTACAGTAAAAGGGACTCTACAAAATGGCTACGGGCCTTCGTTGATAGGAATGTGCTAGAGAGAAAGAGAGGTTTTGTCCGTGAGTTCGCTGACACCCGCAACTGAAGAAATCGCAGAAAAAAGAATTGGGATGACGTTGCTCATCCACGGTATCCTTCTATTGGGTTCCAGTGCCATTCCCGAGGAAGACTTTCTCATATGGTTTCCAATCAATTTGGTGATCGAGGCTTTAATCATCGTCCAATTACTCAGAATGTGGAAAAGGTATAAGAATAAACCGCAACACTATTATACGATCCAAGTGTATTGGATGCTGATCGGGTTTTCGTTTTTCGCAATGGCTTCCGATTGTGAAAATCATGTACGATACAGCCTCTTTTTGGCCAGTACTGATTTTAACGGTCTTACTGTTTATTTATGCTCATTTCATCAGAGAAAAAATAGCGGAAGTGTTCGTCAATCCAAAGAAAAAAAGACAGCTTCATCTTTGGCCTGTATTCTTGTGCATTCTTGTTTTTATCGGAATACTCATCATGGCCATTTTGCGGGCCGAATCGTATCATCCAAATCTCGGAATTGCGATACTTTTATATTTGATAGGCGGGATGATGGCATTCGTAGCTACACCATTTTCAGTTTCGGGTGAACGGCTGGAGGAACTGAAAGGGGAGTAGACGTGGAGAAATAGAGGCAACTGTATGTGTCGATGCATGAAAAGAAAAGCGTTCGTTTCTCCGACTTGGGAGTAACGAACGCTTTTTGTCTACGTCTAGGCGGCGCCCTACGCTTTTGATTCGTCTAGGCTTCGGGCGCCAGACGCTCGGGTCATAAGCCATTTTGGCTGTGAGGCAAAAAACGCCTCTTAGCCAAACTGTCTTATGCCTGTCGCGTCTAGGTAGGCGCCCTTCGTTTTTGATTACTTACTCGGCCTTTTTCACTTGTTTCGTATTATAGATGAAATTGGAGACGATTTTTGCCGCTTGTTGACGAGTTGTCGACTTGCCAGGCATGAATTTGCCGTCAGAGCCGTCTGTGATGCCAAGTTCGTGCAGCATTGAAATCGCATTGACCGCTTCTGCGCCATAGTTTCCGAAATCGGAATAAGGGGCTTTTGCAGATGCCGTATATTTTTCACCCGTGTAGTTTTCGAAAGCACGTTCAAGCATCAATGCGAATTGTGCGCGTGTTACTTTTTCGCTCGGCTTGAATTTACCGTCAACACCTTTGATCAAACCATTTTCGTATGCTGCTGCAATTTCAGCTTTTGTGTCGTCAGCATAACTGCTAATATCGCTGAATGGGGCAGAGCCTTCCGCTTTCAAGTCAAGTGCACGAACAATCCAGGAAGCGGCTTGCGCCCGTGTCATTTCTTTCTGTGTGCCGAATGCCGTGTCAGACCCTTTTAGTACCCCGCGGTAATAAAGATCGGACACATACGGATATGCCCAATTGTCGTACGCGACGTCACTGTATGGCACCTTTGCTAGAATGCGCCCTTCAATACCTGTTTCAATCGTACCGATTGATTTCATATGTTCTGCGAGAGATTCCCAGTCGACGAAACCAGGTTCACTTACACGACCGTCTTCATATGCCTTTTTTAGCATGTCATACCCGTCACCACCTTGTGCTGTGAAAACATTTGTGGCAACTTTGTATGACTTGTCCGCATCGATTTCCACGCCGTCTATTGTTATTGAAACAACGCGGTTGCCGACCTCGGCTTTACCGTCGAAGACCAGTTTCATGCCTGCTACGTGAAGGAAGCCACCAGACTCTTTCGGGTAGTCTTTTACGGAATGTTCAAAGACTTGTTTCAGTTCCGCACCGCTCAATTCAACAAGGGCAAGGGAGTTCCCGAATGGCAGGACACTGATTGCTTGGCCATATGTAATCGGTCCTTGCGGGATGGAAGTACGGATACCACCACCGTTTTGGAATGCAATTACAGTCGAAGGATCGATTTCTTTCGCTTTTGCAAGCATCCCGTCCGTAATGATGTTACCAAGGTTTGTTTCACCTGCACGGACCCCGCCAAGATCACGAAGACCGCTTAGGAATACATCAGCTGTTGCGCCTGTCGGTTTGTCCATGGTCGCTTTCACTGTATCGGCAAACGGTTTGATGAGCGCTGCAGCCTCGGCATCCACTTCAGCATTTTCACCGCCGACAGCGTGAAGGACTCCGCTATAATCTTTGATGACTCCTTTTTCATCGAACGTAACATTGAGTTCGCCAAGGAACTTGTTGTATTCATTTGCTTGGACGATGACAACGGGCTCGGTATCTCCATTTATGACATGCGGCTCGTCAAGTTTTACATGTGTATGCCCACCGACGATAATATCGATGCCCGGAACATTTTGTGCAAGCAGAATATCATTATCGACTTTATCGGAATCGTTGAAACCAATATGGGTAAGCGCGATAATTTTGTTGACGCCGGCTTCTTCAAATGCTGAGACAGCAGCTTTCGCTTCTGTAATATAATTCGTGAATGTCACTTTGTCAGGGCTTGAAATAGCTTTTGTTTCTTCCGTCGTTAGACCGAATACACCAATTTTCTCGCCGTTTACTTCTTTGATGATTCCGTTATAGATTTTTCCGTCGTTCGCCTTTTCGGTAACGGTCTTGGATTGAAGGTCTTCGAACGTAGCATCCGCAGAGAAGTCAACGTTCGCTGCCACGAATGGGAATTCCGCGCCTGTGATGAAGTCTGCAAGGGCTTTATGGCCTTCTGCCGATCCGCCGAGGTCGAATTCATGGTTGCCAAACGTCATGGCGTCATAACCGAGATAGTTCATGATCGCAAGGTCCGCTTGTCCTTCGAATTCATTGAAATAGAGTGTGCCGGAAAAGACGTCGCCTGCATCAAGAAGAACATTGTACGGTTTTTCCGCTTTCAACCTTTTGACGAGTGCCGCACGCTCCGCAGTCGTTGCGAGATTGGCGTGTGTATCATTCGTGTGGAACACCGTCAACGAAAAATCACCGGTCGCAGCCGTAGATGTCTCGGCGGCCATTACAGGCGTCATTGCTGCCGTGCTCATGAGAAGCATTGCAGCAGCAGTCCCTTTGAAATAGTTAGTAGACATCGTACACCTTCCTTTGCATTTTTTGACTATTTTTTCGAGGATAAAGTGTATGGATTAATGACAAAATAGTCTGTCCATTTAGTGTATCACAAAGTGCTAATCGAACAAGTGAAGTTTTGGTAACTCTTTGTGCTACATCAATAACGCGGGAAGTTTAACTGAAAAGAAGTGGGGGACTTCTACTGATACAATTAAAAAGACCGAAGAGAATGGTTTCTTCTCTTCGGTCTATTACCTTATGGTGCTGAATAGTATTGTACGAGACCTTGGTAGATAGCCTCGGCATAGATTTCTAGATAAGCATCGCTTGTCAGCTTCTTGAAGTCGTCTGGATTGGAAATGAAGGCCAGTTCGACGAGAACAGCAGCGATGTTATTATTACGGATGACGTAGAATTTATTGTCTTTCACACCGCGATTCACCATATCTGCTTTTTTGACAAGATTATTCTGGATGTAGGTCGCTAACGACTTACTTTCTGCAGAGTTGGGGTTCGTAGATGAATCGAAATACGTTTCCGTTCCTTTGGCAGATGTGGCACTTGCCGAATTGACGTGAATGGAGACGAAAGCTTCCGCATAATGTTTCTTCGCAAAATTAGTCCGTTCTTCCAAGGAAAGGAATTTATCGGTCGAACGTGTCAGCAAGACATTAGCGCCGGCTTTTTTCAATTTTCCTTCCACGAGCTTGGCCACTTTCAAATTGATGCTTTTTTCGGTCACCTTACTCTTGGCGGCTCCTGGATCATGCGCACCATGACCCGCGTCAATGACAATGATCCGATTCTTTAACGGATTGGAATCTTGGTTAACCAATTTCAGATAGGATTTATGAACATAGCCAGTCTTTGAATTGATATGGACTTTAGCCCAATTACCGTCTAGAGAGAGCACTGTGACGGTTTGTCCCTTTTTTAAAGAATCGATGACAAGCGAGTTTGTACCCGGTGCTTCCCGCATGTTCAGACTGGATACGGTCACTTTCCCTTTTAAATTGCTAGTGATTTCGGGTTTTTCCGGTACAACAGGTGCCGTTGGTGCTTCAGGAAACTCAGTTCCCAAATCAACGGTATACCGGCTGTTGATGTAGCCTTCGTCATCATCGAGAAGAACGAGTAGCCAATCCCCGGATTGGGCGACCACCTCGACGATATCACCATGCTTCAACTTGTGAATAATTGAGCCGTTGACAGATGGTTGGGTACGGACGTTCAATGTATCCCCGCCCGTATTCACTTTCGCGAAATAGGTACTAGATGTTTGGTCAGGCGATTTGACGGGTAATTTATAAGCATCATTTAACGCACGTGCAACGAACAGTGCAAAGTGTTTACGCGTCAGATGATTGTTCGGCAGAAATTTACCGCCGTCGCCTTGCGTGATCCCCGCGTAATACAAGCCGTTAATGCGTTCGGCATAAGGTATTTATGTATATCATTGTCCGTCAACATCATCGGATGATCCGCTGAAATTTTTTTGGATAGATTGAAGGCTACCGCCAAAGCGTTCCCCATCTCGTCACGCTTCAATTTCTCATTTGGTTTGAAGCTACCATCTGGGGCCGTTTTAAAGTAGCCGAGAGAAACGGCGCGGCTTGCGTACTTATACTGTTCTGTCCCCGGTTTCAAATCCTTGAATTTGATGGAAGGGGTAGGGATATTCTGTTTTTTTGAGGCAATGACAAGCATTTTAGCGGCTTGTGCTCGCGTCAGATTGTCATTTGGATTGAACTTGGCCACTTTGTTGATGATGCCAAGATCCGCTATGTAATGAACCTGTTTGTAATGCTCATCACTTTTGGATACGTCCGTGAATTGAAACTGTGCAGAAGAATGTCCCGGGACTATGGAAACGAGCGCGAAAAAAATCACAATCGTGGCAGCCCACTTAATTGTTTTCATGTTGTCCTCCCTTATCTCACTAGAATACTAGATTCATTTTAACAGCGATAGCTACATAAAGCTATACTGATAAATAACTAAATTCGACTTTTTTTAACAAAAAAGACTGGATATTCCATTCAAAGGAATATCCAGTCTTGAATGATTATTTGTTTAGGCGATCGATGAATGCCTTGAATTGCTTAGCAGTGACATTATCGTTCAGTCCGAAATTACCGTCTCCATAACCTGTTGTGATTTTATGTAGATAAAGTGTATTGATATAGTCATGCGCCCAATGGTCAGCTGGCACATCTTTAAAGGATGCCGACGTTGAGCCTTCAAGATTGAAAGCTTCAACGAGAACTTTTGCAAGCTGGGCACGTGTCAACAGACCATCAGGGTTGAATGCTCCATCGTTCCCAGAGAAGATACCGGCTTCGGCGACAGCTGCAATGGCATCGGAATTAGGATGGCTAGCAGAGACGTCCGAAAAGACGGATTGTTTGCTTGTACTTTCCAAGCCGAGCTCTTTGACAAGTGTTTCGGCAATTTCAGCTCGTGTTGCGTAATCGATTTTTTTCGTTTTGGGTGTATCATCAGCGGCTACCATTGGGGCTGATGAGAGGTCTTTCACTCTTTTCGCACCGATATAGCGGCTACCCCAATAAGCAGGGTCGTTGATTGAAGAAATCATAACGCCTTTACTTGATGAAGCGTGGATGAAATTTTTTGAGCCTATGTATATTCCAGCGTGTGAGACACCTTTACCGCTTGTATTAAAGAAAACAAGATCTCCTGCTTTCAGTTCACTTTTCGCAACCGAAGTACCTAAAGCGTGAAGTTGTCCGGTCGTTCTCGGTAGGGAAATCCCTGCTTGTTTGAAAACATATTGAATATATCCTGAGCAATCGAAACCGGAAGTGGTTGTTCCTCCGTATACGTAAGGTGTACCTATATAGGCGCGTGCCGTATTAACGACCGAAGTCGCAGAATTTGCTGATGCCAATGACGGAATGGACGTTGAGATTAGTAGACTTGCGAAAACTAATAGAAAAAGTCGTTTCATTTTGTTACTCAAATTCCCCTTTCGCACATGTACAACTGTTGTGCTTTTGTCTGTGAACATCTTAGCATAGCTAAACCTTCATTTCGGTTACAGGAATATTACAAGTAGGTTACAACAGAATTCCACCAATTCAGACAATGTTGAAAGCGCCATACGACAACCTTTGAGGGCTGGTCATATGGTGCTATTTGAATTGAAAGAAAACTAGAGTAAGAGGGTTTCCGGATCTTGACGTCGAATTTGGTACGATATGTTATAATTATTAGATGAAAATTACAGTTAGCATGAGGACGTTTATCACTAGTTGTTTTTAATTATTGAATAAAAGTGGATAGGTTTTTATACGTTTCTATTAATAGATGGGATTGAGGAATCAAATGAAAAAAATTGTAGTATTCAGCAATATGTATCCGTCTGCCGGGCATCCGACATATGGGCTATTTGTGAAAAATCAAGTCAGTCTACTTCAGTCTGCAGGCTTGGCTGTCGATGTGGTAGCCATTCGTGATCCTGGAAAAGGAAAATTGACAGCGTTGAAAAAATACATGGGCTGGTTTGGAAGTTCTTGTTGGCATATGTTGAAAAATCGAAATAAGATCGCTCTAACGCATGCACATTATGCATTTCCGACGGGCGTTCTTTCATTAATCGGAAAGAAAGTATTCGGGATACCCTACGTTGTAACCGTCCATGGGGGAGATATTGACCAGATGGCGGCGAAAAGTGCGCGCATAGCCAAGATGACGGAAACAATCTTACAACAGGCTGAAGCAGTGATTGTTGTAGGGGACAAGCTTCGGGAAGATGTGACAAGCCGTTTCGGGGTTTCCGACTCTAAAGTACATGTCATGAGCATGGGTGTGGATACATCCGTTTTTAAACCGGTTTCCAAAAAGATAGCACGGGAAGAGCTGGGACTCCCACTTAATGAGAAGATTATGCTTTACGTCGGGAATGTCATTCGGGCGAAAGGGCTGCTTGAGCTTGTGGAAGCCTTTGATGCGTTGAAAATGACGATGCCAGACAGCCGCCTGTATATCGTAGGTTCGCAAAAAGATACGGCTTTTGTAAATGAGCTCCGGACGCTGATCAAGGAAAAAGATGTGGAAGACATCCATTTCAAAGAACCGCTTGGTCAAGCTGACCTTTCCTTATGGATGTCAGCTTCTGATACGCTTACATTGCCTTCCTACCATGAAGGATTTGGCTTAGTGGCACTTGAAGCGATGGCTTCTGGAACAAAAGTGGTAGGGACAGATGTCGGAGGACTTTCTTATTTATTGAAAGACGGTGCGGGGATCCTTGTTGAACCGGAAAATCCGGATTCGCTGGCAAAAGGGTTATGGAATGCGTTGGACGCCGATACCGTAATGATCGATGAAACGGCCGTGCGGCAAAGAATTGACGCGCATTCCTATGAGACAATCTTGGAGAAATTACTGTCGATTTATCGTTCAGCCGAGAAAGGCCGGGATGCTCGCAATGAGTAAAATGTTGAAAATTATCGGTGCGGTTGCGGTCATTAATATTGTGGCGAGGCTGTTCGGTTTTCTTCGTGAAGTCGTAATTGCTAATCAATATGGCGCATCAAAGTCTGCTGATGCAATCGTGACAGCATATACGATTCCGAACTTCATTTACCTTGTCGTAGGTGGGGCATTGACGACGGCATTCATATCCGTCTATCATTCGTCGAAATCGGATAAGGCCTTATATGTCCGAAAGTCGTTTACCACTGTAGCTGTTGCGGCAGTTACCATAACCGTTGTATTAATGATTTTTACGGACCCTATTCTGCATCTGTTTTTCGAGGGTTTGACTCCGGATGAATTCGCATTGACCCGTAATCTCTATCTCTGGATGATGCCGTCTTCCATCATTCTTGTCTTGTCGACTTGGATGAGTGGCGTGCTCAATGTGAACGGCAAGTTCAATCTATCGAGTATAGCAGTCCTTCTATACAATGCATCGTTTGTCGGAATCGCGGTTCTTTTGACAAGTTATTTCGGACCGGAATCATATGGGATTGGTGCATTATTTGGTGCCTTGTTAATGGGCGGTTTTCTATATGTAGGGATTCGGAATTCACGGCTTTATTCACTGAAACCTTCTTTTGCACTGTCCGATGATGTGAAGCGGTTGTGGGTCATTGCTTTGCCGATTCTGTTTGGCGGCGCGTCCTTGCAATTTTACTTTGTCATCCACCGAATTGTCGCGGCGGGGCTTGAGGAAGGGACAATTTCTGCGGTGAACTTTGCTTCCAAATTGACCGGTTTTCCGCAGGCTGTCATGATGACCGCGGTAACGACTGTTATCTACCCACTTCTTAGTAAGAAAGAAGGGGAAGGGGATATGGCCACCGTTCGCGCGCTTTATAAGAAAGGGATGCTTTATCTTGGCGCCTTACTTGTTCCGGCAACGGCCATTGCCTATTTTTTCGCGGAACCGCTTGTCCGTCTCGTGTTCGGACACGGTGAATTTACGGAGGAGGCGGTCCTCCTTACCGTACCGATATTCCGGGCATTTACGCTGTCGATGTTCTTCCTGGCAGCGAATACGTATATTACGCGATTTTATTATGCAAAAGGAAATTCGATGGTGCCTGTCATCTTTAGTTTGATCAGCGTCTTCGGCATTAATATTGCAGTTATGTATATAATGATGGATTCGTTAGGGGCTTCGGCCATTGCCTATGGAACAGTCATCAGTGCGGCAGCGAACTTTATCATGCTCGCGGTCTATGCACGGGTAAAATGGAAATTATAATGGTTTGATTGAAAGGCTGTTTCGTACATAGTGCGGAATGGTCTTTTTTGGCATGGATTGGAGAAGCGACCAATACTAAGAACGAAGCGACCGATACTGAGAGAGAAGTGATCAATACCAAGAACGAACTTAAAAAATAGTGATCATTATCTTTCCAACTATACAAAGATAGGTTATTCTCGAGGAAGCGATGTATTTATCTTTAGAGGTGGACGATAGGAGGGGTTGGAATGGTAGTCAAAAAGAAAATCGGGGAATGGTTCAACCATTTTCATGCACATCCTGAAGTGAGCTGGAAAGAGGTTGAGACGACAGCGAAGCTGGCGGAAATCTTAACTGAGATGGATGTGAAACACCATATATTTAGCGATGTAACGGGCGTCGTAGCGGAAATCGGTGAAGGGGATCGGATTATTGCGGTACGTGCCGATATTGATGCATTGTGGCAGGAAGTCGACGGCGTGCTGAAAGCCAATCATTCTTGTGGACATGATGCAAATATGGCAATGGTATTGGGCGCGCTTCACTATTTGCAGAACGAAGAACTCAGCAGCAAAATACGTTTCATCTTCCAACCAGCCGAAGAAAAAGGTAACGGCGCAAACGCTATGATCGAGCGAGGCGCTATCGACGGGGTCTCTCATCTGTTCGGTGTCCATTTACGTCCGCAGGAAGAAATGCCATTCGGTAAAGTGACTCCGTCCATCCATCACGGGGCCGCTCTTTTCTTGGAAGGGAAAATCATAGGCGTGGATGCGCATGGTGCCCGTCCGCAACAAGGGAAGAATGCGCTCGATCCATTGTTCGCGATTGCGCAATTCATCAAGACAATCCAGTTTTCTCCCTATGAAGCATATTCGGCAAAGCTGACAAAAGTGCAAGCGGGTGGCGAAAGCCTCAACATCATCCCCGGAACTGCGACGTTCGCCATCGATGCACGTGCACAGTCCAATGCGGTATTGAATAAATTGAAAGAGCGCATTGATGAAGGGATTGTAGCAATTGGTAAGCTGCATGCGGTGGAAATCGAATTGACTTGGAGCGATTACACACCTGCCGCAGAAGTTTCGGAAGAAGCCGCAGCCATTGCGGCAGAGGCGATTGTGGAAACGGTTGGCGAAGAAGCATTTGCCCCTGCAATCATTACATCGGGCAGCGATGATTTCCATTTTTACACAATCCATAATCCCGAATTGAAAGCGACGATGATTGGTATCGGTGCGGATCTAGGGCCTGGTCTTCATCATCCTGACATGACGTTCAATCGTGAGGCGCTCGATATCGGAGCACGGGTACTTGCAGCAACATTGAAGAAAGCATCTTTGTCCTAAAACTGAAAAGACCACTCAATTTTGAGTGGTTCTTTTTATTACGTTTAATCTTGTAAATTAAGCTCTCCTGACCATTTCCAAAAGCAAACGTGATAGCACGCGTTGCTCTTCTTGAGATCCGGATTTCCAAAGCTCCATTAATAGGTATTCTTCACGGTTACGAGGCTCTTCGTGATTGGCTAAATAATTCGCAACGATCTCGGTAGTTTTCGCAAGCTTTTCATCACTTAACCCTAGATTTTCGCCCAGCTCTACTTTGTCCGAAAGGTACTGTTTAAATCGATTGAAATTCTCTAGAATCTGATTTTTATCTTCACCGTCAATCTTTGATAGTTCCTTTTTCACCTTATCCTGCATGTCCATATAAACTAACACTCCTTTACTTTTGTATACATATCTTGCGGTTATTCGTATTAAAGTAAACCTGGAAAAACTTACATTGAAAGATAAAAAGAATCCGACGTTTAAATTTACATCAATCAGATTAAGTGGGTTGCAGGAGGATAAAAGCTTTTACTCCAGTTTTTCCTATTTATTGATCTCTTATGGTTTAACCAAAAAAGAAGGCTGCCCGATTGTAAAGGCGCCTTCATTTTGCGTTACATGAAAAAGTTTTCCTCACCGATTTTGTCATACAATCCGCTCTTTTTAAAGAGGCTCAGCTTCTCTTTTGGTAACCGTTTGACAATAATTTTTTTGCCCGCGGTTTCGGCGTCATCGAGAAAAGCGAAGAGAATGGCTTCACCTGTTGCGTCCATGACCGACAAATGTTCCATATCGAGGATGATTTTTTCCGCCTCCGTTGAAAGGAGCTTCGGGTATCGATCTTCGAAAGGTTTGGCTGTACCGAAGAAAAGCGGTCCATCCACTGTATATTTGATAAGTGACGAACGACCGTCATCCCCGAATTTGATAAGCTCGACCTCTGATAGTTTACCTTCTTTGATATTGAGTTTACCGCTCATTTTCCGTAAGAAAGAGAGCGCCGCGAGCAGAATCCCCACTTGTACAGCAACGGTCAAATCGATGAAAATTGTCAACAGGAACGTTGTCAATAATACAATGGAGTCACCGGAACGGACGGATAGAATATGGAAAAAGGCATGCCGCGCACTCATATTCCATGCGACGAACATAAGAATCGGCGCCATCGCTGCCAGTGGGATATGAGACGCATAAGGTGCAAATAGCAGTAAGAAAGTTAGAACGAACAGGCTTTGTACAACGCCGGAAATCGGACTGACGGCACCTGAACGGATATTGGTCGCGGTACGGGCAATTGCGCCTGTAGCCGGTATTCCACCAAATAGTGGGGTGATGATATTGGCAATTCCTTGGCCGAAAAGTTCCCGTTTTGAATCATGTTTTTTGCCTTCTTTCATACCATCCGCGACGACCGCGGATAACAGCGATTCAATCGCCCCTAATGCCGCAATGATCAAGGCAGGTTGCCAAAGGGACACAATCTTTGACAGCGTAATTTGTGGAAAGTTGAAGACGGGCATCGTATTCGGAATGCCGCCAAATGCAGTTCCAATCGTGTCGACTTTACCCGGAAAAAAGAAGTAAGAAATAAGTGTCGGTATGAGTAAGGCCACGAGCAGCAATGGGACACGTGGTGCGATTTTTGGCAATAAAATAACGACAGCAAGACCAATTAAAGCAATCGCCACACTATAGAAATTGACCGTGTGAAATTGTTTAACGAGATCGATCATATTTTCATGGAAAAACTCTTTTTTCTCCAGTCCCATTAGTCCAAAGAAATTCCCGAGCTGACCGGTAAAAATAATAATCGCAATCCCGGATGTAAAACCGATTGTAACGGACCGCGGCACGAAATGAATGAGGTTACTGACCCCAAGAAAACTCATAATGAGAAGAAATATACCTGCCAGGAACCCGGCAATCAACAAATCCTCATACCCGTATTGCAAAACAATCGCGAGCAAGATTGGTATAAATGCCCCTGTCGGTCCCGCGATTTGGTAACGGGAACCACCTAGCAAGGCAACAAGAAGCCCTGCGATAATCGTTGTATACAGTCCGTACTCCGGTTTTACGCCTGAAGCAATGGCAAAAGCCATCCCAAGCGGAATGGCTACAATTCCAACCGTGATACCCGCAATCAAATCTTTGCGGAAGCCGGCTGCATTGTAATTGAGATAGCGGTCATCCTTGAACAAAACAAATCACTCCGTTCAAGCTAGGTATAGTAGTGAAATCTTCCTTTATCTATTATATCTGACAACTGTTGGAGTGACAAGGTTACGCGATGTACAATAATGTAGCAAATTGTCGCTGTAGATAATTATGTATATGGTTGAAATAGTCAGGGCATACCCCCGAATTACCATGTCCAAGTAAAATTGTCGTGGGAACCAACGACTGTCTTTGCAACCTAAAAAAAGTATTCCCTAGCACTCATATTCCATGCAAAGAACATGAGAATCGGCGGCATTGCTGGCAGTGAGATAGGGGACGCATCAGTTGCAAATAGAAGTAGGAAAGCCAGAACGAACAGGATTTGCACAACGCTGGAAATCGGATTGACGACACCAGAACGGATATTTGTCGCGGTACGAGCAATTAAGCCTGTAGCCGGTATTCCGCCAAATAGCGGGGGGATGATATTGGCAATCCCATGGCTGAAAAATTCCCGTTTTGAATCATGTTTCTTGCCTTCTTTCATACCATCTGCAACGACTGCGGATAACAGGTATTCAATCGCCCCTAATGCAGCAATGATCAATGCAGGATGCCAAAGCGATACGACTTTTGACAGTGTGATTTGTGGGAGTTAAAGGGGGGGATTGTATTCGGGATGCTGCCAAATGCAGTTCCGAATTAGTATAAGAATAGAGCGAAAAAAAGGCAATCTCCCTCAAAATTGATGGGAAGTTGCCTTTTTTTATGATAGCCGTTTCAACAAATTGAAAAACGCGAGTTTTTCAGTGACCTCGTGAAACCAAGGTGATTTTTTGAAATGTTTACTCTCTATTTGACCAGTTCACTCAATCTGAAGCTTGGCAGGTGCCTTGCAACTTCACTTTGATCTAGTGAGAGTTCCATATTCAATCAGGGCTAACTTAATAGTTTAATGACAATAGAAGCGTTTACGTTTGCTTGTGTGCCTCCTATCACAGACGCAAGGCCAACTGCTGCTGCAGACGAATGGTTTCGAAGGGTTAGAACATCTCCAGCTGCTATGGTGAATATAGCTTGACCGTTGTTTTGCTGCGTGCCTGCACCTGAGCCGTAGACTGTTCCTACAACCTGCACGCCATTTAAGAATAATGCGAATTGGTTGGGTTCTGTACCCGACACGGAGAAAGTAACCTCGTAGACTCCCGGAGTAGTAACTTGAATTTGAGTAGTTCCTGGAGCATGCGTAATTCCAGGTGTCATAAATCCGTTTGAGTCAAAAATAACATCAGCCTCTATAGGTACTGTTTGAGCAGTTAGGTTGTAAATATACCCGAATTCGGATAATCCACCCGCCGCTCCCGTATCGCCAGTAGCGCCTGTTGCCCCAGTAGCTCCCGTATCGCCAGTAGCGCCTGTTGCCCCAGTAGCTCCCGTATCGCCAGTAGCGCCTGTTGCCCCAGTAGCTCCCGTATCGCCAGTAGCGCCTGTTGCCCCAGTAGCTCCCGTATCGCCAGTAGCGCCTGTTGCCCCAGTAGCTCCCGTATCGCCAGTAGCGCCTGTTGCCCCAGTAGCTCCCGTATCGCCAGTAGCGCCTGTTGCCCCAGTAGCTCCCGTATCGCCAGTAGCGCCTGTTGCCCCAGTAGCTCCCGTATCGCCAGTAGCGCCTGTTGCCCCAGTAGCTCCCGTATCGCCAGTAGCGCCTGTTGCCCCAGTAGCTCCAGTATCGCCAGTAGCGCCTGTTGCCCCAGTAGCTCCCGTATCGCCAGTAGCGCCTGTTGCCCCAGTAGCTCCCGTATCGCCAGTAGCGCCTGTTGCCCCAGTAGCTCCCGTATCGCCAGTAGCGCCTGTTGCCCCAGTAGCTCCCGTATCGCCAGTAGCGCCAGTAGCACCTGTTGCCCCAGTAGCTCCCGTATCCCAGTAGCGCCTGTTGCACCAGTAGCTCCCGTATGCGCCAGTAGCTCCTGTATGCGCCAGTAGCGCCAGTAGCGCCAGTAGCACCTGTTGCCCCAGTAGCTCCCGTATCGCCAGTAGCGCCAGTAGCACCTGTTGCCCCAGTAGCTCCCGTATCGCCAGTAGCGCCAGTAGCACCTGTTGCCCCAGTAGCTCCCGTATCGCCAGTAGCGCCTGTTGCACCTGTGCCCCAGTAGTCTCCCAGTAGCACCTGTTGCCCCAGTAGCTCCCGTATCGCCAGTAGCACCTGTTGCACCTGTTGCCCCAGTAGCTCCCGTATCGCCAGTAGCACCGGTAGGTCCAGTAGCTCCGGTTACACCGGTAGCGCCGGTAAGTCCAATAGCTCCTGTTTCACCAGTGGCGCCAGTAGCACCAGTAGCACCTGTTGCCCCAGTAGCTCCCGTATCGCCAGTAGGTCCAGTAGCACCTGTTGCCCCAGTAGCGCCCGTAGCCCCGGTAGGTCCAGTAGCACCCGTTGCACCCCTGCATTCTTTTTTGCAACAACATGAGTCTATCTTACATCTACCACAACTACCACCACATCTACTACAACTACTACCACCACATCTACAACTACTACAACTACTACAACTACTACAACTACTACATCTAGTACCACTACTACATCTAGTACCACAACTACTACCACATCTATTACTACATCTATGATTATTGTACTCATAATAATTCATTTCATCACCTCCATTCCGTAACATCTTATTCGAGAAATAGATGATAGGACGGGCGTTCAACTACTTGTCTTAATTATTTTTAAATATTAACTAAAGGAATGGGCGTTTTATTATATTTATTACTCTTCTGATAACTTGAATTCGATTCTAAACTTGGCTGCTGAAAACTTTACATATATAAATAAACAACTGCCCCGAAAAAGAGTCAGGGCAGCTGCTTATGTCTGTGTTTGATTGGACAGGAGAAGTTGTTTCAAGTAATATCCGGTTGTTTTTCAAATGTACGGCTACATCTATACTCATTCAGATAGTTGTGCGGGTTGCCACCGTGTAAAACTGTTTAACGAGGTCGAACACATTTTTATGGAAAAACTCTTTTCTCTCCAGACCCGTCAGTCCAAAGAAATTCCCGAGCTGACCGGTAAAAATAATGATAGTGGTCCCGAATGTAAACCGATTGTAACGGACCGCGATACGAAATGAATGAGGTTACTGCCCCCGAGAAAACTCATAATGAGAAGAAAATATACCCGCAAAGAACGTGCAATCAACAAATTCTCATAACCATATTGTAAAACAATTGCGGGCAAGATTGGTATAAAAGTCGCTGTTGATCCGGCAATCGTGGTAACGGGAATCACCTAGCATGGGCAACGAGAAGCCCAGCGATTATCGTTGTATTCAGTCCATACTCTGGTTTTACACCTGAAGCAATGGCAAAAGCCATCCCAAACGGAATGGCTAAAATTCAACCGTGATGCCCGCAATCAAATCTTTGCGGAAGCCGGCTGCATTGTAATTGAGATAGCGGTCATCCTTGAACAAAACAAATCACTCCGTTCAAGCTAGGTATAGTAGTTAAATCCTCATTTATCTATTATATCTGACAATTGTCGGAAGGTACAAGGTTTCGCGATGAATAATAATACAGCAAATTGCAGTGGATTTTAAAATAGTGGGATGAAGTGATAGGTGGACGCCATTGGACGCCAATTATCATTATGCATAAAACAGACAACGAAAAAACAGCATTCCCCGAAATGGGGAATGCTGTTCATATCAATATAGACGATCAAAGCGTTTAAATCCTGTAAACTTATCTTTCCAGTAGGCACCGTCGATTGTTGCAATTTCAACTTTCTTCGTCCCAGCATGGATGAACTTCCCATCCCCCAAATAGATCCCAGCGTGTGAAATCCCGCTTCTATATGTATTTTCGAAGAATACCAAATCTCCCGGTACAGGCTTGTCCACAGAAGTCGAGTTGTTATACATTCCGATTGTATCGAGTCGTGGCATGTCCAATCCCGCGGCAGCGAATACGTAATAGATGAAACCGCTGCAGTCAAAACCTTCTGGCGTGACACCGGCCCAAACGTATGGCGTGTCAAGGAGTGGAAGGGAAGTCTCGACAGCAGCCAGCAACACTTTTTCAGTGGACTGGGATGGACTCTTGGCAGTTGTATTTACTGCAGCAGGTGTTTTCCAGCCATTCGTGGAAGAAGTTGCTGTTGTAGCAACGTTTTTCTTATTGATAACAGGCTTCTGTTTAGGACTCGCTTTTGCGACTCCATTCTTTGCAGAAACGACAAGTTTTTGATCGATTTTGATGGTATCGGAGGCTAGGTTATTCAAACTTTTTAGCTCATCCACGGAAAGCTTGTGCTGCATGGCAATTTTATAGAGGGTATCACCTGATTTGACAGTATGGGACTCAGACGCTGCGTCGGCGCTACCAGTCGCGATAAACATCGCAAGGGCTACAGTGGCCGCCGTTGAAAAAGCTTTCTTTTTCATTTATATTCCCCTTTCCCCGACAAACAATCTCTTTTCGTCTATTCTAACCTTGCTAGTCTAATAGTACAATAGAATGATAAATTACATTTGTGTTACATAAACATTAACAAGATGTTACGGAACTTGAATTTGCATCAGGAAGTTATCAGACACAATAAAAAACCGGCTCCCATTTTGCAGGAAGCCGGTTTCCTTCAATTGAAAATGAATCGTGTTTCAATGGTTCACCCAGTCACTGAGCGAGCCAAGGAATTTTGCTCATCAGCCCTGTTTTTTCAACAGAGGGCTTACGACAACGCCTATCAGCGTTCCGACAATTGCCGGCACTAGCCAACCAATCTGCTGTTCATGGAGAGGAAGGTGGGCAAGCAGTTTTGTAACAGGCACAACATCGATGCCTGCACCGCGTAACCCGTCGAAGATACTGACAAAAGCTGTCGCAAGAAGCGCAAGTATATAAACGATGGGCTGCCTATCAAATGATTTGTCGATAAACGATAAGAGCATTAGTACAATCGCTAGTGGATAAATCATTAGCAAAATCGGCACTGAGATTGAAATCAGTTGTGTCAGCCCGACATTTGAAATGACTGTACTAAAGCCTGCAAATAGAATGACATATGTTTTATAGGTATAGCGTGGAAATGCGAGTTCAAAATATTGGGCACATGCCGAAACGAGCCCGATAGCTGTTGTTAAGCAAGCGAGAATGATGGTAGCAGCGAGAATCGCTGTACCGGAAGAACCAAATAACGCAGTCGATACAAGCGCTAAGATCGCCCCGCCATTCTCCTGAAGGCCGATTGCCTCTGGGCTTGTCGCTCCGACATAACTAAGCGCGATGTAGACGAGTGCCAATCCAACCGCAGCGATGACACCTGCAACAATCATCGCCTTCATAACTGCGCGGCTTTCCGTGACACCTTCCGCCTTCAGCGCATTAATAACGACAATTCCGAAAACGAGGGCCGCGATGACGTCCATTGTTAAATAGCCTTCGATAAAGCTCCTGAAAAACGCATTCCCTTGGTAATCGCCCTGTGCTTGTCCGATTTCACCCATTGGCGTCATTATGCTTTTAATTGCAAGGGCTCCGATGACGATGAATAGAACCGGCGTCAACACTTTGCCGACCCGATCGACAAGCTTTGCTGGATTTAATGCCAGTGCAACTGTAAGCGCGAAGAAAATAATTGTAAACACGAGGAGAGGCCATCGGGAGTCAGCAATGCTACCCGGTAAAAAAGGAACGACTCCGATTTCATAGGAAACGGTGGCTGTACGTGGAATACCGAAAAGTGGACCGATTGCCATGTATACAATCATCGTAAAAACGACTCCGAACCAAGGACTGACACGCCCGGCAATGCTCTGCAAACCGCCTCCCGCATTGGCAATCGCCAAAACTGCCACTAAAGGCAGGCCAACTCCGGTTATGAGGAAACCAGTCATGGCTGCGATAAGCTCATTTCCGGCCATTTGACCGAGAAGAGGCGGGAAAATAATATTGCCGGCACCAAGGAACAATGCGAAGAGCATTAATCCGATGACGAAATTCTTTTGTAAAAGACAAGTAAACTGCAACTCCTTAACATAGTGAATGAATTGTTCCATTGTACATTATAGCTGATATGATGCGCAATCCTTGTATGAAATTGACAATTTAGCGAACGTTTCTCACTGATAATTCATTAATTTCAGTGAGGAATAGTTATAGTTCGCTTTCAAGTGGGTTGGAATCATCGCTGTTGTTGATACTAGCTAGGATAGGTTGTCCGTACAACTGAATATGTGTAAGATAATAATAGAACTCATCAGGGGGTTTTACAATGGCACAGGTACAGTTTATGCGAAATCTTATTATTGAAACACCTTCCGTACCGGGGAATTTCGCCAAAGTTGCAAATGCGATCGGTGAACTGGAAGGGGATATTGGTGACATCCAGACCATAAAGGTAGGGACGTTGTCAACGATTCGCGATATCGCTATCCAATGTTCGAGTGAAGCGCATTTGTTGAAAATCGTCGAAGCGGTGAATGCAATCGGGAACGGCATCAGTGTCCACGCTGTAACGGACGATGTGCTTCAAGCGCATGAAGGCGGGAAAATACATATGAAGGGCCGTATGGAAATTCGCTCGCTCGGTGATTTACGCCGTGTGTATACACCAGGCGTTGCGAACGTTTGTGAAGTCATCAAAAATGATCCTGAACAGGCAAAATATTTCACGGGCATCTCAAATACTGTCGCAATCGTAACAGACGGCACCGCAATTCTGGGACTTGGCAATATCGGTCCTGTAGCCGGAATGCCAGTAATGGAAGGGAAGGCGGTCTTATTCGACCAGTTCGCGGGAATTAGCGGTGTACCGATCCTTCTTGATACAAGTGATCCTGACCAGGTTGTCGAAACGGTGAAACATATACATAAAGGGTTTGGCGGCATCTTACTGGAAGATATCGGCTCACCTCATTGTTTTGAAATCGAAGAACGATTGAAAGCGGAGCTGTCGATTCCAGTCATGCATGATGATCAGCACGGAACAGCCGTGGTGACACTCGCTTCGGTGATTTCTGCTTGTAAACAATCCGACGTCGAACTGTCCGAACTCGGTCATCGGGCAAATTGGCCTGGGTGCTGCGGGCCTTGCGATTAGCCGCATGCTCATGGCTTATGGCGTCAAGGAGATGCGTGGTGTCGACCGTAACGAAGAGGCCCGTGATCGGCTGGCCAATTACGGTGGAACAGTCGTGGACTCAGTGGAAGAATTGATGGGGACTTGCGATATTATCGTCGCTACAACAGGCGTTGCAGGCCTTATCAAACCTGAAATGGTACGGAAAGGACAAATCATTCTGGCTCTATCCAATCCGAATGCTGAAATTGCACCCGAAGATGCACTTAAAGCTGGCGCCGCATTTGCCGCGGATGGACGCCTTGTCAATAATATTCTCGGTTTCCCGGGCATTTTCCGTGGTGCACTCAATGCACATGCCAAGGAAATCACCTATCCGATGCTCATTGCGGCTGCACTTGCAATTGTAGATAGCACGAAACCGGGGGATTTGGTCCCGCATCCGCTCGATCCGGATGTCCACCAAAACGTAGCTATGGCAGTCGAACGTGTTGCCACTAACTGAATCTAAACGAAAGCCTATTGACTGGACTGTTCGGGTCGATAGGCTTTTTGGTAATTGGGTTCTGTATTGGCATAGCGTTTCGTACAATTATTATATCGATGTTCGTGCCTGCAACCTGGAAGCCATAGACAACGTCCTTGGTTGTGGATTGATAAAAAAACAGTGGGATGCATTCGCATAAAAATCACTTTACCTCCGCTTTTTGCTGGATGTTTAAAAAAGTCATACGTGGGGAAATGAAGGTAATTGAAACACGTCAAAGTTGACCATACTGCTAGTGAAAATTACAATTAGGCAGTGGCGAAATCTAATGGAAAGTCGGTTGATTGATATGGAAAATTTGAAACTTATAAAAGTTGAAAGCCCTGAACAAGGTGCGGAGCATGTTTTCCGGATCATTAAAGAAGAGTTAGATAGAGAACGTCTCCATGTATTAGGGTTAGCTACAGGTAGCACAATGATTCCCGTCTATAAACAATGGACAGCATCAGATCTTGATTTTTCTGATGTCATATCATTTAATCTGGATGAATATGTCGGACTCGACGCATCCAGCCCGAATAGTTATGCTTACTTCATGGAAGAGCATCTGTTTGGTAAAAAGAAATTCAAAGAAACGCATGTCCCGAATGGCATGGCGCCTGATTTGGATAAAGAATGTGCAGACTATGAAGCATTACTGGTGAAGCATCCACTCGATATTCAGCTTCTAGGCACCGGAGAAAATGGCCATATTGCATTCAATGAGCCTGGAACTCCTTTCGACTCAATTACCCATGTTGCACAATTGACAGAATCGACGCTTGATGTGAATAGCCAATACTTTGAAAACGATGAAAAGATTCCTGAAACAGCAATCTCGATGGGGATCACATCCATACTGCGTGCGAAAAAACTGATTCTGCTTGCCTTCGGTGAGAAGAAGCGTGCAGCGATAGAGAAGTTACTGGAAGGCAACGTTTCAACGGAATGGACGATTACTGCATTGCTTAAGCATGAAGACGTCATCGTCATTACAGATCTGGACGTATAAAAAACAATAATAAAAAACCGCATTCCAAGTGGATGCGGTTTTTCTGTATGCCAGTAAATCTTGAGTCGTTACTTTTTCGGTGAAGGTATACTCAGCGGAGGCTCGGTCCTTGCGTATCTCCGAGTTCAGCTCGGATTTGATCAACCTCATACGCACGCAAATCATCTTCCATTAATAGATGTAGGCTTTCGTCAATCATTTCATCGGCGTGCGCGTCTCTTTCCTGAAACACTGAGGCATTCGGCTTTCTATAATCGGTTGCATGAGACATTCCTTTATGCGTGATCGGTTCATAATCACCGGCTGCATGACCAAGATCGGGGTCGTTGTGATAACCTTTCCATTTCGTCTCATTCCAACTGTTCGTGTAATTGCTTTCGTTCCATCCACTACGCATTTCTTTTACAGTGGGCTTGCGAAGTACGGTTTTCTCCGTTGCTGATAGATCTGGTTGATGGTTCACAAGTATACACCTCCGTTAAAAGTGGTCGTATAGAATGGATTCCCTTTCTAGTAAGCATTAAACCTATGAAAATCACTATATTTCAAATATTCCTCTTTTTCGACTCTATGTAACAATGTTGTTACATCTTTGTAATATAAGGTCGGACTATTACATGTTATGGTTATCAAAAGATAAAAAATAGAGAGATAGATATTACGCTGATGGGGGAACATATGAAACTTACATATTCTTTGAAAAAGGCAATGACAATATTGACAATGTCTTTACTATTACTCGTTGCACCTTTCGCAGGACAAGCTGAAGCGTCATCAAAATCAGCAGATATTTCAAAAACAGCTACTAGTCTTATAGGGGTTAAGTACAAATACGGCGGTACAACTACGAGTGGCTTTGATTGCTCAGGGTACGTAGGATACGTCTTTAAGAAGAATGATATCAAGGTTCGCACGTACTTCTTCTGCAATGTATGCATCTGGCACTAAGGTCAAGAAAGCTAAATTGGAAACTGGAGACCTCGTATTTTTTAATACGTCAGGTAAAGGGGTTTCACATGTTGGGATCTACGTAGGTGATGGTAAATTCGCGCACGCATCGACATCAAAAGGCGTGCGTGTCGATAAGTTGAATGACCCTTATTATTGGGGCGATCGTTATGTAGGTGCGAAACGTATTTCCGGTGTCAACCCGGTTGCCTCTGCTAGCTAATAGAATGGATAGTAAAAACACCGAATGCCGCATAAGTGAGGCATTCGGTGTTTTTTTGTTCCTTATTATTGACGGAAAAAAGTTGCAAGACTGTTTAACGCAGTCTTGCAACCTTTGGAATTTAGCTTATGCATTTTGTTGAGGTACACGGACTGTCCAGCGTGTGAGGTCCGGCTCGTTTTTTTGGATAAGGTCTTTCGGATAGATGAACGTCCATGGTTTTGACGTATTCGCTTTCACAGATAGGGGATCGAGGGCGAATGATCCGCGTGCAACAAGATCACCTGCAGCGTCAATCAGTTCAAGAGGAAGCTTCTCGATGTTAATCTGCTTCGAGTGACCGTTCCGGATAAAGACCGATGCCGCAATACCGCCATCTTCTTGCTGTTTTACTTGGAATCCGCTGATATTTACTTCACGCGGTTTCAATTTCGGAAGGCCTTCGACGACTTTCGCAAGTCCGTCTTTCTGCTCATCCGTCAAACCATCCTCCCAAGCCTGTTCCAATTCAAGTTTATGCGGTACCATCGACTGGACATTGAATGCCAGTTTCCAGTTCTCTGTAGGCGGCTGTTCTGCGAAGATATTGTCTTTCGTAAAGACGAATACCCAAGGTCTCGCACTACGGGCAGGGATATCGCCGAGCTCTTTCAAGTCGAATTCATCCGAAGCAAGTGTTTTCCCTTCTTCGTCTAGGAGCATCAGTTCGACGGCTCCTACAGAAATTTGTTGGTCGAGGGAAGAACGGAAAAATGCCTTGACGAGCCAACTACCGTTTGCCGGTTCGACATCGATGTCGATGCCGGAAAGTGAAATTTGGTTCGGTTTTAACGGTTCAAGTTCATTTGAAAGGAAGCGGAAAACATATTCCTGCTCCTGTGGAACATCCCATCCTGGATGGAGGGAGAGTGTCGTTTCTACCTCATCTGTATTAGCAGATGCGTCAACCCCATCGAGGATTTCCTCTGAACCGATTGTACTGTCCGAACCTGTTTTTTCGGCTTTCTTGAAAAAAGAGAATAGTTTCATGATTGGTCCTCCTGTTGTTCTGAAATAAGTTTCATAAAGCCGATCACTTCAGCAGCAATGTTGCGACGTAATTTCTGGTAATGGCGTCCAAACAGTTCAAGTCCTTCACGCTGGTAAATCCGCA
The DNA here is from genome assembly GCA_963843665.1 of uncultured Caryophanaceae bacterium. Lineage (GTDB taxonomy): Bacteria > Bacillota > Bacilli > Bacillales_A > Planococcaceae > Sporosarcina. Next base: position 63,891 of record CAWJLH010000018.1, read on the forward strand.
TCGGGTCTTCCTGTCCATATGAACGGAGTCCAATCCCTTCTTTCAAGCGTGTCATCACTTCCAAATGCTTAACCCACATTGAGTCGATATAGGATAGCATCACTTGCGGAATCATCTGACCGACCCGCTCGTTGTCTGCAAATGAATCGATATAATTCAACAGATTGTCAAGCGGTTCTTTGTAAAACTTTAAGATGTCGGCTGTTCTTTCAAATGTGCGCGGAATGGAAACAGGCTCTAAAAGGAGGCTGTTCATCGTTCGTTCAATTCGTTCGAAATCCCAGTTCTCCGCCATTTCGTCTTCTGGGCAACTATCCAAGACGACGAATTCCACTGTTTCAGACAGCATCGTTTTCAATTGATCGAGAATGCCATCGCCATCGATGACTTTATCACGCAGCGAATAGACAACCCCACGCTGATCATTGATGACGTCATCGAGTTTCAAGTTGTATTCACGCATCGAGTAATGGGCGCCTTCGACAATCCGCTGTGTCCGTTCTGTCAGTTCATCGACTTCAGGATTGAGCACAAGCCCATTTTCGTCCGTCGTCACTTTCTTAAGGAATTTCTCCAATTCATCTTTGGCGAAACGTCTGTACATATCGTCTTCAAGAGAAAGGAAGAATCGGCTTTCACCGTGGTCACCCTGTCTTCCGGAACGCCCGCGGAGCTGATTGTCGATCCGGCGGTTTTCATGCTTTTCCGTACCGAGTACGAAAAGACCGCCAATCTCTTCCACGCCTTCTCCTAACACAATATCGGTTCCGCGTCCCGCCATGTTCGTCGCGACGGTGATCTGTCCGAGCTGCCCCGCCAGGGAAATCAAATCAACTTCCTGTTCGACACTTTTCGCGTTTAGCAAATTGTAGTCGAGGTTGTATTCGTCCAAGTATTGGACGACTTTTTCCGATTGCAGGATGGAGGTTGTACCGACAAGGACGGGCTGTCCTTTCTTATGACGCTCAGCGACTTCTTTCGCCATCGCCTTATACTTTTGATCAATTGTTTCATAGACCTGGTCAGGCGAATCGATTCTGGCGCGAGGACGGTTCGTCGGAATCTGGATAACTTCCATACCGTATACTTCGCGGAATTCTTTTTCCTGTGTTTTCGCCGTTCCGGTCATTCCGCAAAGCTTCGGATACATGCGGAAATAGTTTTGGATCGTAATTTGTGCCTGCGCCTTGTTTTCTTCCGTGATCGGCAATCCTTCTTTTGCTTCGATTGCCTGATGAAGACCATCGGAAAGGGTACGTCCTTCCATGATCCTTCCAGTGAACATATCGACAAGTTCAATCTTCTCTTCACGGACGATATAATCGACGTCACGTTCGAAAATGACATGCGCACGTACGGCTTGGATCATGTAGTGGTAAAGGGTCTGATGTTCTAACTCATACAAGTTGTCGACACCGAATGCTTTCTCCACTTTTTCGATTCCGGTGTCAGTCAGTGAAGTGGCTTTCGTTTCTTCATCAAAATCAAAATCGATGCCCTTTTTGAAACGTTTTGCAAGGCGGGCCGCGATATTATGGAGATCCGCATCTGCCTGCATTTTACCTGCGACGATAAGCGGTGTTTTCGCTTCGTCAACAAGAATACTATCTACCTCATCGATGATAGCGAAATGATAAGGGCGCTGTACGTGCTGCGACTTTTGCTGCGCCATATTGTCACGCAAATAATCGAAGCCGAATTCAGTTCCGACTCCGTATGTGATGTCTGCCTGATAGGCGGCTTGTTTTGCTGGGCCTTGCATCATCGGCACGTTCAGTCCGACCGTCAGACCGAGGAATCGGTGGATTTGACCGATCTGTTCATAGTCACGTTTTGCAAGGTAGTCATTCACGGTTATGGCATGGACGCCTTTGCCCTCCAAAGCACGAACATATGCTGGAAGGGAGGAAACAAGCGTTTTCCCTTCGCCTGTTGGCATTTCAGCGATATTGCCTTCTGTCAGAACAAGTCCGCCAATTAACTGAACATCGAAATGACGCATACCAAGTACTCGTTTGGATGCTTCACGTACGACTGCAAAAGCGTCGGGTGTAATGGACTGAAGGGATTCTCCAGATTGGATCTTTTCTTTGAAAGTGTCCGTCATACTTGCCAATTGTTCGTCGGACATCGCTTCGTATGTAGCTTCTAATTTATTTATTTGTTGGACAATCTTCCGATATTTCCGAAGTTGCCTCTCGCTCGTTTGAGTTGAACGTTTGAAAATTGATAACATGAATGAACGCTCCTTTTTTCTGATCCATCAAAAGGACCCGTTCTCATTTTAACAAAAAGGATGGGAAATGACTACCATGAGCTGATAACAAAAGCGCAGGGCGCCACCTAGATGCTTATGATCCGAGCATTTGGTGCCGGGGGTCTAGATGAAAACTACATATATAAGGAAGGAGAGGTTTGCGGATAGTGCGTAGTGCTTGAGGGAAAGATAGTAGAAAGTAGGAAAGAGTATTTCCTCCGGTGGAGCATCTTGAATAAACGGGGAGTCCAAACGATCTGCTAATTAAAGTTAAAAGTGCTTTCCTTGTCTGAACATGCTATAATACTGTTGGTTTGATAAATTATTGATTTTTATAAGGGAGGAAGGACATGTTATTCCTTGCAATGGCAGCTGCACTTGTAGCGTCCATAATACTAACTCCGCTCGTCATAAAATTGGCATTCCGGATCGGAGCGGTCGATCGACCAAACTACCGGAAAGTGCATGCGTCCGTTATGCCGCGTATCGGCGGTCTTGCTATATTTGGTGCGTTTTTGATTGGTTATCTGATTTTACGTCCGACAGATGAACATGCCGCGGGTATACTCGTGGGTGCCGTGATCATCATCATTGTCGGCTTCTTGGATGATATGCTTGAAATTACGGCGAAAGCGAAACTCGCCGGTCAACTTGCCGCTGCTGTCATCGTAGTTACATGGGGCGGTTTGCAAATCGACTTCATCAATTTACCGTTTTTCGGTCAATTCGACTTTGGTTACTTAAGTATCCCGATTACAATCATTTGGATTATCGGCATCACAAATGCCATTAATCTGATTGATGGATTGGATGGGTTGGCTGCGGGTGTTTCGACAATCGCGCTAATCTCGATCACAGTAATGGCGATGATTATGGGGAATGTATTTGTTGTCGCAATCGCGGCCATATTGGCAGCGAGTTCGCTCGGATTCTTGCTTTTCAATTTTCATCCCGCGAAAATTTTTATGGGAGATACGGGCTCGTTATTCCTCGGCTTCATGATTTCAGTTCTGGCACTATTAGGGTTTAAGAATGTCGCCGTCGTTTCACTCGTTATTCCCATTATTATGCTCGGAGTTCCAATTTCTGATACATTTTTCGCGATTGTCCGCCGTATCCGTATGAAACAGAAGATTACCGCGCCGGATAAATCACATTTACATCATTGTTTACTACGTTCAGGGTTTTCACACAGGCAAACTGTGCTCGTGATTTACGGATTGGCAATCCTGTTCGGCGTTGCAGCTATTCTGTTCTCACAAGCGACAGTGTGGGGAGCGATTCTGCTCATCGTCGTTATGCTGATTGCGATTGAACTTTTTGTTGAAATCATCGGTCTTGCCGGTACAAATTACCGACCGCTCTTGAATCTTGTACGGATGATCGGCAAATAACAACATGGTTTGACTTACTTGATTGAAACATCCCCAATAAGGACAAGCATAGGACAGGTCACTGTCAACGCTATAAGCATTTCAGAAAATCGGGCCATACACCAAGCTATTCTGGTAGTATGGCCCGATTTTTGTATATTATACCAAAAGCGCAAGTGCCTGTTTTAGGCACTTGCGCTTTTGGTTTCAATTATTATAAAAGCCATCGGATGTAGATGCACTATTCGCCGAACCGGTTAGGTTTGTGCTGTTGTCTGTCAAATTGGAGGAATCGGGAATAAGGCCCAGATGTGCTTGCAATAGATGTTTTGTTTCACTTAAATCCGTTTCATCGAGTTTCCAATAATAAGTGCCTGTCGACATGTCGTCATAGCCCTTCAAGCTAAGTGTGTCAACTTGCGGCATGCCGCCTTTCGCATAGGCGAAAAATGATTTCATGTCGTCGTATGTCATATCGGTTTTCATGTTATCGCCCACAGCTTCGATGATATCACCATATTTTGTGACGGACTTTACGGAAACAGCCTCTTTCATAATGGCTTGTAGAATCATTTGCTGGCGCTTACCACGTTCTACATCTGTATCGAGTTTACGAGTCCTTGCAAGGGCGAGTGCGTGCTCCCCATCTAAATTTTGAAGGCCTTTTTTAAGCTGGATCGTGTATTTATCATTAGCGTCTAATTCAAGTCTATCGTATGGAACTTCCACTTCGATTCCGCCAAGAGCATCAACGACATCGATGAAGGCGTTGAAATTCATCTTCACATAATAGTTGATCGGAATTTCAAACAGTTCTTCAACGCTTTCGATTGCGGCAGTCGTTCCGCCGAATGCATGGGCATGGGTGATTTTATCATGGTAACCCACTTCGGGAATATAAACATACGAATCACGTGGAATGCTGACAAGTTTCACAGACTTGCTCTTTATATTCAAAGTGGCCAGTAAAAGTGCATCTGAACGACTGTTGCCATCGCCCTGATGCCGTGTATCACTGTCATCGATACCGACGAACAGGATGGAGACATTGTCACGGGCAGGTTCCACTGCCGCTTCACCGTGCGTATCTGATGCAGTTCTGTCAGGCAATTCTTCGTATGCACGCTCCGCGACCTTTTCCGCTTTTTTCTGCAAGGATGTTGCATAAGCAGCGACTACCAGAAATGCGGATAGGGTTAGCAGGAGTGAGACTTTTATCGCGAGGCGTTTGCCGGACGATTTCTTTCGTCTCTTATAGTCTTTTCTTTTCATTGATAGTTCCTCCGGAATCTGCTTTTAAAAAACTCTTCTTACGAGCAGATCATTTAAGTGACAAAAAGCTGTCGATAAGAGTAGACGATGCTACAAGATTCAAGGTTGCATTGCAAAAATACTACAACTTCTTCCATTATACTATCTTTTAAATTAAAGGTACACTGTTTTAAAGATCGAATTCCAGAAATTCGCTAGAAACCGACATGATTCCAGCTTGGCCATTTGTCAGTTCGGTCATCCAGTCTGTGAAAGATTTCACTTCCGCTGTCGGAACATACATAAATAGAGCCACATCATCTGCATAAGTAATCTCTTTTAAGGGATACACGGATTGCCGTGCTTCATTTTCGAGTTTACCGAGCCAAGTATAGTCTATGGTCACTTTCATCAGTTGATGTAGTTTTCTTTCAACCGTTCCCGTAGCCACAATCCCTTCTGTCGTTGCACTGCCATATGCGCGGATCAATCCACCACCGCCCAGTTTGATTCCTCCGAAATAGCGAGTCACAACAACGACCGTATCTTTTAGCCCTTGCTTTTTCAGTACTTCGAGCATGGGAACACCAGCAGTGCCAGATGGTTCACCGTCGTCATTTGCCTTTTGAATCGAATCATGTTCGCCGATTAGATAAGCGGAACAGTTGTGGGTCGCAGTATGATGCATCTTTTTTATCTCCTGAATAAAGTCAAGCGCCTCTTCCTCTGTTTCCACTCGCTTGACGTAAGTGAGAAATCTTGACTTTTTAATAATCAATTCACTTTCACCGTATTGTTTCACTGTACGATAATCCGCTCGCATTTGCGGCACCTCCATTACTTGTAATACAATTTTAATATTCATTTGGTCCTATGATGCTATAATAAATGAAGTGTGTAAGGAAATCATCATTCCTGCGACACATTCCAAATTTATATGGTTACATGTTACATGGTTAGAGGCGGGAGGAAATTTGATGAAGGAAAATGCAATTGATATCCAAACACTTGAGACGATTTTTAATAGCATGGTTCGCGCGATGGATCAGTCAAAAAACGATATCTTCATTATAAGTGAACAGAGCCGGAAAAGCTTTGAGGATATGCAGAATGAGCTTGCCAACATCAAAGTGGATATTTCCCGGGTAATAACAGAAGGTGACTACTTGGAAGAGATGACCCGGCAGGCACGTAAGCGTCTTGCGACTGTTTCGAAGAACTTCATGAATTATTCGGAGGAACAGGTGAGAGAGGCTTATGAAATGGCTAATGACTTGCATGTCCGATTATCCATCAACCGGATGGAGGAGAAGCAGCTACGCAGCCGGCGGGATGATTTGGAAAGGCGGATTGCAGATCTGCTTTGTACGATTGAACGGGCTGATCAGCTTGTCAGTCAGGTGACGACAGTGATTACGTATTTGACATCCGATTTAAAAAATGTCGGTGAAGCTCTTGAAACGGCGAGACACAAACAGGAGTTTGGAATTCGCATCATCCAAGCGCAGGAGGAAGAACGCAAAAGGCTTTCACGGGATATCCATGACGGGCCTGCGCAAATGTTGGCGAATGTGCTGCTCCGTTCTGGGTTGATTGAAAAGACATACGCGGAAAAAGGCCCGCTGTTGGCATTCAGCGAACTTTCGGATTTGAAAGAGATGGTAAGAAATGCGCTTTATGAGGTCCGGCGTATCATTTATAATCTTCGTCCGATGGCACTCGACGATTTGGGACTCATACCGACACTAAAAAAGTATTTGTCGACAATTGGAGAATATGAAAAAAACGTAGAAATCCACTTCCGAACTGCGGGACCAGAACAACGGTTCCAATCGGATTTCGAAGTATCAGTCTTTCGACTTGTGCAGGAATCCGTATCAAATGCACTAAAACATGGAAATGCGAAGGATATTTGGGTGAAAATTGAATGGCTTCGCGATATAATGAACATTAACATCAAAGATAATGGACAGGGATTCGACCAGAAAGAAGTGAAAGATAAATCATTTGGTTTAATTGGTATGCGGGAGCGTATTGATTTGTTGAAAGGGAATATGACAATCTCTTCAACAATTGGAAGTGGAACTACCATCCATTTCCAAATCCCGCTCGAAGTGAAGTAAATGCTGACTAGTTGCAATGGGAGGAAATGACGATGACAAAAATATTAATAGTAGATGATCACCAGTTATTCCGTGAAGGAGTCAAACGAATTCTTGATTTTGAAGATTCTTTCGAAGTCGTTGCCGAAGGGGATGACGGTAGCGAAGTACTTGAACTATACAGTCAACACGAACCCGATGTTGTGCTAATGGATATCAACATGCCCCGCATGAACGGTGTCGATGCAACTGAAAATCTTGTAAAAGAATTTCCAGATGCGAAAGTGATTATATTATCGATTCACGATGACGAATCTTATGTATCCCATGCATTGAAAACCGGAGCGCTTGGCTATATGTTGAAAGAGATGGATGCCGATGCGATTGTTCAGGCGATCAAAGTCGTGGCTGCTGGAGGTTCTTACCTTCATCCGAAAGTGACGCATAATCTTGTGAGCGAGTTCCGCCGCTTAAGTGAGCGGGAACATAAAGGATCGTTCCAGCAAAATGACATCCGCCGACCATTCCATTTGCTTACAAAACGCGAGTGTGAAGTATTGCAGTTATTGACGGACGGGCAGAGTAACCGGACAATTGGTGAGACTTTGTTCATATCCGAAAAGACGGTTAAAAACCATGTATCGAGCATACTGCAGAAAATGGCTGTTAATGACCGGACACAAGCGGTTGTCACGGCGATTAAAAATGGTTGGGTTGAAGTAAAGTAAATTGGGTTTTATTAATTTAAAGTGGGAAAGGCCTTCCGTGCGGAGCGGCCTTTTTCCTTGTCTGGGAGGAAGAAAGATGAAAAACTGGTTTGGTTTTCTGTTACTGTCAGTCATTCTATTGCTCGCCGCATGCAACAAAAATGAGGAGGCTCCAACCCAAAACGGTTCAGTCGATGACGGTGACTCGACGAATGGGTATGGTGCGATCGACCATGGCGTGGATGAGAAAAAAGTGGGCTTCAGTATCACAGGCGATACAATCGAAGAAGCAGCAAACATTCCGGCAGAAGAAAAAGAACGGATCTTGGCTGTATTCAATGCTTATATAGACGCGTTTAATGGAAAAGATATTGAAGGATACATGAATACACTTTCAGAACACACGGAAAGTTTTGACTTTGAACAGGAGCGGGTGAGTTTAGAAGAAGCGTTTGGTGAGTTTGACATTAAACGCACCGTATCCGATGTGACAATCGTGAAGTATGATGAGCAAGAGGCGCAAGTTTTTGCGAAACTGGCAACATCGATGAAACAATTGTCGACAGGCTTGGAAACCAACCCGAGTGGTAGACAAGTGACTGTATTGACAAAAGACGAAGGTGAATGGAAAGTCGCGTCGGTGTATTACATCGGTGATCAGGAAAAAGAGTGAAACAGAACAGACTTCCGGCTATTGTAGCCGGAAGTTTTTTTATCGTTTAGCGCAGAACGTCTAAGCAAGATTCGGCAACTTTTGTCTATGTTTTTTTGTTTGCGGCATATAGTCTGAGAACGAGTGTTCTTTTTGAGGGGAGGTATAAAATGCCTTTACTACCACCGGAGGCATTGCCGTATTTTGAGAACATGATTATTTACCCATGCTTCTGATTATTTTGGAGCGAGACCGGGAATCCATTGAAAAAGGACCTTTCAAGTTGAAAGGCCCTCATGTAAAGCTCATCGATGAGGCAATGAAACACGTACGCGAAGAACTCAAGGAAACGAAGCTCTATTTGCGGCGACATAGCATGAAAGTCATACGTAACAAAACGGATGACACATTCACCGAGTATTTATTCATCCATAGCGCGTACGAAGACTCTAGGCGTTACTTGAATGTTCGCCTGCGCAATCGTACGGAGGAATTGCTTGGCATCTATATTGCCATGGCTGGGTAGTGAATCATTCGTCAGCGGGATCGTTGAAGTTCCTGTACGAGTCAGGTCTGTTCAGTTGCCGTTGCTTTTTCAAAAAGTCCTTTTCGAGGAAAGTGGCAAACGCAAGCTGGCGGTACATCGTGCTGGCTGAAACATTCACTATAATGGATAAGCCATTTTCAAGAAGAACGGTGCAACCTAATTTATGTGGTTCTAAATTCTCAATTGAATGGTGTGCAATCCAGGTATTCAATTCAGAGCTCGGCGACATTGTAGGTAGAAATATGTAAGGTATTCCGAAGTCATGGGCGATAATAACTGGTGTTTTATGCCGGTTCCCGATTGCTAGTTTCGCTATATTTGTCGAATTCCCAAGAGAACCACCATAGAAACTGCAAGAATTTCGAACAATATGAAGCGGTTTACTTGAAGAGACAAATTCACGGTTCCTTTCGATGATTCGTGTGGTTACCTTATTGTTTGCAATGACAGGTTCTAACATAAAAGTATCAAAAGAGATAATGTATTGTCCAGTTTTTGTCTTATTTCCCAAATTGAAACCCCCTTTAAAGTTTGAGTGATACAATTACTATTATAGGTAAAGAAAAAAATAAAGCAATAGATTTCATAGATAATTATGACTAGTTAATAAATAGGTCTAAATAAGGAGGAATATGTAAAAAAACCTTCCACTCTTATTTGAGGGAAGGTTTCTTTGAAAAGGTTGAAATTTGTAACATGAGCCAGTCATTTATTTCTGGTATTCAATTGCCGCTGCGCCTAGCGTTTTGGCTGCGAGAAGCATGGCACTTTCATCGAAGTCGAATTTTGGATGATGATGCGGATACGGATCCGCAGGTTGGGCGCCTGTGAAGAAAAACGTGCCGGGCACTTTTTCAAGGTAGTAGGCAAAGTCCTCGCCACCCATCTGCGGTGTCGCTTCGACAACATTCTGTGCTTCGGGTACACCTTCCGCCACAGTTTTCAAGAATTCGGTTTCGGCAGCGTGATTGATGACGGCGGGATAGCCACGCTCATACGAGATTTCAATGGTGCAATTGTTGGCCAATGCAGTACCGTCTACAACGCGCTTCATCTCACGTTCCATCAAGTCGCGGATTTCGGGGTTGAATGTTCGTACTGTACCACCCAAAATTGCGGAGTCTGCGATGATATTGAATGCATTTTCCGCAACGAACGAACCGACGGATAACACAGCCGAGTCAATCGGATTGACGCGACGGGAAACGAGTTGCTGTAAATTCATGACGAGTTGTGAGCCAATCACAATTGCATCCTTTGTCTCATGAGGATTCGCACCATGACCGCCAGCCCCTTGGATCTTAATAGAAAAACGATCTGCGGCAGCCATTACAGGGCCGGTCAAGTATTCAACTGTTCCCGTAGGTGTCATAGACCATAGATGTGTCCCGAAAATGGCGTCGACCCCGTCGAGACAGCCATCTTCAATCATTGCAATTGCCCCGCCCGGAGCATATTCTTCCGCATGCTGGTGGATGAACACATACTCGCCCGGAAGGTCTTCTCGCAATTCATGAATCGCTTTCGCAACTTGTAGCAACGTCGCGGTATGGCCATCATGACCACAGGCATGCGTGACGCCCGGAACTGTCGATTTGTAGGGAACTTCTTTTTCATCCTGAATCGGTAGCGCATCGAAATCAGCGCGTAATGCAACTGTTTTACCAGGTCTTCCGCCTTTTACGCGAGCGACAACCCCGTTTCCACCTACACCTGCACGTACTTCGATGCCAATCTCAGCATAGAAATCATGGATATACTGTGCTGTTTTTTCTTCTTTGAAAGATAATTCGGGATGCATATGAAGATGACGACGAATTACTACCATATCTTCATATGCGCTATTCAATTTTTCAAAAAGTTGCTGTTTCATTAGATTTCTCCTTTCGAGTTAACAGTGAGGTACATGTTAATTCTTCTATTATAACAAATATGCATCACCGGGCAATGGACAGATAGATGCAGGGCGCCGTCTAGACGCGACAGGTATCAGTCAATCCTTCCTCGGTTGGATTGCTGATGGAATGGTTCGGCTTTGCCAGAGCAGCGCGTGCTCAGAGTCTGGACGAAGTGAAAAACGCGCAACCGGGGATGGTTACGCGTCTTCATTCTTTTCTTTCGAAATATACGTGGTGATGGAAGGTGCACCCGAGAAAAGATTGACCACGCTGTTGGCACCAGCTTCTACCGGGTTTGTCAGGTGATTCTGTTCAAAAGAAGAAGTAGTTTTCCACAATGTATAATACCGATTGTCGGACCATTCCATCAAGATGATGTAGGTATCGGATTTATGTGGGCGCAGTAAGCGGAATGCGATAAATCCAGGCTCCGCATCAAAAGCATTGGCATGCTCTTTAAAGTTATGTTCAAAAACGGGGCGTCCCTCGTCTGAGACAGGGATATTATAAAAAACGAAAAATCCATTTTCCTCAAAATTACCCGCGGAGCCGAGTACTTCATAGCGGCGGGGTGTCTGGAATACTGTTTTTCCATTGGTTTCATGCAGCAAGAGTACATTGCCTTCCCCGTGAAGGATGAACATCGTTTCACTTGCATGCTTTTCTCTCAATCGCTCCATGAATTCCAGCGTGCCGGACGTCATAAATACATTCATTCCCCAAAACCTCCTTCAAGTCTTATACTCCTATTTTCCCTGATTGGGCAAATTAAAACAAATACGCCTCGGCGTATTTGCGTCTGGATTTTGAATTGCGCTTGAGGCCTACAGGATGTAGGTCATGCAGTCGTTGCGACAGGACGTCGCGAACTTAGACTGCCTTCCTTGACTCCTTTCAAAATCTGTGACACCCGCTGGAGGCTTAACTTTATTCAGCAGGGATTCGACCGCCACTTAAATGATTACACATATTGCAAAAACATATGCCTGATGGAAGTGAGAAACTTTTGCTGAATAAAGTTAAAACAATCAGTGACGAAACGATGGCAAGTTGACGGATAAAGACAGCACAAATTTATGACAAACAGGGCTAAACGCTATACATTGCAAGGCGAAACGTCTATATTGAGTACGGATATGTAACACGTAATTGCCATTATAAATGAAAGTGGGAATAGACTACATGACTACATTCAACGATACACTTCTACGTGCAGCAAGAGGCGAGAAAATCGACCATACGCCGGTTTGGTACATGCGACAGGCGGGGCGTTCACAGCCCGAGTATTTGAAAATCAAGGAGAAATACTCCCTTGAAGAAATTACGCATCAGCCTGAACTATGTGCATATGTCACGAAATTGCCGGTCGATCAATACAATGTCGACGGGGCAATCCTATATAAAGATATCGTAACACCACTGCCAGGATTAGGAATAGATGTGAAAATCAAGTCAGGTGTGGGCCCGGTCATTTCAAATCCGATCCGCACTGTTCAAGATGTCCATAATCTCGGTGATTTATCACCGGAAGATGATATCCCGTTCGTACTGGATACAATCAAGATGTTGACACAGGAACAATTGAATGTTCCACTTATCGGCTTTGCCGGCGCTCCATTCACCCTTGCGAGCTATATGATTGAGGGCGGACCGTCGAAAAGTTATAACTTGACGAAATCATTCATGGTATCCGAGCCTGAAGCATGGTTTGCATTGATGGACAAGCTTGCGGATATGACGATTACGTACATAACTGCACAAGTAGAGGCAGGCGCGAAAGCAATCCAAATCTTTGATTCATGGGTAGGGGCATTGAACGTTGCCGATTACCGGATTTTCATTAAACCAGTCATGACACGCATTTTCACTGAGCTTCGTAAATTGAATGTTCCACTCATTACATTCGGCGTGGGCGCAAGCCATTTGGCGAACGAGTGGCATGACTTGCCGGTAGACGTTGTCGGTCTTGATTGGCGTCTATCAATCAAAGAAGCGGAGGAACGCGGACTGACGAAGCCGTTACAAGGTAACCTCGATCCATCATTGCTACTCGCAGATTGGAGCATCATTGAAGAGCGTGCAAAAGTGATCATTGAGCAAGGAGTCGAGCACGGAAGCCATATTTTCAACCTCGGCCATGGCGTGTTCCCGCAAGTGAAGCCTGCTACATTGAAAAAATTGACTGAACTGATTCATACGTATAGTGCACAATTGCGCAAATGATACACCAACTGATTCAAACGGAGAGGTGAACAGAATGACGAAAAAAAAGATGGGATTATTAGTAATGGCGTATGGTACGCCATACAAAGAAGAGGATATTGAACCGTATTACACACATATACGGCGCGGTCGCCCGCCAGCACCCGAACAATTGGAAGATCTCCGCAACCGCTACGAAGCGATTGGCGGCATCTCTCCGCTGGCAAGAATTACGGAAGATCAAGCAAATGCACTTTGCAATCGTCTGAATGAAGTACAGAACGACATCGAATTCAAGGTGTATATCGGATTGAAGCATATCGCGCCTTTCATTGAAGACGCAGTAGAGCAAATGCATCAAGATGGCATCGAAGAAGCGGTTTCAATCGTACTGGCACCCCATTTCTCAACGTTTTCCATCAAGTCATATAATGGACGTGCAAAAGAAGAAGCGGACAAACACGGCATTGCAATCACATCGGTTGAAAGCTGGTACAAACAACCGAAATTCATCGACTTCTGGGCGAATCAGGTGCGTGGCACATTCGATAGCTTGAGCGATGAAGAACGTGCAGCAGCATGTCTGATCGTTTCTGCACACTCCTTACCAGAAAAGATATTGGCGAACGGCGATCCGTATGCTGACCAATTGAAAGAGACGGCGGATTTGATTGCGGCGGCGGCAGGCGTCGAACAATACGAAGTCGGCTGGCAAAGTGAGGGGCAGACGCCGGAACCGTGGCTTGGCCCCGATGTCCAGGATTTGACTCGTAACTTGCATACAGAAAAAGGGTACCGGGCGTTTGTTTACACGCCGGTCGGATTTGTGTCTGACCACCTTGAAGTGCTGTATGACAATGATTATGAGTGTAAGGTCGTTTGCGACGATATTGGAGCGGCTTACTATAGACCGGCAATGCCGAACATCGATCCATTATTTGTGGACGCAATGGTGGATGCCGTGTTTGACAAGATGAAGGAAGCCTAAGCATAAAATGACAGAAGAAAGTGATGATGGACATGGATGGACAAAACAAGAAAGTCGTCATCGTCGGCGGAGGGATTACGGGCCTTTCCGCGGCGTTCTATATGCAGAAAGAAGCGCGTGAAAAAGGACTTGCACTCGATGTTACCCTTGTCGAGGCGGCAAATCGGCTCGGTGGGAAAATCCAGACGGTTCGACGGGACGGTTTTGTCATCGAGCGTGGCCCGGATTCATTTCTCATCCGGAAAAAAAGTATGGGAACTCTTGCTGCAGATGTTGGAATCGAAGGGGATCTCGTCAGAAATGCAACAGGTCAGGCATATGTTCTTGTACATGGAGAACTGCATCCGATTCCTGGTGGTTCTGTCATGGGTGTCCCAACGGAAATTGGTCCATTTTTGAAAACGGGACTCTTTTCGGTAGCAGGGAAATTACGTGCGGCAGGCGACTTTGTCCTCCCGCGTTCCTCCATTCAAGGCGATCAATCGTTGGGGGATTTTTTCCGACGCCGTTTCGGCGGGGAAGTCGTAGAGAACTTGATTGAACCGCTATTATCAGGAGTTTACGCCGGTGATATCGATCATATGAGTTTGGAATCGACATTTCCGCAGTTCTACGAAGTGGAGAAGAAGCATCGAAGCCTCATTCTAGGTATGAAAAAGTCGAAGCCGAAAAGATTGCCGGAGAAGAATAGCCATAGCACAAAAAAGGAAGGTGTCTTCCATACGTTGCGCAATGGTCTAGGAACGCTCGTCGAAGCGATTGAGCAAAGGCTTGAACCCGGTTCTGTCATGAAAGGCGTCCGTGTCGAGGCGATAAAAGAACCCGGCATTGCAGGTGGAAAGACCGTTCTCGAATTGAACGACGGTCATAAACTGGAAGCGGATGCTGTCATCCTGACAACTGGTCATGAAATGGCAGGTCGTCTGTTCGAACCATACGGCTTGCTGCAAGATTTAAGGGCGATCCCGACCACTTCCGTGGCGACCGTCGCTTTAGCCTTTCCGGAAGAAGCGGTTGTACAGGACAAAGAAGGGACGGGTTTCCTCGTTTCAAGAAGCAGTGACTATTCCATCACCGCATGTACATGGACGCATCGGAAATGGCCGACCACAACACCCGAAGGAAAAATACTACTGCGCGCATTCGTCGGCCGGGTAGGCGACGAAGCCATAGTGGATTTATCGGATGACGAAATCGAGAAAATCGTTCTAGCAGACTTAAACAAAATAATGACAATCAAAGGAAAGCCCGACTTCACAGTCATCACCCGCTGGAAAAAGGACCGTCCGCAATACCGGGTCGGCCACAAACAGCGGATTGCAGCTGCCCGCGAGGAACTTAAATCGCGTTTCCCACAAGTCAAATTAGCAGGCGCTACCTATAATGGCGTCGGTTTACCTGACTGTGTCGATCAAGGCAGAGCTGCAGTGAAAGAAGTATTGGGAGATTTATTTGATTGAACTATACAAGAGCTTACATTTCATTGTGAATGTAGGCTCTTTTTATGTTGGAATGGGGTGTCCACTGGATGAGTATTGATATAGAAAACAGGGTATAGAAAGGACAAAAGAAAAAAGTTGGAATGAGGGACTGAGATGAAAAAAACTATAGGGGGATTGCTATGTGCTGTGCTCTTATTGACAGGTTGCGGGCAAGAAGAGGTGGAGAAAGGACCACTGCCGAGTGACGAATTTCTAGTCATTGGCCACCGCGGTGCATCGGCGTATGTACCGGAAAATACACTCGCGTCTTACGGACTTGCAGAAGAACTTGATGCCGATTATATTGAACTGGATATCCATCTGACGAAGGATGATAAACTTGTTGTTATGCATGACAAAGATGTCGAGGGAACGACGGAGGAGAGCGGGGAAATCGCCAGTTTCACACTAGACGAGCTGAAGGAGTTGTCGGCAAATTTCCGTTACAAAGATGAAGAAAAGATTGCAGCGATAGGCAAATCGGAAATGTACGCGGTACCTACACTAGAAGAGGTATTCAGTCAATTCGGCGAGAATATGAATTTCATCATCGAATTGAAAGATCCCCAGGACTACCCGGGAATAGAGGAAAAGCTTCTTAAAGTATTGCAGAAGCTAGATATGATTGGATTCGACGTGGATGGAAGACCTAAAATTGTCATCCAGTCATTCGATGAAGCAGGGCTAAAAAAAATACATAAATTAAATAAGGATATTCCCCTTTTGAAACTGATTTCTGTCGACGAAGGCGAAAAGGCCAAGTTATCCGCCAAAGAAGTTACTGGATTGCTGGATTATGCAGCAGGCATCGGTATCAGTTATGAAGCCGTGACGGCGTCTTTCATCCACGATATGCAGAAGAAAGGACTCTTGGTATATGCCTATACGGTGAATGACGCTGAAACTGCGTTGAAACTGATGAGCTTCGGTGCAAACGGTATCCATACAGACCGGCCGGATATTTTAGATAAATAACAAGAAACGCAACCTCGAATCTCGGATCTTAACTGTAAGAATCCGACATTCGGGGTTGCGTATGGAATAGCCAAACAAGGATTATAAAATATTGCAACTATCACACTTGTTACCGTAACACTCATGTTGCTCCTCAATCTCTTTTCCACAGACTGTACAAACTTTAGGTGGCAAGTTTTTAAAAAAATCAATGATGTTTTCAAGCATTCCCATTCACTCCTTTTCTTTTAGTGTATTAGTACGCGTCTGATAATGTTCGTTGTAGTAGTACAGTGAAATTAAAAAATATTAGAGGATATTACAAGCGTCGCATTTATTGCCGTAGCACTCATGTTGTTCGTTGATTTCATTCCCGCAAGACGTACAAACTTTTGCCGGTAGGTTTTTGAAAAACTCGATGATGTTTTCAATCATTGTCAATCACTCCTTCTGTATGGTGTATTACTACTAGATTGGTATTCTGTTTTGTAATAGTACAGCAGGTTCAAAAAAATATTAGAGGATATTACAAGCGTCACATTTATTGCCGTAGCACTCATGTTGTTCGTTGATTTCATTCCCGCAAGACGTGCAAACTTTTGCCGGTAGGTTTTTGAAAAACTCGATGATGTTTTCAATCATTGTCAATCACTCCTTCTGTATGGTGTATTACCTACTAGATTGGTATTCTGTTTTGTAATAGTACAGCAGGTTCAAAAAAATATTAAAGGATATTACAAGCGTCGCATTTATTGCCGTAGCACTCATGTTGTTCGTTGATTTCATTCCCGCAAGATGTGCAAACTTTCGCCGGTAGGTTTTTGAAAAACTCGATGATGTTTTCAATCATTGTCAATCACTCCTTCTGAATGGTGTATTACTACTAGATTGGTATTCTGTTTTGTAATAGTACAGCAGGTTCAAAAAAATATTAAAGTATATTACAAGCGTCGCATTTGTTGCCGTAACACTCATGTTGTTCGTTGATTTCATTCCCGCAAGACGTACAAACTTTCGCCGGTAGGTTTTTGAAAAACTCGATGATGTTTTCAATCATTGTCAATCACTCCTTCTATAAAGTGTATTAGTTCACAATAAAAGATATTCCGATGTAATAGTACAGGCGTTGCAAAAAAATATTAAAGGATGTTGCAGGTGTCGCATTTATTGACATGGCACTCATGTGTCTCGTCAATCTTTTTTCCACATAAGATACAAACTTTAGCAGGGAGATTTTTGGTGTGCCCGATGACTTTTTCAATCATGATGCATCCCACCTCTCTATTTGTACTATAACGTGAAGTGATAATAGTAGTGTATTATAACAGTTGATCGAATGTCAAGACTTTTCTTTGAATTTCAGATAATATGGGGAAGAAGCCTATACGGATAAGGGAGCGAATTACATGTATTTTATTGATAATAAAGGCATTACGGATCCTCGCATCAACCTTGCAATCGAGGAGTATGTGTTGAAAACGATGGATGTGGACAAGGATTCTTTTCTGCTGTTCTATATTAACGAACCTTCGATTATCATCGGTAAGAACCAGAACACGGTTGAGGAAATCGATACAGAGTACGTCGATGCAAACGGTATTCATGTTGTCCGCCGGTTATCAGGCGGAGGCGCGGTCTATCATGATCTTGGCAACTTGAATTTCAGTTTCATTGCAAAGGATGATGGTGAATCGTTCCGCAACTTCAAGAAGTTTACCGAACCAGTAATCGAGGCGTTAACCGAGATGGGTGTCAAAGCGGAACTGCTCGGCCGCAATGATATTCTCGTCGATGGTCGGAAAATTTCAGGGAACGCACAGTTTGCGACGAATGGCCGCATGTTCAGCCATGGTACGTTGATGTTTGACACGGAAATTGAAGGGGTCGTTTCTGCATTGAAAGTACGGAAAGATAAAATCGAATCGAAAGGCATTAAATCGATTCGTAGCCGTGTCGCGAATATCTCGGAATACTTGAAAGAACCAATGACAATCGAACAGTTCCGGATGGCAATCTTGAAATCGATTTTCGGCGGGGAAGAAAAGATTCAATACGCGGAACTGACGGAAGAGGATTGGGCGAAGATCCATGAATTATCCGCGGAACGTTATGCAAACTGGGATTGGAACTACGGCAAATCGCCGAAATTCAATATGCAGCATTCCCACCGGTTCCCGGTCGGCGGCATCGATGTCAGGTTGCAAGTGAATAAAGGCATTATCGAAGAAGTGAACATCTTCGGCGACTTCTTCGGAGTAGGAGAAGTCGCTGTCATCGAAGACAGTTTAACTGGCGTCAAATATGACAGGCAATCCATAGGCGAAGCACTCAATCCAATCGATATCCCGACATACTTGGGTGGCATTACAAAAGAAGAGTTTTTGCAGCTGATCTACTAAGTACATGCGGAGGCCCGACAATCGTCGGGCTTTTATTATGGAGCGGGGATGGGCTAAGCGACCAATCGTCTATCGAAGCGACTGATACGCCCGCCGAAGCGACCAATCCACCGACCCACCCACTCAAATCACTCCAAATTCACATTGACAACCTCCCGCAAACCCCGGTCCTGTTTCCAGAAGTCTGACACCTGTCGGGCATTTGCGTTATAATAAAAAGAAGTGTGAAAGGGGAATGAACCATGGACAACCATCGCATCTTCATAGTCGAGGATGACAAGAAAATCGCCCGACTATTGGCTGATACATTACGCAAATATCAATATGATGTTGAAATTGTAAACGACTTTGAACGGGTTACGGAAGAGTGCCTGGCTTTCGACCCGCATTTAATATTGCTAGATATCAATTTGCCTTCGTATGACGGCTATTATTGGTGCCGTGAATTGCGCCAGCATACGACGTGTCCAATTTTGTTCATCTCTGCGCGTTCTGGAGATATGGATCAGGTTTTTGCATTGGAAAATGGCGGGGATGATTTTATAACGAAACCATTTCATTATGAAATCGTCCTTGCCAAAATAAGGAGTCATTTGCGCAGAACGTTCGGTGAGTATGCGCCGAGTCAGGGAGAGCGGACCGTGAAGGTGGGGGCGTTGAATTTATTCATCGAGCGGATGGAGCTGCATGTCCGTTCAACGATTGTGCCGCTGCAGAAAAAGGAGAGCGTCATTCTAGAGTTGTTGATGGAAGCGTCACCTAAAATTGTATCGCGTGAAAAGTTGCTGGAAGAATTATGGGATGACCAGACTTTTGTGGATGAAAATACATTGAACGTCAATATGACGCGTGTGCGGAAAAAGTTAGCCGATTACGGAGTCAACTCCTCCATTGAAACTGTGCGTGGCGCAGGTTACCGTTTCATGACGGCTCCAGAGGAATCATGAAAAAGTTTACGATGTTCTTGCAAGAGCATATGTCGTTTATGGTTTTTCAATTGTTCCTAGTCATGTTCATTTTGTTTCTTTATTGGCTGGATGGTTTCAGGACGATCAATACAGCGATTTACTCGATTAGCATGAGCATGCTGTTGATGGGGGGCTATCTTGTCGGGAAATTCATCATGAGACGTTCCTTTTACGCAACGATTGTGCGCAAACCGGAAAAGATGGAGGATGCCCTGATTCGCCATGGCCAATCGCCTGAACACCGACAGACGCAGGCGTTTACACGTGAATTGTACAGGTTGTACCAAAATGAAGTGCAGACATTGTATGCCTCCCAGAATCGCCAGCTGCATTTTATGAATCAGTGGGTACATCAGATGAAAACACCGATTTCCGTTATCGGCTTGCTGATGCAGGAAGAGGGAGAGCTGGATCGTGACAGCATCGCCGAAGAAGTGGAGAAAATAAGGCGCGGCCTCGATTCCGTTCTCGTCAATGCACGTCTGGAAACGTTCGAGCAGGACATGCAGATCGAACGGGTCGTCTTGAAAACACTTGTTCAGGAAATAGTGACAGAGCATAAAAGGCTCTTCATCACCAACGGCGTATTTCCGGTCATTTCAATCGATGAGAAGTTCCGTGTTGCCACCGATGTGAAATGGATGAAATTCGTCATTGGGCAATTTATCACCAACGCGGTGAAATATACATTCGATGAGGGAAAGAAAGTGCATATTACCGCCACTCGTTCGGAGGATGGACTTCAGTTGACCATCCGTGATGAGGGCGTCGGCATTCCATCATCGGATTTGAAACGTATCACAAAAGCGTTTTTCACAGGTGAAAATGGCCGATTGACGGGCGAATCAACGGGAATGGGCTTGTACATTGCATCAGAGGTATGCAACAAGCTTGGGCATCCGTTAACGATTGAATCGGAACTTGGTACAGGCACAACCGTGACCGTATTGTTTGAAAATGGAGAGGCGGGTGAACCGGATGACGCAGAAGACAATCGTAAAACTGACGGAAGTGACGAAAATCTATGAAGGAAAAGTCATGCATCGTGCATTGAACCGCCTTGATTTTGAAGTGGAAGAAGGGGAGTTTGTAGCAGTCATGGGACCCTCTGGGAGCGGCAAGACGACTTTGTTGAACATGATTTCGACAATCACGGTCCCGACATTCGGACGTTTGATGATTGATGGTATCGAGCCCGAAGCGCTGAAGCAAAATGACCTGGCGCTATTCAGGCGGCGCAATCTGGGCTTTGTCTTTCAAGATATCAATTTGCTGCAAATGCTCACTGTGGAAGAGAATCTTGTCTTGCCGTTGACGCTGGACGGGTTATCGGTTAAAGAAATGGAAAAACGTCTGGTAGATTTGACTCAGCGTCTTGATCTGAAAGAGATTCTGAACCGAAGACCTGATGAGCTGTCGGGCGGACAAGCCCAGCGGACCGCAATTGGACGTGCTTTGATCCACAAACCGAAAATCATATTGGCAGACGAACCGACCGGAAATCTGGATTCGAAATCGGCCAAGGACGTCCTTGAATTACTAAGCCACATCAATCAGATTGAAAAGACGACGGTCATCATGGTGACGCATGATCCGATTGCAGCTAGTTATTGTGACCGAGTGCTGTTCATCAAGGATGGCGGGTTTTTCAATGAAATCTATAAAGATGAACGGCGTCAAACATTTTTTCAACGTATCTTGAATGTGCTTTCGCTACTTGGGGGCAATGTCAATGACCTTTCGACAGTTCGCTTACCGTAACGTCATCCGCAATAGCCGGGTTTACGCCGCCTTTTTCATGGCGAGTATTTTCTCTGTCATGGTGTTTTTCTTATATTCGATGTTGTTATTCCATCCATCTATCGAGGGACATTTTTTACAGGAAATCGCTACTATGGGGATGGGTGGGGCGGAAATCATCCTCTATATTTTTACGGTGTTTTTCCTGTTTTATTCCCTACGTGCATTTCTGCAAGCACGGTCGAAAGAATTCGGCATACTGCTCCATTTAGGGATGGCGAAGCGACAATTGAACCGTCTTATCTTCTTAGAGACGATGATCATCGGCGCTGCGTCGATTGTTGCAGGAACGGTCCTCGGCTATATGTTTTCGAAATTCTTCTTTATGATTGTCCGGGAAATCGTCCTGTTGCCGGCATTGCCGCTCTATTTTTCCTGGGAGCCGTTCGCGCTGACAATCGGGGCGTTTTTGAGCCTATTTATCATCATTTCCTATGTCGCTCCTATCTTCATCCGAACGGGGGAAGTAGCGGAGCTGATCCATGGGGAAGCGGGCAACCAGGAGGCCTATGGCTATTCAAAGGTTCGCGGCTATCTGGGGCTGCTCTTTCTTGGGATTGCTTACGCCATGGCCGCCACGACGACCAATAAAATCGTCATCGGGCTGCTCTTTTTACTCCCCCCGCTTGTGACGATGGGAACCTATTACTTCTTTGCGGATTCCCTGCCCATGCTGCTGCATCAAAT
Source organism: uncultured Caryophanaceae bacterium (assembly GCA_963843665.1). GTDB lineage: Bacteria > Bacillota > Bacilli > Bacillales_A > Planococcaceae > Sporosarcina. Next base: position 86,157 of record CAWJLH010000018.1, read on the forward strand.
CCGCAAGCGGAAACGGCTCTATTGGCATCATTACTGGCTGCTGTCGATTTCAGAAGGCGTTGTCCGGCTGCGTGAAAATGCACGCATGTTTTTCATTGTCACACTGGTCTCGACAATCGCCTTCATGTCGGTCGGCATTCTCGCATCGCTGACCTCCTTCGCGTCCCAGTACAGGGAAATGCATCCGCTCGGGCTTGTCTACAAGAGTATGCCGGAAAACGAGTTGGAGCGTAAGCATATCGGGCAGCTGGTTAATGAATTGAATGCCGAAAAGATCGATTATTCCATGACCCGGTTCCACGTTTTGGAACAGACATCGTCCTTCACGGAGAACACTGTTTCCATTCTGAAACAATCCACTGTCAACACGCTCGCGCAATCGTTCGGTTATCCGAAGATTACGTTGCGGCCAGGTGAAGCGGTTTTCCTTCCACCATCTGTATCTTCTTATACGCAGCTAAAAGAACGGAGTGTACAGACGCATCTTGTGGAAAGTGAAGTGGATGTCCAGATCGAAGGGGCCTATCCCTATCATTTGTTTACGTCCTATTCAATGGGCGCGAACGCGATTATATTGAGTGATACTGATTATGATAAAGTGCTGGAAAGTGTCTATACAGGTAATCTGGCTTCCTTTACATATTATGCATTCAATGTCCCCGAATGGCAGTCGACCAAGAGCATCGGGTTATCCATTGATGCGACCGTGACGGAATCATTTTTGACGGGGGAAACGGAAACGTTGCATTATTCATTTGTAAATCCAGGCTTGAACTATTCAGTCATACGGACAACGTTTTCTTTGTTATTGTTCATCGGCTTACTGCTCGCTGCGGTGTTTTTCTTGGCAGCGGGAAGTTTCATCTATTTCAGGTTGTATACTTCTCTCGAAAGAGACCGAAAACAGTTTGATGTGCTGCGGCGCATGGGCATCACGGACCGTGAATTCAAGAAAATCGTCAACCGGCAGCTAATTCCACAGTTTTTCTTCCCGTGGGGCGTGGCGTTTGTTCATAGTTCCTTTGCCTTCTTATCCTTACAGGTAATCTGGGATGCGCTCGCGGAAATTTCGATTGTCAAAGAATTGACGCTGGTGTTGGCCGGCTTTACAGCGATGCAAATCTGTTATTTCTATTTAATCCGTTGGCGCTATCTTGCGCATATTAAAGCACCGGGGTGACTCCCGGTGCTTTCGCTTTTTCAATTAAGTTGGAATAAGGAATGCCTTTGAATCCGCCTCCTACAGTCTGGTATTATCAAAATATTTATTATATAATGAAAGCAATAAGTATGCGATTCACTTTATGAAAAAGGAGGATGAGAGGATGAATTTAGTTTCACATGTGCATGAAATGGCGATGACGCAGCCTGACAAAGCGGCTTATCATTTCATGGGGCAAGATACATCGTATGCGGAGTTTGACCGGGCCGTATCGAAGTTTGCGTCGGCATTACAAAATCTCGGAGTGGAAAAAGGAGATCATGTTGCATTTCTGCTCGGCAATACTCCGCATTTTCTCATCTCGCTGTATGCGACAATGCGGCTTGGGGCGACCGCAATTCCAGTCAATCCAATCTATACGCCGGACGAAATTTATTATATTTTACATAACAGTGATGCAAAAGCGGTTATCGCACTCGACCTGCTGTTGCCATTGGTGGAACAGGTTACGGACAAGTTCCCGGCTGTCGAACAGTTTATCATTTGTGAAACAGTTCCGGAAACACCTTCAAAAGTCGAAGCGCTTCCGGATGCAGTCAAAGCGAAAGTCCATCTGTTCACATCACTACTAAATGCAGGAAAACCGGATGTCCAGCCTACGGAGGTCGATGCGGGCGAAACGGCTATCATCTTGTATACATCCGGTACAACAGGGCAACCGAAAGGCGCGATGCTGACGCATGGCAATCTCTATTCAAATGCCCGGGACGTTGCGGATTTCCTCGGATTCATTGAACAGGATCGCGTCGTGGCGACATTGCCTCTCTTTCACGTATTCGCATTGACGGTCGTCGTGAATACGCCGCTATTCCTGGGCGCGACAGTCTTACTCGTACCACGCTTCAGCCCTGCGGATCTATTTTCGTTGATCAAAGAACAGCAGGCATCCGTATTTGCAGGTGTACCAACTATGTACAATTTCCTGTACCAATTCCCGGAGGGCAAAGCAGAAGATTTCCAGTCAATCCGTACGGCTATTTCAGGTGGGACCTCGTTACCTGTTGCATTGCTACATAACTTCGAAGACAAATTCAAAGTACGTGTTTCGGAAGGGTATGGCTTATCCGAAGCATCGCCTGTTACATGCTTCAATCCGCTAGACCGCGAGCGCATGCCAGGCTCGATCGGAACGAGTATCGTCAATGTCGAAAACAAAATCGTCGACGAGTTGGGGAATGAAATACCCGATGGTGAAATCGGAGAACTTGTCGTACGCGGACCGAATGTCATGAAAGGGTATTATAAAATGCCCGAAGAAACGGCTACCGCCATCCGTGACGGCTGGTTATATACAGGGGATATGGCCCGGCGCGACGAAAACGGCTATTTCTATATCATCGACCGTAAAAAAGACGTCGTCATCGTTGGAGGCTATAATGTCTATCCACGTGAAGTGGAAGAAGTGTTATTCACGCATCCGGCACTCAACGAAGCGGCAGTCATCGGCATACCCGATTCCGACTACGGCGAAGCGGTGCACGCATTTGTCGTCTTGAAAGAAGATGCATCTGTTGACGAAGCGGCGCTCATCAGCTATTGTGCAGAAAGACTCGTAAAATACAAAGTTCCAAAACAGATCGAATTTTTGAATGAACTGCCAAAAAACTCGACCGGCAAAATTTTAAAAAGCGCATTGAAAGATCAGGTGGGACGATAAAGAGAGGGTTGCTTGTGTGACAGATACCTAGAACTCTGCGACAGACCCCGGTATTAACGACCTTCTCGTATAATGGGGAGGTCTTTTTCACGTCTAGGCAATACTAAAATCTCGAACTGTTTGACCAATAGATACCAAAAAGAAGAGCCATCCCTTTCCGAATGCGAAAGGGATGGCTCTAACTTGAGTGCTTAGTGGTGATTAGAAGTTGAACCAATTTGTATTGCGCTTGCAACCGCAACGTCGATTGCAAGAGCCGTGGCGGTTTCTGTCATCATTCCGGTGGTCGCGAGAGTCGTGACGGTTCGTCATCTTCCGTGGTCGCGAGAGTCGTGTCGATTCTATCATCTTGCCGATGGTCGCGAGAGTCGTGTCGGTCTCTATCATCTTGCCGATGGTCGCGAGAGTCGTGTCGGTTACGATCATCTTGCCGATGATCGCGAGAGTCGTGTCGGTTACGATCATCTTGCCGGTGGTCGCGAGAGTCGTGTCGGTTACGATCATCATTCCGGTGGTCGCAGGAGTCGTGTCGGTCTCTGTCATCTTTCCGCCGGTCGCAAAAGTCGCAACGATTTCTGTCGTTTTGCCGTCGATTACAAGAGTTACAACGTCCATGGTGGGCACTTTGGTTTTCATCAAAAGAAAATTGTGACATGTCCAAACCTCCTTTCCTAGTAAGTAGAGAAAGGAAGTCGAAGCTTTTAAGAGTTGCTGCAAAACACTTTCCCTCTTCTTAACGTACGTGGTTGTACCAATAAGAATAGAGACAAATGCATATGCGTGAATACTAAATGTTGCTTTTACGAGTAGATTAGCAAATCAACATCTTTCCCATAGCAGAAAGGTTATTGGTTTGCTTAATAAGTTAGAACCTGTTTTGTAAGAAGTAAAGTCGTCTAAGTGACGCTCAACTATTTCTTTTAAAATTGGTATGTTGATCGTTTGATAATCGTGGATGGCAATCTTGCATTTGGTATCGTCATTACAGTATCAGATTGCCCTTAGAAGAAGTTGACTTACCATGACGCCTTCCCCCCTGACATCTAAATGGACTTTTTTTACTTTGAATAAAGGGAAGCTGTTCCAAGTGTCGAAATAGAGTAGTAGGAGTAGTAATAAGGGGGCTGGTGAATGGTATAAAACAAACAAAAACTAGGTAGGAGTCTATTGATAGGTCAATTTGACAAGGGAATCAATGTGACCGTTCAAAAGTTAAGAAATTGGAATCATATAGATAAGCTCAAAATTCGAGCTTCAGTTTCTCCATGTCATTATAAAAGGATAGTTTAGAATGCTATCTACTTTTAAAACTAAAAAACGACTTGAATTTTAGTCGATTGATATTTTATCATCACTTTTTTCTAGAAATTCAACAAAATTATCTCCCCAATCACAGATGGAAGTTACAACGGGTTCCAGGAGAAGACCAATTTCGCTTAGTTGATATTCAACTTTTGGAGGTACAACAGGGTATACAACTCTAGTAATTATTTCATCATCTTCTAATTCCCTTAATTGTCTAATTAGCATGCGTTGATTGACATCAGGAAGCTTTTTTTGTATTTCGCTTAACCTTAATGGCGATTGTTGAAGCAAACACCATATAATCACTATTTTCCAACGCCCGCCTATAACCGATAAAGCCAAATCCTTGCTAGTAAAAAAAGTTTTTTCCTTATAATTAATTACCACGTATACTATCTCCTTCTATTACTATGTTGTTTATAGTGACAAAAATGTCAGTATTGCCAACCAAATTATAGTATGTAATCATGGAAATGTAAACTTTATAAAATAATAGAAAGAAGGTATTCAATTGAAAAGTAGAGCTGCTGTTGCATTTAAACCGGGAGAACCCCTTAAAATTGTAGAGATAGATGTAGAAGAACCAAAAGCAAAAGAGGTATTAGTAAAAATTCTATATACTTCAGTTTGTCATACTGATGCTTTTACATTATCAGGTGATGATCCAGAAGGCGTATTTCCTGCTGTACTAGGTCATGAAGGCGCTGGAGTTGTCGTTGCTGTAGGGGACGAAGTTACTCTAGTACAACCTGGGGACCATGTTATTCCACTATACACGGCTGAATGTGGAGAATGTAAATTCTGTCGCTCTGGTAAAACAAACTTATGTAGTGCCGTACGAGAAACTCAGGGTAAAGGTCTAATGCCTGATGGAACAACTCGTTTCTCTTATAATGGAGAGCCTATTTATCATTACATGGGGACAAGTACATTTAGTGAATATACAGTCGTTCCTGAAATCTCATTAGCAAAAATTGACCCAGAAGCGCCGCTTGATAAAGTTGGTCTATTTGGATGCGGTGTGACTACAGGAATTGGCGCTGTACACAACACAGCAAAAGTGGAAGAAGGAGCTGTGGCAGCTGTATTTGGTTTAGGAGCCATTGGATTAGCCGCTATTCAAGGGTTGGTTCAAGCAAAGGCAAGCCGAATTATTGCGATAGACTTAAATGAGGATAAGTTTGCATTAGCTGAAAAAATGGGTGCAACTGACTTTGTAAATCCAGCTAAATTCGATAAACCAATCCAGGAAGTCATCGTTGAAATGACGGACGGAGGAGTAGATCATAGCTTCGAGTGTATTGGAAGTGTTGAAGTAATGAGGTCTGCCCTTGAATGTTGTCATAAAGGTTGGGGAGAAAGTACAATTATCGGCGTAGCAGGCGCAGGTAAAGAAATTCATACGCGTCCATTCCAATTAGTAACGGGTCGAGTATGGCGTGGGTCAGCCTTTGGAGGAGTTAAAGGAAGAACCGAGTTGCCAGGAATGGTTAAAGATTATATGAATGGTAAAATCGATGTCGATTCGTTTATCACACACAACTTAAACTTTACAGACATCAATGAGGCATTTGATTTGCTGCATAAGGGTGAGTCGATCCGTACAATGTTAACATATGGAGAGTGAGATAATGGAACTTAAACTTATTGAACGACGTAGCTCTTTTGGTGGGGAACAATGTAAGTACAGCCATTATTCAGAAGTTCTACAATGTGATATGACTTTTAGTATCTACTTGCCATCAAATAAAGAAGCGAAAAAAATTCCTCTTATTTGGTGGCTATCTGGCTTAACTTGTACAGATGATAATTTTAGTCAAAAAAGTGGATTTCAAAGATTGGCTGAAGAACATCAAGTAGCAGTTATGATTCCAGATACTTCACCACGTGGAGAACATGTTGCGGATGATGAAGCATGGGATCTGGGACAAGGCGCAGGTTTTTATGTAAATGCTACACAAGAACCATGGGACAAGCATTATAAAATGTATTCGTATATAGTAGATGAGTTAACAGCTATTGCGTCAACTTTAGTCCCTCATTTTTCTGGACAAGAAAGTATAATGGGCCACTCAATGGGAGGGCATGGTGCTTTAGTGATTGGCATGAAAAATGCTGAGAGATTCCAAGCAATATCTGCTTTCTCTCCAATTTTAACTCCTAGTCAAGTACCGTGGGGCATAAAAGCTTTCTCCTCTTATTTAGGTGAAGATAAAGCCACTTGGAAAGAATGGGATTCATCGGAATTGGTTAAAGAAGCCGGCGTGCCGCCTATTTTCATTACGCAAGGAGCTCAGGATGATTTCTATCCAAAACAATTAGATGAGACGACTTTCTTAAAGAATGCTCAGGAAAATAATCAAGTAGTCACTTACAACAAAGTGGAAGGGTATGATCATAGCTATTTCTTTATAGCTACTTTCTTAGAGGACCATTTCGCTTTCCATTTAGAGAACCTAAAATAATATGGAATAGAAATGAAAATATCCACATTTAATTTAAATGTGGATATTTTCGATTACTGGACGTTGTTGCATTTAAAGGTTTATTATCTAAGATAAGAAATGATTTGAAGAAGGGGTGAGTTAATTGGGGGTTAATGTTAAAACGGATTTCAAAAAAATATTAGTCAATGACCGTGTAAAACCATACTTATTAAAAGCACGTTATGGGATTGAAAAAGAAAGTCAACGAGTTGATTTATCCGGAAATTTAGCTGAAACGGATCAACCTAAAAGTATTGCGTTAAGGGATGATCATCCATACATTCAACGAGATTTTTCAGAAACACAGATGGAATTAATTACACCTGTTACGGAGACACTGGAGGACTTGTTTACTTACTTAGCGGCGATTCACGATGTTGCTTATCGTTCCATGGGGAATAATGAAATGCTTTGGCCATTAAGCATGCCGCCACAGTTACCAGAAAAAGAAGAAGATATTGTGATTGCAAAATTGAAAAGTACTGAAAATGTTTTATATCGTCAAAAATTATCCGATTCTTATGGCCGGCGTAAACAAATGGTTTGTGGTATTCATTTTAACTTTGAATTTGACGATGAGTTAATTCAAGCGTTATTTAATGCACAATCGGAGATTAAAGATTATCATCATTTTAAAACAGAGTTATATCTAAAAGTCTCAAGAAACTTTATCCACTATCGATGGTTAGTCACTTATTTTTACGGAGCTTCTCCTAGCAGTGAAAAGAATTTTTTTGAAGAAAATCCTTTGAATGGGCCAGTAAGAAGTATCCGAAGCAGTAAATACGGCTATACGAATTCAGACGATGTTCAAGTATCCTATAGCAGTATACAGAACTATCTATCAGATCTTTCATTGATGGTTAAAAAAGGGCTGCTATCGGAAGAAAAAGAATTTTATTCAGCTGTCCGTTTAAGAGGCGGTCATCATGTTTCAGATTTAGAGAATCATGGTATTCGGTATATTGAATTGCGAGAAATTGATTTAAATCCGTTTGAAACGTATGGAATTAGCTATGAACAGGCAGAATTTATCCATCTTTTCTTAATTTATTTACTATGGAAAGATGAAGGTGGAAATTGTGACGAGTGGGTAAAAATGGGCGATAAATACAATAATATAGTGGCCCTTGAGCATCCATTGGAGCATACACAATTTGAAGAAGATGCTAAACAGATGGTTGATGAAATGGAGCATTTAGCAGAAACGTTAGATTTGACTATATCGGATACGTTATTTGTTCATCTGAGAGAAATGCTAATGGACCCAAGTAAGACTTTAGCTGGAAGACTTTATAAAGAGAGTGAAAAAAGCAGTCAAGGTCAAGTAGCTACATATATTGCCAAAGAAAATCATGAAAAAATATGGGACAAGCCCTATCAGTTAACAGGATTTACTGATATGGAGTTGTCCACTCAGATCTTAATGTTTGATGCTATTCAGCAAGGAATCAAGGTAGAAGTCTTGGATCGGCAAGATCAATTTTTGAAGCTTCAATTTAAAGAGCATGTTGAATATGTGAAAAACGGTAATATGACAAGGAAAGATAGTTATGTATCTACATTAATTATGGAAAATAAAACAGTAACAAAGAAAATTCTTCAACAACATGGATTCCGAGTGCCGAAGGGGGAGGAATTTAATAACATAGAACAAGCTTTACGCTCCTATGATAGATTCTCCACCCAACCTTTTGTTGTGAAACCGAAAACAACAAACTATGGAATCGGAATATCTATTTTCAAAAACGGTGCAAATTACGAAGATTTTCAAAAAGCCATCACGCTCGCATTTAATGAAGATTCGTCTGTATTAGTAGAAGAATTTCTTAATGGAACAGAATATCGATTTTTTGTGTTAAATGATAAAGTTCATGCTGTTTTATTAAGAGTTCCAGCAAATGTTAAAGGTGACGGTAAACACACAATCGAAGAGTTAGTCATGCAAAAGAATCGTGATTCGTTAAGAGGACAAGACCATAGGACACCTTTAGAGAGTATACAATTAGGTGAACTGGAGAACCTTATGCTTAAAGGTCAAGGGTATCAAATGGATTCGATTCCAAAAAATAATGAAATCATCTACCTACGTGAAAATTCGAATGTCAGTACAGGTGGAGACTCGATTGATGTGACAGATCAAATTCCTGATGATTATAAAAAAATCGCAGTGGATGCGGTTTCTGCACTTGGAGCTAAAATCAGTGGTATCGATTTGATTATTGAAAATACAGAAGTTCCTGCAGCTAGTAAAAATGCTTATGGAATTATTGAAGCGAACTTTAATCCATCCATGTATATGCATATCCACCCCTATAAAGGGAAGTCTCGACGGTTGACTATGGAAGTCATACATTACTTATTCCCTGAACTATTGAAAGGTCAGTCAAATTAAGGGTACCATTAGCAAAATGCGGGTTTCCTGTTGAGTGACAATAAAGTTATGTACTGATTCAAATCTTAAATATGCATAATCCCATTCTGTGTAAGTACGGGGTTAAGCTATTATTGATTAAATACTGTATATTGTAGACTAATGACTGTAGAAAAAGGAGAATGCACCATGATTGCAACTTATGAGGAAACTGTAGCTAGTTTTGAAAAAATTGATTCTGCAAAAGCACAGGAATTGGTAAAAGGGGAAGGCGAAGCCGTTATCTATATTGGAAAGTCTGTATGCCCTTATTGTCAAAAATTCGTTGGGAAATTAAATAAAGTTGCTGAAGAAACGAATACGCATATCTATTATGTCAACAGTGTGGAAGAATCTGATATGGAAGGTATTACAGCCTTCCGTAATGAATACGACATTCCAACGGTTCCTGGTTTCATCTATACGAAGGGTGACACAGTAAACGTCAAATGCGATTCGTCTATGCCAGAAGAAGAAATCAAATCTTTTATGAATAAATAATTTACTGGCAAAGCGACAAGTGTCTGGCACTTGTCGCTTTGCCATTGAGTGCGAGAAAAAATTGGTAGGGGTTCTAACCCCGGAAATGGCATAGTTGTGTGCCGAGTAGACAAGTGGATGGGTCGGTTCGCATCCAAGAATGGTCGCTTCGTACGACTAATTGGTCGTTTCGAGTTCGAAGAGCTTTTTATTTCAACCGATAGTGCAACGAGAGGGGAGGGTGACTACCCCTCTTTTTACCATTTTCACTAATAAAAGACTTATTGAAATCGCTTACATTCCCTATTGTCACAAATTCGTCATATTTGTATGCGTTTATATATTCATAATTATTTAAGAATACACTACCATTATAACAACATGAATTTCGGGAGTGACAGATGTGGAGAAGGTTAGTGAATATCGGATTGAGAAAGATTTTATCGGTGAAAAATATGTGCCGGTTGATGCCTATTACGGCATTCAAACATTGCGGGCAGTGGAAAACTTCCCGATTACGGGCTATCAGGTAGATACGCAATTGATCAAGGCACTCGCGATCGTCAAAAAATCTGCCGCACAGGCAAATGAAGCTGTCGGACAACTCGACCAAACAATCGCGCGTGCGATCATCCAAGCTTCAGATGAAATGATCGAAGGACAATTTCATGATCAATTCATCGTCGATCCGATTCAGGGCGGCGCAGGAACGTCCATGAATATGAACGCCAACGAAATCATTGCCAACCGGGCACTGGAACTGATTGGACAAGAAAAAGGGAATTATTCGGTCATCAGTCCGAATACCCACGTCAATATGGCGCAATCGACAAATGACGCATTTCCGACTGCAATCCATCTTGCTGTGTTGGCAAAAGTCCAAGAGCTTCTTGCTGTCATGGACGACCTCCATGGTACATTCAATAAAAAAGCGGCGGAATTCCAGCCTTATTTAAAAATGGGCCGTACTCATTTACAAGACGCGGTTCCAATCCGTTTAGGACAAGAATTCGAAGCATATGCACGGGTCTTCAGTCGGGATATCGAGCGTATCAGCGGCTCGAGGCAGCATTTGTACGAAGTGAACATGGGGGCTACAGCTGTCGGTTCAGGCTTGAACGCAGATCCACTTTATATCGAGAAAGTGGTTGAGTTTTTAGCAACGAACAGTGGCGTAGAATTGACGTCGGCGGAACATCTAGTCGATGCGACGCAAAATACAGATTCCTATGTACAAGTTTCCGCAGCACTACGGGGCAGTATGGTCAATATGTCCAAAATTGCTAACGACTTGCGCTTGATGGCTTCCGGTCCGAGAACAGGACTCGCGGAAATCACATTGCCGGCACGCCAGCCAGGATCATCCATCATGCCAGGCAAAGTCAACCCGGTCATGGCGGAAGTGATGAACCAAGTGGCGTTCCAAGTAATGGGCAACGACCATACGATCTGTATGGCATCCGAGGCCGGCCAATTCGAATTGAATGTCATGGAGCCTGTACTTGTCTTCAACCTATTGCAATCCATCGACATCATGACAAATGTCTTCACTGCTTTCAACAACTATTGCCTGGATGGTATCCAAGCAAATGTCGAGCATATGGAAGCATATGTGAATAATAGCATCGGCATCATCACAGCTATCAATCCGCATGTCGGTTATGAGGCGGCGAGCCGAATCGCAGGACTGGCAATGGAAACAGGCCGTCCGATTCGCGAGCTGTGCATCGAGGACGGTCTCCTGACAGAAGCGGAATTGGACATTATTTTACATCCGTTCGAAATGACCAATCCAGGAATTTCAGGGAAAGAGTTACTCGAGAAAAAAGGACTTGTGAACGTATAATAGAAAGAGCAGCGGATTCCCGCTGCTCTTTTTTTAATGGGTGAAAAAATGGAACTAATGGTACAATGGACTTTCGATTGGAGGGGAAAGCGTGGGTGTACATAATGTGATGGAAGAAATCGTCCATGAAGTTCTAGTCAATTATCAAAAACAATTCAAATTATCCTGTGAATGTGAACTGTGTTTAGACGATATAATGGCAATCGCCCTGAACAATTTACCGCCTAAGTATGTTACGAAAGATGCACATATTCCCTATGCGCGGGCGCCGCATACTGCCGATCGACAAGGCATGACGAATGTTCTATCGACCGTAACGAAAGCGGCGGGGATTGTCTCGGCTAATCCGCGTTGTAAATAAAGATGTCATGTCCAGATTTTATATCAATCCCGAAAAACTTGATTTCCGCTCCAGGCGGACGCTTTCCGGGGCGGCTTGATCCGCTGCTCTCAAACGCAATCACTTTTTGGTCGCAAAAGCCATTCTGCCTGACGACTTTTCCTGCGGGGTCTCAAGGCTTATGCTATTCCCGCAGGAGTCGCCGCCTTCCGCTCCAATCAACTTAACTAGAACACTTTATTGCCGAATAATTTACTCTAACTACTGATCACAAATAAAACCCAAAAAAAGAAGGCATCCACGCCTCCTTTTTCCATACGCCCATCATTTCCCTTTAAACACCGGTTTCCGCTTTTCCGAAAAAGCATTCAAGGCTTCAATGCGGTCCTCGGTCGGAATCGTTATTTCATAGGCTTTCCGTTCGATTGCCAATCCTGTTTGCAAGTCCACATTCATGCCGTGTTTGACGGCGAATTTGGCTTGTTGCAAAGCAATTGGACCGTTCGCCAAAATCGATTCCGCGAAAGCGGTTGTTTCCCGCTCCAAATCCTCCGCAACGGCTACCTTTGTCACCACACCATAGTCAAGCGCCTCCGCAGCCGTCAACCGACGCGCCGTCAAAATCAGTTCCAATGCCTTCGCTTCGCCGATCAACCGCGGCAAACGTTGGGTTCCACCCGCTCCCGGAATAATCGCCAGCCCCGTTTCCGTCAATCCCATCAACGCCGTATCAGCAGCAATCCTAAAATCACAGGCAAGCGCCAGCTCCATCCCGCCACCGAAAGCGAAACCGTTCATCATTGCGATTGTCGGCTGCGGTAAATTTTCGACCGCCGTAAATACTTCACCGATCTTATATAGATTACGCTTCACTTGCCACTCAGTCAGCGTCTTCCGCTCCTTCAAATCAGCCCCCACGCTGAAAGCACGGTCACCCGCTCCTGTAAAAAGGACGACACGGATATCTGGATTGATGCGGATTGACTCTGTAATCTGTCCCAAATCGACCAGTAATTCATAATTGAATGCATTCATCGCCCCCGGACGGTCAAGCGTCACGACAGCAAGATTCCCCTTTTGTTCATAGCGAATTGTCTCCATATTAAATCCCCCTTGGCAACCCCGATTTTATACTATGAACATACCATTAAATATACTGGAGTGCTATTCAAAGAGAATTCATTTTTCAGATAACACTTAATTTTTTATAACTCCAACTACACTTCGGAATTCCCATTCCGCCACATTTTGGGTAGAATAGATGGCAGGAGTTGAGACACATTGAAAACAGCAATCGTGACAGATAGTACAGCTTATTTACCTGCTTATCTTAGAGAATCATTACATATCCAGATGATCCCATTAACGGTCACACTGGACGGGGAAGTGTACGAAGAAGAAGTCGATTTGAAAGCCACCGAGTTTTACGATAAAGTGCGCGGGGATGGCCCGCTGCCGAAAACGTCACAGCCGCCCGTAGGCAAATTCATCGAACTGTTCGAGTCGCTGAAAGGCACATACGACGCTGTCATTTCCATCCACTTATCGAGCGGCATCAGCGGAACCTACGCAGGGGCGGTGCAAGCGGGTGAACTGGTCGAAGGAATTGAAACCCATGTGTTCGACTCGGAACTTTCCTGCTATGTGCAAGGATTTTACGTCATCCGCGCTGCAGAAATGGCTCAACAAGGCGCAACACCCGACCAGATCATAGCTGAACTGATCGAAATGAACCAGACGATGCGCGCCTATTTCATGGTGGACGACCTATCGCACCTGCAGCGGGGCGGTCGATTAACCGGCACGCAGGCGTTCATCGGCGGACTGCTTCAAGTCAAACCGATTCTCCATTTCCAAGAAAAAGTGATTGTCCCATTCGAAAAAATCCGGACGCGCAAAAGAGCGATGAAACGCATTGCGGACATGTTGGCAGAAGACGCTGCCCAAATGCCGCTTGAAGCTGCCATCATCCACGCCAACCGCCCGGAGGAAGCGAAAATCTGGCTCGACGAATTGTCCATGCAACTGCCGGACGTGAAATTCACCATCAGCCATTTCGGCCCCGTCATCGGCACGCATCTCGGAGAAGGGGCCATGGGACTGGGTTGGGTTAAACGAAAAGCGTAAGGCGCCGTTCAGCCCCGACAAGCGCTGGAGGCGCGAACGTAAGAGGCCGATTTACGCCTCGTCGATCGTGCCGAAGCGACTCGAGGGGCTGGCGCCTGAAGCCTAGACAAAACGAAAAGCGTAAGGCGCCGTTCGCATTATGACCATCATACACAAACTAACATTAAAAAGGGGTGTTGCAGATGACGATTCCAATCAACCCGGCAGTGAGGGATTTCCTCGCAGGCCGAATTTGGCTTCGCCTGCACACCCCTTTTCCAACTGAAACCATCGACGCCCACATCGCAGCCCAACACATCCAAACCATTAACGGCATCCAATCAACGAAGACGTACACCCGTCAAACCCGCCATTTCTGCAACCGATGTGAAAACGACACCCAATCGCGCTTCACAACATTCGATTGCGCAAAATGCCAAGGACCTTGTACGTATTGCAGGCATTGCCTCAAAATGGGACGCGTCTCAACTTGTACAGAACTCATCGTCTGGAACGGGGAACAGCCGGTCTATCCGACGGACCATACGCTCGCTTGGCAAGGCATACTGACGCCGCGCCAACAACAAGCATCCGACGAACTGGCAGCAAGCAATGCCCAACGCATCCCGCACCTCATTCACGCAGAGTAAGAATCAACAAAAGATGATTCAACGTCATATCTGGCAGGACTACCTGGATGTAGCGGAAGACTTGAGACATCACCATGAAATCAAAGAAATTTACGGGAAGCGCAAAGAGACGATTGAATGTGTCTTTGCCGACGCTAAAGAAAAGCATGGCATGCGATGGACGACCCTTAGGGGGCTTAAAAAATTGTCCATGCAGGCGATGCTAACTTTTGCTGCCTTAAATCTTAAGAAGTTGGCCAACTGGACATGGAAAGTGCCATCCTTGGCGTAATAAGAACCTAAATGGAAAGACGCTATAGTACTTTTCTGTAGTTATAACTACAGAAATAGGAAAAGGGTTGGAAATCAAATCGATTTCCAACCCTTTTGTCTACAACCTGAGGAGACTTCTCTTACGAGAAAGTCTCCTTTTTTATAATTTATTTTCCTTTCGTAATTCCTGTATTTTGTATACGATTGACCAATAAGTGCGACCGAGTGCATCTGCAATGGCCTGATCTGTCCGTTTTTCTTTTTTCATTGAAATGATTATTTCGATTTCTTTTTTATCATACGGTCGCATCCGTTCCCTTGAACTTACTAGAATTTCATATGTCGGGTATTTCTTTTTCCATTTTTCCTTTTCAAGATACCAACGATAAGACCAATTTGCTTTGTAATCTCCATTAGGATACGTACGTGACACCATTTCGATTTGCTTTAAGAAATCAAATGTCGCTTTTACGCTCGTCGTTCGAATATAATAACCTTGCCCATCGGGACGCCCAGCTAACGTTAATTCAAGTTCATAAGTGTCATTAAGCCAATACGTAAAATGACCAAGCTCTTCTTTCTTGAAATTTTGCAAGTACAATGCAATATGGGGTAATATATAAATCTTTTTATTACGATGATTGACTCGATGGCTAATCATTAAAGAGCCATCATCTAAATAAAGTGTCATTAAAAAATGTGGGTCGTTAATATTTTTTAATAGATGTAGCGGAATTCGTTTAATTCGTTCAGCTGTATAAAATTGTTCCTCCAGTTTCGACCATAATGAAGATCTACGAGAAGTGATATAGGGAAGTTTCCCCGGGAAATAGACATAAGGTTTTAATTTGTTTACTTTCCACTGACGATAAGGTCGTTGTTCCTCACACGAGTTTTCGTAATAAGAGGACGAATACGTTTTGGATTGACGTTTTCGCAATGAGCCATCGCCTAAAATAGAAGCGATTGTAATGGCCTGTTGAGTCGTACTAAGCTGATTTAAATTGGTTAAGGAAGGTGGCTCATGTAATATCTGTTGGTAAAAAGCTTCTTGGATAATTTTGTTTAAATGTAATCCGCTTTGAGCTTGAATATTCATAAGTCGGGACTGATTTTTTGGAGTAAGTTTAATTTGATAGGAGAGTACGTTATTCATTTCATACCTTTGGTAATTCCAATATTTGAATTGATCAGGGGTGCAGATTATTGAATGATGCCAATTTTCAATCGTGGTATTGATTTGGAGTGTTGGTTTCGTCAAAAATATAGAATTCGGTAAAGAAATTGTAGTACGTTCGGCAATTGGTTTTTTAATACTCATTGTTTTCATTTTCCTCATCATACATGGCTGCATCCACGGTTGCACGAGTGTAAGGAAATAATTTATTTGCAATTGATCGTAAAGAAGGAGCCTTTTTTGACCGTCGACCGCAAAAATTAATCCGAATTTTAAATTGAGTACGTACTGTAATAATCCTCGTTCCTCATCGGTCCATTGCTCAGCTGATATTATGAGTTTTTCTAACGTACCATTTTCTTTTTTCTTCAAATGCCCACAATCTTGATACCACCAAGCAAGTGATTCTTCTGTAAGATGTTCTTCTACGAATCGTAAAGGAATTATTTTCTTTCTGTCTTCGTACCAAATGTCATAGAGTGTGTCGATGGTAGAATGCGCCGTCGATTGAGCGATAGATATATTATTTTCAAAAGTCGGTTTTATAGGAAATCCTTCATGTTTCAATTGCTCGTAACAGTACATCGCCCAATTTAAATCAAGTGAAGTGTGCCGAAATGAAAAATGGGTACTTTCATTCTTATCTTTTATAATATCTCCATTCCCTAGCAATTTTCCTGTCATTCGGGCATACAATCCTAGCATGATTATCACCTCAAATGAAAAATTATTGTTAACGATATTATAACATAAATAATGAACATACGTTCTGTATTGTGTTTCTCGAATTGAAACAATTTTTGTGGGAGGTATTTTAAGGGGGGCATATCCCGAAAATTAAATTATAGAACCCGATAGATTTAGTCACCATGAAATCAGCTCCCTAAATATGGAGCTTGTATTCTGAGTATAAGAAAATACACTTGAATCTTGCGAAATGAAACCGATATAAAGATAAATGACCAAGTCGTGAAATAACAACGAATTGCATTATAAACTGGCAGTGAAGAGTATCAGGTGCTGATAGAACTCTAAGTCGGATACTAATACCATACACTCTGTCACTATCGCATTTGTTAAGAAGCTGTTGACGGGGAGGAAACAAGATGAATCAAGACCAACAAGCCCAGAAGAGAGATCTTGAACAGCAGCTTGAATGGACTAAGGAGCAGGTCCATATTTTGGACAAGATGGACATCAAGCTCCATGAAATGAAAAAGATAGCTGAATATGCCTTAGAACATAAGCTTTCAGAAGATGAGATTCAGAGGTTGAACGGCGAACTGAATGTATTGAAGAGTGAATTGAGTTCCTTAGAAAAACAGTTGTATCCAATAGCATTACTAGACACTCCAGATGAGCTAGGTTCCCGTAGTATTCTGAATTAAATGAGTACCTAAATCTTTATTAACCTTTATTTAAAAGTAAAAAACACTGAAAATCCTTCGACAGATTTTCAGTGTTTTTTGTCGTTAAATTATTTTGGTGAAATAAAAAATGCTTGCGATGTATCCTTT
The DNA here is from genome assembly GCA_963843665.1 of uncultured Caryophanaceae bacterium. Lineage (GTDB taxonomy): Bacteria > Bacillota > Bacilli > Bacillales_A > Planococcaceae > Sporosarcina. The sequence goes on from CAWJLH010000018.1 coordinate 103,608, forward strand.
TCGATTTAAGTTGTCTATATAAAGAATAAAGGGCGTGGTCATTAAAGTAATATAAAGCGGGTCCCAAATACGGAGGGAAAAGTTGCAAACAGAAAATACGAACCGCCCATACAAAATGCAAAATACGAATTTCTAACAGATGTATCAACATCTATAAATTGACATGTGACCCTTGTGAACAGGGGGATTTTATCAGTGTTTGGATAAGGTATCAACTGCTACTCCAACAGCTAAAAAGAATGAAAAGATAAATAGTAGTCGCAAACAAGTTTACAACGAATCATCTGTTTTTTAACAACTGGCTTGTTCACTCTTGGACAAGACAAAATGGTACCGCATTGATTATAAAAAGCTGTAACTTCCGACGGTGCAAAATGCATCATCGATGACAGCACAATCAGTCCAAGAGGAAGTGCAAGTTGCCCCCTCTACAGAGGGCAACTTGCCCCTAGCAATAACCTAAAAGAATAAAAGAAGTAAAAAAGATATAGTCGAGAACGATCTCGACGTTGTGTCTGTCATCGAATATTTAAATGACAAAGCGAACAAGCTATTCAAAGCGT
>CAWJLH010000019.1:0-22106 GCA_963843665.1 uncultured Caryophanaceae bacterium
CGTGATGAAGTAGCAACTCGCATACAGGCACTAACCTCTAAATAGTAAAAAACTTGTGAATCATTCGAAAAAGTATTACGATAATTACGTGCATCGTTATTTTATTGAAATACAAAAGGGGGAAATGATGATGAAAGCGGTTATCGATGAAAGTGAATTACACCATCAACATAAAGAAGTTATCGTCGAAGCATTGAAAAAAGACACGTATGCAAACCATTTGGGAATTGAATTAATCGAGGTTGGCGAAGGAACTGCAATTGCAGAGTTAACTGCCGAAGCCCATATGTTAAATGCACACGGAACGCTCCACGGTGCTGTTACATTTGCAATTGCCGACTATGTATTCGCAGCTGCTTGTAACTCTTACGGTAGAACAGCTGTTGCCCTGTCCAATACAATCAATTATATGGCAGCCGGCAAAGAAGGAGCACTTATCCGAGCCACGGCCGAGGAAGTAAAGAAAAATTATCGAACAGCTTGGTATACGATTAAAGTCGAAAGCGACGGAGAGCTGATTGCTACAATGGATGCGACAGCGTATCGATTAGGCAATTATTTCGTACCTGTAGAGGGATAAATTTAATCTCGTGTTCCACGTTCTGAAAAAATATGAGAAAGGCCCCGTGGGGAGAAATCTCTTCGGGCCTTTTTGATGTGAAGGATCGGTTGGCCTGTTTACGTTACTAGAAGACTAGAAAGGTTGGGCGTACATAGTGAATGTTAAGGGGAAAGTTGTTATTATAACTGGAGCTTCTAGTGGAATTGGTGAATCTACAGCTATGGAGCTTGCCAATCACGGAGCTAAAGTAGTTCTGGCCGCAAGACGTGAAGAACGATTGAAAGAGATTGATGCAAGCATTGAACAACAGGGTGGCAGTTCTGTATATAAAGTAACGGATGTTACGAATCAAGAGCAAATGGAAGATCTAGCCCGTTTTGCCATAGATACGTTTGGGCAAATTGATGTGCTGATTAACAATGCGGGTATCATGCCGCTATCTTTTTTAAGCCAAAAGAAAATTTCTGAATGGGATCAAATGATCGACGTTAATATTAAAGGTGTACTTTACGGAATTGGTGCGGTTCTTCCTTATATGCGAGAGCGAAAACAAGGTCAGATTATCAATATATCTTCTGTTGCCGGACATATCGTTGAACCAGCTGCAGCTGTATATGCTGGAACGAAATTTGCTGTTCGAGCGATTACGGAAGGTCTACGAATCGAAGAAGGAAGAAATAATATACGCGCTACCATTATTTCACCTGGGGCGATTGATACAGAACTCGTACAATCCATTTCTAACGAAAAATTAAGACAAAATGTAGAAAAGCTGTATCAAACCGCTATTCCAGCAAAAGTAATCGCCGATACAATTCTACATGCAATTTCTCAACCGGATTACGCCTCCGTTAGTGAAATTATTGTTAGACCGACATAAATGTCACGATTTTCTGTTCTCTGAAAAAGGGTATTCACACAATAGAAGATATAACCAAAAAAACCGAACAGTGCCCGTCACTGTTCGGTTTTTCAGGAATCGATTAAAATAAGTTGTAACTGATTCATAAGGTGTCGGCTGGGTTTCTCGTTATCTATTTATTTCTATTATCACCAATACTAGTAATAGATGGTTAGGGGACATAGAATAACGAACGGGGCTTTGTTACAATATAAAAGGACGGTATGCAGAAAAGGATGATTTTTGGAGCAAGTATAAAATGTGTGCCTTTTAACTTTGTTGTTAAATATGGATAGATGAGATTAAACAGCCAGTAAAAAAGGGAGCTTGTTTTTTAAACAAACTCCCACATGTAGTTAGTTATTGACGATTGTGTTAGCTTCTAATTGTAGGAAATCCTCGGTCGAAATTACATTGGCATACATACCCTGAAGTGCGCCGACAAATGAGTAATGCACCTGTTCGGCGGGAACGACCTTATCTTGATAAGATAAGTCTAGTGTCGCACATGCATCTTCAATAAGTGTAGTTTCAAAGCCTAGATCCACTGCAGCTCTAACTGTAGCATCGATACACATATGTGTCATCATCCCTACAACCACTACCTTGGTTATTCCTTTTTCTTTTAATGCGCCTTCTAATTCAGTCTTTAAAAAGCTATTAGGGAAATGTTTCTTAATGATGCTCTCGTGTTCTAGCGGTAGAACAGTTTCATGTATTTCTACTCCTTCCGTATCTGGAAGAAAGAAACCTAATGCTGGATGACTTGCGATATGCTGGATATGAAAAATATTTTCTTTGTGATTCTGTCTAAACCATTCTAGAACTTTAGCAGCGTGAGTGGCTGCTCTTTCAGGGTTACTTAATTCCATCTTTCCATTTGGAAAATAGTCATTTTGAATATCGACAATGAGTAATGCTGTGCTCATTTTGTATCACCTCATTAAAATAGTTTGCTACAATCTAATGATAAACAATATTTTGACTTTAATCGACACTGTCGTGAAACACTTTTATATCCAATCATTTCATGGTGAAAGGAATTTATTATGGAACTTGATACTATTGATTTTCAAATCCTTCGGTTACTAAACGAAAATTCACGTATTCAATGGAAAGACGTAGGGAAACAAATTCATATGACGGGACAGGCAGTAGGGAACCGTATTAAAAAACTTGAGGAAAGCGGTGTAATTAGAGCCTATTCTCTACTAGTAGATGAAATGAAATTAGGCCTTTCTTATACAGCGTTTGTCATTATTTATATGAAAACAGCAGATCATGATTCGTTTATACGTTTTATTCGTGATCAGAATGAGGTAGTTGAAGCGCATCGCGTATCGGGCGAAGGCTGTTACCATTTAAAAATTAAAGTTCATTCACAAGAGCAATTGAATCTTTTTCTAAATAAAATTCTAGAACATGGGAACTATAGTTTAAATCTATCCATACAAGAGATCAAACATTATAATCCATTGATTGCTACATTAGAGTAAATGTTTGTTTATCCCTACACAAGAGGGGAGGGCAATGCGTTAGTCGTTCTTATGGCATCCATTTTCAAAGAAACAACAGGGAGTTTCTAATGCAAGTCTAACTAACGCGGATTGCCGAGGGACGATTAGATTATTTCCATCGCTAAAAAAAGCCAGCAATACAAGCCTATTCAAGCGCTTGTGTTGCTGGCTTTTTCATATCATTTTCATTATAAGATTTTCTCTAAGAAGTCTTTTGCCCGTTGGCTTTTCGGTGATGAAAAGAATTCGGCAGGGGGGGCGTCTTCCACCAATTGACCGTCGTCCAAAAAGAGTACGCGATCCGCCACTTCCCGTGCAAAGCCCATTTCGTGGGTGACGATGGCCATCGTCATGCCGGAGCGTGCGAGTGACTTGATGACTTCCAGCACTTCCTTTACCATTTCAGGGTCCAGGGCGGAAGTCGGTTCGTCGAACAACATCATTTCAGGTGACATGGCTAACGCGCGTGCGATGGCGACCCGTTGCTTCTGGCCACCTGATAACCGGCCGGGGGAAGCTTGTTCTTTTTCCGCAAGTCCCACTTTTTGGAGCAGTTCGCGTCCGATGGCTTCGGCTTCTTTTTTAGACATGCCTTTTACAGTCACTGGTGCGTACGTAATATTATCGAGCACTTTTTTATGAGGGAAGAGGTTGAACTGTTGAAACACCATTCCGACCCGTTCCCGTACTTTTAAAATATCCGTTTTGGGGTTTGTGACTTCATCGTCACCAATCCAAATCTGTCCGCCCGTCGGTTTTTCCAGCAAGTTAATGCAACGTAAGAACGTCGATTTCCCTGATCCAGAAGGACCGATGATAGCGATTGTTTCCCCTTTTTGGATTGTCGTTGAAATGCCTTTCAATACTTCGGTTTTTCCGAAAGATTTATGGAGGTCTTGGATCTTAATCACTTCTATTCATCCTCTTTTCAATCAGTTTTCCGAGCAAAGTCAGCACAACGACCATGATATAATACACGAAACCTGCAAATATCAATGATTCAAAATAACGATAGGTGTTGCCGCCAACGATATAGGATCTACGCATAATGTCCATGATCCCGATGACTGTGACAATCGCCGATTCTTTCGTCAAGCTGATAAACTCATTGACTAAAGCTGGCAATATATTTTTCACGGCTTGCGGTAAAATGATATCTTTCATCATTTTGCTATACGGAATGCCAAGCGCCATGGACGCTTCTTGTTGCCCGCGATCGACGGCCAAAATCCCGGCACGGATAATTTCTGAAATATAGGCACCGGAATTGAGACCGAATGCTAAAATGGCTGCGATATACGCTTCGACTTGTACGCCGAATAGTTGGGGAACCCCATAATAGATTAATAATAGCTGTAAAATTAACGGTGTTCCACGGAAAATGGACGTATAGATATCTGCCAACCAAGTGAGTGCTTTCACTTTTCCGATCTTACAGATTGCTAATAATGTTCCTAGGAAAAATCCAATCAAAGCGGCAATGCCGACGATTTTTAAGGTGACCCCGATTCCTTGTAAAATATAAGGAATCGAGGAGGTGATTTGGGTAAAGTCTAAGTTCATAAGCCTTTCTCACTCTCTCTACGGATTGAAATTATTTGAACCACTTCGTGATCAATTCGTCCACTTTTCCTGATTCTTTCAGTTCTTCCAACGCTTTGTTGAATTCAGGCGTTAGCTCGCTATCTTTTTGGAAAGCGATGGATAATTGCAATTTATGCTCTTCCGGCAGTTCGAAACTGGATAGGTCATCATTGGCTCCTAAGTACCCCATAGAAACTGCGTTTTGTAGAACAATCGCATCCAGGTGTCCGGATTTGATTTCCTGAATTAAATCTGGAACACGGTCCCGAGATTCAACGGAATAGCCATACTGATCTGACAATGTCATCGCACTTTTTTCTTGGATTGATGCAGTTTGTGCACCGACTTTCTTGCCTTTCAAATCTTCAATCGATTCAATTCCGCTGTCCTTTTTGAAGATGACGAAGTTCGTTGCTGTGAAATACGGCTCTGTAAAATCAACAACTTGTTTCCGTTTTTCATCGTCACCGTCCATTCCCGCAATGACAAAATCAATGCTTTTCGCTTGAAGGGCAGGAATCAATCCGTTGAAATCCATGTCTTGAATGTCCAACTCGTAGCCCAGTTCTTCGGCGAGCATTTTCGCCAAATCAATGTCAAACCCGATGATTTCATCGCTTTTCGCTGTGTCAACGTATTCGAAAGGAGGGTAGTCCGCAGACGTTCCGACTTTGAGTACTTTTTTCGCATCTGTTCCTGATTCGGCATTTTCACCATTCGTATCGTTATTCCCGCCACATGCTGCCAGTACACTCATTACGAGGACGAGCAGTAGGGCAATTCCTGACCATTTTTTCATAATTGTTCGCTCCATTCTTTTTTAATGTCATTTGTTTTCAAGCATTCATTTATTTACAAACTCTTGCAATGCTTCATCCAAAACCGCTATTCCGTCATCAATTTGCTCTTTAGTGATTGTCAGCGGCGGAATCATCCGGATTACTTCACCGGAGTTTCCACAAAGATAGAAGAGTACACCTTTTTCCAAACATAGATCGAGGACTTCCATGACGGCTTTCCCGTCGGCTTCGCCCGTTTCGGGATTACACAGCTCAATGCCGAGCATCAGTCCGACACCTCGAATATCCTTGACGACCGGATAGTTCGCTTTCAGTTCAAGCAGTCGCTCTTTCGCATAGGCACCCATCGCCGTCGCGTTTTCCAATAGTTTTTCCTCTTTCATCACTTCAAGTGAAGCGAGGGCGGCAGAGCAGGCAATCGGATTCCCTCCAAATGTTGTCCCGTGAGCGCCAAGCGGCCATTGGTCCATCAGTTCTTTCGAAGCAACAGTCGCACTCAGTGGAAGCCCAGCGGCAATTCCTTTCGCGATGGCCATGATGTCCGGTTTGACATCGAATGTCTGCGCAGCAAACCAATTGCCCGTGCGGCCGAAACCAGTTTGAACTTCATCGAAAATAAGAAGGATGCCGTGGCGGTCGCAAATTTCACGAATCTTTTTCAACCACGTTTTCGGTGGAATGATATACCCGCCTTCTCCGAGGACCGGTTCGATAATCATACAAGCGACTTCTTCGGGATCGACTTGGTGGTTGAATAATTTCTTTGCGTCCTGTTCCAGTTTTTCAGCGAAGAAGATGTCCGGATCCGCGCCTTCCGGAAGATATTCCGGTAATGCGTAAGGAAGCTGATAAGCGAGCCACGAAGGCTGTAAATGTTTACGGTATTTACTCTTGGACGTCGTGACACTTAATGCGCCCATGGAACGTCCGTGAAAACAACCTGTAAATGATACGACATAAGGACGTTTCGTTGTGTACTTCGCCAGTTTTAATGCACCCTCAATTGCCTCAGTTCCGCTGTTCGCGAAGAAGAAGTTATCGAGTCCTGACGGTAAAACTTTTTGCAATTCAGCTGCCAGTTTTAATATGGATTCGTAAATGATGACGCCTGAAGGACCGTGAATCAGATGATCCGCACTGTCTTTAATCGCTTGGACGACTTTCGGATGGCGATGGCCGACATTCTCGACCGCAATGCCCGATGTGAAATCCAAATAGCGCTTGCCATCCACGCCGTAGTAGTAACAACCCTCCGCTTTGACGACGGGGAGGTTCGGGTGATCTTTTGCCATACTCGGGGCCAGGAAATTGCCGATATGGTCCACCATGTGATGCCATTCTTGTTGTGACTCTTCTTTTTGTTGCATCTTACATTCTCCTATTCGATATGTGCATATTTTTTTAATTTGCGAACAACGGAAGGTTGACTGATGCCGAGTACTTTGGCCATTTCCGTCGTCGTTTTATAACGCAGTTGTGCATCCCGTAATACTTTCATTTCCACAGATTCTAAAATGTGAGTCAGCGATTGACCTTCAAGTTGAAACATCGATAAGTCTTCCCCGGTTTCCTTTCGATATTCCGGTGGTAAGTCTTGGATGGTGATGACCGTGGATGCACTTAGGACAACAAGCCGCTCCATGACATTGATCAGTTCACCGTGATTCCCAGGCCAATCTAGCTGGCATAAGTGAAAATAGACATCGTCGGATAGCTTCTTCACCGTTTGATAGTCCGCTGAAAATTGCTCCAAATACGTGGAAATCAGCGCACGTACATCTTCTTTCCGGTCCCGAAGTGGTTGTAAATGAATCGGAACAATGTTGAGTAGATAGTACAAATCTCGATGAAATGCCTTTTCGGAAACCGCCTCTGCCAATGTGGTTTCGGAAGAGCTGATCAACCGCACATCGAGTGGAAGGGAAATCTCCGTCCCTAAAGGCGTATATTTCCGCTCTTTCAAGATTTGGGTCAGCTTTCCTTGTAGATGGAGGGGGAGTTTGTCCACTCCATTTAAATAGAGCGTCCCTCCGTGAGCGAGCGTCAACAGACCCGTTTCTGTTTGGTCGAATTCGCTGCCGAACAATTCACGTTCAAACATCGCTTCAGGCATCGTTTCAAAGTCGATTTCGATGAAAGGCCCATTTTTCCGTCCGCTTTCCTTATGAATGACTTTCGCCATCGTTGACTTCCCAGTTCCTTGTTCACCGGTAACGACAATCGATACATCGAGAGGAGCCGCATTCCGGGCCGTTTCATAAGCGACCCGCGTCGACCTGTTTTCAATTGTAAGTCCGTCAATTTCCAGTTTTTCTTTTCGGAGCAGAGAAAGTTCATCTTTTGCCAGCAACATTTCCTGTTCCAATTCTTTCATATACGCTTGAATGACCAGGAGTTCCGACACTTCATATGAATAACTGAGGACATACTCAACGTCTCCAGCCTCATTAAAAAAAGGCATCCCCGTGATCAACACTTTGTGACCGGTCGTCGTCGTTTGGATGACGACCACTTTCTTTTTCTGCTGCAATACGAGTGGCGTAATAGCCGGTGAGAAAATACCCTTTTTCTCTAGATCGTAAACCGATTGCCCGAGAAGCTCCTCCGCTGGGATGTCATACTGTCTGCCACTGATGTGCGACGCTTTGACAATAATGCCCGCTTGGTTTGTCAGGATAATATCCTCTTCATAGGAATCGATCACTTCTTCTTTTGAATTAGGATGTAAGAATAAACCTGTCATAGGATCACCTTTCCCAAAACGACGCTAGTTAGAAATGAATAATAATTTGAATGTAACTAAAATATAGGACGCTATCAGGAGATTGGTAGTGTCATTCTGTTTTCCTGAGTAGTTCACTTGCTGAATCAATGATAGTTTAGAGTATAGCATGTATATTCATGCATGTATAGGTATTTATATGTGAATAATGATGAATCTTTAAAAGACGGAAAATTGGGGGAATAATAGGGGAGGGGGAGACTCGTTACGGGATAATTTTGATGCCTACATTAGCGCATAAACGTACTGAAACAGTAGAAATCCCGTCAATCAATAAAGTGACTGACGAGATCATATGGTTACTATCCAGGCCCAAAAAACGGGTATAGCAAATGCCTATCTCTGCATGTCGAAAATCAAATAATCTAACCCTTATTGTTACCTTTCTTTAATTCATCACGAATGTCCCTTAGGTAATCATTTCTTTGTTTCATTAACCTTATGATCGTGAATACAACATAAATACCGATCACAGCAATCCCTATATAGATAAGGATATTAACAATCCCGAAAAGAGCCATAACCTCCATAAATAATCCCCCCAATAGTTGAACACACTACTATAGTAGCGTAAAATTCCATATAATCCATGTTATTCTCTAATTTACGAATTATAATTTTTAAAAAACAGTTTACGAAATCAGCCTTGGAAAAAATATTCTTCGCCGCTTGTACCGATACTATTTACCAGTGTATCCACGGGCTCGAAGGAAACCTCGCTATCTGAAACTTCGTCAATCACAATTATCGAATGGGCAGCACTTTTCCGAACAATAGTTGAAGTTTAACGAAGACATCTTACTATTTAGGTAGACCCTTTCGCTGCTTCCACCAAATACGTATCAGTTCATTTTACAACGCTTCTGACCGTAGGATAGAGGGGGTACGAAAAATGAGTAATAGGGGAATCGAGTGGTTTGGTTTACTTTAATAGGATATCTAAGCATTTTGGGAAGAGGGGAGATGTGCAAGTTGGCGGGGAAATGGATGCATATATGCAGGCTGTTTTTAGGCGTCATTTTTTTGGTCGCGGGGGTAAACGGCTATTTTGTCATCTTTGGTTTGGAGCCATTCATCGCAACGAGCCCTGAGGCAATGGCATTATTTGAATTTAACTATCTATTAATTGCGGTAAAATCAGTAGAAATCATTGGTGGGATTTTGCTGCTTACCAACCAATTCATCCCATTGGCCATTGCACTATTGTCTCCGCTCATAGCCAATATTTTCTTGCTACATCTTTTCCTCGATCATTCGTTACTTCTTTTAGCCATCCTACTTGTCCTTGCCCTTGGCTATTTGTTGTTCGTTTACAGAAAAAACTTTATGGGGATAGTAGAAAGAAAATCAAAGCCAACTTACTAGTGCGAAGTATATAGAAGAGTGCCTGCCAACCATACGGTTTATATCTGTATGGTTGGCAGGCACTCGTTTTTTTCTAGTTCCAAATTATTTTAGAAGTTGACACCTTCACGAATGTACATAATGGGCGGTTGCTGTATAATACTAGTTGGTGAATTTATAGACCAAGTCTACGAGATTGATAGTAGTGAATTCCCTTGAAGTTTAATTTGAACCACAATGAAAATAGAAAAGAAAGTAGTGAAACGTATGGCAATTGCATCGCATTCCGTAAACATTTCAGCATCAGTAGAAAACGTATGGGAATATGTTAGTCAAATTGAAAACTGGGCAACGCTGGTACCCGCTTATAAGGAGCATGAACAAATTGATGAACAAAAGTCAGTTTGGACATTTGAAGGGAATTTCAAGGGCCTAAAAAAGACCGTGAAAATGGAATTAGACATTACTGAATTTCATGCGCCTTCGACGATTCGTTTTGAATTAAAAGGGTTAACGGAAAATTTCACAGGTAGTGGCCAGTTTACTGCAGAGGAAACAGCAGGGCAAACAACGATGACAGGGACAGTCGAGGTAAATGCAGGTGGTTTATCAGGAGCTGTGTTGTCACCTGTTTTGAAAATGGTGTTACCGAAAGTCACAGTACGTTTAACAGAGAAAATTGCGCGTCAAATTAAACAAGACAAGGTGCTTGTCTAATATACCGCCAATCAAGAAATGTGCCTGGTTCTACTACAATTTCGAATTGTTTAGAACCAGGTATTTTAAATTTAAAAGTAAATATAAAAGTGCCTGCTGGCCATACAGTTTACTTCTGTATGGTTGGCGGGCACTTTTTAATTTTCCCTAATTCGAAATCGTATACTGCGGAGAACTAGTTGTTTCATTCGTTTTTGAAAATATAAACGTCCAGGGCATCGAGGTATTTCCGGCAATTTCAACAGGCAAGCTAAACGTGGCATTGGCCAGTTGTTTGCCTTGTTCATAGTAGGCAACAGCTGTATTTTGAAGGCGGAAATTTGTTTCTTCATAATTGTGAATGAGCACTGTAATTAGCTGTTCATCTTTATAATTGCGGGCTTTCCTAAAGAATGAAAAATGGACACCGCTTTGCAGTTGTTTTGTTTGTTGTTGGAAATGAATCATCATTTTTTCGCGATCAGCAGGGGCAATGGTTCGGTCCCATGCAGGTTCAAAATAGAGCTTTTGCATTTCAGTACCTCCTCTGATTCAACTAATGTGATTAGCATAGCATAACTGTCTCAAACAAAAAAAGTACAAGGTACCCCGGGTTTAAAAGTTTGAAATTGCGAAGTTCAAGGTACTCCTCTATTCAGCAAATGGGAAAGGACAATCTAGCATTCTGTCGAAGTAGTCGTTATGCTCAACAATAAGCTAGAAACGAGTCAACATGAACGGAGGCAGTCACGATGAGTATGCAGATCGAAGAATCACGACGAATGGCAATTCGGAAGCCGGAAATTCGGAAAAAGGAATTGAGGTCAAAATTGACATCCGCGGAACAGCATGAGCTGGATAAGATGTTGGCAATCCACGCGGAAAGATACCCGGAAAGTGAAAAACAGCAGTACGCTGAAAACGTCAGATTGACGGCCATCAAAAATATTACTTTCAAAGACGTTACGCGTAAAGAGTCGCTCTTCCAAAAGTTGCTTAAGCATGAAAACTTGAAGGAATACAGAATACAACTATTGAACGTGGAAGAGGATATCGCTGAATACACTTTCCATTTCACATTCGGCTTAGAAATCCGGCAATTGATGGAAGACATAGGACTCGGGCTTGATTGGCCGAAAATGTTGCCTGTGGATGACGCCATGTGCTACACGGACCCGTTGGAAGAGGAAGATAAGGAATGGTTTGAAGCTTTCCCAGCCCCTGCTTGGTGCTTCTCCAAACTACAAGAGGCAGAAAAACTTGAGGAACAAGCCGCTACCCGTGGGGAAGAGATGGTCCAAGTGATTCAATGGCTTAAGACGCATTGGGCAAACGGGTATCAAATCTATGCAGATATCGATCCAATAGAAGATGATGAGTGGGATTGATGCTAAGGGATGTTTTAAAATCAATAAAAGAGTGCTTGTCTGCCATACGGTTTACATCTGTATGGTTGGCGAGCACTCTTTACTTTTCGTTGAATATAATCTCCAATACGTAAGTTCAAACAACAAGTTATGTTAAAAGTTGGTAGTGTAATCCGGATTGAGTATCATACCATACCAGTTTGCTATGTTTACGTTTCGGGATACGTGTTTGTAAACCCCACTCAGGATACTGTTTAATCATCTGAACTTGATCCCCAGTAGCAACAGCAATAAATGATATATAATGCTCTTTTGTCATCGGATGGTCGCTTGAAACAAACCATTCATGATCAATTTCTGTAATGGATAATTTATCTTCCTCTGTTGCTTTTTTTGCTTCTAATCGTTCTAACTTTCTCCCACAACACGATACAGTTATCTCCCCGGTTGCTAATCCAATAGTAGTACAGGATGGACAAACAAAATAATTTGACTTTTTCATATTTCCTCCTACAAATTCATTCGACGATAATTCACCGTCTAAAATATTTTCGATATTTACGCCCAATAGTGTAGATAAGCTTGGCAATAGCGTGACATCTGGGCAGCCATACCCACGCTCCCATTTTGAAATCGTTCGATCAGAAATGTTCATTTGATCAGCTAATTGTTTCTGAGTCAGCCCTTTTTCTTTTCGCAAATTATAAATTAACTCTCCAACTTTCCGATTATCCATCTTTGTCTCCTCCTGCTCTCTTTTCATCTTAGAGGTATATCTAGTCAGCGGCAACAAACGCTCCGTAGAGTTTACCTGTTTTCCTTTTGAACAAGGTTTTACTATGTTTAGGTTTCACTTAACCTTTTTGTAAGAACAAACACTTTTCCATATACTGACGAAACTTTTTCATTTCGATGAAACAAGTGCTGCGCACATTTTATACTTCCACCGTAACAAAGTCGTCGCCTATCCGTATTATTTGGGTCATGCCAGGGCGGGGGAACGGGTGTTGGGGCGGATGTAGGGTCTGGGTGGTACCAAGTTCTACAATAAACCGGAACAGAACAGTACTAGCATCGTTTAGATTTATATAGATAGAAGCCAATAAACTAATATTAGATTGGCTTCTATCGACTGCGTAAGATGGGGTTATTAGGAAAGTGTCATTTGTTTTCGTGTCTCAATGATTGTAATAGGTTGTAAAAATGATACCTAGTTCGAAGCAATTCAGAGTTTTTTCGGAACCTTAAATTGTATGAAAAAACTCAAACGTGCAAGCGTTCCTATACTCTTTGCACGTTTTTTTGTGTTTCGTACTCAAAGTAAATGAATAGTAAAAACTTTTATTCGGCGGAATAATTGGTACATTTTAGCTTGACGTTCACCCGATGTATATTTATAATTGTAAATCGTAACCATTACTATTTAGGGAGAGGAGTGTTATCAATGAAGATTTCATTTACAACAGGGTTAAGTGTAGTAGCTATCAGTTTGCTACTAGTAGGGTGTCAGACTTCAGGTTCAACCGAAAACGAGTCTGCGGAGAATGAAACAGCATCAGCCTCATCAGTTGCGGAAGGCTCTTCTGAAACGCAAGAGCAAACATCTGAAGGTGAACACAATCACAGTCATTCACATGATGACGAAACAGAACAAATTTACAAAGGCTATTTTGAAGACAGCCAAGTGCAGGATCGTTCACTTTCCGATTGGGAAGGAGACTGGCAATCTGTCTATCCATACCTACAAGATGGTACGCTTGACGAGGTATTCGCTAATAAAGCAGAACAAAAAGGTGATATGACAGCTGAGGAATATAAAGAATATTATAATGTAGGGTATCAAACAGATGTTGATCGTATCGTGATGCAAGAGGATGTAGTAACGTTCTTCAAAAATGGAGAAGAATCTTCAGGTAAGTATACTTATGATGGGTACGAAATTCTAACATATGATGCGGGAAATAGAGGAGTAAGATATATATTTAAACTAGCGGAAGAAGCTGAAGGACTTCCAAAGTATATTCAATTTAGTGATCATAGTATCTACCCGACTGAATCTGATCACTACCACCTGTATTGGGGGGACGATCGTGAAGCTTTATTGGATGAGGTCGTAAATTGGCCTACATACTATCCATCTGAAATGGATGGACATGGTATTGCCCATGAAATGATAGCGCATTAAATATTGAAGTAAAGAAATACTGCCCGCGTTTGAGAAAAGTCACACTTCATAGAGAAACGAAGTAAAAAAATTTAAATGTTTTTAAATCGGAATGATTACTAATTATGAGGAGGACATAAAATGGCGAAAAAGTCCAAAGTAGCGAAAGATAAAAGACAAAGGGAGCTGGTTGCGCGTTATGCGGCGCTTCGTAAAGAACTGAAAGAGAAGGGAGACTATGAATCGTTAAATAAGTTGCCAAAGAATTCTTCCCCGATACGGTTGAAAAACCGATGCGAACTGACGGGAAGACCAAGAGGGTATATGCGGAAATTTAACATGTCGCGTATTGCTTTTCGGGAGCTCGCACATAAAGGTCAACTACCGGGTGTTAAAAAAGCAAGTTGGTAAAAGCTATTCAACCAATTTAAAAATAAATAATGGTTGAGTTTTCCAATAAAATTCATGTGAGGTGCGGGAAATGAATGAGCGATTGATGGAGTCTACGTTTAGAAGCGGGGATGAAAAGCGCTTTCGAAAGAACAGAGAAGCCTGTACCATTCCTTTCCCGGCTCCGCAATTACCCGCAGATTGAACCATACTGACCTCCGAACATGTTTTTTACACCGTATAACTTACACATCTGCTTCTCATTCCGAATCACGCCTAAGCCCTTACCCACCTCAATGCATATTTTGTAGGTGAACCAGCTATTTGCCCAACTACCATCAAATGGCTGAAATATAGAGGGGATGTGTACCATTGTTGACAGGAAGGAGATTCAAACGTCCGTTAGCAATTTTGGGAAGCCTGCTTTTACTTGTGGGATTGGTCTTGGGTGCTTGTGGCACCACTGAAGATGCAGAACCACAAACCACTGCAGACCAAAAAATTCGGATCGGTTATCAGAAAAATGGTCCTTTACTCATCCTAAAAAATTTAGGAACACTAGAGAACCGGTTAGAACCGCTCGGATATAAAGTGGAGTGGCATGAATTTCAGGCAGGTCCAGCTCTTCTTGAAGCGTTAACTGCGGGAAGTATCGACTTCGGAAGAACGGGTGATTCTCCTCCGATCTTTGCACAGGCCTCGGGTTCTTCACTGCAGTATATAGCAGTCGGATTCTCAAAGTTCAATGGTTCAGGGATTTTGGTGAAGGATGATTCACCTATCAAAAACCTTGAGGATTTGAAAGGAAAAACGATCGGTTTTGCCAAGGGCTCAAGCTCCCACTTTTTACTTGTGAAAGCTTTGGAGAAGGCAAATCTGAGTTACGATGATGTTACATCGGCATTTCTATCGCCGGGGGATGCGCGCGTTGCGTTCGAACAAGGGGACATTGATGCTTGGGTGGTGTGGGATCCATTCACGGCCGACACGGAAGTATCAACAGATGCGCGACTCTTAGTAAACGGTGAAGGGTTAACTTCAGACCGTGATTACTTTCTCGCTTCGGCAGACTTTACCGCTGCACATAGCGATATCTTGAAGGAAGTAGTCGAAGAAATCCGGAACTCCAGTAACTGGGCCAATGAAAATCCAGAAGAACTTACGAAAATGCTGTCAGAAATTTTAGGGATTGATGAAGCTTCCATGAAGTTAGCAGTAGAAAGACGTGTACATGGCGTAGAGCAAGAGATTTCCGAAGAAATCATCACTGAACAGCAGTCCATCGCAGATACTTTTTATGAATTAGGCATCATCCCGACAAAAATCAATGTAAATGAACGGGTTTTTTCATTTGAAAAGGTTGGAGGGAAATGAAGCCTTTCGTTACAAAGACCCTTCACAAAACACTCCCTTGGTTCGTACCCATCCTGCTGCTGTTCATTTGGCAACTTACAAGTAAGGTGGGAATCCTGTCCGCTAAAACACTAGCTGCACCATCGGATGTCCTCCTTGCAGCAGTTGAGCTGACGCAATCCGGCGAGCTGTTCGATCACGTTTGGGTGAGCCTTGGGAGGGCGTTAATCGGCTTCGTGATTGGAGGAGGTATCGGGTTCATTTTAGGACTCGTGAACGGATTATTCCGTACATCCGAACTGTTACTGGATACATCCATACAGATGCTACGGAACATTCCGCATCTGGCGCTCATTCCACTCGTCATTCTTTGGTTCGGAATCGGGGAAGAGGCAAAAATATTCCTCGTTGCATCAGGGGTACTCTTCCCAATCTACATTAATACGTACCACGGCATTAAATCTGTCGACGCAGGGCTAATCGAGATGGGCAAGATGTATGGTTTGACTAAAATCTCCCTCTTTTTCAATGTAATCTTCCCGGGTGCCCTCTCCTCCGTCTTAGTCGGAATCCGCTTTTCACTCGGAATGATGTGGATTACCCTCATTGTTGCTGAAACCATCTCCTCCACATCCGGAATCGGCTATATGGCGATGAATGCCCGAGAATTCATGCAAATGGATGTCATACTCCTGAGTATCTTACTGTATGCCTTCCTCGGAAAACTATCTGACATGATTGCACGCTTCCTTGAGCAACGATGGCTAAAATGGCATTCAGGCTATGCAAAACAACCATAGGGATGGGGGAAGAGCATGAAAGAAGAACAATTTCACATACAGTTAAGAGTTTGAAGAAATCCTATAATGACACGAACGTACTCGATCAATTATTCCTGGACATTCGTAAAGGGGAATTTGTCGCGATTGTTGGCAAGAGCGGCTGCGGGAAAAGCACGTTGCTTCGGCTACTTTCCGGATTGGAAAAACCCTCGGACGGACAAATTCTGATTGAGCACGAACCATTGACGACCATCAATCGACAAGCGTGCATGATGTTCCAAGATGGACGCCTATTGCCATGGAAGCGGGTTTTGGAGAATGTTGCGTTGGGATTGAAAGGATCACAACGGGAAGAGTCGATGACCGTATTGAAACAGGTCGGCCTCGAACAACGAATCCATGAATGGCCAGCCAAACTATCTGGGGGTCAGAAACAGCGGGTTGCATTAGCGAGGGCCCTCATCCATAAGCCGAATCTGTTGCTGCTCGATGAACCGCTCGGCGCACTCGATGCGTTCACCCGTCTGGAGATGCAGAGCCTCATCGAAAACATCTGGCAGAAACACGGATTTACGGCGTTACTGGTTACACATGATGTGGAAGAAGCGGTTGCTTTGGCAGATCGCGTCATCCTGCTCCAAGACGGAATGATTGCCCAGGATGTAGCGATTCCGCTTCCGAGGCCGAGACAACGAGATCACGCTACCTTCACTTCTACTGTGAACCAAATCTTGAAGCAGATCCTTGATGAGCCGCATCCTAGCGTACCAGACAGGTCGGAAGAGATCAGTTACCAGCTCAAACCGGTACCGAAAGCGGTTTTATAAGAAGTTGCCGGGGCATTCGATAGACGGATGCCCCGGCAAATGATGGAATGCATTCTTTTTACAAAGCATAGACTGACCTAGTACAAACCATTGTACGAGATCTAATTAGGATGATGCCAAGTGAAACGAAGAGACCGTAGACGCCTCCCAAAAAATACACGCAACACCTTACGAAAATACATGCTGTTGACAATAGGGGCCGTTATCCAAGGCTTTGCAATGGGTGTGTTTTTATTTCCAAACTATATCCCTTCTGGTGGAGCAGGCGGCTTTACAGTATTGCTGAACTATTGGTTCGGCATTCCGTTAAGTCTGGCCCTTTGGATTATGAATGCGTCCATGTTATTATTTGCCTTGCATTATCTCGGCGGCAGAAGTACAATCGGCACCCTCTATGGGATTACCGTCGCCTCCATCTCCGTTGATCTGTTTAACGCGTTTTTGGAGTCCCCATTGCCAACTGTTTCGCTCGACATCGTATTCGGGTCTATTTTTTTAGGCTTAGGCATTGCTATTCTTCTAAGACAAGGTGTCTCAAACGGTGGCGTGGGCGTCATTGCGTTGATCCTTGCCAAGTATAAGAACATCAATCCGGGGAAGTCCCTATTTTGGATCAATGGTGTCATCTTTGTGATAACGGGGTATGTCATTGTATGGGAAATCATCATTCAAGCATTGATCTGCCAATGGGTCTCCACGACGATTGTTAGATGGTTGTATCATGCACGTGTGCCAGGGAAAAGAGTGCTGATAGATTTGGTTTGGGGGAGGGATTAGTACTACATTTCATTATTGCATAAATAGGCTAGGGTACCAGATTCCAACACATTTTTGACTTGTGTTAGAATCTGGTATCTTTTTGACTTTTGTCTAACGAGTGGCTAAACTGTACTGTACGAAAAGGTGGTGCAAGATGAGAACGTTCGAAGAGCTGCACAATATTGAAGCTGTAGACAGTTTCATTTCCAACAATCCATTATCCTTTATTTATATTTCGCATACAGACTGCAGTGTTTGTCATGCCCTTTTGCCGCAAGTCGGGAAACGAATGGAAAAGTTCCCGGAAATCCAGCTCGCACATATCAATTCCGCAGAAGTGGAGGAGGTTGCAGAACGGTTCACTGTTTTTTCAGTCCCGGCGCTGCTTCTATTTTTAGAAGGGAAGGAATATTTGCGGGAAGCTCGTATTGTCCATATAAATTTATTCGAAGAGCGATTACAGAAGATTTATAAAGGTTATTTGAATTAAAGGCTATTCTCGCATACGTGGGGAATAGCCTTTAATTTAGTGACAATTATATTGAAAGTGTTTATTTATTAGCGATTCTAAAGGGGTGTTCAGTGTGACATTACTGCTCTAAGAGGTTATGTCCTAGTATTCATCATTCGGTATGCTTTTATTTTTTCAAATGATCCTTGTTGCAGTAGGTATAATCGCTACATTAAGTTGGCTATTTTTCGGTGGATTATTCTAAAGTACATATTTCAAACATTACCGATTAATAAATCGTATATTGGCGTTACTCCTCTTGTATTGTGCAGTTGGACTTTTATTCTAATGTAGAAGGTTAGGGTAGTTATGCTTTCACAAAAAAAATGAAGTATTTTTAATTATAGTTGTTTACGAGTAATTGAGAAATCTTACTTGACAGAATTTTCTTGTGTGGGTAGAATGAGAATATTGAAACTTAATATGTACTATCCTTATCAAGAGTCGGGGGAGGAAACTGGTCTTACGATCCCGCGGCAACCAATGCTTGGAAATCTCTTAGAAATCTAAGTATAAGGTGCCCATTCCAGCAAACCATTTTCGGTTTGATAGATGAGGAAGAGCCGATTCTGTCAATCCAACCTCTTCCGATTATGGAAGGGGTTTTTAGTTAGCCAAAAATGAGGGAGGGTACATGCCGCCTAATCATTCATGCTAGTCCAATGTTGAGTATTTTAATTGGACAAGTTGGGTTTTGGGGCTAGGTACAAAGCAGTTTCTTCATTTTAAGAGGGTTAATGGATTTCGGAGAGTAAATTAAATTTCAACTACCATTGAGGAGGAGTTTTACGATGACAATCGCACAAAACGTTGAAAGCTTGTACCAAAAATCAAATATCAGCCGACTACCGGAGTTGGGACAACTAGCGCCTGAGATATCTAAAGAGTTTTTTAAGTTTAATGGAAAAGCACTTGCAGAGGGTAAATTGTCTGGGAAATTGAAAGAACTAATTGCAATCGCAATCGCACATGTGACAGGATGCCCTTATTGTATCGATATCCATGTTACGGACGGAAAGAAACTGGAAATAACGAAAGAGGAAATGGCTGAGTCTATTTTCGTAGCTACTGCTCTTAAAGCAGGTTCTGCACTCGCTCATGGCGTGAACGCTCTGAATGCATTTGACGGTCAAGAAAACGAAGAGCTCTATAAATCAACATATTTCAGCAGACTTTCGGAGTTCTCTAAATTGAACGGAGATACGTTCAAAGCATTCATCGATTTCGACCAACAAGCCCTGAAAGCTGGAAAGTTAAGCGTTAAAGAAAAAGAATTAATCGCAGTCGCAGTCGCTCACACAACTGGATGCCCGTACTGTATCGAGCTACATACAAAAGCTGCGAAAAAAGCCGGTGCAAGTCTTGAAGAAGTTGCTGAGTCTATTTTTGTTGCGGTTGCCCTAAATGCGGGTGCAGCTTTGGCTCATGGAGTTAATGCATTAAACGCTTATACTGAATAATGTGTCATGCACAGGCACCGTTCAATTAGGCAGAAAAAAGTATAGATACCATAGTACACAAAAAACACTGAGATAGTATCAGTGTTTTTTGCGTTTTATGGTATAGTTAGGGGCGCGGCATAAACCCGTTCTACTCTGTCCAGATGACCTTGTACCATGTAGAGTTGCTGAGAATAGAAAGAAAACAGAGGGAAGTTGAAAAAGAAGAACGGATTTCATTACGAACTAAAGGATGGAAATAAATGCGTAAAAATGATGCTGGTTATGAAAGTTGAAATCGAAAATAAAGTTATAGAATTTAATGTTCAGTATGGACATGGGAAGAAGCTATCGATCCATATCGATTCGTTTGGTTTTATTACTGTTAAAGCTCCCAAAGACACAAGTAAAGAAATGATTGTCAGTGCAATTGAAAGTAAAGGAAAATGGATACTAGAGAAAATCCATGCAATTGGCGTAGCTCGAGAAGCACCTAAGGCAAGAGAGTATCACGCGCAAGGGAAGTTCTTATACCTGGGGACTGAGCGTTTTCTTCATGAATTGATAGAGACGAGTGAGATAGATGAAGAGAAGCTTAAAAGAAATCTCAAGAAATTCTATGTCAATAGCTGTAAGAAGATTGTAGAAGAACGGATAAAGATCTATCAAAAACCACTGAAAGTAAAGCCTAAAAGCATTGAAGTCGTAGAGTCTAAGGCCAAGTGGGGGAGTTGTAGTTCAGATCGAAAGCTAACCTTTAATTATCTTTTAGCGATGGCTCCAATTGAAGTCATCGATTACGTAGTCATCCATGAACTATGTCATTTACATCACATGAATCATGATCGCTCATTTTGGAGACGTGTTGGCAGTATTATGCCAGACTATAAAGAAAAAGAAGCGTATCTCGCAAGGAACGGGCATTCGATGACCTTTTAACATTAAGAATTCTCGAAGTGATTAACCTTTGGTAAAATGAATAAGCACAAAATTGATAAATAAAGAACTGGAATGGTGAATAATTCTTGAAAACATTTAAAAAAGTGTACGTTGAAATCATAAGCGTATGTAATCTTGCCTGTAGCTTCTGTCCACCAACGATTCGAGAAGCGAATATTATCAAACTAGATGCATTTAATAACATCTTAGATCAGATTAGGCCGCACACGAAGTATATCTATCTTCATGTTAAAGGTGAACCGCTTATGCATCCAAGAATCGATCAATTATTGGATGCTGCCCACGCCAAGGGATTTAAAGTGAATATCACGACGAATGGCACACTCATTAAAAAAAATGCTAAGAAATTATTAGGTAAACCGGCTTTGCGCCAAATAAACTTCTCGCTCCATAGTTTTGACGGACATGAGGGCTCTGAAAATCGGGAGAAGTACTTGGGCGATATTCTTGAATTTGTGCGTGAGGCTAAAGAATATAATACGATTATTTCATACCGCTTATGGAATCTTCAACAAGAACATCGAAATGATTTAGCGAAGAGAAGAAACCGTGAAACGCTAGAAATTTTGGAGAATGAGTATAACTTAGACTTCAAGATTGAGGAAAAAGTACAGCCAGGTAAAGGCGTGAAAATTACCAAAAATGTTTATCTCAATCAAGACCATGAATTCCAGTGGCCTAGTCTATTGGCCCCTGAGGATGAAGGCAAAGGATTTTGTCATGCGCTTCGTAGTCAAGCAGCTATTCTTGTAGATGGAACAGTTGTCCCTTGCTGTCTTGACGGAGAAGGCGTTATTAATTTGGGAAATGTCAAAGAAAAATCGTTTTCTGAAATTGTCGACGGAGAACGAGCAAATAATCTTGTCGATGGTTTTTCTAGAAGAGAAGCGGTTGAAGAACTGTGTAGGAAGTGTGGATATAGACAGAAATTCGGCGTTTAATCGTGTTTGACGCTGTTGCCTATTCATACTTTCCTTTCAATGGCACAAACCTCACTTCAGTCAACACGGTCGTATGGATTTCTCCGTCTTCGTCTTTTTCCAAGAGCAAGAGTTCCTGTAGTAGGGGTGTTCCGACTGGGATGACCATTTTTCCTCCGATCGCTAGTTGGCCTATGAGCTCGCGTGGCACCTGGGCAGCGGCGGCAGTCACCATAATGCGGTGATAAGGCGCGTGTTCTTCCCAGCCGGTGCTACCGTCATCCAGCTTGAAATGGATATTAGCGAAGCCGGCTTTTTCCAATCTTTCCTTTGCCTGTTCATGCAAGGCAGCAATGCGTTCAATTGTATACACGGCGTTCGAGAAGGCGGCGAGTAGGGCAGTCTGGAAGCCGGATCCCGTTCCAATCTCCAGCACGTTTGAATGGGG
>CAWJLH010000020.1:0-9045 GCA_963843665.1 uncultured Caryophanaceae bacterium
GTCGCCAAACCGTTTGACTTGTCCACCGGCCGTGTGAAATTCTCTTTATAGTCTTATTTTGCCAAACTCGCACAGTCTTAGAATTTCAATCATTGTCGGACATTAGGATGCAAGACAAATTGTAAAAAAGGTATAATGCCCAAGACTCTGTTGGGATTATACCTTTTCTGCCAAATTTCTTAATCATCATCGTTTTAATTGTTGAAAGAGGGAAGTTCCCTTCTAACTATATTCGTTGTGGATTCAATTATTGAACTGAACAAAATATCCTTATTACTTTTTGTTCAGTTCTTTGTCCCGGTTAATCGTCGCATCGATGCCCTTTACAATTGTGGCTGTAAAAGCTTCTTCTTCTAAAGCTAGAAGTCCGGCTACCGTTGTTCCTCCTGGTGAACAAACGCGATCAATTAATGTCCACGGGTTCTCACCACTATCTAAGATCATTTGTGCACTACCTAGGACAGCTTGGGCAGCAAACTGTGTAGCAAGTTCTTTTGAAAAACCATGCTTTACGCCCGCTCTTGCTAAGCTATCTATAAAAAGATAGGCATATGCGGGAGAACTGCTGGCTAAGGCTGTAAAAGTGGAAAAGTCGCTTTCTTTCACAATCCAAGCTTTCCCAACGGATTCAAACATTCGAACAACATCATCCAATTGCTGCTCGGTCACATAATCATTTCCACATACCGCAGCTGCCCCCATACCAATTGTTGCATTCACATTCGGCATTACCCGAACAATCGCTACTGGGTCAGATACATTTAGATAGCCAGAAATTTTATCTAATGGTGTGCCAGCCGCAATTGAAATGATTAATGGCTTTTGCTCTAAAATTATACTTTTGGATTCTACTAGTACTTTTTCAATGACATCAGGTTTGACCGCTAAAACAACGACATCAACTTCTTGAAGCAATTGTTCAGAAGAGTTACAAATTTGCCCACCAATTTCTTGCCCAAGCGCGTTGACTTTGTCTGAATCAACATCAAAAAGGTATACTTTTTCCCCTTCTACAAAATGGTTCTTCACCATACCGCGAGCAATGGCAGCCGCCATATTTCCACTTCCAATAAATCCGATTTTCATCCTATTCTCCTCCATATTTTAGCCTGATTCTATACTAGGTCGAACAGTCGTTTTTCTTGATTGAACAGTATTTACAGATTGTAAGGAGGTACTGTAGATTTTCACATAACAACACATTAAATAGCTATTCATTAAAGAGTCCGACTTTATTATACAGAAGTTAAATCGGTCTATCAAATGTGCTCGGCATGCGCATGCAAATCGTATTCGCTCACCTCTGCTACTAAGATGAAATATAAATGAAGCAAAATTAGCAAAAAAACCTTTCCAGTTGGTTTGATAATGTTTTACTCTCGACTTTGTCTGAGATTTCAATTATTATTAAACTGAATACTTGTATTCATTCGCTAATCGACTTTTTTATATTTCTCATAAATAAAAAAGATTTTTTCATTTTTCCTTTCAAACAAATAAAAACAAGCGAGGTTCTATGCATGAATAATCTATTAACGGGTAAAAACTTCATTATTATGGGTGTGGCGAACAAACGAAGTATTGCTTGGGGGATCGCTAAAGCCCTAAACGGGGCGGGCGCTAATTTAATCTTCACTTACCAAGGTGAACGTTTAAAAAAAGAAGTAGAACGACTCGTCCCTGAGTTAAATCAAGAAAATACATTACTCGTAGAATGTGATGTAACAAGCGATGAAAGCATTGATAGTGCTTTTGGAACAATCGCAGAACAATACCCGGTTGTTGATGGTTTAGCACACTGTATCGCTTTCGCGAAAACAGAAGAGCTAACAGGAGAATACACAAATACGAGCCGCGATGGTTTTAAACTTGCTCACGATATCAGTGCATACTCTTTGGTTGCTGTTTCTAAGGCTGTCAAACCACTCTTGGCAGAAGGTGGCTCAATCCTAACACTCACTTATCTGGGTGGAGAACGAGTTGTGAAAAACTACAACATCATGGGCGTCGCCAAAGCTTCCCTCGATGCAAGCGTTAAATACCTCGCGAATGACCTTGGACAGTACAACATTCGTGTGAATTCGATTTCCGCTGGGCCGATCCGCACGCTTGCTGCGAAAGGCATCGCCGGCTTTAACGAAAACCTCAAAGTGATTGAAGAGAAATCACCGTTGAGAAGAACCACTAATCCAGAAGAAGTCGGTAAAGCCGCTATATTCTTATTGAGCGACCTCTCGAGCGGTGTCACTGGTGAAAACCTACATGTTGATTCTGGCTACCATATCATCGGTTATTAATATCTTTTTAAAAAGACTAAAACATTTTCGTTTTAGTCTTTTTTTGACTGCAATTTTGTGCCAATCAACTGGATGATTGGATGTACGAACCCGAATCACCCTCTCTCCCCCACTGCAAACGAAAGAATCTTCCATTAGATGGGATGCACTCGTCAAGCGTTTCGTCGTTTCTCGGAATAGGTCCTGGTGGAGTACATGACCCAGTCGGTAATAAAAAAGAGTACCCGGTTCCAACACAATTAAAAATGTGCTAGAACCGGGTACCCTAAATTTTATCTTACGTTCTCTACAAATCCGTATAATTTGTCTAACGTCACGATGTGATGGTTGCAATCTGCAGCATCTCGGCAAATGTAATTGCCTTTTTTCGTGTACATGCCGATTCCTTCGCCTTTTGTTTTTGTCATGAACATGCAAACGTCCGTTAGCCGGTTACAAATTGTACAAATTTGCTTTACATTCGTTCCTTCGTAAGTACCCGAAAGACCAGTCATGCCTTTTTGGGTAGGTGCGATTATATATCGTTTTTTCGTCCCGATATCATCGAAACTTAAAAAGGTCATTTTAGTATAGTCTAAACCTGCTGTCGGCAGCTTCAGTTTTTTCGCTTTAGGAAACAACTTTTTCAGTTTTTGTTCCGAAGGTTTGTTGAATGGAATGATGTGAGATTCCAAGTTGAGTAAAAATTGTTCAGCCTCTTCTTTATCAACAATCTCAACAATTTTGTTTAGCATCTCTTTTTGCTCGTCCGTTATGTCCGTAAACAAATCAGAGACTCTTTCGATTGATAGTGATTCAAGAGCGCCAATGACCTGTTCATCATTGACCATACCATGGCCGCTTACGAGTCGTTGTACTTGTCTTTTAATAAAATTATACTGATCGTTTCTTATAAATTGTTCTTTGTTCATTTCTGTTCGCTCCTTTGTTAGTAGTGCGTAAACAAAGCGCAAAGCATGCAATTCAGAAATGGAGAACCTTCCTAAGGCGATTACACGTCCATTCGCCCCACGCAAAGTATCGCCTTTTCCTCATCTGGCTTTGCATGCGTTTTTTGAGAAGCTGGCAATGCCATTTGAGTTGCCATCTTCACATCACCTCCTGATAGATAGCCTTTTCAGCGCTACGTCAATAATCATACAGCTTTCTGTTTTTGAGGACAACAAAAAAACGTTTTGAAACAAAGTTCATTTTATTAAAAAGTCTGACAAAAACATTTCGCATTATGGTAGCATGAAATTAGATTTCGGCTCTCATCATCAACGTATGGCAGTCGCCTTTCACTATCATTTTAAGGGGTGGGTTTGTGAATATACTATTTCCATTGTTAGCGGTGTTAGGCGGTGCAGCAGTCGCCTTTCAAGTACAAATTAATGGAGGATTAGGGAAAAAGACAGGCGTATTAGAAGCTTCTTTTATCTCATTTGGTATAGGTACACTTGCATTGTTTTTTATTGTTTTATTTTTTGGTAAAGGGCATTTCATGGCGGTTTCTACAGTCCCCAAATGGCAATTATTTGGAGGTTTATTAGGTGCATTTTATGTGATCGTTACAATATTAATTGTCCCAAAGCTCGGCGTTGCACCCACACTCATTGCCGTCATTGCTGGGCAGATTTTATTGGGAGCGATTATCGATCATTTCGGACTATTTGGCGGAGAAGTTAAACCAATCGACTTCAAAAAATCCGCAGCTATTGTTTTACTGTTTTTCTCTCTGTATTTATTTAATCATAAATAATTAGATCTTTACTTTTCACTAGTGTTGCATAAATATCGTCACAACACTCACACTACTCATTCCTACAGTGATGAGCCAAGAAGATAAACACTCCATTAAAGGTGGCTCCATCAGCTATTATTTTGCGGAATTTAGCCCATGGGTGATTGGTTAAGTTGGGTGGCAATGTGCTCGAATCAATAATTTTAAGTGGCATTGCAACCTTCGCATAACTTTTTTTTTGATAAGTCAGGTGGTAACCAAACATATAGATAAAATCACACGAAAAAATTGTAAAACACTGATTGAATCGAGGTTGACACCGGCTTGAAGCTGTGAGCATGAGGGAGATGATTCAACATGGATCGTGACGGTGCTGAAGGAAATGGGAAGGCAATTTCATTCCTACTTGCGACGCTGAAAGGTATTTCACAAGTCGTTTTCATTGAGAATTGGCTCACAGGACTTTTTATTTTGGCGGCAATTACAATCACCTCAGTGGAACTTGGCGTGATTGCATTCCTGTCTGCAGCAATCGGTACGTTCATCGGACAGGTGGGCGGTGGGAATCCGGCGAGTGTGAAACAAGGGTTGTATGGATTCAATCCTATGTTGACAGGAATCGCGCTTGTTTTGTTCCTCGAAGGTCCGATGAGCTGGGGAATTGCTTTGTTTGGAGCAGTTATTACGGCAGCGTTCACCGCGTCAATGCTAGCGCTTCTGCAGCCGCCCGACATGCCGACTTTAACGTTTCCATATGTCATTACAACATGGCTATTGCTGTTAGCTTCGTATAAGTTGGAGGCGTTCAACTTGACGTCTGAAATCGTGCCACAACATTTATCGCACTGGAAACTCGAAATCTCCGGGGAGATCCAATGGCTTAGTGCGTTCCTCGATGGCATCGGCCAGATTTTCTTTCTGCAAGGAATGGTTGCCGGCATACTGATTATTGTAGGCATTTTCATTGCTGGGAAGAAATTGGGGCTTTACGCGCTTTTAGGAAATTTCATCGGCTTGATTACCGCATTCTATCTTGGTGGGGAACATACGCTGATCAATGCAGGGTTGTTCGGCTACAACGCCATTTTGACATCCATGGCGGTCGGGGTTGTGTTCCGGGAAAAGGCTAACCGGCTTGCGCCTCTCTCTGCAATAATTGGCATCGTTTTGACGGTCCTTTTCACCGCCAGCATTGCGACTGTTCTTTTGCCGTTCGGCTTGCCGCCCTTGACAATGCCGTTCGCCCTTAGTACATCAATCTTTATCGGTGCCAGGAAGATGATGCAACATGCGTAAAATGAAGGATAAGCCATAAAACCAAATAAGTATGTAGTTTCTATAAAGCGGAACTTTCGGAATAACGAAAGTTACAGTAATAGGACTGTCCACAGCCTTATCACAAAAAAGATATGGTGACCGACCATTCGATCACCACATCTTTTTATTGTGTTTCCGGAAAGAACACTTGGGCTGTGCTGATGTCCACCAGCGTGGGAGCATTCGTATTGAGTGCTTCTTCCAGCACCGACTCCAGCTCATTATCTGAGGTGGCGCGTAATCCTTTCCATCTGCAGGATTCTGCCAATTTCACAAAATCAGGGTTGGTTAAATCTACGCCTACCTCTTTCTTATTCGCAGCTTTGAGTTTATCTCTCTCCATTTGCAGGCTCTCATTGTTTAAGACAACGACTGTAATATTGAGTTCATAGCGGGTAGCCGTCAACAAATCAGCAAGCACCATTTGAAGACCTCCGTCCGTTGCCAAAAACCTATAAAAATCTATAAGCCTTGTTTGCTTCCTGCTTCATCGTATCTGCTTTTGCCGTAGCTACTCGCATTTGGTGTGACACTCCACAAGCGTAAATTCGGATGCAACGAATCCTACACATTAGCAGTATCTTCTTGGTGATTAAGCTGCTAATTGCCCTGCCTTCTGCAAATTCAATGCCGCGTTCAAATCCCGATTTAGTCTCAATCCACATTTGCATGTATAGACACGGTCCTTCAGCTTCAAATCTTTCTTGATTTCGTCGCATGAAGAACACTTTTTGGATGACGGGAAGAAACGATCGACTTCCATGAATTTAATCCCATATTTCCCACACTTATATTCCATTTGGCGGGAGAATTCCTTGAACTTTTGCTGTTGAATCGCTTTGGACAGGTGGCGATTTTTCAACATCCCTTTTACATTCAAATCTTCCATCACAACTTTGCAAGGCTTGGTTTTCGCGATTGCGTTCGTTGCTTGGTGAATATGATTAGTACGGATATTTGCTAATCGTCTGTGTAGGCGTCGCATGTTCTTTTCGATTTTTATACAGTTGCTTGTTTTGGCGTAACGGACTCCCTCCTTATTCATTTCATATTTACGGGAAACGCTTCTTTGCAACCTACGAAGGCGCTTCTCGATCTTGCGTACTACTGTTATTTTATTGATATTTTTCACTTTGTTGCCGTTTGAACAAACCGCTAACGTTGTGATGCCCAAATCAATTCCAACAATTTCACCTGTTAGTTCTTCTTTTTCAAACGCTTGCTCAATCCCGACAGACAAATACCAATACTTTCCATCAAACGAGATTCTGGGGTTGCAGTACTTCACACCGACTGGAATCTGTTCAGCTGTTTGCATCCACCCCACTTTTTCAATCAATACTCGTTTGTTGGGTTTGACCTTCAATTTCCCCGTATCGTTATAAAAAGATAATCGGGAACGTTTTCGACTTTTAAAACGAGGGAGTTTAGATTTCCCCTGAAAGTAGTTTGTGTACGCATTACACGCATCTTTGACAGCTTGCTTTGCCACATTATTCGATACATCGTATAACCATTTGAATTCGTCCAACTGTTTCATTTCGGTGATTTCTTTCCTTATGTCATTGTCGGAAATGAATTTGTTTCCATTTTTATAATTCTCTTGTTGCCTTGCGAGCGTCCAATTATAGACCCATCTTGCGGTACCTACTGACTTCCACATTACTAATTCTTGTGCTTTTGTCGGTTTCAACCTGACCTTTTTCCCTAGAATCATCCCTCCTTCAACTCCTTGATGATTTTCTTAGCTTTGTTTGCACGTCTCCCTTGTAGCTTACAACTAAATACAGTGATGATCTGAATCAAATCTTCAACTAATTCCTGATCCTCCGACTTAGGTGTATGATCAATAACATGAATAGTTGTTCCATACTTTAGAAATAGGGTTTCAAGCCAACTCATAGCCAAATCTGACTAGACGATCCTTATACAAAATGACAACCGATTCAACTTTATAACCTAAAACCATATCCAGCATCTCATTGAGTCCCTTTTTCTTGTAGTCGATCCCGCTACCAACGTCCGTAATAATTTGAAAGGGTTTCCCTTGCTGAATCAGATAAGTCCTCATATTTTCAACTTGTCTTTCGAGGTCATCTTTTTGTTTATTGGAAGACACGCGACAATAGCCGATTGTCACCTTTTGTTCCATTTCGGGACGATGCAAGCCGAGAAAATGATCCAGTTGTTTTTGAGAGTAGTAACGATGGCGCGATGGGGAAACATAGTCGGGCTTAAGTTTACCCGTATGATCCCAATTTCTTAACGTTTGAACAGTCACATTAATTTCCTTTGCGAATTGCCCTATACTGTATCGTTTCATCAAAACACCTCCGTACAATTTCCTTACCCCTTGTACGGAAAAATATGCATAATAAAAATAGAATTTCAAATATTTTTATAGTTTTAAATCAGCTGTTCAAGAGCCTCCATGTTCTTCAATGATCCGCATTGCAATGCCCGTTAACTCGTCATGTTCAGTAAATCGTTCACTTAGCATATCTGTAAGAATATGTTCTAGGAAGTATTGTACACAGTCCATATCTTGAAACAGCAGTATTGTCCTTAATGCTTCTTCGTATATCTCTAAAAACAATGGCTCTGGATTAGCCTTTTGAATCTCCCCAAATGCTTCATAAAGCAAATCAATTTTATCTGCAACAGATAAAATGCGTCCCTCCAATGTCTCATCTTTACCTTCTTTAAATCGCTCCAAATAAATGGCTTGAAACTCAGATGGAAGTTCCTTTTCTACAAACTTTCTTGTCATTTCTTCCTCTACTTCACTGAAGAGTTGCTTCAACTCTTTCGAAGCATATTTTACTGGCGTCTTTATATCCCCGGTAAAAAGTTCCGCGTAATCATGGTTCAATGCCTTTTCATAGAGGAGTCTCCAATCCACTTTTTGACCAGATTCCTCTTCGACGGTTCCAAGAAATTGAGCGATTTTTGCCACCTTAAACGAATGACTGGCGACGGAATGCTCCTGATATTTGAACTTTCCTGGACAACGAATAATTTG
Source organism: uncultured Caryophanaceae bacterium (assembly GCA_963843665.1). Lineage (GTDB taxonomy): Bacteria > Bacillota > Bacilli > Bacillales_A > Planococcaceae > Sporosarcina. Next base: position 8,360 of record CAWJLH010000020.1, read on the forward strand.
TTCTAAATCAGATAAGCTTTTAAAATATTGATGTACACCCATCTTATTCATCACCTTTCATTATTTTTTTGGGGGCTATCGTATAGAAAACCTTGTCATACAACGACTATTTATACATTTAACAGGGCTGTGTTCACTTTAAGCATTGTCTTTCAATGCTTTCCCTTATTCTGATTAAAGTATGCAGGAAAGGGATTAATGTCATACAACCAACAATTTAATCGGTCAAATTAGTCATACAGGCTGTGTCTTCGGTAGTGCGTTCAGCCGCTATGAAGATACTCAGGGCATTGCTTTATAGTTGTAAATACGTAAAACAAAACCCCTTTCAAGCGACTAACTTGAAAGGGGCTAATTCAATCTCTATTTATTTCATTGTTGAATTTAGATTTTTTTCTGCTTCAGATAGCGAACGAATCGGTACCGTTCGCTTCATGATTGTTTACAAGTTCTCCTTATAGGAAATGATGAATGTAAAGCGTAAGTTACGATTATTCGAAGGAGCATTGACAATGGCCAATCAAAACCAAGACATAATTACTTATTTTCAAAAACTAGATCGTGGCTTTTTCATGGATGAATTCAAAGAACTCGCCTATCTGGACGAGGCCATTCCAATCGGGCATGAACAAACCATTTCCCAGCCATCCCTCGTACTCGAAATGACATTGGCCGTCGATTTGCAG
>CAWJLH010000021.1:0-23952 GCA_963843665.1 uncultured Caryophanaceae bacterium
TTTACTGGGGATACCATACGATGTGCAGTCACAATTGAGAGGTATGAAAAGCAAGCGAATGATAGAATAGCCATTATGGCAAATTTTCAATGCACCAATCAAAATGAAAAAACGGTATTGAAAGGAAACTTTGAAGGCGTGATAGTACCATAGTAGAATGGTGAGTGTTTCTTACATGAGACTCTTATTATATTTGCAGAGGAAATTAATATACTTTTATACATCCATTATAAAACGTCAACCGTAGAGAATACAGTTGACGTTCTATTATTCATTCAGGCTAAAAACCGCTTTTCTAATTTTCTACCTCACTTTCACTTTTCCACTATTCTTTAGTAAATAAAGCAAATATGGCGCACCGACTATTGAAACGAGTAAACCTGCCGGGACTTCGTTGGGCGCTAATACAAAACGGCCTAAGAAGTCTGCCGCCAATAACAAGATTCCCCCAAGCAAAATACTAACCGGGAAGACTGCTTGATGCTTAATGCCGACTACCCGCCTCGCGGCATGGGGGGCGAGCAATCCGATGAAACCAATTGTTCCAACAATCGAAACGCTGATTGCGGATATCATCACCCCAACAATAATCATCCATAACCGAAGTCTGCTTATACTGATGCCAAAACCAATCGCTACTTCTTCACCAAAGATTAACGCATCATATGTCCTGGAGAAATAATAAATGATCGGTAATAACATCACACTCGTGACAAGCGCCATCAATACATGATCCCATGAACTTCCATACGTACTCCCAGACAACCATGTCAGTGCTTGCACTGCATACAATTTGGATTTAACCATCAGTATTTGAATGATTGCTGAACAGACGGCTGATACCGAAACGCCAATTAACAGAAGTGTAACGGGCTGAAAACCCCCACGGGAGCTAAATACTAAAATTAGCCACATAACGAGAAATGCCCCTACAACTGCTCCAATTGGGACAAATATGTAAGCTAAGCCTGGTGCTAGAATCATGAATAGCATCGCTACCATCCCCGCACCCGATGTCACACCCAATACCGATGCATCTGCCAGTGGATTTCGCAAAACTGATTGAAACAGGACGCCTCCCGCAGCCATAAGCATCCCAACCAAGAAGCTGACAAGGATACGCGGAACGCGGAAATTCCATACATATGTATTATGCGCAAGCTCCTGGCCCAATAGATGCAGGGGCGTAAATCCAGTGCCGCCAAAGCGTAAACTCACTAAGAACATACAGATGGCGATGACAGAAAGGACTCCGTAAACCAATCCCTTTCTTTGATGTGAAACGTGACCGCTTACTGGAGCGGATTTCCCCCGTACTGAACGACTCAATTTGATCGCTAAATACACAATCCAGGGACCACCGATGAGGGCAGTCATTGCGCCAACAGGTAGTTCGGTTGTCTGGGAAATTGCCCTTACCAATATATCCGCACTTACAAGTAGCAATGCCCCCACAACAATATTGCCAAGAATCATTGAAAAGTGAAAACGGAACCCTAATAGCCTGACGATATGAGGAGCAATAATGCCAACAAAGCCGATTGGTCCAACTACTGCAACCGTAAGTGCCGCCAGAAAGATTGCAGCAAGCCAACCTACCAGCTTAATGCGCCCTACCTTTTCACCGATTCCAATCGCAGCCTCTTCATTCAATAGTAAAACATCCAGTTTACGACTTGTGGACAATAGAATAAGTAGAACGATTCCAATCCACGGCCATGCAAATTGAACGCCTGACCAATCCAACTGTAACAATGTCCCGGAACCCCATAAAAATAAACCTGCAACTTCATTAGCAAATAGAAGTTGCAGAGCGGCTGTAAATGATGCAAATAACAAGCTCACAATCATACCTGTTAAAGCGACTCGTACAGGATCAAGCGTCTTCCCAACTAAACTCCATACGAGAAGCGCAGCGGCCAGTCCGCCTCCAAAGGCAAGTAGTAGCGGGTGGTTCCCACTGAGCCGGGGGAAGAAAATGGCGCACGCCACAACAAAAAAATAAGCCCCCGAATGAATCCCTAATGTACTTGCACTCGCTAAAGGATTTTTTGTCATCGTTTGCATGAGCATTCCTGCAACTGCTAAGGCAGATCCCGCCAAACAACCTATGACAAACCGCGGTAAACGACTATGGAGTAGAAAGTTTTGTTGCTGCTCATCATGCCAAAGCTGTTGCCAAAAGTTGAAATAACCGCTCGATGCTTGACCTTGGCTAACATGAATCGTCCCCAATAAAAGAAAGAGAAGACAACCTGATATGCTGATTGTAATGAGTTTCCTTATATTCCTCTTCATCTTACTTTTGTAATGCATGAACTAAATTATCCACTAATGTCTCCATTGATAATACGCCGCCAAATGTCCATGTATCCCCGCCGATATCATAAAGCTGATCATTTTTAACGAAGGTCAATTCACCCCATGCTTTATTGTTTTCCAAGTTGTCGAATAATGGATCATCTGATTGAACGGCATGTATAAACAGTACATCTTCATAATTGGAAACCCCTTCAACATTGGCGTCAATAAAGCCCCAAGCTGCATCTGTATGGTCTTTGATGACATTTTCTAATCCAACTTTTTCGAGCACATGACTAACCATGGAGTTTTTGGTGAACAAACGGAAAGTCGGTGCTTGGTTGACTGAATAGGCCTGTGTGAACAAGAACTCCTTCGTTGGTAAATTTAACTCTTCAATGGCTTTAGTAGCTTCTGCATACTTATCATCTAATCGTTTGATAAGCTGCTCTGCTTCTGCTTCTTTATTAAGCAGTTTTGCCGTTGTTTTGAATGAATCAAATGTATTTTGATACAAATCCTTCGTCACTTCCGGAGAAACCGTGTCATAGAAAATGGTCGGTGCAATCTTTGATAATTGCTCTTGAATTGCGCCATGGTTATTAGAAAGCGTAATAATTACGTCCGGATTCAGCTTGGCAATTTCCTCTAGATTCGGTTCTTGACGTGTTCCAACGTCTACAACCTCGTCCGAAACGGTTTCACTAATTTTTACCCACTTCTCAAACCCTTGAATGTCCGCCATACCGACTGGTTGAATGCCTAATGCAAGTAGTTCCTCTGCAAAGTTCCATTCTAAAACGACAATTCGCTCCGGTACTTGATCGAATGTCTCTGTACCTAATGCATGCGTTATTTCTATTTTTTCATTTTCCTCGCTCCTATTCGAATCTTTTGGGACATTTCCCTCTTTTTCAGCACATCCACCTAACACCAATAGTAGTGCTAGTAATACAAATACAAACTTCTTCATCTTTTCCCCTCCGTCTTCTATCTAATCAATAATGAGAATCAATCTCAATTAATTATATTCTAATTGATTATAATTCTCAATATAATTTTTCAGATGATATCTGACCAATATAAAATGCGCCCAATCCTAGAACAATTCCGAGTTGTTTAGAACAAGGCGCTACTCACCAAAAGTGCAGTTAAATAGTAATCGTCTACACTTCGTTTCCCACACTTTTCCGACACAAAAAAAACACCTATAATAAGTGTATTTGGTTTGCAATACACTCATTTATTAAGGTGTTTTTTGTCCTACTAAAAACTTCGTAACGTTGTTGTTTAATGTCTATCTTCTAGATAAACATAGCATTCATTCTAGATTGTCTTCTCACTGGTAGCTAAAGGAGCTTGGCCAAAAGAATCTTTTTTGGAATTAAGAGTAGCTGCTGCAAAAATGCCTATAACAGCACAGACAATTATATAGATAAATGCTGAGGCATAATATCCATTGAAAACTTCAATTAAGTATCCCATAACCATTGGTGCTAAAAATGCACCAATCATCCCGCCAAGGTTAACCATTCCAAATGCAGACCCTAACACGTTTTTAGAGAATAGCTTATGCGGTAGACTAAAAATCGTCGCCACAACGGGTCCATGGAATAACATACAGATTGACTGATAAACAATCACTAATAAAACTGACGATGCATTGAACAACAAGTATAGAGATATAATCATTATGATAAGACTCACAATGGAGAGATATTTTTCTTTCCCACTTAGAAGCGACTTAATGAGTTGACCACCAACAATAACCCCAATTGCCCCAAAAAGGGCAGGTATCGATGTCAGCATCCCCATCGACATCAAATCAAGACCTCTCACATCGACGAGATATGGTGGCATCCAAGAAATGAGACCCCATACCACTGTACTTACAGCAAACCACATAATTGCCAACTTCCAACTTGTCGAAATTTTTAATATATCTTTAAAAGACTCTTTCTGGATTTTCTCTTTTCCAAGCAATTCATTTATGTCAATTTGCATATTTTCGGGCCTTAAATAATACCAAAGTATCGCTGCAAACAAGACACCAAATAAACCAATGGCAATAAATAGATTTTGCCATCCAATCCATACAAGGAGCGGTGTAGCAATTAAAGGAGCGATTACTCCACCAAGTGAATTGGAAGACATCATAATGGTCTGAGCACTTGTCCGTTCTTGTTTTGGAAAGACATCAGCAATGGCTTTAGAGCTCGCCGCGGGGTATCCTCCTTCCCCGAGACCAAACATAAATCGGATGATAATCATGGACATAAGAGACCAAGCCATCCCGGTTAAAATGGTAAAAAGCGACCAAAGCAGTATGGAGATCGTAATGACTTTTCTTGATCCAAACTTATCCGCTAGCCAGCCTCCAGGCAATTGCATTATCGCATACCCTGCAAAAAAACTACTCAACACTATCCCCATTACAGACGGACTTAGATTAAAATCTTTTGCAATTTCGACAATCCCGACATTCATTGCCATCCTGTCAAGATATGACAAACACCATCCTAAAAACAGGAGTCCCAGAATCATATGTCTTTTCTTATTTTTCATCTCTTCCATAACTATTCCCCCATTTGCGAATCTCGTCTACGATGTACAAGCTTTTTGAATATATTCTTCATTTCTTTGTACGCTAGTTTCCTGCCACTAATTTCTCAACGGATTGTCAGCGCTTTCATCTAAATAAATATTAACACTTTTATGTATTTACCTAATGTTATATAATTCAGATGAGAACATCAATATTGTTTTAAACAACGTTCATGCAAAAACATTGTTGATATCAACAAAAGAGGTGGAATTGTGGAAAGAAACGAAATCACTCTAAAAAAATTAAATCTCAAAAATCAAAAGGCACTTGATCATGTAATAAATTTAATGGAAAGCTTTCAAGCAATGAATTCGACTCTTGAGTTGGATGAGGTTTTAGAAAAAATTATGCATTTTGCGTTAAATATAGTTGAGACGGCAGAGGCAGGATATATACAAATGTTAGATGAGTCCTGTAATAAACTGATTATAAAGGCTTATGTGGGCTTTAATGATAACATCAGACACTTCAAAGTAAATATAGGGGAGTCTATCACAGGAAAGGTTTTTAGGGATGGTTGTGTAAGGTTAATTACCTCTAGGGAGGAAATTTATAGTAGTATGCGTGATTTGAGCGAAGAGAATTTTGAGTTCATTGAAAAAGCCCACAACAACAACCCGAATATAAAGTCTATCGTAACCGTCCCTGTTTCATTTGGTACAAATCGGATTGGTGTTATGGCCATTCATTGTTTTGATATTGAAGATGGGATTAGTGAAATCGATCTCCATCTCCTGCAAAGTTTTGCTTCTCAGGCAGCTATTGCACTATACAATGCAAAACTCCATACAGAGTTACAAAAAAACTTGCATGAAGCTACCCATTTATCACAAAGACTCAAAGAAACAAATACGCTATTAGAAAAAAGAACAAACATACACAACCTACTTACAGGGTTATCCGTTCAGAACAAGGGTCTGAATACGATTATTTTAGAAATGAATAAATTAATGAATCGAAAGTTGGTTTATGTGGATTATCTTGAAAGGTCATTTTCACCAGAACACAATAAACATTTCGCGAAAAATCTAGATGATATTTTCTTTCTTTTCAGAACTAAAATCTTGCCTGCTTACGTATCAATTTACGATCCAGTTCCAATTGATTATTATATTTATCCGATTAGGTCGAGCTCCATTTTATTAGGCTGTCTATTTACAGAAGGAAGCTCTCCTTTATCACAACTCGACAGTCTAATCATAGAGCAAGGAGCTCCTATTCTTTCCCTTGAAATTATGAAACGCAGATCGCAAACTGAAATCATGTACAAAAAAACCTATGAAACTTATCAACAGTTTCTAAAGGTTAAAAATCCGAGGCAAGCTGAGATTGTTGCTAAGGAATTAGGGATACACAATCATTACTTTCTTCTAACAGCTTTAATTGAATTAGATGGTAATATCGAGCCGAACTCTCTCGAAAACGAGGCATTACTTCTGCTTGCGCAACTGAAAGAGAAAATGCCCCAAAATAATAATCTGCTATTTAGCCACAATAATAAAATCACGATTTTTTCTTCTGTTCAAAATGCTAATCAGGAAGCATTATGGACTGAACTAATCGAGAGCGTCATAAAATGGTGGAACGAACGATATACAATAGTAGCCCGAGGTGGAATCAGCACGGGATACTATTATTATGGTCAGGCGGAAGAAAATCATTTAAGGGCAGAGAAAGCCCTTCTTTACATGAGAAAACGAAAGAAAAAAGGCATTATTCACTATAAAAATATTGGAATCAGCAGCTTCTTTTTAGATCATTCCTCTGCAGAAATCGATGCATTCCTAAAAGAGACGTTTTCAGAACTATGGACAGATGAGGAGAAAAACAAGGAGTATATTCAAACACTTTTTTCCTATATTCAAAACAACAGATCTATGACTCTTACTGCAAAAGAGCTTCATATCCATACAAACACGCTCTATCATCGAATCAAGAAAATCGAGCATATTCTTGATTTAGATTTTAACCATTACGAGGATCTTCTAAAAGTACAGCTTGGCTTCTATCTTTTTAAAACTTTTTCCGAACATTAAACTAAAATATCTATAAAAAACACAGAATTGGCTAGAAGCCAAAAAAGGACCGGCCCTAAAACAACCTTGAATTGTCTTAGAACCGGCACTATTAAGGTAAAAGGATGGGTCCGTTTGGTCCGACTGGAATTCCTAGTAAATACCAAACGATTGTGAATGCCGTCCAGCCAAAGAAAAGGACGACTGAATAAGGCAATAAATGCGCAATGAATGTACCGATACCGACATTTTTGTCATATCTCTTGGCAAATGCCAACAACAATGGGAAATACGGTAGCATTGGTGTAATCGGATTTGTAATCGAATCACCAACCCGGTACAGCATTTGCGTAAATGCCGGATCATACCCAAGGTACATAAACATCGGTACGAAAACAGGTGCCAATATCGCCCACTTCGCGGAAGCACTCCCCATAAGCAAGTTAATAATCATCGACAAAACGATGAAGCCGACAATTAATGGAACACCTTCGACTTTCATTGCTTCGAGAGCACTTGCGCCTTTGATGGCAAGAATCGGTCCTAAATTACTCCAATTGAAATAAGCAAGCATTTGAGCGGCAAAAAATACAAGGACGATATAGCTTCCCATCGTTCCCATTGAATCACTCAATATATTCGCAAAATCCTTGGATGATTTTATCGTCTTCATCTTCAGTCCATACACTAAACCAGGAACAAAAAATAGGATCGTGATGATGAAAACGGCAGAATTCATGAGCGGTGAATCGGTCACAAGCGAACCGGTTTCAGGATTTCGCAGCAATCCGTTTTCTGGAATTGAAAGTGCGATAAATGCAATCGCAGTCATAATTGCAGATATATTCGCCCAGCGCAAAGCTGAAATTTTTGCTGGTGTTAGCTTTTCGTTATCCATGACCTGCCCTGTATATGCCCCAAGTCTCGGAATGGTCAATTTTGTCGTTAAAAAGTAAATGATAATGAGCAGAAAAATGGCAGATACAGCCATAAAATAGTAGTTCATCGCAATATTCGCCGTATAATTTGGATCAACGAGCTGAGCAGCTGGCTCAGTAAAACCAGCTACGAGGGCATCTCCCATCCCTAAAACAAGGTTTGCTCCAAATGCGCCTAATGTCGCGGCGTAAGCCATAATAAGCCCCGCAAATGGGTGGTAACCTAGTTTGATCATCACCATTGCGGCAATTGGCGGCAAAATGACCGGGCCTGCATCTCCTGCAATATTCCCAATGATCCCGACTAGAATCATTGTTGGGATGATGAGAGTACGAGGTGCAACTTCAATGACACGCTTCATCGCCGTTTCAAAATAACCTGTTTTCTCAGCAAGTCCTACACCAAGCATGACCACAAGCACCATACCAAGCGGCGGGAACGTACTGAAATTTTGAATACTTTCCGTTAGAATCTTCAACAAGCCTTCGCCCGACAACAAGTTGACGGCTTCAACTACTTCGCCGGTCACTGGGTTCGTCGCCTTCAAATTAAACAATGAGGCTACAAACGAACCCGCTAGAATAATCCCCATTAATATAACAAAAATTAGGATGGGATCAGGCAATTTATTGCCTGCCACTTCAATTTTAGTTAAAAACCGGTCCACAAAACCAGTCTTTTTTTTCTCTACCATCATAAACCCCTTCCAAGTAGCAGCAACAACATTTCCCGTTGTGGGAAATTATTATTTCTCTTCATTTATTAGTAAAGCACGGTAAACATGAAACTTTAAAATAGCAATTACTTCATCATTCATTTCATCCACCTCTTTAGTGGAGTAAAGCTTTTTATTAATCGTACATGTCTCTAGTAGAATTTTCAATATAATAATTTAAATTTCCATCTATTTGCGTGATACATCCCCACGTTTTAAGTTAACCAATGCTAATGTATTTTTGTAGTGTCCGCCTACCCGCGCGAATAGATAGACTATTTTAAAAACATTGCCGATTCATATTCACTTAGATATGATTATCGTAAGAGGAGGGACGTTCAATGGCTAATGATCATGAAGATTTGTTTGGCAAGGAAAAACATAATGAGAAAGTGGAGAGAAAGGATGGTGAACCTACTTCAGCTTTCAAAGGGGCATCTTTAGCAGCGCTGTTAATAGGAGTATCAGCTTACCTCTTAGGTTTGTATAATGCAGCTATGGAGCTGAATGAAAAAGGTTATTACTTTGCAATTTTAATATTCGGACTCTATGCCTCTGTTTCTTTGCAAAAAGCAGTTAGAGATAAAGAAGAAGGTATACCGGTTACGAATATTTATTACGGCATTAGCTGGTTTGCACTAATTGTATCTATTTTACTGATGGCCATCGGTTTATATAATGCAGGAAGTATTGTGTTAAGTGAAAAAGGATTTTACGGTATGGCTTTCGTTCTTAGTCTATTTGCAGCAATAACAGTCCAAAAAAATGTGAGAGATACACAGAAAGCAAGAGAAGCAAATTGAGTTAGTTTCCTCAAACAAATCTATTTTAACCCCGTTCTAAAACTAGAACGGGGTTATGCTTGTTTAAATATTTACTATTGATGAACATGATACCGACCCGCAATATTTACGAGTAGCGATGAATATAGCTTTAGATTTTAAAAAGCACACCAACCCTTTAATGAGTTGGTGTGCTTTTGACTTGCTTAGACGAGCCTGCCGCCCTCTTTACTATAGTTGATAATTCCTTCTGAAGCACGGTAAGCAAGTGCTCCTAAAGTATGAGTCGCATTGTAACCACTTTGGTGAGCGTATGCTGATCCACCAACAACGAAAACATTTTCCGCTTCCCACATTTGCAGGTAAGAGTTGACAGCGGATGTTTCAGGATCTGCTCCCATGATAACGCCGCCTGTATTATGTGTCGCTTGATATTTTGTGATGTCATAATGCTCAAGTGATTCATTGTCAGAGACATACGTTGCTCCCATTTCTTGCATGATTTCCTTCGTTTTATTGTTAAGGAATTCACCGCGTTTACGGTCCGTTTCCGAGAAGTCAAACGTCATGCGAACAAGTGGTTTACCATGTATATCTTTATATGTCGGGTCTAAATCCAAATAGTTATTCACATTGGGCATAACTGCGCCATATGTGTGAACGTTAATCATGCGGTTATAATATTTTAACGATTGCTGTTTAAATTCTTTACCCCAGCTTGGTGTACCTGGAGGAACTTGGTTGTTATCAATTGGTCTTTTTCCTGATTGGTTAATGGTAATCATTCCACCATGTATGAAATCAAGATCTGTATGGTCAAAGTTATCACCATTAAAGTTATCTAATGTTGCACCGAGTCCGCCAGAACCAATCGCAGTATTGAATTTACGATCATCAAAGAATCCGTTCGTACCTACAATTATTTGATAACAGTAGTTCTTTCCGATTGTACCTCTTTTTGTTTCAGGATTATAAGGAGTACCCAGTTTTGAATTGAGTAACAAACGGTTATTATTGAACGTATAACTTGTTAATGCAACAATTTCAGCAGGTTGTTCAAATTTTTCACCTGTACGTGTATCAACATAAATAACGCCTGTTGCCTTGCCATCTTTATGTAAAACTTCGATAACTTCAGAGTATGGGCGGAGGTCAAAATTACCCGTTTTCAATGCTGTTGGGATAACTGTAACGTTCGGACTTGCTTTTGCACCATATTCACAACCGAAACGCTCACAGAATCCGTTCATTTGACAACCAGCTAAATGCTGTCCATCCGGATTTTGATAAGGTTGTGAATTGTTAGCTGCAGGCATAGTGAATGGATCCAGTCCCATTTTTTTCGTTGTTTCTTTAAATAAATCAAGCTCAGGACCATGTTTCAATGCCGGATTTGGGAAGGGTTCCGAACGTTCTCCACGAAGGAGCGTCTCGTCGGCAGAAATACCAGCCATTTTATCAAACTTCGTATAATACGGCTCCATTTCATCGTAAGTAATACCCCAGTCCTGGATGAGTAGTCCGTCAGCAATTTTCTTCTCGCCATATTTTTCAATCGTCTTTGATTTTATTTCAAAGTCGTATGGTAAATAACGGTCCGTCATCCCGTTCCAATGCGTACCTGCTCCTCCAACACCATTTCCTAACATGAAGGATCCATATTGACGCATTGGTAATGCACGCTGACCACTATTATTTCTAAATGTTAACGTTTCTCTCGATAAATCTTGCATCAATTCACCGCGTATTGCATAGCGCAGTTCATCATGCTTCATACTGAAGTTTTCCGTTCCACGATTTCCACCACGTTCTAACCCGACAACTTTTAGGCCTGCTTTAGCGGCCTCAGCAGCTATAATGCCGCCTGTCCAGCCAACACCTACCGTTACAACATCTGTTTTAGGCAGTTTCGTAACCATAATGAATAACCTCTTTTCGCTCTGTTCATTTTTTATGAAACTTTTTCATACAGCTTCACTTTTTATGTAAATTTTAGCTATGTGTGGTATGAAGACTCGCTGGTGGAACTTTAATGAATTCTTTAGATTCCACTTGCTCAGCAGTATACATCATTTTAACGCCAGGATACTCTTTCATCTTCCATCCTTGCATATCCTTGTTTCCACCATATAGTGGATCTGCATAAGCACCCTCTAAAGTCGACTTGCGTAAAATTTCAAAGAAGAAGCTTGATTTAAGACCAGGAATTTTCACTTTGTCATTTTCAAGAGCTACTAAGACCTCATCCTGTTGTGCGCCCTCTAATTCTATAAATCTTTTGTCAAATGTCGCTTGACTATGCTTCTCAATTGCCTCTATTCCTAAGTCATAAATCTGATGATACTTTAATTGAGATTGATAACCTTGAACGCGCTCGCCATCGTAAAAAGGTCCATATCTATAATCCTTGGCATTGATTCCCCACTTACTCGCTAATTGGTGATCAATGTAGTAAGGAACTCCTAAACCAATCGCACCTGGTCCATTTTCATCCTCTGGAAAAATTCGTTCCGTGGCCTGTGACAGCAATTGGAAATCCGCTCGATTCGTAAAATATTCTAAAGCGTGATCATGCTGCACAGCTTCGGTTGAGCCTGCAACTGCAGTAACAGTTTCAGTTTCAGGTTCCCAAAATTGTTTTCCGAGCAATCCACCTAAAACACTCCCGCCAACAACACCACCGGTCACATAACCGGATTTTTTTAGGAAATCTCTACGAGTAGATTTATTCGCTTGATTTTTTCCCGTCATCGTTTGCCCCTCCTATAAACCCCCAAAAAAAAAGTTAAAGTACTATTTAAATCCAAAAAAAAAGGGGTTTTATATACTATTATTTTTTTGACACATAATGAAATATAAGTCTTGTATAATAAAACTTACAAACCCATTACACTAGCGTTTTATATATTTCGACAAACATTATCATTTTTTCGACATCTAAAGATAGAGGGTCCGCAATCCTATTGTTTCCCTGTATCATAATGCTCATATAGTATATCACAAAAAACGACAATATTCTCATTAATATTAAGACTATTGTTCCCAATTTTTAGAGTTAGTTTTTTTCAGATTTCTCCCTGTAAATATCGTTTATTTTACGATAAAAATCAACTCTTGTTGACTTCCGTTCTTTCCTCTTTCCCTACACCAAGCAGCGACATTCTATATATCCCTATGTAGAAATATTTTCTCATTATACAGCTCACTCTATTTATCCCTTTAATTTTCCTTCTATTACTTAGAAAACAGTCTGCATATATGCGATAATAGTAGAACTAATGTTTTATCGTATAAAGAAAAGAGGTGTATCATGAAAACAGTCATTTTCGCTGAAAAACCATCCCAAGCTAAGGCGTATGCTGAGGCTTTTACGGTAAAGTCACGGCATAAAACACATATTGAGTTGGCACAAAGTAAGCTCTTTCCAAACGGGGCGGTCATTACGTGGGGTATTGGCCATCTTGTTGAACTAAAGGAACCGAAAGCCTATGATCCACGGTGGAACCGTTGGACACTTGGCAGCTTACCGATCTTACCGGAACGGTACGAGTTCCAAGTTGCGAAAGGAAAGTATGCGCAATTTCAAGCAGTAAAGAAGTTCATACTTGCGGCGGATGTCGTTATTAATGCGTGCGACGTGGACCGCGAAGGGTCGAACATCTTCTATAGTATTTACAACCAAACGGGTGCGAAAGGAAAAACAATTAAACGACTGTGGATTAATTCGCTCGAGGTCGATGAAGTGCGGAAAGGGTTTACTAATCTCCACGATAATCGCAAAGATCTTCTGATGTATGAGGAAGCGAAAGCCCGTCAGATTAGTGACTGGCTGGTTGGGATGAATGGGTCACGCCTTTACTCGCTTCTATTGAAGGCGCGCGGCATCCAGGAAGTATTTCCAATCGGGCGTGTCCAGTCGCCAACGGTATACCTCATTTATCAACGACAGAGGGAAATTGAGACATTCGTTTCCGAGCCGTTCTTTGAAATCGAAGCGACTTTCACTGCTGGGCAAGGATCGTATAAAGGGAAAGCAAAGGCGAAAGAACCTAAACGGGAAATCATCCGGGACCTTCTTGCAAAACACGCTATACATCCACATTCACCCGGTATTATTACATCTGTCGAAAAGATTGATAAGCGGACGCCACCCCCTCAGCTCCATTCGCTGTCAACACTTCAAGCAACGGCGAACCGGCTTTGGAAAACGAGCCCTGCCAATGTCCTGAAGACCATGCAAGGACTCTATGAAAAGAAGCTTGTCACCTATCCGCGGACGGATGCCCGACATATTACGCCAAATGAGTTTTCCTATCTCGCAGCCCAGGTGAATGATTATCAAAAGCTCATCGGCCATTCCTTCCCTGTCACATCCCTTGCTCCGAAAAAGCGCTTTGTCGACAGCTCAAAGGTCCAAGAGCACTACGCCATCATCCCGACGAAGAAAATCCCGTCACAAGCCGTGCTCACAGGGTTATCGAACATCGAGCGTAATTTATACGAAGAAGTGGTACGCACAACGCTAGCAATGTTCCATACCGATTATCTGTACACCGAAACAAAAGTGACAACAGATGTCAACGGTCTGCCCTTCTTCACAGTTGGCAAAACGGAACGTGACAAAGGTTGGAAAGCATTGTTTATCCGTTCAGTAAAAGAAACTGACAAGGGTGAGCCTTCACTGCCGCCACTCACGATGAATGAACCCGTGGAAAGTGCTATTGGCATTAAAGAAGGCAAAACGATGCCGCCCAAACCGTATACGGAAGGTCAGCTCATCGCGATGATGAAAACTTGCGGGAAGCTTGTGGAAGATAAAGAAGATACAGAAATCCTGAAAGAAGTCGAAGGGCTCGGAACAGAAGCGACCCGAAGCGGTATCATTGAAACGATCAAACGCCACGGCTACATCAATGTGACTAAAAATATCGTTTCCATTACAGACAAAGGACGTATCCTCTGCCAAGCAATTGAGGGTAATCTACTGGCAAGCCCATCGATGACCGCGAAATGGGAAGCGTATTTGAGAAAAATCGGCAATGGTGAAGGTACACAGAAACATTTTCTCGGTAGTATTGCGAAATTCATTCACAAATTATTGGAAGAAGTGCCGCCACATTTGGAAGCACAAAAAATCGACATCAAACTACCAACGAAAACATCTCGATCAACCAAATCCTATGCACCACAAGAAATTGCTCCGTGCCCTACCTGTCAGCAAGGCACCATTGTCGCGCGTAAAGATTTCTATGGCTGTAGTGCCTATAAAAATGGGTGCAAGATGACTTTTCCAGGGGTTTTTCTGAAGAAAAAACTAACACCGACTCAAGTGAAGCTTCTTTGTACAAAAGGTAAAACGAATGTGATCAAAGGCTTTACCGCCAATAACGGCAACAAATTCGATGCTAGTCTTTCACTTGTAGATGGAAAGATCAATTTAGATTTTTTATAAGTTCAAAAGGACAGTCTCCCTTTCAGTAGTGGCTGTCCTTTTTGTTGTCTTTTTGGAGAAAAACATCCCACAACCATACCCTCTAGGTTAACTCAATAAAAAATACCGTTGACACAAATAGTATTGAAAGTTTACACTATTCAATATGAAGTTATTAATCTATTGAGGTGATTGCTTATGAATACACGTGAACTCACACAGGTTGCAATGTTTGCTGCCATTATGGGGGCATTAGGTTTACTTCCTCCCCTTTTCTTATCGTTTACTCCTGTGCCTATAACGTTGCAGACGCTCGGTGTACTGCTTGCTGGTGGGATTTTAGGCGCTCGATTGGGTGCAATCAGCCAAATTGTCTTCTTATTGCTCGTTGCTACAGGACTTCCGCTATTATCAGGTGGACGTGGGGGTATCGGCGTATTTGTAGGACCGAGTGCGGGCTATTTGCTCTCATATCCTTTAACGGCATTTTGCCTTGGATACATTCAATCCCGCTTCAAAAAACTAAAGCTCGGGTCAATTTTATTGACCAATTTAACGATAGGTATTTTCCTCATTTATTTATTCGGCATACCTGTACAAGCCTTCGTCATGAATATCGATTTACTACTTGCTATGAAAATGAGCCTTGTCTATCTGCCTGGAGATGCCATCAAAGCAACGATTGCCTCATTTTTGGTTTTCAAATTGCAGAGCTATCCCGTTTTCAATCGAAGGCTACTGACTAACTAGAGGAGGAATTGTACGTGACAACGATTACAGGAACCTACCAAAATCATGCGATTCGACATTCCAATAAAATTGCCATCCACACTTCATCCGAAACAATCTGTTACCGGGAATGGGCTGATATGGTTTGTAAAACAGCAAATTGGATAGATGCCGTCACAGATGCTAATGCGACGCTCGGTATTTTTTTGCCAAACGGTATTGCTTTTCTACAAATTTTTTCGGGAACTGCGATGGCAGGTCGTACCGCCGCTACATTTGACGCGAAGTGGAAACCAGCTGAACTTGAGCAGCGCCTAACCGTCTCTTCTCCATCCGTACTCATCACGACTAAAGAGTTGGTTGGCCGCATCGGAAATACGGATTCATGTATTATTCTTTGGGAAGATGCTTTGGAGCAGATCAGAACCTGCGATTCATCATGGGCATTAGAAATCGATGGAGATACGCCATTTTATCTGGGGTTCACTTCTGGAACAACCGGGTTGCCCAAAGCGTTTGTCCGCTCTCATCATTCTTGGATAGAAAGTTTCACCTGTAATCAGAGGGACCTCCATCTCGATGAAAAGGACCATGTCCTCATCCCGGGGGCGCTCATCCATTCCCATTTTCTTTATGGAGCAATCAGTACGTTATATGCCGGGGGGACGATTTATTTAATGGAAAGCTTTTCTCCCACTCTCGCATTGAACTGGATGAACATATTCCCGGTTTCGGCGATATTTGTCGTACCGACCATGGTGGAAGCCATGCTCAAAGAAAAGAATACCATTCAAAAACCGATAAAAATCATCTCTTCCGGAGCAAAGTGGGAGGAAAGGTTCAAAACAAAAAATCCGGGAACAGTTTCATCGTTTAACGATGTTTGAATTTTACGGGGCAAGTGAACTGAGCTTTGTAACGTTTCTCAGTGATGACGGCAATAAACACAATCCGAATTCTGTCGGGAAACCTTTTCATAACGTTGAAATTGAAATAATAGATGAAAATGGAGTGAAAGCTCCAACTCAGGAAATTGGAAAGATATTTGTCAGAAGTAACATGATTTTTTCCGGCTATATGGATCCGATATCCCGAACCATTCAATCGATCCAAGACGAAGATGGCTGGGTGACGGTTGATGATATGGGATATCTGGATGAAAACGGATTTCTCTATGTCGTCGGGCGCGAAAACATGCATGATATTATCGGGAGGCGTCAATCTATTCCCAGAAGAAATCGAAGCGGTTCTAATGGAACATCCCGCTGTTGAAGAAGTGGCGGTCGTCGGCTTAAATGATACATATTGGGGCCAGATTCCTGTGGCGGTGGTCAAGGGCAACGCGCCAAAAAGAGAATTAAAAAAGCTTTGCATGGAAAAGTTATCTGCTTATAAAATCCCCCGAAAATGGTTTTTGGTCGAAGATATCCCTTATACGACAAGCGGAAAGATTGCCCGTATGCAGGTTCAACAATTCATCGAAACCGAGGCGCTCATCCATGAATAGAGCAGTGATTGTACAGGCCAAACGGACGCCTATCGGAAAGAAAAACGGAGTGTTCTGGGATATTGAACCTCATCTTCTTGCCGCCCCCCTTCTTCAACACCTCGCTAAGGGACTTGAAACGGAAATCAATGAAGTCATTATGGGGAATGTTGTAGGACCTGGAGGGAATATCGCCCGACTAGCGGCTTTGGAAGCAGGGCTCCCTTTATCGGTAACCGGTATGTCGATAGACAGACAGTGCAGTGCAGGACTGGAGGCCATCCGGACAGCTTGTCATTTTATCCAAGGAGGTGCGGGGAATTGTTATATCGCGGGCGGCATGGAAAGTAGCAGTACTTCCCCTTTCCCTAAAAGGGCCCGGTTTTCCCCCGATCGACTAGGTGATCCCGATATGGGCGTTGGTGCAGAGAATGTTGCACAAAAATATAACCTGACTAGAGGTTGCCAGGATGATTTTGCAATGCTGAGCTATACACGTAGCTGGACTGCCTACCGGGAAGGTTTATACGAACCTGAGATTCTTGGATTTGAAGGCATAAACAGTGATGAATGCTTTTTGAAGGAACGCAATATGGCCGCTTTGCTGAAACGGGCGAAACCCATTTTTTCACAAGAAGCCGGTACCGTTACCGCCGCCAACAGCTGCAGCATTAACGACGGGGCAGCGGCAGTGCTAATCATGGAAGAGAAATTGGCAAACGAACTCAATCGAAAACCCATTCTACGTTTTGTAGATAGTGAAGTGAGCGGTATCCATCCTAACTATCCTGGCATCTCCCCCGTTCCTGCCATCCAAACGTTATTGGGCCGGAACGCGTTAACGATTAAAGACATTGATTTATTTGAAATAAATGAAGCATTCGCGTCAAAAATTGTGGCATGCGCACAAGAGCTTTCGATTCCTGAGGAAAAACTGAATGTCTCCGGCGGAGCTTTGACAACAGGACACCCTTACGGAGCATCCGGAGCTATTTTAGTCACTCGGCTCTTTTATGAAGTGCAAAGGAGAACCGGATTGAAGTATGTACTTGCTTCCATAGGGAGTGCCGGTGGAGTCGGGCTTGCAGTTTTATTTGAGGTGCATCATTAAAATGATCATACGCCACGGTCAAATCTCTGTGACAAAAAAATTTGGTTTCCATTACGGACAAAAGGGTTATCCCCATAGTCGGAAAAATACCCGACAACGAGGATAACCCTTTTGCACTTACTCACAAATTTTCATAGAATTATTTCATCTTCCTCGGCCAAAAACTCCATTTTCCAAGCAATATTAAAATTGCTGGAATTAGTAGTGGTCGAACGACAAACGTGTCGATGATAATACCGAGGGCCATTATGAACCCGAACAATTTCAGTTCATAAATCGGCATGGTCGCAAGCACGAGGAACGTCGCGGCTAGGATTAGCCCGGCAGAACTGATTACGCCACCTGTCCGATCCACACCTCTTCGTACTGCGTCTTCAAACGGCATCGATTTCATCTCTTCACGTATTCTTGCAATGAGCATTATTGAATAGTCAACACCCAGTGCAATTAGAAAGACGAATGTATACAATGGTATCCGGTAATTTATCGAATCTAATCCTAAGAAAATATCGAACAGGAAAAGTGATAGTCCGAGCGTCGCCGCGTAGGACAATAATATTGTACCCATCATGTATATCGGTGCCACAATGGAGCGCGTTTGCAAACCAAGCATGATGGCTATGAGCACAGTCATGATTGACATGATAACGACAGTATCTCGCTTATTGATATCACGAATATCGGCGTTTTTCGCACTTTCCCCCGCAACAAACACTTCTGTTCCGGTTAGTCCTGACTCTTTCAAAATCGATTCACTTTTCACTCGTAATTCCTTCACTGCATCCAGTGCTTCTTTATCATATGGATTTCCTTCAAATGTAATTGAGAACTTGGCACTTTTTCCGTCCTCAGAAGCAGGGTTTCCTTGCGCGCTAATGCTATTGATACCTGGGAGATTTTCAAGTTTTTCAATCGCTAAACGCGTTTCTTCCATGCCGAGTTCCTGATCCGAAACAAACAGTAATGTACTTGGCGCTAGACTTCCTTCAGAAAAAGATTCACCGAGTCGCTCATACCCCACACGCGATGAAAGATCTTCAGGGAAGGATTCAATCAAATCATATGATTCTTTCATGTTCGTGACATTCCAAGTTCCGATAAGTAACAGAAGTAAAATTGGCACGAGGTACATGACCGGCCGTTTTGTTACTTTGTTTGCAACTTTTCCCCAAATCGATTGACGGTCTTCTTGAACGTCTCCAAACTTCGGGATGACCGGCCAAAATGCCTTTCTACCAATCAATGCAAACAGTGCGGGCAATAGCGTAAGTCCGGCAATAAGCATGGCAATCGCTGCAATGGCAAAGGCTGGAGCAAAATTTCGATACGGTTCATAAAGTGCGAAAAATAATGTTGCAACCCCTAAAACAATCGTACTCCCACTAAAGAAAATGGGTTCATTTACATGCCGCATCGTTTCTCGCATTGCTTCACTCGGCGATTCATATCGTCGCAACTCTTCACGATAGCGGGAAAAGATGAGAAGTGAATAGTCAGTCAGAACCGCAAATAATAATATCGTCATAATCGATAATGCCTGACTATCTACCGAAAACCATTCTGCTTGCGTCGTCAGACCGATAACCTTATCGACAACAACATAGACAATCGCAGCACCAATAAGCGGTATAAATGCCAACAGCGGTGAACGATAAATAAGTAGTAGTAACACAAGAATGAGCCCAACCGTTGATAAAAGAAGTACAACATCTGCTCGACTGAAAAGTTCGACTGCATCGGAAGCAATTCCGGCAGGTCCCGTCCACGACACTTCGACACTATCATCTACATTCTTTCCAACGTCTACTTTGATTGACTTGACCAATTCATTTAAATCCTTACTTTCTAGCTCACCCGGCAATGTAAGTGGTACAAAATAAGTTTTACCGTTTTCAGACAAGAACGCCTTTCGTTGCTCTGGCTGCAGTTTCGTTAACGGGATAACCTCCACTTCACCAAGTGTAGAATCGACTTGAAGAGACTCGAGCGCTTCCGCAAATCCAAGTATATCCTCATCCGACAAACCATTTTCTTGATGAAAAACCGCAAATAACGGCAATCCACCATCTTGCGGGAAATACTTTTCGAGATTTCGTTCCGCAATAATTGACTTCGCGTCTGCGGGTAGGCCAGCATCTTTATTAGCTGTGACAAACTCTTTCCCACCCGGCGCGAAGGCGGATAATACAATTGCAAGTAAAATCCAAATCGCTACCGACCATACGCCTATTCTCTTACCACTTGCTTTTTCTTTTGCCATTAACGATCTCCAACTTTCTCAGTTAAGAATGTAATAAGGACAAACAATGCAAAGCTGGTGAGCAGTATTGTTCCACCGACGATATAAAGAATCAGTGATATTGTTGCATTTATATCAAACGGTTGCATGAACTGCAACCACATTCCAGAGGTCAGGCCAATTGCACCAATGATGGCCGTCCAGCCCTGTACCGAAATGAGTTTTTTGGCGCGAACCTTATAAATACGGTAAAATACCCCCCAAGCGAACATCGATAACCAACCGACTAACAAAATATGTGCGTGGATCGGACGGAATGCATAAGATCCTGAACCCGCCATATGTGATCCTAAAACAGTTCCAATCAAGCCGAAAATTGCTGAGATGCGAATCAATCGTATACTCCAACGTTCTTGCATTTGAATTCCCCCTATCTAATCATGCTATACCGTTATTTTAATAGACGAATATGAACGGAAGATGAACTGGACATTACATTTTCGGTAGGGAGACCGTAAAGGCAGTCCCCTTCCCTTTTGTACTGGTCACTTCAATCGTACCACCATGTAGTATCACAACTTGCTGGACGATGGACAAGCCTAGTCCGGTTCCACCTGTATCTTGTGTTCTGGAGTCATCTGCCCGGTAAAAACGATCGAATACACGATCGAGTGCATCCTTGTCTAATCCAATACCGGTATCGCGGATAACTATTGTAACGTCATCCGGCTGTTCGTTTAATAGAATGTCGATGGCCCCACCAATCTCCGTATATTTTATTGCATTCAATAGGAGATTCTCCCAAACCTTTTCTAGAAATGCAGGATCACCGGTATAGCGTATCTCTTCCATCTCCATCGATAATGACATTTCCTTTTCTGCCAGCAACCATCTATATTTACGCACTGTTTCTTTCAATTGTTCATCCAACTCAAACGTTTTCAATTTAAGTGGGGAAGACAGCTGGTCAAGCGAAGTGAGAAGCAACAGCTGTTTTGTCAATGATGATAAGCGCTCCGTTTCTGATTGAATAACGTTTATGTAATTCATCCGTGATTCTTCCGTCAGTTCAGCATCCATCAGTAGTTCCGCGTAGCCTTTTATATTCAATAGTGGTGATTGGAAATCGTGCGATACATCACTGATGAATTCCTTGCGAGCCAGATTGTTTTTACTTAGTCTTTCTGTCATGGACTGAAAGCTTTGCGCAAGTTGCCCAATTTCATCTTTCCTATTAATATGGAGCGTTCCGGAATATTGCTCTTCCCCAACTCTTTTTGTTGCAGCGGTTAGTTCTGCAATCGGCTCAATCAGCTTCTTCGCCACGACCAGCATCGACAGCAGGCTGATAACTGCCATAACGACAACCATTCCACCGAGGATATAATGGACTTCAGTGAACAGCATCTTGATATCAGGGCGCAGAAAGAGGGCATACCTTCCCCCTGCGTAGTCAAACGGAACACCGACCGTATTGGCCGATTCATTTGCAAAGAAACCGGTGACGAACGTTTCGCTCGGAAGGTTCCTCATCCCATGATACACTTCCCCGTTCAGGACTTGATCAATCGCCGTTTCCGACAGGTTATCCGCACCGAATGCCGCGCCATACAATGTCGATTCTTTCCCTCCGTCGAAAACGTATAACCTATAACCGACGACGGCCTGGGTTTCCAAATAATGTGCAAGATCGATTTCCCCATTCGATTCGATGAACGATGCAATGCTCTTCGCGACGTTCATATTTTTCTCATCGTTCTGCCCTTTCAGTTGTTGGTGATAATATGTATTGACCGCTAGAAAGGCGATTAGGCCGCTCGTCAGCATAATGCCTACCGTAAATGCGAGGAATTTCCCATAGAGGGACCTCATAAAGCAACCTCAAGCTTATACCCAATACCACGCACCGTTGAAATCGAAACTTCCCCTGTCAGACGCTCCAGTTTATCCCGGATGCGTTTGATATGCACGTTCAGCGTCTGCTCATCACCATTGTAATCATAGCCCCATACGCGCTCCAAGAGAAGCTCCCGAGCAAGCACATGATTTGGCCTTGATGCCAATACTGATAATAATTCAAACTCCTTTAACGGCAGTAACAGTACTTTCTTTCCCACGGACACCTCATAGCTCTGGCGGTTGATTTTCAACGGCCCTGCTTGGATAAAAACATCAACGGCTTTATCGTACCTCCTTAAGATTGCATTGATCCGGAATAGCAATTCTTTAGGCTCGAACGGTTTCACGAGATAATCATCAGAACCCGCAAGGAAACCCTTTTCTTTATCTTCAAGCTCTCCCTTCGCAGTGAGTAACAACACCGGGATATCAGCCTCCGCCCTCAACTTCTTCGTTAACGCATAACCATCCATTTTCGGCATCATTACATCGACCACCGCCAAATCCGGTAAGCCCTCTTCCAACAGCTCCAGCGCTTCCAAACCGTCGGACGCTTTTACAACTCTATACCCCGTTTGAGTCAATTGAATACTCACCAACTCCAAAATGTTCGGATCATCATCCACTACAAGTATCTTCACCCTGTTCTTAACCCCTTTCTACGACTCCCCGCCCTCCGCCATTCCGCATTCAACAAACCCGACAGCAAAATAATCACCGCCGTGAAATAAAACCAGATGACAAGCAATATAATTCCCGATAATTGCCCATACAGGCGGGTATAATCCACGTTTGAAACATAGCCTCCGAACACAAAAGAAAACAGCTGCCAACCGACCGCCGAAAAAAAAGCCCCGGGAAGCGCCTCTTTAAACCTCATTCTCCCTGTTGGGACGACCTTATAAAATAAAGCAAAAAATAGGAATAGGAATAACGTCCCTAATCCCCATTTCACATTTGGCCATATATATAGCCACCCCTGCCATTCTTCAATCGTATCATAATACATAATTACCTTCCGCAACGCATTTTCGATAATCGGGAGAAGCAATGAGAGCGGGATGACAAGCATAAAAAGAAGTGTGACACCCAAATCTCGTATGAGCACCTTCCAAAAAGCGTATCGACGGACATTGCCATTTGCCAAGTCCAGTGAACGCGCAAGCGACTGTACCGCCATCGAGGAAACCCAAAATGCCGCTCCAAGGCTTGCATACAACACTTTTCCATGACCTTTCGCAAGAAGCGCATGAATATTCATTTCTATTAGGGTAAACGATTGTTCTGGAGCAAAAGGGCGAAGAAATGTAAGAAGCATTTCTTCATTTACAGGAAACAGACTAAGCAAAGAGAGGAGAAAAAGAAGAAAAGGAAACAACGACAATAATAGATAATAAGCTGTCTGTGCTGCCTGATCGAAGAAGCGTTCTTTAAAAAAACGGGCTATTACATTCTCAGCAATTTCCATACGTTCACCTCCTACCGTCAATATACCCTATTCTGAACGAAGCAATAGGATAACCATACAGTGGGTAAAAAAATAAATACGATCTTCCGGAACAATATATCTATTCCCACGAAGTGTATGATAAATTCGTCTTATTATACGACTGTAGGGAAATTGATTCACCACTTCGAGAAACTATGTGACAAAGGTAGCCACCCCTACGACTGTGAAGAAACTGTATAGATGGCTTCGG
>CAWJLH010000022.1:0-90396 GCA_963843665.1 uncultured Caryophanaceae bacterium
TTTTGTCCTTGTTATAAAACTGATGTAATCGTAATTTCAAATCCATATTGAATTATCGCAACGCTTGTTATAAATTTACAAGATCAATGCATTAAAGCGATAATAGCTCCTACTTTCTATAAGTTTGTCCAAGCGGAAGGTGAATAACGCTAACTGGATCCGCAAACAAAAACGACAGAGATGGGTAGCATCTGCATCCCTTCTCTGTCGTTTTACCTGTACTATTGATTGTAAGTTATTTTGGGAACCTGCTTCTTCGGTGACTAATTACATTTCGCTTGAAGCTTTCACGAAGTAGGTCATGCACTTAACTTTCCGCTACTTTTGGCTGATCAACATGATTTAATTTCGAAACCTGGAATTTATACGCTACTGTTAGCAAAATAAACCAAACAGGCGTTACGAACAAGGCAACACGAGTATCTTCCGCAAGTGCAAGAACAACAAGAACGAACGCTAGGAAAAGTAGGATTACGTAGTTCGCAATCGGGTAAAGCGGCATTTTAAATTTGTTTGCTTTCGCTAGCTCTGGTCTTGTTTTACGATATTTCATATGGCAGATAACCGTAATTCCCCAAATAAAGATAAAACACACTGTAGAAATACTTGTAATTAGTGTAAATACGCCTTCTGGCATAACATAGTTCAAAATAACAGCAATTAGAATAACGATACTAGAGAAGTACAATGCACTGGAAGGTACTTTACGTTTATCAAGTTTTGCTAAACGTTCAGGTGCATATTTGTCTTTAGCAAGTGAGTACATCATTCTGCTTGTACTAAAGATAGCACTATTACATGCCGAAGCAGCGGATGTCAGGACGACAAAATTGACGATACCAGCAGCTGCAACGATTCCAACCCCTACGAAAACTTGAACGAATGGGCTTTCCGAAGGCTTGACTGCAGTCCACGGATAAATACTCATAATGATAATCAGGGCGCCAATATAGAAAATAATAATCCGAATAGGGATATTATTGATGGCTTTTGGAATAACCTTTTCTGGATCCTTTGTTTCGCCCGCCATCAAACCAACAAGTTCAATCCCAACAAACGCAAATACTACCATCTGGAATGAGAGAATAAATCCACTCATGCCATTCGGGAACATTCCGCCATGGCTCCATAGATTCGTAAAACTAGATGGACCTTCACTCGTTGAAAATCCTTTAATAATCATAACCGATCCAATTACGATCAATCCTAGAATCGCAATAACTTTAATCAATGCGAACCAGAACTCCATTTCACCAAAAAGCTTTACAGTTGCTAGGTTCATCGCCAACAAAACGACAAGAGCAATTAACCCCGGCACCCACTGTGGGATTTCAGGGAACCAATACTGGGCATAGAGACCAACAGCTGTTATATCCGCCATTGCGATTGAAATCCAGCAAAACCAGTAGGTCCATCCAGTCATAAAAGCTGCCATATTCCCTAAATAATCTTGTACAAAGTCCACAAAAGAATTATATTTCAAATTGGATAAGAGTAGTTCTCCGAGTGAGCGCATAATCAAAAAGCAAATTATACCTGTAATCATGTAAGCAAATAAAATTGATGGTCCTGCTAGATGAATAGACTTTCCTGCTCCAAGAAATAATCCTGTTCCGATTGCACCGCCAATTGCAATTAGTTGTACGTGTCTATTTTTTAGACCTCTTTCCAATTGTTGTTCCTGCATACAATGTTTCACTCCTTAATTTTCAGGTTATTAGTAATAAGTCTTCTGATCATACTTTCACACTTCTGTCTTCTTCCATTAAAGCGCTTACATTTAGATCATTGAAAATATTTAACATGTCGATGTTAGTCAATAATAAGTATATCCTCGCTTATATTTTGGTGATGTACCCTCCTTTATTAGTTTTACCATACTTCGCCATCCATAAAAGGACAGAGGAAATAAAGGTTTTCACCTATACTTCCTCTGTCCTTTTACCTGAGAGTATAACTCCTTTGGTGGCAACATGGCGCTCTCCAGAGACGCGTCCTATTATGGTCCTTTTACCTGAGAGATTGATTCCTATTTTTCGGAACTTGCTCCTTCGGTGCTAAACAATACGTTTAGTCTCTCCCGTAATATTCATCCGCTATTATTCTATTAATTAATATAATAGACCATAGAAAGATAAATGTCTAGCTAATATTCTGAATTTCGTCATTATTTTGACCTCTAATAGCATATAGGGACGTAGTGCTGCGCGTCAGACTATGCCGAATCAATGCTTTCCACAATGCATAAGGGTATTTCATACACCAATAAAGAGTTTTTCAGACCGCTATTCATGAGCCACCTTCTACGTATACCATTCCGTTTTACGTGGAGGTGGTTCCTATCGAACTAGTAGATACGCACCAACAAAGAAGGTGAGGGACACTCTCATTTAAGAGCTATTGTAGGTGTCGTTTTCTCTAACTCCAGACGGCAACAACTTGCCCGAACACAAGAAGGGTTAATCTACGCATTTCAGATGCTAAGAGCGGGAATTACTGCCCTAGGTCGTTAAAAAGGTGACTAATCGTTCAGTTTCGAACGATTAGTCACCTTTCAGATCGATTATGCAGTTTTCAACTCAAGTCTTTTTGCAAGTAGCGACAGAGCATAGTTGACCACAAAGTACATGACAGCGATTAACATAAAGAGTGGGATTGTCTCACTTGCGTGATGCGCTTGAATGATTCTTGTGTTATGTAGCAATTCAGGTAGCGATATCACAACTGCGAGTGATGTGTCTTTTAACAGTGAAATGAACTGGCTAACAAGATTGGGAACCATTCTTCGAAGCGCCTGTGGTAAAATAACCGTTCTCAATGCTTGAATATATGTAAGTCCTGATGAACGGGCGGCCTCCATCTGTCCTTTTTCGATTGAATTCAATCCACCACGGACGATTTCAGCCAACATCGCTGATTCAAAAACGGTCAGTGCCACAATGGCAGAAACAGTAATACTTAAGTTAATGCCCAATTCCGGAAGGGCAAGATACGTAAATAATATGATAAGAAGAAGCGGTAAGTTCCGTATGGATTCGACAAATACAGCTAATACTTTTGATAGAACAGGTATTTTAGCAAATCGTAAAGTACCGATTGCTCCCCCAATAATAAAGCTTAAAACAATTGAGATAAGGGCCACTTTTAGCGTAACATAAAAACCTTCCATTAAAAATGTAAGATTATCTGGAGAAAACGCACCTGAAAAATCCATTATGACACCTCCTTAGTTGCTTTTAGCAAGGCGTTTTTCAAGATAACCTACGCCCAAACTTAATGGAATTGTAATGATTAAATAAAATATTGCAGCGAATATGTACACATCAAAAACAACATACGTCTTGGCTGAAATGAGATCTGCTTGATACATAAGTTCGGTACCAGCGATAAGTGCTAAAATAGATGAGTTTTTAACTAAATTGATAAATTGGTTGCCGATCGGAGGTATAACAATTTTTATCGCCTGAGGTAAAATAATCATTCTCATTGTTTGAATATAGTTTAAACCTGAAGATCTGGCAGCTTCCATCTGCCCTTTCGGTACTGCTAATATACCCGAACGTATTGCTTCGCCGATAAATGCAGAAGTATAAATGGAAAGCGCAATCGTACCTGCAGTAAATCCTGAAAGTTCTAGCCCCAAGGCAGGCGTGCCATAATAAAAGAAAAAAGCAATAACAAGCAGTGGGATATTCCGGAAAAATTCAACATATGCAGTCGCAAACCATCGAAGCGGTGCAATTGGCGTAATTCTCATGACCGCAATAATGGCACCTAAAATAAAGCTTGCAACTAGTGCAATAAGGCTGATTGTTAATGTGGCGATAAACCCATCCCAATACATGTCGAAGTATTTTGTTAAAATAGAAAATCTCACTCTCAATCCCACCTCACTTAACTTAATCAGGATGGGCACGAACTGCCCACCCTGATCAATTCAACTATTCAAAATATCTATTCATTGACAGTCAATATAGTAACGCCCTTTTATTTCAAAATACCTTCAAACCAACTGTTATAAACAGTATCGAATTCCCCGCTCGATTCAAGTGATTCTAGTGCTGCGTTTAGTGCATCTACGAATTCTTGCTCATCCTTTTTCACAGCAATTCCATAAGGCTCTTCTGTAAACTTTTCACCTACGATTTCAAAAGAGTTATCTTCAGAAGCCATTCCTGCGAGGATTGAGTCATCTGTCGTTAACGCTTCCCCTTTTCCAGCTTTCAACGCTGTAAATGCTTCTGCATAGTTTTCAAACTCCAATACAGGTGCTTCTGGTGCTGCTTCACGAATATTATCTGTAGATGTAGACCCTTTTACAGCAAGCACAGTCGTATCTTTCGTAAGATCGTCAATGCTTTGGACAGGACTTCCTTTCTTCACAAGAAGGGATTGACCTGCTTCAAAATAGACATCTGTAAAATCGACCTCTTGTTTACGTTCTTCTGTAATTGTCATTGTCGCAATAATTGCATCAATATCGCCTTTATTCAATAATGGAATTCTTGTTTTTGACGTTACTTCTTTAAATTCAACCTTGTTTTCGTCCCCAAGGATTTCCTTTGCCAATTGCTTTGCGATATCGATGTCAAACCCTTCCACTTCCCCCGTAGAAGGGTTTTTCAAACCGAATAATTTCGTATCATATTTCACGCCGAAAACGATTTTGTCACGCTCTTTAATCTTCTCGAGTACATTTTGCCCCTCTGCTTCGTTACCTGAGCCGGATGTGTTGTTGCCTTCATCCGAATTACAAGCAGCTAACACCATAACTGACATAAGTGCTACTACCGTCAATAATAGAAATTTTTTCTTCTTAAACATACCAACATCCCCTTTTGTTTTTAGTGATTTAAAATACGGCTGAGAAAAATTTGCGCTCGTTCTTCTTTTGGATTTGCGAAAAATTCAGCCGGAACAGCCTCTTCTAAAATTTTGCCTTGATCGATAAATACAATTCTGTCGCCCACTTCTTTTGCGAATCCCATTTCGTGTGTAACGACAACCATTGTCATCCCCTCTTTCGCAAGCGCTTTCATAACATCCAGCACTTCGCCCACCATTTCAGGGTCTAGGGCGGATGTCGGTTCATCAAATAACATGAGTTCAGGTTTCATCGCCAATCCTCTCGCAATTGCAACACGCTGCTGTTGTCCACCTGACAGCTGTGACGGGAATGAAGATGCTTTATCGGGAATTCCGACTTTTTCTAAGTAGTACTCTGCCGTCTTTTTTGCCTCTTCTTTTGATATCCCAAGCGCATGAATGGGTGCGAGCATAATATTATCCAGAACCGTTTTGTGTGGATACAAATTAAAGTGTTGGAATACCATCCCTATATTACGTCTCACTTTATTAATATCTGTTTTTTTATCTTTCAGTTGAATATCGTTAACCGTGAGTGAACCATCGGTGATTGTTTCAAGTCTGTTAATGCATCTCAGTAACGTACTCTTTCCGGAGCCCGATGGTCCGATAATTACGACCACTTCTCCCTTTTGAATCGTAAGATTAATATCTTTCAGAACATGGAAATCTCCATAGTATTTATTAACCTGATCAAACGAAATCATGTCATTCCCCTTTCTACTCCCTCCGAATCCCATAGAAGTCTGAGTTTGGTGAGAGTTTACCTATTTCAGAATACTTATACATATATGTCATTATAGCTATTGTTTATTTAAATGTCTATCTAATATTAAATTGTAGTTTGATAATTTAGTATTCAACTAGTTCAATACAGTAAGTCATCCGGTTTTAGATTTGGTTGAAACAAAAAAATACCCAAAAGAATGATCAATCTCTTTTGGGTAATCGCCATTAGGCTATTCAAGTTTGTGCACCTTTCACTTTCGTTTCAGGCATCGTTTCGTCCGGCGTAATGTCTTTGAATGTTTCCCCCGCTTCCGCCAGATCGCGAGTCCTATGGGCAAGCCTGGAAGCTGCACAGGCAGCGACACTGGCGACGAGGTCATCGAGGAATGTATGGATGCCTCTTCCTTTTTTTGTATCGAGTTCGTTGATGATGCCGATTTTGTTCTTGTCAAGATGACCGAATGTTGTAACCGCAATGGAGCCATATGTAAACACAGCACCGAGTGCAATCGTTTCATCCACACCAAACAGTCCTTCATCCGATTCGACGATCTGTTGTAAAGGGGCGGATAACTTTCCTTGTTCCGCTAGCTCATCCAGTTCGATACCGACTAAAATCGCATGCTGGAGCTCCCGTTTCCGAAGCACGCCTTCCACAGATTCCAGGCAGTGCGCCATTTCAAGTCCCTCATTGTACGGCAACTGCATTTCATAAACAATTTCCGCAATTTTCTGAAGTGTTACCCCGCGACGAAGCAACGCTTCTTTTGTCGCTTCCGTGACAACTTTTGATTGGACAATCTTCGTTTCATCAAACATACGTATACATCCCCTTTCGAATTCCTTCCAGACACACTGTAGTCATTATACCTCTATTCAAGTCATATGTTACACTTTCTTATATCCCCATTTTAAGGAGGCATTATAATGAAAAACGGAAAGATTGAAGATATTACTTTTTACAGCGATTCATTGGGTGAAGAAATGCAGCTGCTCATCCACTTGCCACATAACTACTCCCCCTTATATAAATATGAAGTGTTGATCGCTTCAGATGGGAAAGATTATTTCCAATACGGTCGCATCGGACGGGTTGTTGATCAATTGTTAGACGAGGAAGAAATTGAAAATGTCATCGTCGTAGGTGTTCCTTATAAAAGCGTTTCAGAGCGGAGACGATTATACCATCCGGAAGGTGATCGCCATGAAGCATATATCCGTTTCTTGGCGCATGAACTTGTACCTTATCTGGACGCCGAGTATCCGACATACCAAATCGGTACCGGCAGAGGACTGATCGGGGATTCTCTTGCTGCGACCATTTCACTTCTGACGGCATTGAAGTACCCTAATATATTCGGGAAAGTAATTCTTCATTCCCCATATGTCGATAATTCGGTTCTCGAAAAAGTTGAAGGTGCAGTAGATCCTTCCCTCTTGTCCATCTACCATGTCATCGGAGAAGGCGAAACCGAAGTGAAAACTACGGTTGATGGTATCCAAGATTTCCTATCGCCGAATCGATTATTAAACGAATTGATCGAAAGAAAAGGGTTTCCGTACTTCTATGAAGAATTCAACGGTAATCACACTTGGAAACATTGGCAGCCCGATGTCCCTCGCGCCATCAAAATGGTCTATGGCTTTTAATCCATTATCTTGTCATGCCTTGGCGTAATTGCTGTGCAGATTTTGAATTCAGCAGGTTTTGAAATACCACTGCAACTCTAACATTCAATCTACCATTGCTAGAAGTTGGGGGCTTCTGCTGAATTAAGATAAAAGGACAAGGTGCCGACTATTCTGTTATAATCAATACTATAAAGTCTAAAATATTCTATTTAGGAGGTCTTGCACTATGAAATACGGTGTTGTTGCATTCCCATCGAAAAAGCTTCAAGACTTGGCAAACGCGTATCGGAAACGGTATGATCCGCATTACGCACTGATTACACCTCATATGACGATTAAAGGTGTATTCGAAGCGAATGACCAGGAAATCGAAGAAGTCGCCAAAGCAATCAGAGAAGTGACAAACAAGCATAATCCATTCGAGTTGAATGTTTCGAAAGTAGGCTCATTTGCACCTATCACGAACACCATTTATTTCAAAGCGATTGCAAACGAAGAATTGCTGGCACTGCATAAAGATCTGAACTATAATTTCTTCGGCGACGAACCAGAATACTCATTCGTACCACATATTACCATCGCCCAAAAACTTTCTTCCGGCGAACACGATGACATTATCGGTCAACTAAAAATGGTCGGCGTCGATCATACTGAAACAATTGACCGCCTTCACCTTCTCTATCAGCTCGAAGACGGTTCATGGACAGTCTATGAAACTTTCCGCCTTGACGAGGTTAATTAAGCGTTGTTCACGGTAAGAATCGCAACTTCTGACTTAGAAAGGGAAAATGCATTTTCCGTCAGAAGAAAAGTGTTCGTTGGAGAACAAGGTGTACCACTCAATTTGGAGCTTGATGATCTAGATGAGACGGCGACGCATTTTATCGTCTATTCGTCTGAAACCCCTGTCGGCGCAGGAAGACTCAGAGTGACAGTTGATGGTATTGGTAAAGTTGAGCGTATCTGTATTTTGGAAGAATATCGTGGCAAGCATCTCGGGAATCTAATCATGCAGACGCTTGAAGAGCATGCAAAAGAAACAGGAATGTCCAAAATCATCCTAAATGCCCAGACCCATGCAGTTCCTTTCTATGAGAAATTAGGGTATGTCATTACATCCCCTGAATTCATGGACGCAGACATACCGCATCGAGCAATGGAAAAGAATATATTTAGACAATAATAAAAGGTTCGCTATGCTTCGTCAGCAAAGCGAACCTTTTTGTATTCAGCTTATACATACCTATTTATCGACAAGCCTTTTCCAACCACTTGTGCAATCACCGGTGACAGATTGGCAGGATTCGGACGAACAAAACCTTTAAAAGCGGTCGGTGGTGGAACAATAGGCATCTCTTTACCTTCCCTTTCACGCTCATCATGCATGGATGATTGTTTGAGTTCACTTGAAAAATTGCCATTCAACAATCCATCGCCCAACTTCACTTTTTCAACGCGGCCAATCACCGCGAAATCATAAGGTTCCATATTCATCCGATTGGCATATTGCTGCGATGTGATTGGTTGAATCGGTAAGAGATAACCCATTGCCAACACCTCCCCAAGAAATTCTTCCTTCTATCAATTCTATAACCATATGCATAGAATTCTAAACCTATTCACCGATATAGCTATAAATAATCGTTTATCTACCAAGCATATCTTGAATATCTTGAATATTCACAGATTTACCATTTGAAACGATTGAGCGAACAAGCTCATCTTCCGTATGCTGTGGCACATCTTTCCTTGCAAGCTTACCGACTTTCCGTATGATTTTCCTCACTTGGCGTTCATCGCTGAAATCCGCATATTGAATTGCATTTGCCAATGCAAACACTTCTTCCATCGGGACACCCGTTTTCGATTCGATTTTCCGGAAAAATGAATCATTCATCTGCTATTCCTCCTTCAATATATAAAACTTTTGCCCACAATAATGAGCAAGATGAAGAGAACAACAATTAGAACGAATGTCGAACCGCCGTAGTTACAGCCTTTTCCGCCTTCATAACCACCGTAGCCGCCTCCGTATCCACATCCACTTGGATAGCATCCAAACATGAAAATCCCCCCTTCCCTCTCCACATATACTATGCAAAGAAGTGGGAAGATGGGGGGCATACGCACAGTTTTTTTAAACACGGATGACCGTATTCATACATTTCCTTTCGATTTAAAAATGAGCGCCGCGATAAATCCGAACAAGATCGCAGCGCTAATTCCCGAACTGGTCACTTCGAACATGCCTGTCAATACACCGATCAAACCATGTTTTTCCGCCTCCGCCATTGCACCGTGTGTCAAGGAATTCCCGAAAGAAGTTATCGGTACTGTTGCACCTGCGCCCGCAAAATCAATCAATGGCTCATACAGTCCGAATCCGTCCAAGATTGAGCCCACGACAACTAAAATGCACAATGTGTGCGCTGGCGTCAATTTAGCAACATTAAATAACAATTGCCCGATTACACAAATCAGACCTCCGACAATAAATGCAGTAATGAAAATAGATACCATATATACCACTCATTCCATCGTTAATTCAACCGCATGCGCGATACAAGGAATCGTATCCCCCTGCTGAAAGGACAACGGCGACAGCAGGGCACCTGTCGCGATTAGCAGAACCCGTTTGTATTCACCGGCAATCATTTTCCCAATCACATCTGAGAAATATACTGCGGCAGAACAGCCCGCACCGCTTGCACCCGCTAAAAACAGCGGATCGTCCCCATAAAATTCCTTGCCTGCATCCCGGAAGTTTTCCGAAATCTTGATCCCTTTATTGCCTGCTAATGTTTTATATAGTTCAAACCCTGTTTTCCCAAGATCCCCCGTCATGATACAGTCGTAATCACTTTCCTTCGTCTGATGACCTTTCAAATGACGGTATAACGTATCTGCAGCTGCCGGTGCCATCGCTGCACCCATATTTAGCGGATCGGTCATCCCAAGGTCCGTCACACTTCCGATTGTCGCGCATGTTATGGAGGGTCTCCCCCTTTTTTGGGTCGTCACAGCAGCAACACCCGCAGCAGTGACCGTCCATTGTGCGGTTCCCGGTTTCTGTGCACCGTACTCGACTGGATTGCGGAATTGCCGTTCAGCAGCATTATGTTGGCTTACTGCTCCCGCCACAGCACATTTGGACATACCGGCTTCTGTCAATAGAGCTGCAATGATAAGGGAAGAGATAGATGTGGCACATGCAGAAAAGAGGCCGATATACGGAATTCCTAACGTTGACGCACTAAAATTGGAGGGTGTCATTTGATTGACAAGATCACCGATCAACAGAACATCTGCATCTTCAGGATTCTTATCCTCCTTACTTAATGCGATCATACATGCATCTTCCATCATTTTAGCCTGGGCGTGTTCATTCGTCTTCATGCCACATCGTTCATCGTCATAGACTTTGTCGAACAGGGCCGCGAACGGGCTTTGTTTTTCCAATGGTCCTGTTGTCACACCCGTAGCCGCAATGGATGGCATCGTTTTAAACGTCAACAGTCCGCGTCCTACCATGACACAACACCAAATTTCACAAGAATCGTTTTAATGAGCGCAACGGCGAAGGCCGAAAATACACCGAACACAATGACGGACCCAGCCATTTTAAAAATATTGCCCCCAACGCCGAGAACATAGCCTTCCGACTTATGTTCAATGGCAGCCGACACGACGGCATTACCGAACCCCGTAATTGGCACTGCGCTTCCTGCACCACCGAATTGAGAGATTTTCTTATATAGACCGAAACCAGTAAGAAGCATCGCTAAAAATATCATCGTTGCGACTGTAGGATTACTCGCCGTCCGTTCCGTAAAATCAAAATAAGTCATATAAAACAACGAGATGAATTGGCCGATCAAACAGATTGTCCCCCCTGTCAAAAACGCAAAAAAGACATTCTTTAGCAATGGGGGTTTTGGGGATACTTTCTTTTCTAACTCCGCATATTTTTTCTCTTCCATCAAGTCTCTTCCTTTAATAGTGATTTTAGTTTCTCGATTTTCTTACCGATTTCTTTTTTATCATCTGAATCGATCAACTTATTTGTTTCCATCCATATTTTACTGTCGGCCGAGACCGTGACATCCTTTTCTGGATAGAGCTTTTCCATTTCCTTCTTCAGTTCCTTTTCAATTTTCCCTTTGTTGAAGCGGGAAAAGGTCGTAAGGGAAACACCGGTTATCACATCATCTTCGTGAAGAATCGTAGCTGCGGCATTCACCCGCTTATCGTTCTTGAATAGTTCTTCTGCCTTTTCAGATTCCTCTTTGGATCCGTCATAGCTCCGGATACCATTCCATGAGCAACCGGAAAGTACTATTAGTGTTAGAAACAATACGACAACTCTTCCGATACGCGTCCCCTCCATTTTTTCAAAGTATGCCTTTTCCATCTGAACTTTATTCACAACCGGTTCGTCTGCCCTATCACGACGAAACTTGTCGCATAAAGTATAAAGAAATGAGAGAAGGAGGTGGAATGTATGGGATGTGGAAGAAATGATGACGATAAGAGATGTACGTCACCATGACAATTGTATTTGCGAGGTCGTACGTGCGATCAAACGCGTCCAGGATCTTCGGGAAGACCTTGATTGCGACGATTGCAGAACCGACTGTTTCTTGACCCCACTCGGTAGCCTGAATCCTAGACGACGTCGTGCCAACACACGGGTTTTCACGCTTTCGGATGATGAAGGTAATCTATTTAAAGCGATGTTCAAACGAGAAAGAAGAGAACGGGATCGAGAACGTGAAAGAGACTTTGAGGAATCATTTGAAAACGAACATGATAGAGATCATGATAAAGATTGCGACCGTCGTAACTGTTTCTCTGTATTTTTTAGGGTCCAAAGAGTTTTCGATAACTGCTGTGCAACTTTAGAAGTGCTTGAACCGCGCGACAGAAGAGGCAGAAGAGTGAATTTATTCAAAAATGGAAGACTAGATTTTGATGAAATCTGTCGAGTAGAACGATTTGAAGCAACAGGTTCATGTATAACTGTCGACTTGAAATGCTTCTGTGCAGTCCAATGTGTAGAAGACGTGCATATTCGTTGTGAAGAGTCATCTTCGTTTTAACGAGAATTAATATTTTGACCTGCGATGCCCAAACTGCCCGATCGGTTCATACCGATCAGGCTGTTTTCTGTTTCTGTCCTATTTCAAAATCCCAAAGGGAATGGATCTTCTCGCCAAAGAATTCCCTTAATTGTTGCCTTTTCAATCGAGACGACCTCTTTTTCGCCTTCAGTCATTTCAAAGACCAAT
This sequence comes from uncultured Caryophanaceae bacterium, assembly GCA_963843665.1. Taxonomy (GTDB): domain Bacteria; phylum Bacillota; class Bacilli; order Bacillales_A; family Planococcaceae; genus Sporosarcina. The sequence goes on from CAWJLH010000022.1 coordinate 12,516, forward strand.
ATTTCTCCATCTTCCCTTTGTGGAACCAGGAAAAGGTTGTAAGGGAAACACCAGTAATCACGTCATCTTCGGGAAGAATCGTAGCTGCTGCGATCACCCGCTTATCATTCATGAATAGTTCTTCGGCCTTTTCAGCTTCCTATTTGGATCCGTCATAGCTCCGGATACCATTCCATGAGCAACCGGAAAGTAATGTTAGTGTGAAACAATACGATAACTCTTCTGAAACGCGTCCCGTCCATTTTTACAATGTATTCCTTTTCCTTCTGAACTTTATTCACAACCGGCTCGTCTGCCCTATCACGCCGAAACTTGTCGCATAAAGTATAAAGAATTGAGAAAAGGAGGTGGAAATTATGGGATGTGGAAGAAATGAAGACGTAAGAGGAGAAAGAGAAAAAGAAGTCCGTCACCATGACAATTGTATTTCCGAGGTCGTACGTGCAATCAAACGCGTCCAGGATCTTCGGGAAGACCTTGATTGCGACGATTGTAGAACCGACTGTTTCTTGACCCCACTCGGTAGCCTGAATCCTAGACGACGTCGTGCCAACACACGGGTTTTCACGCTTTCGGATGATGAAGGTAATCTATTTAAAGCGATGTTCAAACGAGAAAGAAGAGAACGGGATCGAGAACGTGAAAGAGACTTTGAGTCATCATTTGACAACGAACATGATAGAGATCATGATAAAAACTGCGACCGTCGTAACTGTTTCTCGGTATTTTTTAGAGTCCAAAGAGTTTTCGATAACTGCTGTGCAACTTTAGAAGTACTTGAACCGCGCGATGGAAGAGGCAGAAGAGTGAATTTATTCAAAAACGGAAAACTAGATTTTGATGAAATCTGTCGAGTAGAACGATTTGAAGCAACAGGTTCATGTATAACTGTCGACTTGAAATGCTTCTGTGCAGTCCAATGTATAAAAGACGTGCATATTCGTTGTGAAGAGTCATCTTCGTTTAACGAGGATTAATATTTTGACCTGCGATGCCCAAACTGCCCGATCGGTTCATACCGTTCAGGCAGTTTTCTGTTTCTGTCCTATTTCAAAATCCAAAAAGGAAGACAGAACGTTGCGAAACGTTCTGTCTTCCTTTTTACTCCACAAGAAATGGATCTCCTCGCCAAAGAATTTCCTTAATTGTTGCCATGTCAATCGAGACGACCTCTTTTTCACCTTCAGTCATTTCAATGACCAACGTTTCTCCATCAATTTTTTCAATTGTCCCTTTTATTGTTTCATCGCCTAAAACAAACTGTAGCGGTCGATAGACTTGTCGAGCAAATGGCGTTCCAAGATAATGGATTTTCCTCGAAATCGATGGATTTGCCACTTTAGTAATTTGCGGTTTTTCCGGGACCTCCAGAACCTCCTGTCTTCTTTGCACGACTTGATCCGCTTCGCTGACTACCCCTGAGCCATCCTCATTCCCTACAAAAACTGACGTGCTTTCTTCATTCTTTACGACGACTTTAATAAAAACGGGTGGACCTTGAACAAACAGTAACGGTTCATTTCTTAACATGATTAGCACATCCTTTTTAAAGGCATTATATGCACCCAAGTTTACTGGCGTGCCCAATGATCGTAAAAGAGCTGGGCCAATAAAAAAAGCTTTCATCGGATTTATAATTCTCCGATGAAAGCAGTTGCTAACCCAAGATAGATAATGATACTGATGACATCATTCAAAGTAGTGATGAAGGGACCCGATGCAACAGCGGGATCGACTTTCATCTTATGCATGAATAAGGGGATGAATGAACCCGAAATCGTTGCGACAAAAATGGATACAAGGATTGCCGCACCAACAAGTAGACCGATAATGAATTCATGTTTCCATACATAGATGAGACCGACGACAAATACTGCACAGAACAAACCCGTGATCAGACCCGTTCCCGCTTCCCGCAGAAGCAATTTAAATTTGCTTTCGTCTTCTACGTCCCGTGTTGCAATACCGCGGACCGCTACAGCGAGCGCTTGAGTACCGCTATTTCCCGCGGTTCCGGCAATTAACGGTATGAAGGCGGCCAATAGCGCCACTTTGGAAATTGTTTCTGTAAATAAATCTATCAAGTTAGCAGTGAGCATTCCGAGAACCAATAAAATGAGAAGCCACGGCAACCTTTTTTTCGCCGCAGAAAAGGAGTTTTTGTCAAATGTATCCATATTAGATACAGCAGCCAATTTAGAGTAGTCATCCGATGCTTCTTCATCGAGAACGTCGATAATATCATCGACTGTAATGATTCCCAGAATATGCTGTTGGAAATCGACAACTGGAACGGCAAGGAAATTATAGTCTTTAATCATCCGCGCGACTTCCTCTTGATCTTCCGAGACCAGCACACTGACGACACGTTCACTCATAATCGAGCTGATAAGCGTATCCTCATCCGCAATGATCAGATCACGGAGCGACACAACACCTGTCAATCGGTTATCATCGTCCACAACGAAAACATAATAAATTGTCTCCGCACCCGGCGCCTCATTCCGTAATATGGTCATTCCAGAACGGACAGTAGAGTTCTGCGGGACCGTCACATACTCCGTTGTCATGATGGAACCGGCTGTATGTTCTTCATAATGAAGAAGTGCTTTAATTTCATTAGCAGCATTTTTATCCATTAATGTCAAATAGCTAACAACCTGTGTTTTATCAAGTTCCTTCAGGACATCTACCGCGTTATCCACGAACATATAAGAAATCATGTCCGCCGCATACGTCGTGTCCATCTCCTGAAGGAACTGTCTGTACTCGTCTTCGTCGATTTCACTCGTCTCAAAAATCTCAGCAAGCTCTTTCGGAGATAAATAGTGGTAAATCATTTTTCGCAGTTCGGGATCGACCTTTTCATAGAAAATAGCTCGATCATATGGATGAAGGAGTAGATATTCTTCTCTGAAAGCGATTAGATCCTGATTTTCAAGCATGTCTTTTAATTTATCTTCATCCAAATTGATTTCTTCGCTGTACTCTTCTTGTTCGTTCATACCTACACCTTCCTTTCCAACTCTCCTCTGCATTTTCACACCGAATAAGGGTATGATAATACCATACACTAACGAAAAAAGGGTGAAAATGGATATGAAATTCGATATTATCGGGGACATTCATGGCTGTTATCATGAATTCCTCACCTTGATCGAAAAGCTGGGGTACACAATGGAGACTGGTATACCAATCCATCCCGATGAACGACAACTTGTGTTTGTCGGAGATGCGATGGACAGAGGTCCCCAATCCGTTCCGATGTTATCACTGCTTTTTACTATGCAAGATGCGAACATACTCTTTTATTCTCCAGGAAATCATTGTAATAAACTTTATCGCTACGCGAAAGGGAATAATGTGAAACTGATGCATGGACTTGAAACGACCGTGGCTGAGATTGATGCGCTTCCCAAATCAGAACGAAAAGATTTTTTGCTTCGGTACCGTAAATTTTACGAAGCTTTGCCTCTATACCAAAATTTCAATGATGACAATTTAATCGTTGCCCATGCGGGTATCCGCGAAAACATGATTGGTGCCCCAGATTCGGAAAAAATACGTACTTTCGTCCTTTATGGTGATATAACTGGAGAAACAACAGCCGATGGTAGACCGATTCGACGGGACTGGGCCAAACATTACAAAGGAAATGCTTGGATTGTTTACGGTCACACCCCCGTCAAGGAAGCACGATTCGTGAACAATACCGTAAATATCGATACCGGATGTGTTTTCGGCGGCAAATTGACCGCATACCGTTTTCCAGAAATGGAAATCGTATCAACCTCTTCTTCGCTGCCGTTCATCCCGGAAAAGTTCACTGTGTTTGATTGATCATGCGCTCCATATCTAGCGGAAGTTCGCTTTTAAACATATGATATGCACCCGTCAATGGATGGCTAAATCCGATTGACGCACAATGCAAAGCTTGGCGCTTGATCATGTCTCGTTTGCCTCCATACAGATCGTCTCCGGCAAGTGGATGGCCCGCCCATTGCATATGAACGCGGATTTGATGAGTCCTTCCCGTTTGGAGGACCAGCTTGACCATCGCTACGTTATTTCCATCTTTCTGGAAGCGTTTCAGTACTTCAACATCTGTTCGGGCATATTGCCCATCTTCCCGCACCACACGTTCAATGATGCTCCCATCTTTACGGCCAAGCGGTTGCTCGATCATATGACAATCCGCTTCCGGCCATCCTTCAACAATGGCAGTATATGCCCGATGAAAACCCGAGGCGGTCAACTGCTCACTTAATAAATGGTGGATATGCCGGTTTTTAGCGATACAAATAAGTCCTGACGTATCCCTGTCAAGTCGGGTAACGACGTGGACGGTTGCTGGAAGTCGTTCACGTTGAAACTTGCCTGCAACCAGATTGGCGACGGTACCGGAAGGATGATCGCGGGACGGAATCGTACTTTGACCGGCTGGTTTATCCACAATGATTAACGCCTGGTCTTCGTAAAGGATTTCCAGATGACCATTTTCCGGTCGTAATCCTGCACTTGGCTGTTCAGGCGGAAAATGCACAGCAACCAGATCCCCCACCTGTAAAGGATGACGCACATTCCGTTCGATTCCATTCACGAGTATACTTCCCCCATCATACTTCGTCGCGGTTAATGTCCGTTTCGAAATCCCTTTGGCATGGAGAAATTCACGTAGAAGAATGTTGCCTTCATTCACTTCGAATTCAAGCCGGAAGCGCGGATCTCTATCTCTCATATCAGACATCACTGTCGATGAACGAATCCTGCACGCGTTTCCAGAAAGGAAATGAACGGAATCGGGCAAAACGCACCCTTTCCTCGGCGACGGTGTATTCAATGGATTTCACGCCTTTATGTAACAAATGCAAATGATCGATGGTCACCATGAAATTAGGGCTATTCACGGGAGTTAACACACATCTATGATGCGCCGGTAAAACGAGGGGCGAACCGACCGTCCGGAATACTCGGTTGTTAATAGATGCTATTTCAGTCAGTTGTAGCGCTGATAGAGAAGGATGGATTATCGCCCCGCCAAGCGCTTTATTATAGGCAGTCGATCCGGATGGTGTCGATGCACAAAGACCGTCTCCCCGGAACCGTTCAAATAGCTCACCGTTCAATTCCACATCCATGACAAGCGTCACGTCAGGAGATTTGACCGTCGATTCATTCAACGCCAAGTAAGTCGCACTCTCTTTCGAACTTTGGTAATTGATGGTCACTTCGAGTAACGGATATTCAATCACTTTAAATTCCATACGAGCAATGGAGATGACAAGTTTTTCCAACTCTTCAGGTTTCCAATCCGCATAGAATCCGAGGTGACCAGTATGGATACCGACGAATGAGGTGTTAGGCAACCGATATTGATATTTGTGAAATGCATGCAATAACGTTCCATCACCGCCGATGGACAGTACAATTTCAGGTTCCTCTTCATCAAAGATGAGCCCGAAGTCACGCAAATACTCTTTTGCTTCTTCCATTAGCCGATTGGATAATGCATCATTCCTCGATTGGATAGCAAATCTCATGTTCCTCACCTCTTATCCCGTTTCTTTTCATCATAACTTCTTGTGGCATTTTCTTTGAAAGCACTGAAATATTTTTGTGCGTCCTGGATTTCATCGCGGATTTGAGACATTTCTTCATCCAGTTGAAAAGCCGCTTCTGCTGCGCGTTCAAGACGATGCCTAATTTCATCCGGCATTTCACCTTCGTATTTATAGTTCAAAGAATGTTCAATCGACGACCAGAAGTTCATAGCCAATGTCCGAATTTGAATTTCAGCCAAGATTGGAATTTCTCCATGGATCGTTTGCACTGGATAATTGATGATCATATGATAGGATCGATATCCACTTGGCTTTTTATTGTAAATATAGTTTCGTTCTTCAATGATTTCAAGATCTTTCCGCTGTCGTAATGCTTCAACAACTGTCCCGATATCGTCGACAAATTGGCACATAATCCGCAATCCAGCAATATCGGGCAATTCGGAGGCAAGCTCTGCAGACGGTTCAAACGGAATCCCTTTTTCAAGTGTACGATCATAAATACTTGCTAATGGCTTGACTCGACCTGTTACAAATTCAACGGGTGTATGTACATCCTCTAACTCATATTGAGCCCGCAACCCTTTCAATTTCACTTTCAGTTCATCCACTGCTTGTTTATACGGTTGAAGAAATTGCTTCCATTGCCTCATCAGGATCCCTCCCAGCTGTTATTCTGCGTCTTGAAGTATCGTACTGAAAGCGAGTTCGACAGCCGAGGAGAATTCTTCCCCATAATTATCATTACCCTCAATATTAAAAATAAGCATTGTCAATTCTTCTTTGAAACCAGTTAAATTGATATCGCCATCATTCCAAGATAATACCGGATCCTTGTCCATTTTCAAAGCATCCGCCATCAATGGCCAAACAGCTTTCGGGAAATGATAATAGCTATATCCCTCTTCTTCGTCAAATAAATAAACGAACGAAAATGCATCTGTATCCGTAATCATCTTTCCCGAAGGTTTACCAATCGGTGACTTCGCTTCCTCCGCCAACAAAAAACGGATGTTTTCCCCATTCAAAATCCCACTATCAACTTGATTTAATATGCTCACGATTTCTTCTTCCCTTCACCTGTTATTACGTTTAGTCTACCATATGATGCGCCGTCATGCAGTTTAGAAAATGCGTTTTTGGTTGGAAATTGCTATACTAGATAAACAGAATCACATGACCCGATCAAACGCTTGAAGCAGAAAGGAATGTTAGTCATCGATACGCGTACAATTCGTACCTTGATGGAGATCAATGCCATGCAGTCTTTCGGAGCTGTCCAGTCGTATGCTGAGCAGAACAGTTCCTCCTCTTCCATGTTTAATGTCGTGCTTGAAGAGTTGTTAGGAGGCACATCCATTTCATCGTCGATGTCGGGAAATAAGACCGCGATGGAAGGTTTACAATATACAGGAAACAACCATGTCTATTTACCGCCATCCCTGCAGGCAGCTCTTGCAACTCCATTGCAAGCGATACCTGCCCCAATTCCAAGTGGAGCCATCGACTCTTCACAATATGAAGCGATCATCCGACAAGCTGCTGAAAAATATGACATTCCCGACAAGTTAATTGCCGCGGTCATCAAGCAGGAATCGAATTTCAACAGCCAAGTTGTAAGCCGCGCAGGCGCGCAAGGGCTAATGCAACTCATGCCCGGGACCGCAAAATTCCTTGGCGTGACAAATAGTTTCGACCCAGCCCAGAATATAATGGGCGGGGCAAAATATCTAAGACAAATGCTCAATCAGTTCAGCGGTGATATCGAACTCGCTCTTGCCGCATATAATGCAGGACCGGGAAATGTCAAAAAATATGGCGGCATTCCACCCTTCAAAGAAACACAGCAATATGTCAGTAAAGTACTAGGCTATTACCGCGTTTAAATTTGTACGACCTTTGAATAACATACAAAATAGATTGAAGTTATGAACTTGAAGATTGACTAGCTCAGGCGTTTCGGAGATCACTAAGCTACTGAGCGAATTTATAGGAATACTCTATTTAAACCTAGATAAGCGGTTTATTTGTTAAAACCCCAACAGGTTGGTAGAATGACAATACAGTCAGAGCAAAGGAGATTGACATGATGATGCGAAAACCTTTGATCCCTTATGAGGAGATCGGTGCTGAAAAATTGTCGGAACTTATCGACCTGTTTTACGCTAAAGTGGCCGTACACCCGGACCTATATCCGATTTTCCCGGAAGACCTGACAGAAACAGTACGGAAGCAGAAACAATTCCAAACCCAATATTTAGGCGGTCCCAATCTATATACAGAAGAACATGGCCACCCTATGATGAAAGCACGTCATATGCCTTTCCCCATCTCTCCAGTACAAGCGGAGGCATGGCTGGCTTGTATGGCGGAGGCAATGGACGAAGTCGGACTCGAAGGAAAATTGCGAGAAGTATATTACAAACGCCTCGTCTTGACTGCCCAACATATGGTGAACAGACGCGGGGAGGAGAAATCGTGAACAAGCGAACACTATTGGAGAATCCAATTAATCCCTCTACGTATACAAGGCCCATTGAATTATATATTTTCATAGATCCACTTTGCGGAGATTGCTGGTCACTTCAGCCCCTTCTAAGAAAACTGCAAGTTGAATATGAGCATTACTTCACACTCCGGATTGCGTTACGCACTTCATTGCCAACGATGAATACGAAGTGTACACGGATTATCGAGGATGCCCTGGCTTGTGATAGAAAGCACTCTGCTTTCCCATCTATTGCCGTAAAAGCCGCAGAATTCCAAGGTAGACGGGCTGGTTTCCGTTTTTTATCTAAGATGTTGGAATATTCTTTTTTAAAAGCACGCGATGTCACCTCTTTTTCCGTACTTGTGGAAATTGCAGAAAATTTAAATCTCGATGTCGATGAATTTATCCGCGATTTTTCATCCAAGAACGTCCTACGCTCATTGCAAGTCGATTTGTATATGGCGAAAGAAATGGATGTCGAAACAGCGCCTACCTTTGTTTTTTTCAACGAGAACATCGAAGACGAAGGGTTAAAAGTAAGTGGCCTTTATGGATATGAAGTTTACGAGCAAATTTTAGAAGAACTGCTAGACAAATCAATCATTCCTGACGTTCCACCTTCACTTGAAGCTCTGTTTCAACGTTTCGACACACTGACTACTAAAGAAGTTGCAGAAATTTATAATATTACCGAGAAATCTGCGGAACGCGAATTAAAAAAGCGACTTCTCCAACAACACGTCGAACGACTCACTTTCCAAGAAATGACGCTATGGCGACAAAAAACAAATCTAATCACATAAGCCTTCTTATTAACTGGAGCATTTTCCAGTCAATAAGAAGGCTTTTATGTTTTCGTTAAGAATAGGTGATGTTGCGTGCACAAAGTTTCATAGTTCGACAACTTCCACATTCTGAATAAAAAGAAAAGAGCACCCGACTCCTGGGGGGGAGTGGATGCTCTTTTACAAAGGGAATGGGAGAAATGTTCACGTTCAAACAAAAGGGGTGTATGTTTGGTATGTGATTTATTTCACATCCTTACTTTATCATAAAATAATAGATACATCAACATTTCACAAGTAATTTCACATGACTGTCACAGAAAACGTTTACAATTGTCGTTTTATACATCTTTATGTCGTTTTATCAATTAACACTTGTATTTCTGACATAAAATGACCCTATTCGCCTGTGGTGATTGGGCAAATAGGGTCTTCGGAAAGTCATGCTTAGTTGTTCAATAAAAGTGATTCGAGCTCGTTCAACTTTTCTTCGAATACGCGGCATGCTTCCTCGATCGGTGCCGCGCTCGTCATGTCGACGCCCGCTTTTTTCAGCACTTCAATCGGATAATCGGACGAACCGGCTTTTAAGAAGTGATTAATGTACCTCTCAACTGCCGGTTGCCCTTCCGTCAAGATCTGATTGCTAAGTGAGACTGCAGCACTGTAGCCTGTTGCGTATTGATAGACATAATAATTATAGTAGAAGTGTGGGATTCGCGCCCACTCCAAACCAATTTCTTCATCGATTACTAAATCTTCTCCGAAATACCGCTTATTAAGTGCATAATATTCTTCTGTCAGTTTTTCAGCTGTCAGGGCAACGCCTTGCTGATCAAGCTGATGAATCATATGCTCGAATTCCGCAAACATCGTTTGGCGGAAAACGGTGCCTCGGAATCCATCCAACCAGTTATTTAATAAGTAAATTCGTTTCTGCTCATCATCAATCGTTTTTAATAGATGATCATTCAAAATGGCTTCATTTACTGTCGAGGCGACTTCAGCAACAAAAATGGAATAACCGCTGTAAATGAATGGCTGGGATTTACGTGAATAATAGCTGTGGACACTATGTCCGAACTCATGCGCAAGTGTAAAGAGATTATTCACATTATCTTGCCAGTTCATCAGAATATACGGATTTGTCCCATAAGCACCCGAAGAATAAGCACCGGATCGTTTCCCTTTGTTTTCACGGACATCGACCCAACGATTATCCAGTCCCTCCTTGACAATAGAGACATACTCTTCACCTAATGGATGAAAACTTTCCAGCATCGTCTGCGCCGCTTCTCCATAGGGAATTTTCATATCGACGTCTTTGACCAACGGGGCATATAAGTCCCACATATGGAGCTCCTCAAGGCCGAACATTTTTTTACGGAGTGCTACATAGCGCTGTAGCAAATGAACATTTTTATTAATTGTCGAGACGAGGTTTTCATACACCTGTTCCGGTATATGATTATTGGACATTGCAGCCTCGCGGGCCGATGAATAATTCCGGATGCGCGCATTGACATTGTCACGTTTTATATTCCCTGAAAGCGTAGATGCAAAGGTATTTTGAAATTCTCCATACTTGCCATACATCGCTTTGAACGCTTCTTCACGAACCCGTGGAACGTCACTTTCCAGGAAGCGAATGTAGCGGCCGTGCGTTAACTCAACTTCTTCTCCATTCTCATCTTTCACCGTCGGGAATGTCAGGTCTGCATTGTTCAACATACTGAACGTTTCTGAGGAACTGCCCGTCACTTCGGATAGTTGTGCAAGCAATGACTCTTGTTCAGCAGGCAAAACATGCGGGCGCAGTTTATTGACCTCTTCGAATTCTTGTTTATAAAGTTTCAGTTCATCATTTTGCTCGACGAATTTATTCAACTCGCCTTCATCAATCTCCAAAAGCTCTGGAAGGAAGAATGACAATGCTGTTGACACTTTCACGTAGAGCGATTTGACGCGGCTGTCCATTGCTTGATAAAAACTATTTGTTGTGTCTTGATCGGTTTTCAAATGGGCATAGGTGTAAAGCCGATGCAATCTTTCGGACAAGGTATCACGGTAGGAAAGTGCCTCGAAAAGCGCTTCTGCTCCATTACGAAGTGTTCCTTTGAATGATTCTGCCTTTGCTGAAAGTTCCTCAACATCCGCATACTCCTTTTCCCACGCATCATCTGTTGCAAAAATATCCTCGAGACGCCAAGTCTCCTCCACCTTCACTTCATCACGTGCTAATACTTTGCTATTCGTTTCAGATGTCATACTACCTCTCCCTTCTCCCTTTGCTTCGGGAAGCGAATCAGTTCCATTTTCTCAATCCTCATACTGCTTTGCAAGGAATCTATCCGCTATTAATGTATAAATATCATTTGCACCTGATAAACGGCTGTTTTTGAAAGGAACAATGCCCATCGAAACAAGAAAGTTACGATAGGCCATGCAAGCACGTTCTTTCCTTTCTGACGGATTATCCAGCCGCGCGACATATCTTTTAACCTTCCCCAGCGTTAGGCCTTCTAAACTGATTCCCTCCCGCCTCATATAGTGGAATAAGCCCAGCTGCCATTCGCAGTCATGTTCACGGAATGCATCGCTCTCAGCTACCGGCAATCCGATCCATGACGGAAGATCAATTGGGAGAATACGCAAATCATAACAAATCCGTAAGAATGGATTGTTGACGCCTCTTCTGTTCAATAAAATACGTGATTCCAAAAAATGCATACGCATTGCCCCATAAATGGTTGCGTATTTGTGTAATTCTTCGATAGTAGGAGTTTTAGGCCGAGCAAAAGGAAATGTCTGCATAGAAATCGGCAATGTCCGATGAATACCGATATGACGATTACCAGCAACATGGAGCAAACTGCTGAAATAATGGAAGCGTTCTGTTTGGGGATTATATGTGAGTAATCTACGGCCTTCAGGGGAGCTGCGGGTGATGAAATACTCTTCGAATTTCGATAGATGAATGATGCTGACACCTGTTGGAGAGGTACTGAATTTTGCCGGGGTACGCAAAATCCAAATGGGATCCATCCCTATACTTCGATAACCTGCCGAGCGTGTTTCAATGTCAATGACGGGAATTGTACTACACTGGAATTCAATCGGTATTCGCTTATTCCCGGTCCACGCAAGCAGATCCGGACGCTGAGCCAGCATCTTAAAATAAGGTTCAAGTTCCACATCTTCGATATGTTTCTGCAGAAACATATATAATTGTTGCTTTCCTAGAAGATGCTCCTGCGATTCACCCTCGGAAAAAAACAAAGGGCATGCATCGTTTTTCCGATGAGCGAAATGAGGAATGACAACCTCGCCAATCTTCAATTGAACTGATTTCTCGCACTGGGGACAAAAAAACAATTGTGATTTCCGCCACTTTTTCAATTGCTCCTTGTTATGATTTTTCGCTAGCATAATGAGTTTTCCCTCTTCCGTTTTTGCCGTAAGTATGGTGATCCCCTCCTTCAATCACAATTCTACGAATATTCCGAACTAAATGCAAGCAATATTACTAGACATAAAAAAACAGCTACCTAATCAGGTAGCTGTCCGTAAATTCTATCTATTTATGCTGAAAAGTAAGTTTGGATGGTTGAAAAAACATCCGTATCCATCACCAAATTGCCGTATTCTTCCAGACGATGAATCGTCATATTGGAAGGCACTCCGAATTCAGACAGTACGCTGTACAAATCGGATTTTCTTGCGTCTTCCATCGTTTCATCATCGTACTCCAAATATATATAGTAGTTTCCTTCAAACGAATAGAGTGATGTCTTTGCGGCATATCCGGTCGCACGGGCTGCTAATGGGATAAGATCATCGAACTCGTTGAAGACAAACATATTGTCAGTCCATTCAAATGGGCCATTACTCATGGCAGACGTCTCGCTTTCATCATTATCGAACATTTCGTTGTGTTGCTGAAATAACTTTTTCGGATCATCTACTCCGAACGGTGATTCTGTCGGTTCGCCATCTTCAGATACTTGTGCTCGGGTAACCGTAACCTCGATGCCACCACTCATTGCATGCACTTGAATCCATAATGGACCTTCCACTTCAAACTCAGCTTCATCGTTCACTTCGTCCATCATTTCCCAGAAGAGCTCTTCACTTTTATCGCGGTTATACCAAACTTCTTCACGGGTGAAGCCACGTTCTTCGATATCCATATATGAAAGGAAAAACTTAACAGTATTTTCGTTAATACGCTCTATTTCCATCTCTATTCCTCTCCCTTCCTCCAGAACAAGTTATACTTGTTTCTTTAAATGTTTGCAAACAACCTGCAATGCTTATACTTACTATATGACCGTCTAGCAAGATTTGAAAGGGTTCCGCCTTGAGACGGATAATTTAGATAGTAATAGCATTGTAGAGAACATCCTACTGGAAAGCAAGAGAAATACAAAAAGCCGATAGGTAAAAGGCATTTTTCAATGTCGATTCCTATCAGCCCTACATCAATTGTATGATTAGTTTACCATGCGCCGCGCTTCAAGCAGCTGGTAGGCTCTAACTTTTCTTGGTAGGAATCGTCGGATCTCATCTTCATTGTATCCTACCTGGAGCCTTTTTTCATCTAAGATGATTGGTCTTCTCAATAAGCCCGGATGTTCTTGGATTAACTCGTATAGACGTTGTAATGGAAGGCTTTCCACATCAACATTCAATTTTTGGAAAATCTTAGATCGTGTCGAAATGATCTCATCCGTTCCATCTTCTGTCATTCGAAGAATTTCTTTAATTTCATCGATATTCAGAGGTTCTGAAAAGATATTTCGCTCTGTATATGGAATTTCGTGTTTCTCTAACCACGCTTTTGCTTTTCTGCATGATGTACAACTCGGTGAAGTAAATAATGTAACCATCATATACTGACACTTCCTTTCAGTCGGCTTCAATGTTTGGACAGCTTTTTCTATAATTAAATTAGAATGATTTTAAACTGTTTAGCTCTATTCCTATTATACACGTATTCATAAGTGATGAATACACTTTTCTCCAAAAAAATACCTGCGATTATGCTGTTGTCACAATTCCACAATATAATAAGCTTTCAAGGGACTATAACCTTCGTAAATGGTTGTTCTCTACTGTTATACCCGACGAGACAGATGTTTAAACATCTGATTTGTCAAATATAAATATTTCTCATTTAGGGTATCTCTAATTGAAAAATACTTCACACTCTATAATACGTATGTAGCAAGGCAAAAGTTTCATCAAAATCAAAAAAGTTCAGGAATATTGATTTCATTTCTTAACTTTTTCGATTATGGCGTATAATCGACACCCGGTGAGTAGCGATTGCTTGCATTCCATAATAGATATTCATGGATGCCGTTGTCATTCAGTGCCCTAATTTGTGCTTCGACTTCTTTTTTTCCATATTTCAAATGATTTCCTGTACCGAGCCATGTCGCACTGAAATCTTGGAGCCAAGGCCGGGAAACAGGTGGGCTTTCCAGCTCGCCTAATTTTGCATTCTCGATTTTGGCATATTCTGCAACAAGCTTATAAGGCTCCAAATCAGGTTTTTCAATACCAAAATAGGATGTCCAGTGGCTCGGATAGATCATAGAAGAAATGACATCTACATTATCAGAAATCCTCGAAAAGTTCTGACCGATTCCCGGTGCTTCTGGAAGCGTCGCCGCATAACCGAAAATATCGACAGAAACATTGACATCATATGGTTTCAATTGTTCACGTGCATAGGCGACAAAATCCGTGACGGCTTCAACACGACGCTGTACCGGATTGAGTTCCGATTTCTCATAGGTTTCGTATGTATACGACAACGCATCATGGCGTTTTTCAAAACCCTCCGGGAATCGGACATAATCGAATTGAATTTCCTGAAAGCCCATTTTAGCTGCTTCAATCGCGATTTCCACATTATGATCCCACACTTCTTTCATAAATGGATTGACAAACGACTCCCCCCGTCCATTTCTCCAAACGGCATCCCCATCCTTGAAGGACAGCTCCGGCCGCTTCTCCGCGAGTACGCTATCCTTGAAAACGACAATTCGTGCAATCGGGTAGATTTCTTTTTCCTCGAGTTTCTTCAACACGGCTTGAGGATCTATAATATACGGCTTTCCAATATCCAGTATTTTCAAAGGGGACTCATCTGCCGGCATATAGGTGATGTAGCCATAATCGTCTTTTATATCGATTACCATCGAATTCAAATCCGTAGTGTCGATTAACTCGACGAGGTAATTAAAACGTTCTCCACCAGCTGAATGACCTGTCACATATACGCCACGTACCGCATCTGGATAGTCAAATGTTAGTCCTGAATCAAAACGAAACAATGTAGATGCTACAACAACACTTGCATCAACCGCTTCGAATCCATAAGAGCGCTCTTCGAAATTCAATGGTTCTCGTTCTACTGCAAGTGCTTGTGGTGTATTCATGATTCCGACAGCTAAGATAACTGCAGTTGTCCATTTTATAAATTTCATTTTCACCACCGACCTTTCTACTCTATCATTCTACCAAATTCGACTGACGAATAATACCGAAAATTGTTAAAATTTAAATTACATTGTCGGAAACTTGTGCTCGATTGCAGCATAGAAGTGCCGTCTATTGCAATCTGTCAGCCCACGTATTATAATTTGGAAAACAGTAGAGCGAATGGCAATGACGGAAATAGTACGCCGATTTCAATTTTTCAGAGAGCCTGTGGCTGGTGTGAACAGGTGGATTAGATCGGGGGAATTGGGTTCCTGAGTCTGGCAGGTGAAAGGTCTATCCTCTATTCAGATTTTCTGAATGAGTTCCGAGTAGCTTGTCACGTCCCCCGCGTTAAGGGGTTATTGAGTGGCCTTCGGGCAATTCGGGTGGTACCACGGTTGATAAGACATCAGTCGTCCCTTTTTTAGGGGACGGCTGATGTTTTTTAATTTGCTTCCGGCGGATATTACAAATTTTGAATTGCGCCTGGCATAATTGATTGATTATTGAGGAGGAGTTTTAGATGAAAACCATTTTTTCAGGCGTACAGCCAACAGGAACGGTAACGCTCGGTAACTATATAGGGGCATTCCGTCAGTTTACGGAGTTACAGCACGAGTTTGAGTGCCTATTTTGCATCGTCGATCAGCATGCGATTACCGTCCAGCAGGATCCGGCCGAATTGGCAAAAACAATCCGCTCCCTTGCTGCAATCTATATCGCAAGTGGCATCGATCCGGAAAAGGCAGTTCTCTTTGTCCAATCAGAAGTTCCGGCGCATGCCCAAGCTGGCTGGATCATGCAGTGCATTTCGTATATCGGCGAATTGGAACGGATGACACAGTTCAAGGATAAGTCTGATGGAAAAGAAGCTGTATCTGCGGCTCTTCTTACTTACCCGCCGCTCATGGCAGCCGATATCCTTTTATACAATACCGATATTGTTCCAGTCGGTGAGGATCAGAAACAGCACCTCGAAATCACGCGTGATTTGGCCGATCGTTTCAACAAACGCTATGGTGACGTATTAACGATTCCGGAAGCCCGAATCCCTAAGAATGGTGCCCGTATCAAATCGCTACAAGATCCGATGAAGAAGATGAGCAAGTCCGATCCGAACAAAAAAGGGACTATCTCGCTTCTCGATACGCCAAAAGAAATCGAGAAAAAGATTAAAAGTGCCGTCACCGATTCAGATGGTGTTGTGAAATACGACGTTGAAAATAAGCCGGGCGTTTCAAACTTACTGACAATCGAATCTGCGTTAAGCGGCGTTTCCATTGATGATCTCGTTGCGAAGTATGACGGGCTCGGATACGGCGCGTTCAAAACGGGCGTTGCTGAAGCGGTTATCGCACATCTAACGCCAATCCAAGAAAAGTATTATGAACTTCTTGAATCGCCTGTCCTTGACGAAATTCTCGATAATGGTGCAGAAAAAGCGAATGCGATTGCATCCCTCACTCTCGGGAAAATGGAAGCCGCGATGGGACTCGGACGGAGACGCTGAGAATCAGAATGATTACGGCTATGCTGAAGAGCGCAAAGTCGGCAGAGCCTACTATGTAATCGACAATCTCGCTCCATTCATAACCGAGTGACCTGTAGTTTAAGTAGAAAATCATTTGCGTGGTCGTGATCACAATCAGTCCATAACTGATCAGAAATATGAATAGTCGTGTCATTATGCATCGTCCTTTTGATTTTCTTTAACTATATGATTGTAAGCCCCCTTTTTAGACGAAGGGGGCTTCTCTTATGGGAAAAATGAGTTGTTATATATATTGAATTAAAATATTCCATTGAATCCACTCTGGCCTAGGAATGCCACCCGTCAGTTTATGTAGTTAATCATTGGTTCAATAACTAGGATAAGGCTAATTCTACTAGAGTCACACACACCGTTTTTGCGGATAAAAAAACGCTCCCCTGAAAGGGAACGTTTTGATATATGCTTATATTTTCTTGAAAACCAGCGATGCATTGTGGCCACCGAAACCGAGCGAATTGCTCATTGCGTAGGAGATGTCCGCTTTACGCGCTTCATTCACCACGTAATCGAGGTCACATTCCGGATCTGGAGTTACATAGTTCGTTGTCGGAGGCAGGATGCCTTCTTGTAATGCTTTCACTGTGAAGATCGCCTCCAGTCCACCTGCTGCACCGAGGAGATGACCTGTCATCGATTTTGTCGAGCTAATCGCCATTTTGTATGCATGTTCGCCGAAGACCGTTTTCGCCGCCATCGTTTCGAACTCGTCATTGTACGGTGTGCTTGTACCATGGGCGTTTAGATAGTCGATCGAATCCGGAGAGATGCCACCGTCTGCAATCGCTTGAGCCATCGCACGTGCGCCGCCTTCGCCGGCAGGAGCTGGAGCTGTAATATGATGCGCATCTCCTGTTGAACCGTAGCCAATGATCTCTGCGTAAATTTTCGCACCACGTGCCACTGCATGCTCATAGTCTTCTAGGATTAGGATACCGGCACCTTCTCCGATAACAAAACCGTCACGATCAGCGTCAAACGGACGTGATGCTGTCGCCGGATCAGGATTCAATGATAATGCTGTATTTGCACAGAAGCCGGCAACTGCCATCGTTGTGATCGGTGCTTCAGCCCCACCAGTGATCATAACATCGGCTTCTCCGCGGCGAATGACTTCAAATGCATCCCCGATTGAGTTCGTACCGGAAGCGCAAGCCGTCACTGTACAGGAGTTGATGCCTTTTGCGCCAAGATGGATAGAAACTTGGCCCGATGCCATATCAGGAATCATCATCGGTACGAAAAATGGACTGACGCGGCGATAGCCTTTTTCCTGAAATATCTTAAACTGCTTTTCATGTGTTTCCATTCCGCCGATGCCCGAACCAATCCAAACACCGGTACGAAGAGCGAGATCCCCCTCAAGTTCAAGGTTCGCATCTTTCATAGCCATTATGGAAGCAGCGAGCGCAAAATGCGTAAAGCGATCCATTTTACGTGCATCTTTCCTTGAAACATATTCTTCTATATCAAAATCTTTCACTTCCGCTGCAACTTTTACAGGAAACTGGTCACTATCAAGCCTCGTTAATGGCCCGATGCCAGATTTCCCTTCCAAAACTGCATGCCATGACTCTTCAGCTGAATTACCGACAGGAGATACGGCTCCAATTCCCGTTACAACTACACGACGTTTTTCCATTTATGAAAACTTCCCTTCTATATGGAGAATGAATTTTCCCCATTTAGTATTGAATCATCTGCCCCACTTCATACAGAGAGCGCCCCATGTAAGGCCACCGCCGAATCCGACAAGAACAATAACGTCATCCTCTTTCACATTACCTTCTGCTAAGTCGTCCACGAGTGAAATCGGTATCGAAGCTGCAGAAGTGTTTCCATATTTATGGATGGTCTTCGACATCTTTTCAACCGGTAAGCCAAGTCGTTCACGTGATGATTCCATAATTCGGATATTAGCCTGATGGGGAACTAAGAAATCGACATCTTCCTTCGTCAAGCCTGCTTTATGAATAACGTTTTCTGCAGATTCCCCCATTTGACGGACAGCAAACTTAAACACCTCACGTCCATTCATATGCAAGTATTTATCCTGATAAAGGTGCTTCCCACCTGATCCGTCCGCGCCAAGCTCGAAGGATAGAATCCCACGTCCTTCGCTCACTTTACTAACGACAGCCGCCCCTGCACCATCTCCGAAAAGAACTGCTGTATTGCGGTCTTCCCAGTCTGTAATTTTGGATAACTTTTCAACACCTACCACAAGGACATAATCATATGTTCCTGCTTCGACAAAGTGTTTAGCTGTCACGACACCGTACATGAAGCCTGCACATGCCGCCGAAACGTCCATTGCTGCTGCATTCTTCGCGCCCAAACGATCTTGGATCATCGCTGCAACAGATGGAAATGGTTGATCCGGTGTTACTGTCGCTACAAGAATAAGACCAATATCGTCCGGTTTGATGCCCGCGTTGTTAATCGCATCTACTGCTGCGTTATATGCCATATCGGATGTGCTGATGGACTCATCCGCAATATGTCTTTCTTCAATACCCGTCATCGTCCGGATCCATTCATCCGATGTATCCATTCGTTTTTCTAGGTCAGCATTTGTCAAAATCGCTGGTGGCACGTATTTTCCCATGCCGATGAGACCCGCATTCATTCCACATCCCCCGTTCTTATCATCTATTATTAGTACCTGGTATTAATCATAAAAGAAATGAGCCAGTTTTTCAACCTACTGACACTTTTTCGTCAAATAAAGTATTCATTCGCCAGGAAAATGGTTTCTCCAATAGTTCTGCTGTGCTATGATGAATGAAGAAATAGTAATGTAGAGGTGAAATCGATGAGATTTGTAATGGCATTCGTTTGGTCTTTCTTATTAGTAGCTATGTTGAATTACGTCGCCGGTTCGATCGCGAACGTTGGCTTCGACTTCCTTCCAGGTGTAATTGCTTCGGTCATCGTTGCTGTAGTAGTCGTTCTTATGGGAGAATCCTTTCCAGAAGGCGAAGTTGCAGATCATTAATCAATCATTAAAAAACCATCTCCCCTATCGGAGATGGTTTTTTATTTCACTATTCATGTGTCTCTTTTTATGATTTATTCACATGCAAGTTTCCGTTTTCCATCGTCAACAACAACTTGCCGTCTTGTCCTAGATCGCCTTTGATCAGCTCTTTCGCAACGACCGTTTCCACATGCCGTTGGATGAAGCGTTTCAATGGGCGAGCACCGAAATCCGCATCTGTCCCTTCAGCCACAATCCAATCGAGGACGTCATCACTGTAGGTCATCCCCACTTCCCGCCCTTTCAATCGGCCGACAAGGTCCTCCAACATTTTCCGCGCAATCAGGCGGAAAGAATCTGCTTTTAGCGAATGGAAAATGATGATATCATCCATCCGGTTCAGCAACTCCGGCTTGAAATGGCGGCTCAATTCTGCCATGACAAGATCTTCCGCCGCGTGGTTTTCTGTATCGTCCAATCCTTGCAACAGGTAGGAAGAACCGATATTCGATGTCATGATGATAACTGTATTCGTGAAATTGACCAATCTTCCTTGGCTATCCGTAATCCGTCCATCATCGAGCACTTGCAGCAAAATATTCGCCACGTCCGGATGGGCTTTCTCGATTTCATCCAATAGCACGACCGAATACGGATTGCGTCGGACCGCTTCCGTCAACTGGCCACCTTCTTCATAACCGATATATCCCGGAGGAGCACCGACAAGCCTGGAGACACTATGCTTTTCCATGTATTCCGACATGTCGATACGGATGAAATGATCTTCCGAATCGAACAACGTTGCGGCCAGCGTCTTCGCTAGTTCTGTTTTCCCGACACCTGTCGGTCCTAAAAATAGAAACGAACCGATCGGCTTGTCAGGATCTTTGATACCTGCGCGTGCTCGCCAGACCGCTTCCGTCACCAGTTTCACTGCTTCGTCCTGGCCAATGACACGCTCTTTCAACGTCTCATGCAGGCGCAACAATTTTTCCCGTTCGCCTTCCACGAGTTTCGTCACCGGAATGCCTGTCCAGCGTGCGACAATCGCCGCGATTTCCTCTTCCGTTACTTCTTCACGCAGCAGTCGATTTTCCCGACTGTCCAATAAAGGGGCTTCCAGTTCAGCCAATTCTTGCTCAAGCGCAGGGATCTTTCCGTAACTGAGTTCCGCTGCTTTGTTCAAATCGAAGCGATTTTCGGCTTCCTCTAGTTCGCGCCGGTAGCGGTCCAGCTGCTCGCGTTTTTCCTGAATGCCACGCAACGTTGCTTTTTCGGCATCCCATTGCTCGCGCATTCCTGCGGATGACTCTTTCAATTCTAGCAACTCGTCACGTAACGTCTTCAGACGCGATTGACTGACCGCATCTTTCTCCTTACGTAATGCCTGCTCTTCGATTTCCAGTTGCATGATCCGACGTGTCACAGCATCCAGTTCCTGCGGCATCGAGTCGATTTCCGTCCGGATCATCGCGCTCGCTTCGTCAATCAGGTCAATCGCTTTGTCCGGTAAGAAACGTTCTGTCAAATAGCGATCCGATAGCGTGGATGCCGCGACAATCGCACGGTCGTGGATACGGACACCGTGGTGCAGTTCGAATCGTTCTTTGAGCCCACGTAAAATCGAAACGGTATCCTCCACGGACGGTTCACGCACAAGCACTTGCTGGAATCGGCGTTCGAGCGCTGGATCTTTTTCGATATACATCCGGTATTCATCGAGCGTCGTTGCTCCGATACAATAGAGTTCACCGCGCGCAAGCATCGGTTTCAGCATATTGCCCGCATCCATCGCGCCTTCCGTTTTCCCTGCGCCAACAATTGTATGGATTTCATCGATGAATAGGATGATTTCACCATCACTGTCTTTCACTTGCTTCAGTACGCCTTTCAACCGCTCTTCGAATTCACCACGGTATTTCGCACCCGCAATCAGCGCACTCATATCCAATTCAAAAATCCGGCGGTCTTTCAATCCTTCCGGCACATCTCCCTTGACGATCCGTTGCGCGAGCCCTTCGACGATTGCCGTTTTCCCGACGCCCGGTTCACCGATCAAAACAGGATTATTCTTTGTTTTTCTAGAAAGGATGCGGATGACATTCCGGATTTCTTCGTCACGACCGATGACCGGATCCATTTTCCCTTTCTTCACTTCTTCAATAAGATTACGCCCAAATTGTTCAAGCGGTGTACGTTGGTCTTCCTGTTGTCCGCTCATTCGCATAGATATCCACCCTTCATCTCTTTGACTTTGACTATCTTTGATTAACCAAATTATAGTATGTAGAAAAGACATTGTAAAGTTTAGCGTCTTCGTATTCTAAGTTCACCATTCTGGATAAAATGAAACCTCCGTCGAGAGTTTTACTCTCGACGGAGGTTTTTTCAATCGGCGACAAGATTGCGTGCTGCAACGATAATGCCATCTTCATCTGCAAAAACATAATGATCCGGTACCCATTCGATATCGCCGAACTTCAGTGTACAATCACGTGTCCCTTTTCCGTTCTTCGCACTTTTTAACGGGTTACTTCCAAGCGCCAGTACACCGATATTCTGCTCTGCCAATTGCGCGGTATCACGGACACACCCGTAAATAATCACGCCTGCAAGCTTGCGGGTTTCGGCGATTTCTCCTAGATTATCACCCATTAAAGCACACCTCTTAGACCCGCCGCCATCCACGACAAGCACACTGCCTTCCGGGATCTGTTGGAGTGCTTCTTTTACCAAAACATTATCCTCCAGCACTTGCACCGTTGCAATCGGCCCGGAAAACCTTCTCTTTTTTCCGAATGGCTTGAATTCAACTGCACACACTTGTATTTCCTGTGAAAATTCATCGCATAAATCCGCTGTGATGATCGACATGTAAGTCACTCCCTTTTCAAATCCTATTGAATGACTTCGACAAAATCCAAAAATCCTTCTTTAATTTTGAGAATAATATAGTCCTCGATTGAACGCAGTCATCTCTCAATAAACAACAGTCTCATAAAACTAAACAACGCATTACTGGCTAAACAAAATTGATTATATAAATAAAAAAGCTGTATGACGAATTCATCCGTCATACAGCATTATTCTCTAGATCAGAGATTTCCTTTATTCACCTTACGCCAAGTGCCATTTTTGCATAGCGGGACATATTGTCTCTTGACCATGGTGGATTCCAAACGATTTTGACATCGACGTCTTTCACTTCCGGAAGCTCCATCAGTTCCTGCTTAATGTTCGCAACAATTTGCGGCCCCATTGGACAGCCCATCGAAGTCAGCGTCATTGTGACGATCCCTGTACCTTCCTCATTGAGCTCTGCGTCGTATACAAGCCCCAAGTTCACGATATCGACGCCAAGTTCTGGATCGATGACGTTTTCTAGAGCACCCATCATGCTTTCTTTCATTTCGTTACTCATCTTCATCCCTCTTTCCGTTCTGTCATTGCCTCTACTATAGCAGAGTTCGGTTCATTCATTCAAATGACGTGCAAACCAGTCCGCCGACTGAAGCATCCCCTGCCTTGAAACCGCATGTCCGGCAGTGTGATCCGTGACGAAGTGAATGCGTTCGGAAACCGCGGCATAGTCCCTTTTGACGGCCTCATAAAAATTGAATGTCGGCTGATAAGGAACGACGGCGTCTTGTTTACCATGCCAAAAATAAATGGGACGATTGTCCAATGCGCCAGTGCGTTTCGTCAGATCAAACTCCCCTAACGTATTGAGCAGGCCTTTCCTCTCCTCATTGGTAATCGGCAATTGAAAGCCTCGGCGTTCGAATTGGGCCATCTGCGCTTTTGCAAGTTGGACAAATCCCGGTGTCCCCATCATGATTGTCGCCGAATCAATCCATCCATAAACCGAAAGGCAACCAAACGTCGTAATGCCGCCCATCGACGTCCCGCCCATACCTAGTTTTCCTGTCTTCAGAAAGCCTCGCTCCATAATTTCTTCACGCAGAAAGTGCATCTCTTCAATGGAAGTCAAGACAATTTCCCAAAAACGGAGGCTCAATTGCACTTCATCCAACTCTTCGCTTCTTGCACCATGCAAATGTGCGTCCGGCAATAAAACACGGAGCCCTTTTTTCGCCATATTGTAGGCGTAATGTAAATTATGCTCTTTGGCACTTTGAAAACCGTGAAGGAAAATCACGACAGGTAATTCTTTGTTGGCATGCTCTTCTTCTACAATATGTAATAAAGGGATATTTCCCCATTGCTCTTCAGTGACAATCAAATCCACACACACCTTTTCCTTTACAAAAGAGCGTACCAAAGTTTTCCTAAAAAAACAAAAAGGACGTTCCGCTCCACTCGCCGGAATCTTTTGACTTAGATTGCAATTTAACGATAGACTTATTAGTAGAAGGAGGCGTTTTTTTGAAACCACATTTAATCGTCCTTGATCTTGACGGGACATTACTGACCGATGAAAAAATCATTTCTGAAAAGACTATGCAGACTTTGAAAAAAGCCGAAGAGAAAGGCCATCATATCATGATTGCGACAGGAAGGCCGTACCGGGCAAGTGAAGTCTACTACCGCCAACTCGGACTTCGTACGCCTATTGTCAATTTCAATGGTGCGTTCGTACATCATCCAACTGACAATAGTTGGGAAACGATTCACGAACCGATTTCTCTCCCTATCGTCACTGATGTCATCGATGCAATGCAACAATTCTCTTACCATAATATCGTGGCCGAAGTGAAGGATGATGTGTATATGCATTATCATGATGAAAAATTACTTACTATTTTCGGTTTTGGAGATCCCACAATAACACAAGGGGACATTCGGCAATACTTGAAGGTAAACCCGACAAGCCTTCTTATCCAAGCTGATGAGGCGCAAGTCGATCCAATCCGCAGTCATCTTGCAGAAGTACATGCCGAAGTGATCGATCATCGACGTTGGGGTGCTCCATGGCATGTCATTGAAATTGTCCGTCACGGTTTGAACAAAGCTGTCGGCATTTCCCATGTGTCCAAGTGGATGGATATTCCGAAAGAACGGATCATTGCATTCGGGGACGAAGACAATGACCTTGAAATGATTGATTATGCAGGAGTGGGCGTAGCGATGGGGAATGCCATCGACCGATTGAAATCAATCGCAGATGAAGTAACCGATTCGAATAATGACGACGGCATTGCACGGGTACTCCATGAGAGGTTACACTTAAGCTAACTAACAATCATTGGAGGCGTTTTTATGAGAATATTTGCCGATAGTGCCTGCGATCTACCTAAATCCTTTTTTGAAGAAAACGATGTAACGCTGCTCCCGTTACATGTTCTCATCGATGACAACGATTACGAAGATCTTGTGACAATCGAAGCAAAAGAAGTGTATGAGGCGATACGGAATGGCAAGCATCCGAAAACTTCGCAAGTTTCACCTGAACTTTTTTTAAATAAGTGGAAAGAACTTGCGGAAATTGGGGAAGATGGACTTTATATCGCTTTTTCTTCCGAGTTATCGGGAACTTATAACACCGCGATTATGATGAAAGACCAAGTAAAAGATACAAATCCGCGCATGAATCTCGTCATTATCGATTCAAAATGTGCTTCACTCGGCTATGGCCTACTTGTGAAAGAAGCGGTGCGATTGCGCAATACCGGAGATGATGTCCGGACAATCGAGCGAAAAATCCGCAGTATGGCAGCCCGTATGGAGCATTTATTCACAGTGGAGGATCTCGATTACTTGG
Source organism: uncultured Caryophanaceae bacterium (assembly GCA_963843665.1). Classification (GTDB taxonomy): domain Bacteria; phylum Bacillota; class Bacilli; order Bacillales_A; family Planococcaceae; genus Sporosarcina. Next base: position 38,096 of record CAWJLH010000022.1, read on the forward strand.
CAAAAGGCGGCCGCGTATCGAAAACCAGTGCATTCATCGGCGGGTTGTTGAATATTAAACCGTTGCTGCATGTCGAGGGCGGAAAACTGGTTCCCGTCGAAAAACACCGCGGACGCAAAAAAGTATTGCGACGGATGGTCGATTTAATGGCAGAGCGTGGCGAGCAATTAAGTGAGCAGAACATTGCCATCAGTCATGCGGATGATGAAAGCATCGCACTTGAACTGAAAGCCCTTGTCGAGGAACTGTACAGTCCCAAAAACGTGGAAATCCATATGATTGGTCCCACAATTGGATCCCATACCGGCCCGGGCACAATCGGTATCTATTTCTTGAATAAGTTATAAGAATGGCTCCGGCACCTGGCGCCCGGAAACCGGACAATTAGAAGAGCGTAGGACGCGTTTAGATGCGACAGGCATAAGGCGAGTCGACGGAGTGGCGAACTTTCCATTCTGCTAATGACCCGAGCGTCTGGCGCCCCAAGCCTGGTCACCAGAGGAGGTACATACCATGAAAATCGTCATCGTCGGCGCAGTTGCCGGAGGGGCAACAGTTGCAGCACAAATACGGCGTACCTTGCCGGATTCCGAGATTGTGCTGATTGGACGTGATCCCCTTCTCGGCTACGGCACATGTGGAATGCCTTATGTCATCGGTGGGCTGATTGACGAAAAATCGAAAGTCGCAGGTCCCCCACCCGACAAATTCAGTAGACAACGGGACATCGATGTCCGACTGGAGCACGAAGTCATCTCCGTGAATCGAACCACTAAAACCGTTGAAGTCCAGAACTTGAAAACGGGTGAACATGCTGTGGAAAGTTATGACAAACTTATCCTTTCTCCAGGCGGCAGAGCCCGTGTACCAGAATTGAAAGGGCTTGGTGACCTTCCATTATTCACACTGAAAACCTTTGGTGAAATGGAAAAAATCATCGCCTATCTCGAGCAGGAAAAACCGCAGACATGTGCTGTGATTGGCGGTGGATTCATCGGCATCGAGGTGGCTGAAAATCTAATTCACAAAGGATTGAAAACAGTATTGATCAATCGCAATGAACGGATCATGAGCGTGATGGATCCCGAAATCTCCGAAGTACTTGAGAAAGAAATGACTGACAACGGAGTCGATATCTACCATGGAGATGCGATTGATCGTTTAGAAGGTAACAAGTTGATTATGCAAAAAGGACCGAACTTTGAAGTCGATTTTCTCGTTGCCTGTATAGGCATTGACTTGAATACGGAACTGGCGAAAGAAGCTGGCTTATCAATCGGTCCGACTAAAGGAATTGTCGTCAACGACTATATGCAAACAGACGATCCCGATATTTACGCCCTTGGTGATGCAGTGGAGTCCAAAGATTGGGTTACAGGTAAACCCAAAAACGTGAAACTTGCTTGGCATGCACATCGGCAGGCTGCCATTGTCGCCAGTCACTTGGCAGGAATTCCGGTTCGAATGAACGGCCTCCTAGGGACGTCCATTACAAAGCTGTTTTCATTAACGGCTGGGATGACGGGACATTCTGCGCAGAGCCTAAAAGACGAAGGTATCAATTTCGATACTGCCGTCTATGAAGGACGGACCAACGCGGGCTATTACCCCGATCATGGACAGATACATCTGCGCGTCCATTACGAACGTGAATCGAGGCGCATATTAGGTGCACAAGCAGTCGGCGACAAAGGGGTCGACAAGCGGATCGATGTCATCGCCACTGCCATCATGGGTGGGATGACTGCTGATCAATTGGCAGCTCTTGAGCTCAGCTATTCCCCGGCTTATTCGTCTCCTAAAGACCCAGTCAATAGGATCGGTTATAAAGCGAAATGAGAAAAGCATAAGGTGCCTGAGAGTTAGACAATGACAAATGCCTTCATGCAACTGGATGAAAACCAGTTACATGAAGGCATTTTAGGCATTCATAATACCACTTACGAAAGACTTCTGCTGAATCTAGTTAAACGATCGCAGAGTCGTATACTTTCGGCTTTAGTTTTCCCTCGTTGATCTCCTCAACAAAATGACACGCAGCTTGATGATCTTCCCCCATGGAAGAATAGGTATGTAGAAGCGGTTCATCTACCTTACATTTATCCTGTGCGAATGGACAACGTGTATGGAAACGGCATCCTTTCGGTGGATCGATCGGTGAAGGCACATCTCCTCTTAATGGAATATGTGTTTTTTCATGTGTTGGATCCGGAACAGGAATTGCTGATAATAATGCTTTCGTATACGGATGCTTTGGGTTATCAAAGATTGATAGCTTATCACCGATTTCCACAATTTTTCCCAAGTACATTACAATCACTCGATCCGATATGTGTCGGACTACGCCTAAGTCATGTGAAATGAACAAATAGGTCAAATTGAACTCTTCCTGCAACTCTTCCAATAAATTCAAAACCTGTGCCTGAATCGATACATCCAATGCTGAAACCGCTTCGTCGCAAATGATGAGTTTCGGATCTACAGAAAGCGCTCGGGCTATGCCGATACGTTGCCTTTGACCACCCGAGAATTCATGGGGATATCGATCGGCTTGGTACTCGTTCAAACCGACTGTTTGCATTAGTTCAATGGTCCGTTTCCGACGCTCTTTCGAAGGTACGGATTTTTGAATCGTCATTGCCTCCGTTAAAATGTCTGCAACTGTTTGTCTAGGGTTAATTGAGGCATATGGATCCTGGAAGATAATTTGCAAATCCTTCCGGTGTTTCCGCATTTCCCGTTTCGAAATACTAGTCAATTCAACATCGTTGAATGTCACCGTACCTTCCGTCGGCTCCTCTAGCCTTAGAATGGCGCGCCCGGTTGTCGATTTTCCACATCCGGACTCACCAACAATGCTGACAGTCTCTCCCTCGTAAATTGTGAAACTAATGTCATCTACAGCTTTGACGTGGTTGACGGTACGCCCCATAAATCCACCTTTAATGGGGAAATATTGTTTTAGACCTTCAACCTTTAGCAATTCTTTTTTCGCCATAGACGTCCACCTCCGTCTCTCCGTCCCACTTATCTGAGTAAATCCAGCAGCGGACTTCATTTCGATTTTCGGCATCCATTAACTCCGGCAGCTCATTGCGGCACAACTCCGTTGCTGCAGGACATCGTGGTGCGAAGCGGCAACCCGTTGGCATTTCATGTACGTTCGGTACATTCCCTTTTATCGGAACCAGTTTGTCTTGATCGATATCATGACGTGGTAATGAATTCAATAGCCCGATTGTGTAGGGATGGTTCGGTTTTGCAAATAGCGTTCGAACATCTGCATACTCAACGATTTGCCCTGCATACATGACGGCAACATAATCACATGTTTCTGCTACCACACCTAAATCATGTGTAATGAAGATAACCGACATGCCAAGTCGCTTCTGCAAATCCTTGATCAGCGTCAGGATTTGGGCCTGAATCGTTACATCCAATGCTGTTGTCGGCTCGTCCGCAATGAGGATTTCAGGATCACAGGCGAGTGCCATCGCAATCATGACACGTTGACGCATTCCCCCTGAAAGCTCATACGGATAGTTTTTCACGCGGCTATCCGGAGATGGGATGCCGACCAATTTCAGCAATTCCACTGATCTTGCCATTGCTTCTCGCTTCGACAACCCTTTATGTTTAATAAGAGATTCACTAATTTGCTGTCCAACTGTGAAGACAGGGTTTAGGGATGTCATCGGTTCCTGAAAAATCATCGAGATTGCATTTCCCCGTACCTCTCTCATTTGTTTATGCGAATAATTAATCAGGTTTTCACCTTTAAAAAGTATTTCGCCACCAACGATTTTCCCCGAACTTGCGAGGAGCTGAAGAATCGACAATGAGGTGATACTCTTCCCAGAGCCCGATTCACCCACAATACCAATTGTCTTGCCTTTTGGAACGACAAAACTAACACCGTCTACAGCCTTCACTTCTCCGTCATCCGTAAAAAAGGATGTACGTAAATCACGCACTTCCAGTATCGCTGTATCCATGATGACTACCTCCATTTCCATTCACGCACATCAATTCAGATCGATCCGTTTATTTAGCATACGATATGAAATGTCTACGAGTAAATTCACAAAAACAAACAATAGCGATATAACAAGAACCGTTCCTTGTACAATTGGGAAATCCCTCGTTTGAATCGCCTGAATCGTCAACCTGCCCATTCCGTTAATCGCGAAAATGGTTTCCGTAATAACTGCACCGCCCAGAAATGCACCAAACTCCAATCCAACGACTGTAATGACGGGAATTAAGGCATTTTTCAACGCATGTCGGTACGTGACAATTCGATCACTTAGGCCTTTTGCTCTGGCGGTTCGAATATAGTCTTGTCCAATCACTTCGAGCATAGAGGAACGTGTCATTCTTGCGATAATTGCTGCACCACCCGTTCCGAGTGTAACGACAGGAAGAATAATTTGTCTCCAGCTATCTCCCCAGCCGGACGGTCTCATTTTCATCCATTCCGGCAGCCAATCCCCACCGATGGCAAACCAGTCTATCAGTACCAGACCCATCCAGAAGTTCGGCATCGAAAGACCGAAAAGGGCAATAATCATGATGGATACATCAGCAAATGTGTAGTGGCGTACTGCAGAAACGATTCCTGCAACCAAGCCAATGAAAACAGCTAGTACGGTTGCATAAAAGGCGAGTTCTGCGGTCACCCAGAACCTTGCTTGAATCTCGTCCATCACCGCACGACCACTTCGGACAGAATAGCCAAGATCCCCTTGCACTGCGTTTGAAATATAGGTGAAATATTGTTGATATAACGGTTCATTCAAACCGAGTTTCTCCCTCAGTTGTTCAACCGTTTCTTCCGAAGCGGCTTCACCAGCCATAATCTGCGCTGCATCTCCTGGAATCAGGTGCATCAAGGAAAAAACAAGGATTGATACACCGATTAAAACTGGTATCGTTTGCAATAAACGTCTAATAATATATTTAATCATTCCGGTTCACCCCCGTCATCTATTCATCTTCGGATCGAGCGCATCACGTAATCCATCTCCGAAAATATTGAATGCCAATACGACAATTACAATCATGATTCCTGGAAAAAGAATGACGTGCGGATGATCAGCCATAAAGTTCCGCCCGTCACTTAACATCGCACCCCACTCAGGTGTTGGCGGCTGGGCACCCAAACCAAGAAATGACAACCCACTTGCTGTAAGGACAGCTGTTGCGATTCGCAAAGTCGCCTGAACAATGATTGGTGACATTACATTTGGCAAGATATGTTTAAAAATTATTCTGAAATCGGAGGCTCCAAGCGCCCTCACTGCATCTATGTACTCCAACTTTCTAACTGACAGTGTGGATCCCCTTACAATTCGTGCGAAAGCAGGAACTGAGAAGATTGCAACCGCAATTATCACATTTTGCAAGCTTCCTCCGAGCACACTCACAATTGCAAGTGCAAGTAGGATTCCCGGGAATGCCAGAAGAACATCCATGATCCGCATAATAATCGTATCGACAGCTCCCCCGTAATAACCGGAGACAATCCCAAGTACCACACCGATTACCCCACCGATTGTCACGGATAGAAATCCGACTTGGAGCGTCAATGCCATGCCGTGAATAATTCGGGTAAAGATATCTCTCCCATAATTGTCTGTCCCAAACCAATGCTCAGCAGATGGTGATTTCAATTTGTTCAACACATCAACATCAGTCGGGTCCTGCGTCGTCAACCATGGACCGACAATGGATACAATAATAAATAACAGGATGAGAAATCCGCCAACCACTGCCGCTTTATTTTTTCTGAGTCGTTTCCAAACCGTTTTAAAGTGTTCCACTTTTGGGCTTGACCGTTTTGGCTGGTTGATCGTCTCGACCATATTTTTTGACATAATCTCGTACACCCTCTCATAAACAAGTCCAAATTGACTATTTTTTTATTATCTTACCAAAAGTAGCATACCATGAAATTCTGATTTTAGTAATAATAATTATAATTCTTTTAGACAGTAGATTTTGTCTACTACTATTATTTGGATATATGAATTATTAACGGAAATTTCCCAACTTTCTATATGGACTCTATTAGATGAATGTAGTATTTACTATTTGATTCATATAAAAATCCTTTGATATAAATCGGTATAATGATACTAATTTTATTTAAATATATAATTTTTAGATTTTTTGATATTGTATCGACTTTCCGAATATGGTATATTTTTAATGATATTGCCAGTAATCGCAGTATTTTTGTAAATATTAGTATATTAGGAGGTATTTATGTTATGAAAGCATGTAAGAATTTTCGTTTCTTTCTTCTTTTAACACTTGTCCTGTCATTGTTTCTAGCTGCTTGTGCTGGAGGTAGCGATAAGTCAGTGAATGACGTTGCGACGAAAGAGAATGAGGGAGCAGGTGGAAACTTAGTCATCTCGGTGCTGTCAGACGCTGCATCACTCGACCCCCATACAGCTACAGATGTCCCATCGGCGGCAGTTCTAACAAATCTATTAGAAGGTCTTATCAAGAAAGATGAAAATGGGACAATCATTCCTAGCCTTGCGAAAAGTTGGGAAGCTATTGATGATACAACATGGGAATTCAAACTTGAAGAAGGTATAAAGTTCCATGACGGTGAAGATTTCAATGCCGATGTTGTAAAGAAAAACTTTGAACGTATTCTAGATCCTAAAGTGGCTGCTCCGCGAGCATTTCTGTTTGAAGTGATTTCAAACATTGAAGTAATCGATGAATATACAGTTCGCTTCGAAACTGAATATCCGTTCGCACCACTACTCGCACACCTTAATCACCCAGTTGGCGTAATGGTCAGCCCAGCATTGATTGACGCAGACTATGCAGCAATGGAGGAAGGTAAAAATCCAGGTGCCGTCATTAGTGAAGGTCCAATCGGTACTGGCTTTTTCAAATTTGAAAAATGGACGCCGGGATCGGAAATTGTATTAGCCAAAAACGAAGACTATTGGGCAACGCCTGCACATCTCGATAAAGTGACATTCAAAGTAATCCCGGAAAGCGGAACGCGTGTTGCTGAACTTGAAACGGGGTATTCCCATCTGATTGAGCCAGTTCAACCAAATGAAGTAGCTGGTATAGATGGTAGCGACAATAGCGTCGATGTTACCATTGGATCTTCCCTTTCTTATATTGGATTCAATATCAACAAAAAACCATTTGACGATGTTCGTGTTCGCCAAGCGATTTCCATGCTCGTCAATCAAGAAGAAATTTTGGAAGGTATCTATGATGGTTTCGGAATGCCTGCGATTGGACCATTGGCTCCCGGCGTATTTGGTCATGATGAAACGATGAAGCCACTTACCTATGATCCTGAAAAAGCGAAAGAGTTACTGAAGGAAGCTGGATTGGAAGACGGATTCACAACAACTATCTGGACGAACGACAATCCGCAACGTATGGATACGGCAATCCTTCTTCAGCAAGAACTGAAACAAGCAAATATCGATGTCAATATCGAAGTGATGGAATGGGGCGCGTACTTGGATAAGACAGGTAATGGAGAACACGACATGTTCATCCTTGGTCTATCTAATCCGGTTGGCGATGCAGACTATTTCCTAACGCAATTGTTCCACTCGTCCAATAAAGGTTTATCAGGCAATCGTACGTATTACGATAATGCTGAAGTCGACCGTCTTCTTGATGAAGCACGTCAGGAAATAGATGAGACGAAGCGCTTGAACCTCTACAATGAGGTGCAGGAAATCTTGATAGAAGAAGCACCGATGGTATACATCCATCACCAAGCTTACTTAACGGGCGTCAGCCAGAAAGTGACAGGCTATTGGATTAATGACTCCGGTCATTATCAATTGCAAGATATTAAACTTGTAGACTGATTCGGATACACAGCCAGTCCTTATACACAAAATGCCCATATGGCGGGATATCCCGCCATATGGGCATTTTGTATTAATAGATTAAGCACTTATCGTTTCTCGAAATCTTACCTTAACTTGGAATATACATAGAATTTCATTATTTAATTGTCCGAATCGTCAATTCATGCTATATTGCATATTGCCTGTTTCAAATGGGATGACAGGTAAAAATAACAAATATTGGAGGATTGAGAATGATGATTAAAACTAGTAATTTCAAATGGCTACTCTTCCTAGTGGTAGCGCTCTCCCTCGTTCTCGCTGCATGTGCTGGCGGTTCAAGTGACGGTGACAAGAAGGACAGTGAAAATAAAGAAACAACAAAAAGTACAAAAGAGGGTGGCGATCTCGTACTTGCAGTTCTTTCCGACGCTTCATCACTGGACCCGGCGGGTTCCAATGACGCTCCGTCTTCCGTTGTACAAGCTAACATCTTTGAAACGCTTGTAAAGCGTGATGAAGACAACAACATTATTCCAGGCCTTGCTGAAGAGTGGGAAGCGATTGACGACAAAACTTATGAATTTAAATTACGTCAAGGTGTCAAGTTCCATGACGGTGAAGATTTCACTGCCGAAGCTGTAAAAGCATCACTTGATCGAATCCGTGATCCGGAAGTCGCATCACCTCGTTTCTTCCTATATGAAATGGTGACGGATGTCGAAGTCGTTGATGAGCATACTGTCCGCATCACGACGGAATACCCGTTTGCTCCTCTTCTTGCCCACCTATCCCATAACGGAGGAGGCATTATCAGCACGAAATCAATCGAAGCAGATTACGCGGCGATGGAAAACGGTCAAAAAGCAGGCGCTGTCATTTCTGAAAATCCAGTCGGAACAGGCTACTTTAAATTTGTCAGCTGGACACCAGGTGACGAGATCAAACTTGAAAGAAATGATGAGTACTGGGGAGAAAAAGTACATATCGACACAGCAACATTCAAAGTAAGTTCTGAAAGTGCCACTCGTAACGCGGACCTTGAGCGTGGATTCGTTCAAGTCGCAGACCCTGTGCAACCTATTGAAGTTGCAGGTATCAATAACAGCGATTACGGAACAGTGAACCAAAAAGCATCATCTAGCCTTTCTTATATCGGATTCAACACGGAAAAAGCACCATTTGACGATGTGCGTGTCCGTCGAGCTATTTCGATGATGGTCAACAAAGAGGAAATCATTGATGGCGTATACGAAGGCTTTGGCATTCCTGCCAAAGGACCTCTATCACCTGACACCTTTGGATACAATGAAGATGCACAGCCAATTAAGTACAATCCAGATGAAGCGAAGAAATTGTTGGAAGAAGCAGGTTATGCAGATGGTTTCAAAACAACAATTTGGACAAATGACAACCCGCAACGTATCGATACGGCGATTCTTTTGCAAGCGAGCTTGAAAGAACTCAATATTGATGTTGAAATCGAACAAATGGAGTTTGGTACGTATCTTGAAAAAACGGCCAGTGGCGAACATGATATGTATATCCTCGGATGGTCCATCCCGACTGGTGATGCGGACTATGGGATGTATGCATTGTTCCATTCATCCCAGAAAGGGAACCCTGGAAACCGTTCGTTCTACGATAATCCTGAAGTCGACAAACTGCTCGACGAGGGCCGTCGCGAATCCAATCCGGATGAGCGTGTCAAAATTTACAACAAAGTTCAGGAACATCTGATTGATGATGCTCCCATGGTTTACATCCACCATCAAGAATATTTGACAGGTATCAGTAACAATATCACAGGATTTTCAATAGACTCAGCAGGAATCTATCAATTGCAAAACGTTCAATTTGTAGAATAAGTAACATAAAAAAACTCCAAATGGCTAATGCCGTTCGGAGTTTTTTTAAGTCCTATTTCAATCGCTCTTCTTTCTTCTTTTGCCTCGCTTTTTTAAATACGAGGAAAAGAAATGCGAAAAATAACACATAAACAAGTATCGAGGCAATGAGATAAAGCGTGTTGAAGCCTTTATCCTCATCGGCAATGTAAATCTCTGCTACTTCACGATCGATGACAATACGGAAAATCCCATCTTTCCCTTCGCGTACCAGATCGCCGTCAAGCACACCACGCAACAGTTTATTGTCGCCGATCACTTCTTTCGGGATTTCCAAGTTGGACGTTTCGGTCGTATTGTTCAGCGCAACAATCCATGTCTCCTCATCTGATGAACGCTTGAAGACCGTAAATCCGCCTTCATTATGTAGCATTTCGAAATTACCATTACGGAATGCTTCGGACTGATTGCGCAATGTGTTCAGATCACCGATAAATTCAATCAATTCCTCATCCGTTTTAAAATTCATCAACTGATGATTTTCGGGCGACGCTTCACCGTTCACAGCGATTTCTGTCCCATAGGGCATGATTGGTGTTCCCGGCATTGAAAACAACGCAGTCACTGCCAGCTTCCATCGAGTCGGCGGGAACATTCTCGCCTCTACAATATCGAATGTATAACGAGGTCCTGTCAATTCATCGAATTGAATCAGTTCCCCATGGTCGTCATTTGTAAAGAGTGATAGGGGTGCAGAATCCGAATCGTATTTCACGAATGATTTCCGCAACGCATCCATTTTGTCAAAGTTAGGCGCAGCATCGAAGTTGGCATCGCTCATTTCATTCGTCAGCACATAGCCTTCCGGGTTAACCGCTTTTACCGCCTGAATGACTTCATTCAAAAATGCTGTATCATAGCCAGCAATCTTCGTGAGTCGAATGCCATCTAATTCGTAAGTGTCCACAAATTCCACGATAGCCTCTTTCAGTGCGTTTTGCACTGACGCATCCGTGCTATCCCAATCGATTGTCCCATCGTCTACCGGGATGGCCTCCAGTGTTCCATCTTGAGCCCACACATGATTGGCACTAACCCCACCGAGCGGGAAATCCGCAATGACATACAGGTCCTCATTATGTAAAGCGCTGATCATAGCAACAAACTCATCTGCTGTTCCAAAATGGGGATCGAGTTTCGTATAGTCAAGTACTTTGTTTCCATCATAGGATTCGGTTTCAAATACAGGTCCAAGAGAAACGGTTGTGAAACCCATTCTTACAATATGAGGTAATCGCTCTACAATCCCGTTGAAGTCACCACCATTGAACGCGGACAAATCCTGCGCATTGACATCAAAATCATTGTTGCCATCTCCGTTGTTAAAGCGGTCAACAAGCAAATCATATATACTTTCGTCCTCAATCGTCCGTTTGTCGTCCGCAAAAACACCAGCCGGATTGATAGTCGATATGAGTAATAATAGTGTTGCAAGTAGTCCGAACCATCGTTTCACCTTCACAAATAATCCTCCTCAAAACAAGCTATCTTCCGTCATTTTACCAAACCAGGTATACTGCCGCCATCCTTTAAATAGAAAACGGACAACCCGCCCGGCAAATAGGTCGATATTGTGAATAAAGAAGAACGCAATACACCAGGAACCACAATAGCGTGAAATAAAGAATACCATTGAATTTGCTCAGGCGCTTCGCTCGATTTACATAGCTAAACAGTACACTACAAAAATGGACAAAAATAAATTGTGTCCTTTATAGAATTATATTAGAAAATGCATCCATACACCGATTTTCCATGCCTACACTATTTAATCTCTAGTTACAAAAAAACGCCCACTGGCAACAACTGCCAGCAGGCGTTACATTTTTAGTAAGTTTGTTACATGAACCAACTGATGCCAACTGGCAATTTGAATCCGAGGAACATTGTAGCGAATAGGAAAACGAAAAACAGGACCCATACAACGCCCACGCTTTTTCCTTTTTCTGAACGTACAAGTACCATTTCCATCATACCGATCGTCAGTAGACCAAGCAGGAACTTCACTCCGTAAAGTGCCGCGTCGGCGCTTGAGTATTTGACAAATAGCAATACTCCTGAAATCAGGATTAAAACATAAAACAGTCGTGCGATCATATGTGTAATTTTTCTGCCTTTTGTGCCGTCAGCCATTACAGCTGCGACGAGGAATAAAATAATTCCGACAACCCATGTGAAAATATGAAAATGTGTTGTTGATGCTAATGCGTCCAAACTAGTCACCTCATTCATTATGATTACATAAATAATCGTATCACACTAAGGGATTTCGTGGAAGATATTTACCCCTCTGAAATGGTGACATCTTGTGTCACAAATCGAAGTCCGTAAATAATGTTTGAGATCTGCCCCTAGCTCGGTTTACACAAACTTATTGACGAGTGTACCGATTCCTTCGATTGAGACTTTCACCGTATCCCCTTTTTTAAGGAAGGATGGAGGTTTCATCCCATTACCTACACCTGCTGGAGTTCCCGTCAAAATGACATCCCCCGGTTCAAGTGTTACAAAACGTGAAATTTCCGCAATTAGATCATCGATTTTGAAAACCATTGTTGCTGTATTTCCATTTTGCCGTACCTCATCATTCACTTTTGTCACAACGGTTAGATTATGTGGATTCGGTATTTCGTCTTTCGTAACGACATAAGGCCCCATCGGACATGATTGATCCAGACTCTTCCCAAGGAAGTACTGACCATGTTCCGTTTGAATGTCACGTGCTGTGACATCATTCGCAATTGTATAGCCAAAGATATAATCATAGGCGAGCTGTTTCGGGATATGTCGTCCCTTCTTGCTGATGACAATTGCCAGTTCCCCTTCGTAATCGAGGTATTCCGTCACGTCATCATGAATCGGCAAGTCTTGTTCATCCGCAGCGATAGCTGTAGGTGATTTCGTGAAGATCATCAATTTTTCAGGTGGAGCATCCCCGCCCATTTCTGTTACATGATCAGCATAATTTTTGCCGACGCACAATACATTTTTAGGTGTTCTAGGAATAGGCGCAAGCCATTCAATCTCTGTAAACTCATATTTGAAGCGTTTCGGATCGTCATCTTCCCTTGCCTGCTCGGCCAGTTGCCTTACCTGTTCAACAAAGTCCATACCCAATGCGATACCTTCCGTAATCGTTTGCGGGAAATCCGTGACGCCATATGCTTCAGCGATCGCCAACATGTCCCAAACTGCATCTTCCCTCTTCACTTTCGGACCGAATAATATACGATCACCGTAGCGGAACGACAATAACTTCATCTGCTAGCCCATCCCCTCATGAGTAGATTCATCTTATTGCTTAAAAGGCGGCTGACGCCGCAAAAACACTTTGGTTAGAACAAAAGCTCTGCATTTTTCTTTGGTAAGAACAAAAGCTTTCGCCTTTTTCTTTATTTCTCCATAAGTCTCGTCTATTCCTCTTTATCCTACAAATTCTTTCCGTATGTCCCTTTTCTCCATAGCCATTCAAGAGGGCCCATTTTAAACTTCATAAGCCATAATTCCGCAAAGATGACTTGGATGGCAAAGACACCGACCGCAATCCATGTTCCCGTAGCCAGGTCTACTTTTCCATACATGCCGAAGCCGTAACCATAGAAGATAAGCGTCGCAACGACCGATTGCGTTATGTAGGTCGTCAACGACATCCGCCCTGCTTTGGTTAAAGGTCGGAACACGGTACGGAACAGTGGGATTTGGAATAAGAGCAAGACAATGCCGACGTACCCGGCTGCGAGAACCGGTCCACCGAATAACGATTGCAGCATGATTGCATCTTGCCCCGATTCTCCGACGAACGGCGCCGCTTTCATCCAGATACCCGCTGCTATTGCAACAATAGTCACTGCCACAATCTTGCCTTTCAGTTCAGCGGCACGCTCAATCACTTTCCATTTAGACAACGCCGCCCCTAAGATAATCAGTGGAAGTACAATGAAGAATCCCATCAGTGAGCCGCCAAGACCAACGATTAGCCATTCGAAAAATCGGAAAACCAGTATTTCACCATACGTACCATGCGCATAAGCGCTAATCGAAAGTTCAATCTGCTGAAGATCCGCATACCCGTCCATCATCGCATCCGGACGCCACTTGTTCAGAAAGTAGAGTGCTAAGACCATCAAACCGCAAGGCACGATGTACAGGATCCCCGCGATGATGACTAACCATTTCCTCGGCACCCTGACAAAGGCGATCATGATAAAGCCCATAAGCGCGTAAGTGAACAAAACGTCCCCTGACCAGATAAAGATTCCATGCAGAAGGCCGAACGCAAGAAGTATGCCTAATCGACGTGCCATGACCGGAGCAAACGACGTGCCATTGGCAAGCGATTTTTCATATTGCATATTCAATCCATAGCCGAATAACATTGCGAAAATCGGGTAAAAACTTGCTTCTACAAAAATATCAATCCACTTGAAAGTGGCCATATCGCTTGGTGTACTGAACCACGTATACGGGTCCAAATACAGATAGGGGGAATGGAAAAGAAGCATATTCGCGATGAAAATGCCGAGTAATGCAACCCCCCGCAGCAAATCAAGCGCCTCAATCCGGTTCCCTAATGTCGTCGGTGTCAACTTCAATGTTATTCCTCCTGAACCCTTACAGTCCTGCCTCCATCAAATAGATACAGGACCATTTCTTTAATGTCGATATTGACAATTTCCTCAATCGCCTGTTTGTACAAATTCAACTGGATGCCGTAGCGTTTGTGCATTTCAGCATCAATCTCTTCATCAGAGCTGAAACGTCCTTGGATCCGATCGGTTTTATAATCGAGCAGGACCCAGCCATCCTGTTCTTTGAATAGACAATCCGCGATACCTTGTAATATCTGATAATCCCCGTCATCCCCATCATAAGCATATGTGAACGGCAATTCACGCGATACTCGTTCCGCATCCACCAACCGTTGTGCAATTGGCGTATCGAAGAAACTGGCCACCGCCTGCACATCAACGGCACTTGCCTCTTCCTCTGTAATGAGTTGACGGGCAGTCAATTCAGTAACCAACCCGGCTACTTGTATAGCATTATTTTCTTGACTCATGTCGATATGTTGCATGATCGTATGCATCGCCGTACCGATTTCTGCCGCAGTCAACGCACGTGACTGCATGAACGCCGGTCGATCATGTAAATAAGCGGTGCTCACTTCCGCATTTGATTCAACAAAGTGATCGTCATCCGCTTGTTGCTCAAGAATAGCAAGCCGTTTCAGCTCACTGACCGTCTGCTTCGACCGCTTTGTGACGGACGCACTGAAGGGGTACTTCGCATCGAAGCGGCGTTTCACTTCCTCCAGTATGCTTGTGTCGACTTCGGTTACAAGTCCCTCCTCTGAAGGCGGTAGCGTCTCTTCCGGCGACTCCTCAATCTGATTGGATAAGGAAGTTACCGGCAAGGCATCAATCCGCCATTTAGATGGGTCATCGATCAGCTGCCCTCCGGGAATAACGCCGAATTTGTCGAAGTCGGCATGCCTCGCAACCGCTGGCCCAATCCAGTCAAGGTACCCGTTTGCGCGTGAACGGGTATATTCCGGCAGCATTTGGCCTGGTTCAATCAACTGCGCATCCTGCCACTTGACAATTGTTTTTTCAATATCTTTCACCGTGGCAATGATTTCAAGATGTTCTTTCGCCCGCGTCATCGCAACGTACAAGATGCGCATCTCCTCCGCGCGCATCTCGAGTTCTTTCATTTCTTTCATCGCAAGGAATGGCAGGGATGTATACATGATCCTATTATCCGGATCGATAGCTTTCACCGCGAGTCCGAAATGCTGGTCGAACAAATACGGTTCGTTGAAATCCATCTTATTGAACTTCCGACCCGCTCCTGCGATGAACACATACGGGAACTCCAGCCCTTTCGATGAGTGGATGGTCATGATCCGTACGACATCTTCCTTTTCGCTCAGCGAACGGGCCGCCCCCAAGTCATCACCGCGTCTTTGCATCCGATCAACAAAACGGAGAAAGCGGAACAGCCCTCGGAATGACGTCTTTTCATAATCGATTGCACGGTCATGCAAAGCACGCAGATTCGCCTGACGCTGCTTACCATTCGGCATTGCACCGACCATCTCATAATAATGCGTATCGGCATACACTTGCCAGATTAGCTCGGACAATGACCCACGCCGTGACAGATTGCGCCAGTCTTCAAACTGAGTGAAAAAGCGCTGCAACTTCTGTTGTGTTTCACTTTCAAGCCCTGCGCCGCCTGTCGTGAAAAATCGTTTCAATGCCTCATAAAACGGCTCGTTCTTTCCAGCAAGACGCACTTGCGCCAATTCATTTTCCGTCATGCCGATAAAAGGCGCACGTAAAACCGAAGCGAGTGGAATATCCTGATACGGATTGTCAATGACACGTAATGTATTCAGCATAATCATCACTTCAAGCGCATCAAAATACCCGTGTGACAATTCAGCATAAATCGGAATGCCTGCCAGTTTGAATTCCTCTGCAATTTCACCCGACCACGTCATCGAACGCATCAAAATCACGATATCCCGGTATTCAATCGGGCGTCGCTGATCGCTGAACGCATCGGTCACCTCGGTACCCGAGGCAAGCAACTGCCGGATTTGTTTAATCATGAACCTTGCTTCCGCCTGTGAATCTTTCAAGCTTTCACCTGTCGGGGCCACCTCTTCATCCAATTCTTCCTCTTCATCATAAAGGAGAGTCAATCCCGCTGTCACCGCTTTTTCCGGATAGTTCGCCCCGTACTTCAGCGCTGCTGCTTCGTTATAATCGATTTCCCCGACCCGCTCACCCATCACTTGTGCAAAGACGAAATTCGTGGCATCGAGCACTTCTTTCCGACTTCGGAAGTTGGCGTTCAAATCGATTTTCAACCCTTGGTCCCCATCCGTCTCTGTAAAACGGCCATATTTCCCAAGAAACAACATCGGTTCAGCAAGACGGAAACGGTAGATGGACTGCTTGACATCGCCGACCATGAAGAGGTTGCCATCCGCTTCTCCTCCTCGTTTTACAAGCTGGATAATCGTCTCCTGCAGTAAGTTGACATCCTGATACTCATCGACAAGTACTTCCGCAAAGCGATTTCGGTAATCGACTGCAATATCGGAAGGCGTGAGCATGCCCTCTTCTTCTATGGATAAAATACGGAGTGCATAATGCTCCAAATCGGAAAAGTCGACAATGCCTCGATCGATTTTCACTTGTTCATAGCGTTTCCCGAACTCGACGACAAGGTCGATAAGCGTATGCATCGCAGGTGCCATCAAACGGATTTCTTCGAGCAAACGGTCTGGAGTCCTTGTAAAATATGATTCTTTCAAATTACTGACAATTTTTTTCACTGCATCACGGAGTGCTTTCGCCCGCTTGGCAAGCTCTTCATCACAAGAATCTTTGCGGATCGTACCCGCTTTTACCCATTTCAGCGAGCCGAAAAAAGCGTATGTCTCTTCCCAACTGCCTTCCGCAATGCGACGAGCCGCCTCTTCAATCCACATCAGATCAGCTTCAGCCGTAGCCGCAAGCGGTTCAGGTCCATCCGGCATAAGCGCAATCCGTTTCATATCATTCGTCAACGCCATCGCTTCTTCCAGCGTGTGACGGATTGCCGTTTTAAGTGGATCGATAAAGGCAAGCGCATCGATTGAAGCGCCGTCCCCGATTTCATATTGCATCGGAATGAGGCGCAGCCATTGTTCCGGTGATGGATGGACGCGTGAATAGTCATATAAGCGGTCAATGAGCGTCTCAATGGACTGATCATTGCGGTCTGACGTAAAACTGTCCGCCAATCGGTACATCGCTTCCGGATCATCCGCGCTATAGGCTTCTTCCAACACCTCACTGATCGTATCGTCACGAAGTAACGCCGCTTCCGTGCTATCGGCAAGTCGGAAACTCGGATCGATATCAAGTAAATAAGCATATTGCCGCACGACATTCAGACAAAAGGAATGCAATGTCGAGATCTGTGCTTTATTCAATAAGTTGAGTTGCCTCCGTAGATGGACGGACTCCGGTCTTTCTGCGATGGCTTCTTCCAGCGCCTCCGCCATCCGATGCCGCATTTCAGCAGCGGACGCATTGGTGAACGTCACGACGAGCAATTCGTCCACGTCTATCGGATTTTTCTCATCCAACACTTTTTCAATCATCCGGGTGATTAATACTTTTGTTTTTCCCGAACCGGCGGCTGCCGAAACAAGCACATCTTTCCCTGTCGCCCAAATTGCTTTCCACTGGGCATCCGTAAAGGTCAGCCCCTCAGGTTTCTCGGGTATCTGCATCATCCGCCACCTCTTCCCTCATTTTTTCTAGCGATAGCTCGGGTACCATTTCAGCGTATGGCCTGTATTTTGACGACGGATCTGTCGGGTCAAATTGACAAACCGAACGGTACGAGCAAAACTGGCAGGGCATCTGGTCTTTCAATTTGTATGGGAGCACGCGTGTATCGCCTGCCAGCATGGCATTCCCCGCCTTCTGGTGACGCGTTCTGACAAACGAACGCACCATCTGCAGGTCGTCGGCCGACAGCACTTTGGACGTCTTGGCAAACGTACCATCCGTTTTGATGGCAGCAGGCACAATCGCGGATGACCGACCGATGTCGGCGTCCATCCCGATGACGACTTCCGGGTTATCCAGTAAATACCCTCGCATCTTGTACGATTTAGCGATTTCCGCTTCGAGTAGTGCCGCTGTCAATTCAGAACCCGAACGGATCATCGGATTATGGACATGCATATACAACACACCTGCAGGATCTGCGTGAATCCCGAGCCATTCCTCTGCATTTTCAAGTGCAACATCCAAATAGGTCATCATTTGCAAGGACAAACCGTAGTACACTTCCGTCAAATCGAGACTGCGTGCGGACGATTTGTAATCGACGACACGGACGTAGTTTCTACCACCAATCTCTGCGGCATCGACCCGGTCAATCCGCCCGCGCAATTTCATCGAATCACCACGACGCAACGGAATTTTGAGCGACGGCAATTCCTCACCCGGTCCGAATCCCGCTTCGATGGCAACCGGCTTGAACACCGTCGCCTTCGCCTGCGTACTGAGCGAATAGATCGTCCGCTGGATAATATGCATCAGTTTCCGTTTAATGTAGACATAACGGTTCGTTGAAAGTAAAATCCGATTGAAGAAATACGGAGAGATATCCTCCACCGCTTGCCTCGCCAACTGCCAACATTCTTCCTTCGACAATTCTGCCCATGATTTCCCAAGCCGCATCGTTTCGTCTGACACCCATTTCAAAGCCGCGTGGAATAAATCCCCGATGGCTGGCGCCTCAAGCGTGAATTCCGTCCGTTCCCGAAGACCTAACCCGAACGAAGCATAATGCTGGAACGGACAACTGTAATAGGACTCGATCCGAGACACACTGGAAACGAATGATTCTCCATACAAGCCAGTCGTCAATTCAGGTTGAAGGCGATCAGTCTGGTTCGTAGCGTTCAACGGGCGTAGGATATGGCTGAACACCGAAGACCAGTAGGGGTCCTCTTCGTAATAAGCCATCACCGCACGCCACTCCGGTTCAAGCACGCCCGAGTGATTGGCTTCTTTCAACTTCATCGACATATAGGGCAACGCCGAACGGGGATGACTAATATAATCCAATTGTTCCGTTTCCAACACCAATTCGGATGGGTCTGTCACTGCCGATTTCGTTGGCGTCCCCGTTAGAAGTTGCTGAATTCGTGCAATGTATAACGATGGGAGCAGTGCTTTGCCTTCTTCGTCTGCGACTGGGTACGAGACATATAGCTTTTCGCGCGCTGCAGTAAACGCCCGGTATGCCATGAAGGTTTCATCCATCAATTTCATTTTTGACGATGGCGCCAGCTCGAAACCAATTTCCCAGAACCACTCGCGGTCCGCATCGGAAAGGATTCCTTCGTTATCCATCCTTTTTGGCATGACACCGTCATTGACACCGAGAATAAATACCGCATCGATTGTCAGTAAACTCGAGATTTCCACTGTCGATACCGTCACTTGATCGAGTGAGGGTGGGATTCGCGCAAATTCGAGCGAATCGAATCCTTCATCCAAAATACGCGCCGCTTCGACAGGTTTCATGTTTTTATCACCAAATGTCAGCACGAACTGGTCGAGCACATTGATCCAGCCCGTCCAAGCCTGTTCATGCTCTGTCGCGCCAAGCAATCTGCCTGCCCGCTCCTCTTCCGCACGTAAATCGATGATTTTATCGAATACATGAAGCTTTTCCATGAATCCGAAAAGCGCTTCTGCTACGTTCCGGCCCGTTTTCGATTGTTTCAAACGCTTTTCAAATTCAGCCAGCGGTTCCCGGATCGCATCACGCATCGTATGCAATTCTTTCTCCATCGCACGCTCTTCATCGGTTTGCACATCGCTATACAATTCAAGTCCGCGGTACTTCTTCACCCGCCAGCGGCTATCGTCAAACCAACGCTTTCCGTAAATGCCATGTGCAAGAATATAATTCTCCAACCGGTCTGCCCGCTCCCGCCATACTAACTTGTCTTCCCTGTGTGGGAAAAAGAGATCCGTTTTCACAGCGCGGAACACCGATTCATAAGACCAGCCCGATGTAATCGCTTCTAGAATGGAGCGTGAAAACTCAATGAGCGGATGATGCAACATCGGCTTCTTTTGGCTGATGAAAACCGGTATATCATATTGCGGGAAAATCGTACTGATCAATTCATCATACTTTTCAGGCTGTCTATACAAAATCGCGATATCTTTATAACGTTTGCCCTCCGTCATTAATTTCCGGATGGTACGGGCGACTGCATGGATTTCCGCACGACGGTCCGCTGCTTCGATGAGAACGACATTGCCCTCCGACGCCTGCGCAGTTGCTGGATAGTGGTCGAATTCCGCCTCCAAATGACGCAAATCACTGTTTTGGTAACGCTTCGCCTCCGCCAAGTAGACATCTTCTTCGACTTCGACCGCCTCAACACGTGCTAGTTCACGCAGCTTCAGCGATGTCCGCACCGGATTGAAAAATAACTCATGATCTTCGAATCCTGTAAGCGCACCCTCCATCGGTAACACGACCGTAGTACGGTTCGCATGCCTCATCAGCTCTGTCACGATTTCATATTCCCTAGTCGTGAAGTTTTCGAACCCATCGATATAGATATCGGCCCCTTTTAATAGCTCCGAATGGGGTATTTGCGAAGCGAGCAGGGCGAGATGTCCTTCGCTATCGACATAGGTCGTCCCTAGTTTCTCTTCGATTTTCGTCAGTAACAGGGACAGATCACTCGCCTTGTCAAGCAATGTCCGCGGTGCCCCTCTCGTCACCAATTCGTCGTGGAGATTCCCCATCGTCTGATGATCCAGACAATACCTGCTGAACTCCTTCAGTAAATCACCGATTTGCTCCGTAAAGCCCCGTTTGCTCGCCGCCTGACGGAATAACTTGAACGCCTCTCGGTTCTCTTCCAACACACTCCGGACAAGCATCCGGTAACCAAAACCGTCCACTTCCTTGCGCGTAATACCGCCTGTTTCTTGCAACACGCGCCACGCCAACCGTTTAAACGTCAACACTTGTGCCCGAATGATCCCTTTCAAGCCGAAATTGACGGACAAACTATGCTCCATCGAGAAAGACATCTGATCGGGAACGATGACAATGACCGGTGCCCCCATAGGATCCCGTTGCAGCTCCTCCGCAATCTCTCGCTCAATGAACGACGTTTTCCCAGCCCCGGCCCTGCCAGTTATAAAACGCAGTGACATGTTAATCCCCCCTCTTATATGTAAATAGATGTAGTTGATGTAATCCATACTCATATTCCTGTCTTCTTTCTATTGTACAGAAATTTGAGGATGACAGGAAATAATTGAGGGGAACAATAGTTTGAATTTGTGTCTGCCCCACTTTCCAAACGTTCAGCCCATTTTATTGCTAAACCATTTTAACCCTGTTAAGATAACTGGACGACTAACCTAAGTGAGTGATGATAAAAATGAACCAACTTACGAGCCAAAACTATAGTATACATACTCTTAAAACCCTCGACTACTGACAGTCGAGGGTTTTTGTTGCTTTAGGGAAAGTTCTTCCCTTGACGTAAAAAAAGCTACTGCATCCCCAGTTTTAGACAAATGGATAGGAGATTTTTTAATGGATAACCAAAAATACAATGACCTTAAATTAGGGGAACGCGCCGCAATCCTCAGTATTATTGCTTATATATGCCTTTCCATTTTAAAATTAACTTTCGGATTTTTTAGTGGTTCGGACGCATTAAAAGCCGATGGGTTAAACAATACAACTGACATCATTGCATCAATTGCTGTTTTGATCGGGTTAAGGCTTTCACAAAAACCGCCCGACAAAGATCATGGTTATGGTCATTGGAAAAGTGAAACAATCGCTTCAATGGTCGCTTCATTTATTATGTTGGCAGTCGGGATTCAAGTATTAAATGAAGCAGTCACTTCCGTATTTCAAGGTGGTAAAGAGACTCCACATATCAGCGCTGCTTATGTAGGTGTTTTCTCTTCAATCGTGATGTATCTTGTCTACCGCTACAATAAAAGAATGGCCGAAAAAATTAATAGTAAGGCGGTTATGGCAGCTGCAAAAGATAATATTTCAGATGCCTGGGTCAGTATTGGAACAGCAATCGGTATTTTCGGTTCCCAACTAAATATGCCCTGGTTGGATACGCTAACTGCCGTTATCGTTGGCTTATTAATTTGTAAAACTGCCTGGGATATATTCAAAGAAGCTTCCCACGAATTGTCAGATGGATTTGATGTGGATAAAATCAAGCTATACCGAGGCGTTATTAAAGAGATACATGGCGTTTTGGGCGTTAAAGGAATTAAAGGCAGAAACTACGGAAATAATGAAGTACTCGATGTGATTATCAGCGTTGATTCTTCGTTAAATATTCGGGCAGCCCACGATATCGCCTGCCAAGTTGAACATGTATTGATAAATGAACATGATGTCTACGATGTGCATGTCCACGTAGAGCCTGAATAACGCACAACCTAAAAAAACACCAGATGGAATTATCTCCATCGGTGTTTTTGGTTATGCCAGCCTCCAGTAGTACACGGCTCAGCCATTCTAAAAGACGTTACTTACTATCAACGGTTCCGATTTTTTTCACCGTTTTTGGCAGCTTTATCTGCTCTACGGAACTCCTCTTGATACAGTACTTCCTGCATTGATGAAAGCCCGTAATTTCGATCAGTCAATTGTCCTTGCGGGGGTTTTTTCCCAGCCATTTGCGCTCTCTCCTTTTCAAATTTATGACTTCATTGCTTAGTCTGTTCAACTTTTTGCTTGTTAAACATTGATTATAAGAAAGGATACGAGGAAACATGGCGGATGAATCTTTCTACTTCTCCTCTCGCTTCGCCACCAACGATCGAAAATCTTCTTCCACTTTTGCATTTAACCGGTTTTCAAACGCTTTCCCGATAATCCATAACAAGAAAATGATCAGCACAACGATTGCAGTCCGAAGCGGTTGTGTCATTAACGCTTTCAAGTCATGCCCTATAAAGCTAATGATAAAAATCATGACCAACTTTCCAGCCATCAGGTTGATAAGGTAATACGTCTTCTTCATATTTGATAAGCCCGCCACAAGATTAACGAGGGCTGAAGGAGTGAAAGGAAAACAAATGAGAAGGAAGAGCGGTCCGAAACCGTTTCGTTCCACCCAGCTAATCAATTGCTGGACACGCTTCTTTTTTGTTAAAAAAAGGAGAATACGATTACGCCCGTATTTTCGGATGACGAGGAAAACAACATACGATCCGGCAACCGTCCCCACCCATGACAATATAAAGCCAAGCCAAAGTCCATACGCCCCTGCATTCGCGATGATGAATACGACAAGGGGAAGAAACGGTAAAAACGCCTCGATAAAGGGCAGTAAAATTCCGATTAACGGACCGAGTGCTTTATAGTGTTGTGATAGTTCAATGATTTTATCTGCATCCAGCCATTCATTCATCCGAAAACACTCCTACTAGAATTTCTTATATACGACGTATGATCTCTTAGTTAGAATTTCCCTATACCTAAACATTAAAACACGAAAATATAGTATAATCACATCAAACATTATGAAAGATGTGACAAAATGGAGAATAACCAATTTTCAGACCGGTATAAAAGCCGGTTCAAGCATTGCAATCGGGTATTTCCCCGTCGCCCTCACATTCGGGCTGCTTGCCAAAACGGCTGGACTTTCCCTAATCGAAGCGACCGCAATGAGCATATTCGTCTATGCCGGCGCCTCACAATACATGGCACTTAGCCTGATTACGGCAGGAGTTGCCCCGTTATTAATCGTGACGAGCACGTTCGTCGTCAACATCCGCCACTTTCTTATGACGGCTGCGCTCAACGAAAAGATGCAGCCCGCCCGAAAATGGGTCAAAGCAACCTATGCTTTCGGCATTACAGATGAAACATTTTCCATGCTGGCCACGGGTAAAAAAGGAAAGATACCAACAGCATTCGCATTTGGTGTTGCACTCATCGCCTATGGCAGCTGGGTCATCTTCACTGCCATCGGGCACGTCATCGGCGCAAACCTACCTCTCTTTTTACAAGCCGCAATGTCGATCGCACTCTATGCGATGTTCGTTGGTCTGCTTGTCCCTTCCATGAAAGGCAACCGCAAAGTTGTCATGCTCGCCAGTTTGGCGGCCATCATTCATTGTTTATTATATTTGACGGGTTTGTCAACGGGTTGGTCGATTCTCGTTGCGACACTGGCTTCTTCGATTTTAGTGGAGATTGTTTACGCCAGACGCGGCAAGACAGCTGAAACGATGTATAACCGGGAGGGGGAAGCATAATGGGACCGACTTATTGGTGGATGCTCTTCGGCATGGCACTCGTCACATACATACCACGCATGATTCCGCTGACATTTTTGGATGGCAAAGAACTGCCGCCCATCGTCTCGGGCGTGCTACGTAATATTCCATATGCTGTGCTCGGCGCCTTGATTTTCCCAGCTGTCTTGTTCGTCCAGGAAGGCAATATTCTATTTGGGATTATCGGAGCCGGAGTTGCATTCTTCATCGCCATTTTTGGCGGCGGCGTCATGTCAGTAGTTCTCGGTACGATTGGTGTGCTTGCCGTATATAGCCTATTTATGTAGGAGACTTACGGTACAAGTGGCACGGCATAAAAAAAACCGCCATTGGCGGTTTTTTTATTCGTCTTCACTGTTCTTTCGCGCTTTATGCACCATGCGTGTCGCATACCAAAATCCGACTGTCAGCGAAAGCGCATCCGCTCCATACAAAAGCCAATTATGTGTAAAGCCTGCATATACTGACGCGGCGATCAACGCAAGCGTCAAGACCAAACCGACGAAATGGTGAAAAGTCACCCTAGTGAAAAACACGACGAGTAGCGCCGGCATCACTAACGCGAGTATCAGTTTTGTTTCAAATAATAGCATGTTCAACATTCCTTCCAATGCGAACGTTTCAGCGGACGACAAGCAGTCCTAACCTGTGATGATCATGCCTGAACATCACCTGCTGCATGAGCCGTACTTCTCCATCGCGGCCGATGACTTGCAAACGGCAATGCGCGGCATTGATTTGAATCGCGTCATACAACTCTTTTTCATTGCTCACTTTAAGCCCATTGACAGCACGAATGCATTCGCCTGCTACAAGTCCCATTTTCTCTCCCGGTGAATCGGGTAAAATCCCAGCAATGACAACCCCCGCGGAACGCGGTGCAATGATAAATCCACCTTTCCGCTCACGCGATGAAGCTAGGATGGAGATGAATGCCCGGCACACTACGCCGATTAATAATGCCGCCCACCCTAAAATCGGCAGCCAAAACGCAGAGATTCCTACCGCAATGACCACACCGCCTGTCCAAGCGATTGCACGACCCATTTGGGGGAATAATTCTTCCGGGTACCTCGACCTTGCCACTTGTGAAAAGCCGATTACAACCGGTACCGGCACAAAACTGAACGCATTTCCACCTAACGTGAACTGCGGCCAATAGGGCAAATAAGCAGAGATCATATCTCCTGGTACTAGGAAAACAATCGGCAACAACCAAAGCCGCTTGGTCTTAAATACAGCTGCTCGCAGGCCCCGATTCGTATGCATCAAATTCGGTGAAGCATATTTCGTCGTATTGCGTCTTATGAGAAGTCCTTCCGCAATGAGAATCATTCCCGCAATAACCGGGATTGTCAACGCCAAATCACCTGACAAATCCACTTGTCCCGAATTCCAACCCCAAACTTCGAAATCTCCAACAAGCATTTCTATGAAATAGAATCCAAAAAAAGCGACGGCTGCAAAATAAATTGGCGAAGCCGCTTTATAGTAGAATGAAAGCAAAGCGATAAGCGACAGTAGCGAAAACAGAACGAGCCACCCCGGATCGACAACCAATCCTGCCCCCACAATCAGAACCGATATCAGCATTGCAAAGAACCATGACTCCGCCAACAACCGCTTCAACTCCGTCAATCCTGGCAACAGCCGGACCTTGAAATCCCTACGTTCCCGCTTTACACGGAAATACCCCAAGGCCACCGCCGCC
Source organism: uncultured Caryophanaceae bacterium (assembly GCA_963843665.1). GTDB lineage: Bacteria > Bacillota > Bacilli > Bacillales_A > Planococcaceae > Sporosarcina. Next base: position 64,449 of record CAWJLH010000022.1, read on the forward strand.
AATAGCGCCACAACGAATAATGGATTCAGAAAAAACATCGCTACCGCTTCCACTACATCCATTAGTATTTTCTCAGACACGAACCGTCACCTTCCAATCTCTCAAAACATCATTTCTTTCCATTGTATCAAAAGAAGTGGACTCTAGGCGAATCGTTCGCGAATAATTCTTCCCATTGGCAAAATTTTCTTCGAATTGATTTTTAAAAAACAAAAAGGGGAGCCCCTGCAATTATGCCAGGGGCCCTACTGTTATTTCCCGCCTAGTTTATGGTGCATGTAACCAATTGCCATTTGCAGTTGCTTGTCATTTTTCTTATCTGCACGGAAAGCTTCTACTCGTTCTTTCATGGTTGAGAAAAATAGGCGATCCATTTTATTATTCGCTTCCACTTTTGCATCCGAACGGAAGGCGAGCACCGCATTTGCTGTCTGTTCGTCAAAATAGCCATCCTCTCGGCCGACATCATAGCCCAGGCCTTTCAGCAGCCGTTGCCCATACGCGACATCTTCGTGGTAATCCCCTTCATTGTAATTATCCGCCACGAGGTGTATATGCTCGTTGAACAGCCCATGCTGGACAACTTCAAGATCTGCCTCGACCCCTTCGCCGTGGATCCAATTCACTTTCGGAGTCAACCATTTATGGGTCGATAATTTCATCTCCCCGCCATTGGACAATTCCGTAATATCTTGGACTGTCCCTTTACCGAAGCTTGTCGTCCCGGTAATATACCCTCTTTTCAAATCTTTCAAAGCGCCGCTCAGCACTTCACTTGCCGAGGCACTGCCTTTATCCTGCAACAACACGACCGGCAGCGATTTCAACTTTTCATCAAAAGCTAGTTTTTCCGATTTCTCCGTAATAAGTGGTGTCAAAGCTTTTTTCGCATCTTGCATATAGGCGAAAATCGAATCCTCCGGCAACAAACTGCTAGCAATATCGCCGACAGAATGTAAATAGCCACCCGGATTGCCGCGTACATCAATGATTAACGATTCCGCGCCTTCTTGAATCAGTTTATTCGTCCCATTGAGCCACTCTTTCGCACTGTCTTCACCGAACGTTGTAATCGATATGTAACCGATCTTTTTTCCGCGCTCTTCAATCAATTCCGTGGAAACTGTTTTCACCGAGATGGCTTCACGAACGACCGTCAGCTCGATATGTTTATCCAAGTCGGGCCGAAAAATCGTCATACTCACTGGTGTTCCTTTCTTCCCACGGATACGTTGCACAACGTCTTGCAGCGAATCCCCTTCCAGCCGTTCACCGTCAATTCGGATAAGCTCGTCATACGGCTGCAAGCCCGCTTTTTCTGCCGGCGAACCTTTTACCGGAGCCACAATGATGAATTTTCCGTTCGACCGCGAAATTTCCGCACCAATCCCGATGCGTTCACCTGCAAGCGATTCCCTGTGGGCCGCGGCCTCCTCTTGCGATAAATACGTCGAATACGGATCGCCGATGACGTCCGCCATGCCTCGTAACGCACCTTCAACCAGCATGTCCCCGTCTACAGGGTATACCCCTTTTTCCTTGATCACACCGATTGCCTCGTCGATGACCGAACTCTTGGAACTTTTCGAGCCTTCTATTACGCCCGTTTCCCCTGAACAGCCATCCAGTATCAAAAACACTCCAGTTGCTAGGATGCCTAGTATGACAAATAGCAAAAACCGGCTTCTCTGCATTACGTAACTCCCCCTCCTCCATCCACTATATGAACGGAAAAAGGACATTACGACAGCAATCAATTATGCCTGCGTAATTCACTCCTATCAACATCTGTGGCATTCGCCGGAGACTTTATCAATCTAAGTTAGTAACGAGTTCTTTGATTCGCTTTTCATCCATCGGTCCTGTAATCATTTGACCGATTTTTCCATCTGTCCCGATCAGATAAGTCGTCGGAATGATCAACACTTCGTAAGCTTTGTTGACCACCCCTTCTTTGTCCAACGGTATCGGGAACGTCAATCCGTATGCATCGACAAACTCCTCAATCCCCTTCTGGCCCCTTCTTTCTGTATCCGACAGATTGACCGCAATGATTTCTACGTTTTCCGAGTCCTTATACTGCTCATAATAGTTCTGCATATGCGGCATTTCCGCTTTACATGGACCGCACCAGGAAGCCCAGAAATTCAAGATTACCTTTTTGCCTTTCAAATCCGAAAGGCGGAAGGTTTCACCCGAAAGTGTCGATAGGACAAAATCAGGCGGTGTTGAGCCCTTTTCTAAACCTTGTACGACATTTTCCTCACTGTATTCTGCATTGACCATGTATTGGTCCAGCGGGTCTTCTTTTTCCAAATTCGATTTCACCATGATGACAATCATTGTACCGATTAGCAGAGCCGCAATCGTCGAACCAATCATCTTCTTTTTCACGAATTCCCCTCCAATCCATTGTCGGCATTGCGTTCCTTTGAAAAAGCAAACATAAAAATGAATCCGACAACAAGTGTTGTGCCTACTGCCAAACTGATAAGCCCTTGTGGTTGACAAGCAGCAACAAAGAGATGGACCGCCATGAATAGTAGCACATGACTCCGCATCTCCCCCGCCTTCCTGCTATCCAGCCAGAAAAACAATGTGAACACCCCAAAGAATAGAAGTGTCACACCTTGCGCAAGCCATTCCCCGTCGTTCAATACAACCATCATTATTTGAAAAGCAACTTGTGCAATGACCGTCCCTGTAAAAAGAGATTGGACACTGTCCGCAACCAGACGGCCTTTTCTTCTATCAACCACTATTTTACCCGCTGCCACTAAAAGACCAAGATAAAAACCAACCGCTCCCCCATCAAAATAAATCACAGCAAGCGGCGAACGCAATACCGAGCCAAAATCAGTGAGCAAGACACTCAACTTCCAGACAATCACTACGATGAAAAACGTATCAGCCATCACTTCGGCATGCCGCTTCCCAAAACGGGCGCGGACTGCACCATATGCAAAAATTGCCGCCACGATGAAAGCAATCCACGAAGAAGGAACGGATAAATTGCCAATCTGAAAATAATCCGTCACAGACATATAAATTCCCTCTTCTCTAGTAGCTACTTTCTAATCCTATCGAAAAAAGGCAGGGAATGCGACGATTTTGTTCAGCTGAAAAGCGTAGGGCGCCGCCTAGACGCGCAGGCATAAGACGGTAAACCTAGCGGCTAGTGCCCGACGCCTATCAATATGATTCCGCATACGAAGGTATTGACGTTTAGGACAGAATTTTGGTGTTTCAAGCCTCTGTTATTGGCGAATCACACCTTTTCAACTACCCAAAAAAAAACGATCTTTGGAATGATCCCATCCAACAGAAAAGGCCCGTCCTCATAGGAGGCGGACCCTGCTGTTATACATTTTATAACGGTACATAACGCAATGGATTAACTGCGCTTGATCCCGATGCAGACCAATTGCCAATATGGAACTCGAAATGCAGGTGAGGTCCTGTGGAGGCCCCCGTACTGCCGAGTCCACCAATATGCTGGCCTTTCGCTACCGATTGGCCTGAACTTACTTTGATGCTAGAAAGATGCGCATAGACAGTTGTGAAAATCTGACCGTCAACTGAATGGGTGATCATGATGACATTCCCATAGGTACCCATCGGACCTGCATGTGAAATGATGCCATTCCCTGCAGCATAGATCGGGGTACCGGTCGAGTTGGCGATATCCGCCCCGCGATGCTGTCTTTTCGTTCCGTAAATCGGGTGCGTCCGCCATCCAAATGCGGATGTGTAGGTTCCGGATGCCGGCTTTGTCCATGTACCGCTTGAGACAACCGGTGCAGCACCTCCACCGCCACCTGATGATGATGATGATGACGCTGCTGCAGCTGCAGCTTTACGTTTCCGCTCTTCTTCGGCTTTTCGAGCAGCTTCTGCAGCTCGTTTCTGTTCAGCTGCAATTTTGGCAGTAAGTTCTTTACCTACTTCATGTGCAGCATGGAACTCACCTTCGAGAGATTTCTTTTCTTTTAATAATTTAGCTTGTTCCGCTTCCAGTTCATCAATCAGCTTGTTTAATTCCTGTTTTTGCGATACAAGCGATGCTTTTAAACCTTCCAGCTTTTCCTTACTAGCTTCTTGCTCGGCAAGTTTCTTTTCAACGAGTGCTTTCTCTTTTTCAAGCTGCTCTTTGTCATCGGCTTGCTGTTGCATAATTTTCCGATCCGCATCCATCAACGTATTCACCGCGGAAAATCGGTCGATGAAATCTGCAAAACTATTTGCGCCGAGAAGGACGTCGATGTAATTGACTTCTCCCCCTTGCACTTGCATCGCAAGGACACGGTCACGCAATACTTCATCGCGTTCTTCGATTTTCTTCTCCAAGTCCGCAATCGAAACACGCAAGTCTTTGATTTCTTTCGTTGTCTGATTGATTTTCGCTCTGACTTGGTCGATATTACTGTTCGTTTCATTAATTTTTCCGTTCAGTGTTCGGATCTTGTCCATAATGCGGTCAATGTTCGATTTATTTACTGTAATCTCGGACTTCTTTTTATTGATATTCGTATTGATGTTATTCAACTTCTGTTCATTCAATCTCTTTTCTTTTTGCAAGTCTTTCAATGGGCTCGCCAACACACCCGGCTGGCCCACGACCACAGTCAATAGCAGGACTGCAATCGTGCATGAAAGTATCCACTTGTACATTTTCAACTTCCCAGTTCCCCTTTCAGGTATCCTTATCCAATCAATTACGCCTAGGCATAACACGGAGGAATTGAACTTCAATCCCCCCAATCAGCAGGGAGTTTGAATTCCCTCTGATTGAAATACTCTTTGGCATTCATCCCCCACTAAATAGAAGTGGAGGACTTCTGCTGAATTAAGTTACACTTTAAGAAATTTCCGTACAGACATGAAGCTGCCCCATACGCCAATGAATACGCCCATGAACAGAATGAGTCCATTGAGTTGGAATATAAACGGCGTGACATTCAACAATTGGAATAACTCCCCTTGGAGCTTCGGTTCCAAATACATGTATAACCTATAGTAAGCGATGGAAATGACAACCATCGGTATGATTGCACCGAGTACACCAAGCCAAATCCCCTCTAGTACAAATGGTATCCGAACGAAATTATTCGTTGCCCCTACCAATTTCATAATCTCAATTTCTCTTCTTCTCGCAACAATTGTTATGCGTATCGTATTCGATATCAGGAACATAGCCGTAAATAAAAGCGCTAGAATAAGCACAAGTCCGATGTTTCGGCCCGTGTTTAATACATTGAATAGCTTTTCGACTTTCCCTTCTCCATAGACAACCTCATATGTGTAATCGTATGTATCGATTTTCTTTGCGATGGCTGCCGTCTGTTGCGGCTCTTTCGCTTTCACGTATAAGGCATCACCAAGCGGATTACTCTGTTTATAAAGAGAGAGTTCATCACCGAAAGAGTGAATCATCTTGTTCAGTTCCTGGTCCCTTGTCGAATAGACAACTTCCAGTACACCATCCATCGAACTAATCTGCTCCTCGAGTTCCTTCACTGACGCTTTATCTGCTGCAGGATCCGCAACGACCTTGATTTCCACATCGTTTTCGATATTATCCGCCAACTGATTTAGGTTCATCATAATCACGATGAATACACCAACGAGCAAAAGAGTCACGGTTACGGCACTGGCTGATGCGAATGTCATCCAACTATTCCGGCCGAGACTTTTTAAACTTTCCCGGGCATGCCGCCCAAAAGTTCTAGCTTTCATAGCTGTATTCACCTCCGTACTCATCACGTGTGATAAGTCCGCCTTCCACTACGATGACACGATGCCTTATTGTATTTACGATTTCCCTGTTATGGGTGGCCATGACAATCGTCGTGCCACTTCTGTTGATCTGTTCGAAGATCCTCATGATCTCCCATGATGTGTCAGGGTCTAAATTTCCGGTCGGTTCATCGGCGATGACAACTTTCGGTGAGTTGACAATTGATCTTGCAATCGATACACGTTGTTGCTCTCCCCCTGATAGCTCAGTTGGAAACATACGCGCCTTTTGTGTCAATCCGACAAGCCCTAGAACTTTATTCACTTTTTCCCGAATGTCTTTCGGCGATTCCTCGATCACCTCAAGTGCAAAAGCCACATTCTCGTATACATTCAATTTTGGTAACAGTTTAAAGTCTTGAAAAACGACACCAATCTGTCTACGTAGATAAGGTACGTGTTTATTGCGCAATGTAGCAAGATTCACGCCATCAATAATAATTTCGCCACTTGTCGACGTTTCCTCACGATACATCATTTTGATAAAAGTCGACTTTCCAGCACCACTCGGTCCGACAACATAGACGAATTCGCCACGATCGATTTCGATATTGATGCCATTGGCTGCGACGACGCCGTTCGGGTACTTCTTGTACACGTTTTTCATTACAATCATTTTAAAACCACCTGAAATTTTTATTCCTCATTTTTTGCAACATGCCCATTATAACATGATTCGCCAAGCTGAGTATTACAGTTGTGTTTCAAATATAATTCCCTCTACGTCCTTGATTTTCCAGCATTTCAAGGTCATTTGGCATAGACTGAATGCCTGCATGCTAGTACTATTCGACCTTCTCAGGTAAAATCCTCTATTCCTGAATTTTTTGTTGAAAATTACGAAATAGAGTCGAATATTATGAAATGCTCTGTGGAAACCGGTAAAGAATTGTTCAAAGGCGCGTACAACGCAAAAACTTTGTAAAACCATGAAAAAAACCGCCTTGGATTCGCATCCAATAGCGGTTTTAGTCATGCACTTATTTTTTCTCTGCAAGCCATTTTGAGACAGCTTCTGCGTCTTCACCTTTAATGATATTGCCTGGCATTCCCGGACGTCCGTTGATAATAACATCATGGATTTCCTCTTCAGACAAGCGTGAACCTACGTCAGCAAGTGCTGGAGCTCCACCTGCGCCTTCCAGATTCCCACCGTGACAAGATACACAACTTTGTTGAACGACTTGTTCTGCGTCAACGGCTGCCGTGCTACCACCTGTGTCTGTATTTGTGTCATTGTTTTCACCTGCGTTGTCTCCGCCGCCACATGCCCCGAGGACAAGTGCAGCTCCGAACATTACGCCCAAAAGCTTGTTTTTCATGTTGTAACCTCCTGTTGAATGTTTTACTACAGTACCTAGTATACCAAATGGAAACTATTTGAACCCCCGGCAACGCTCACATATTTATCAAATCAATGACAAATCAAGCAAATTATTGTTTTCCATATTATTATTCGATTATTGAAAACAGCGCTGTCACAAAGAAGTTCGCCAAATAATGCTCTTATGAATGACTATACACGTAAAACAGACATCCAAAACATGTTACGACCAAAAAGAAAAAGCACACCGAGGTGTACTTCCCTTTTTGCGATTCCATTAAGAGATGCGTGAACGTAAATAAGCATTGATGAACAGGTCGATTTCGCCATCCATCACTGCACTGACGTTTCCTGTTTCCGCATTCGTCCGGTGATCTTTCACCATGGAATACGGGTGGAAAACGTACGAACGGATCTGGCTTCCCCAACCAATTTCTTTTTGCTCGCCCCGGATTTCCAAGAGACGCGCTTCCTCTTCCTCAATCCGGATTTGATAAATTTTCGCTTTCAATAAGTTCAACGCACGCTCACGGTTTTTGATCTGTGAACGTTCGGTTTGACACGTTACGATGGCACCAGTCGGAATATGTGTCATCCGTACTGCGGAATCTGTCGTGTTAACGTGCTGTCCGCCCGCACCACTTGAACGGTACGTATCGATTTTGACATCTTCCATTTTAATGTCCACATCAACATCGCCTTCGAATTCCGGCATCACTTCAATAGAAGAGAATGATGTATGACGGCGGCCAGAGGAATCGAACGGTGAAATCCGGACAAGTCGATGAACGCCTTTTTCCGCTTTCAAATAGCCATAGGCATTATGCCCTTTAATGGAAAGTGTCACCGATTTCACGCCAGCTTCGTCGCCCGCTTGATAATCGAGTGTTTCCACTTTGAATCCGCGGTGCTCCGCCCAGCGCGTATACATACGCAACAGCATGGACGCCCAGTCCTGGGATTCCGTACCGCCCGCACCCGAATGCAGTTCCAGAACGGCGCTGTTTTTATCAAATTCATCGCTCAGCAACATTTGCAGTTCGAACGCTTCCATTTTCGTCTTGAATTCCTTCAATTCATTCCCAAGGTCTTCCTGCATTTCCGCGTCGAATTCTTCGCGTAGCAGTTCAAGCGTCATTTCCAGGTTTTCCTGTTCGTCAGTCAACTCCGTATAATCACCGACGACGTCTTTTAGTGCATTCGATTCGGAGATCACTTTTTGCGCATTATCCTGGTCATCCCAGAATCCTGGCTCCAGCATCACTTCGTCAAGTTCTTGAATTCGTGCCTCTTTGTTTTCTAAGTCAAAGAGACCCCCTAAAGTCCGCTAATTTCTTAGCTGATTTGTCTAGCTCATTACGTACATCGGATAATTCCATCATTATATATATTCCTCCTGAATTTGGGTTGCCCGGCTGCTTACGCTTGGCCGTGGCAGTTTTTATATTTCTTCCCGCTGCCGCAAGGGCATGGATCGTTACGCCCGATGTTTACAGCCCGACGCACTGGTTTCTTCGTCACTTTTTCGCCGTCCTCTTTCGGGTTGACGGCCTGCCCCTTCACAACTTCTTCACGCTCAAGGTTGTTGCGGATTTCAGCTTTCATCACATATTTCGATGCATCTGCTTCAATCGCCGCGACCATTTCCTCGAACATCGCAAATCCTTCCGACTGGTATTCACGCAGTGGGTCGGTCTGGCCATACGCCCGTAAATGGATACCGCCACGCAATTGGTCCATCGCATCGATATGATCCGTCCATTTCGAATCGATTGCACGGAGCAGGACCACTTTTTCAAACTCGCGCATCCGCTCTTCAGACATTTCCGCTTCTTTTTCATCGTAGCGGGCAGTGACCGCCTCTTGAATCAACGACGTCAACTCTTCTGCAGTTTTGCCTTCCATATCTGCAATTGTCAAACGCCCTTCCGGTAACAGATTCGCGCCTAAGAAATCTTCAAGCCCTTTCAGATTCCAATCAGCTGGATTCTCTTCTGTCGTATGGATGGCAACCGCATTATCTATGATATTGCTAAGCATTTTCTCCAATACTTCACGGATATTATCTGACTCAAGAATTTCATTCCGCTCTTTGTAAATGATTTCACGTTGCTGACGCAATACATCATCATACTGCAGCAAACGTTTCCGCGCGTCGAAGTTATTCCCCTCTACCCGTTTTTGAGCAGATTCAACCGAACGCGATACCATTTTCGATTGGATCGGCGTCGTATCATCCATTCCGAGTTTCGTCATCATCGACTTCATCTGTTCTGACCCAAAACGGCGCATCAATTCATCTTCAAGAGACAGATAGAACTGCGTCACACCTGGATCTCCTTGACGACCGGAACGTCCACGAAGCTGATTATCGATCCGGCGCGACTCATGCCGTTCCGTACCGATGACCGCCAAGCCGCCAACTTCCTTGACGCCTTCACCGAGCTTGATATCCGTACCACGGCCCGCCATATTCGTTGCAATTGTCACAGCGCCATATTGACCGGCTTCCAAAATAATTTCAGCTTCACGTCCGTGATTTTTCGCGTTCAGGACGTTATGTTTCACACCGTATTTCTTCAAGTAGTTCGAAATGATTTCAGACGTCTCAATTGCGACAGTACCAACCAGGACCGGCTGGCCTTTGGCATTGCGTTCCTTAATATCTTCCGCAACCGCTTTGTACTTGCCTTCCATCGATGCGTAAATCAAATCTGCACGGTCATCCCGTGCAATCGCACGATTCGTTGGGATGGCGATAACGTTCATGTTGTAAATGTTACGGAATTCCTCTTCTTCCGTTTTCGCAGTACCCGTCATACCGGATAATTTGTCATACATCCGGAAGAAGTTCTGGAATGTGATCGTCGCAAGCGTCATCGTTTCATTCTGGACTTCAAGGCCTTCCTTCGCCTCGATTGCCTGATGGAGACCATCACTGTAACGGCGGCCTTTCATCAAACGCCCTGTAAACGAATCGACAATGACGACTTCGCCTTCCTGAACGACATAATCGACATCGACATGCATGCTCGCATGTGCCTTCAACGATTGGTTAATGGCATGGTTAAGCGTGACATGCTGCAAATCGAACAGGTTGTCGATGCTGAATGCACGCTCTGCTTTCTCGATACCCGCTTCCGTCAAAACGACACCTTTCGTCGACTCATCATATGAGAAGTCTTCTTCTTTGTTTAACGTTATGATAAAGCGGTTCGCAAGACGGTATAACTCCGCAGCCTTTGCAGCCTGTCCCGAAATGATAAGCGGTGTACGCGCTTCATCGATTAAAATGGAGTCGACCTCGTCAATGACGCCGTAAAACAGCGGGCGTTGTACTTTATGATCACTGTACAGCACCATATTATCACGCAAATAGTCAAATCCGAGCTCATTGTTCGTACTGTACGTAATATCCGCACTGTACGCTTCACGCTTCTCTTCCTTTGACATGCTGTTCAAATTCAATCCGACCGATAGTCCGAGGAACTCATGGAGCATCCCCATTTCCGTCGCATCACGGCTCGCAAGATATTCGTTCACCGTCACAACATGCACACCTTTACCAGCAAGTGCGTTCAAATAAACCGCAAGCGCAGACGTCAACGTCTTCCCTTCACCCGTTTTCATCTCCGCGATATTGCCTTCGTGTAAAGCGGCCGCACCGATTAGCTGAACACGGAACGGATACATACCAAGCACCCGACGCGCCGCTTCTCGCACAACTGCAAACGCTTCGGCCTGGAGCTCATCGAGCGTTTCACCCTTAGCGATCCGTTCTTTGAATTCCACTGTCTTCGCCGTCAGTTGTTCATCTGAAAGCTGTTCCGTCTGTGTAGCAAGTGCCTCAACTTTATCTGCAATCTTTTCAAGACGCTTCAAATCTCGTTTATTCATATCAAACATTTTATTCAATACGCCAAGCATTCAGGTCACATCCTCGTTAAGTTCACTCTTCATTTTAACACTGTGAAATGCACGGTGCAAATGCTCTAACTGAAGTGGATACATTTATCTAAGAGGGGTGAATTTGTGTATGCGGTTGCAAGGTTGTTGTGCTCGGTCTGGAGTGGGTTTTGTGCAGTTGGATAAGCGTGCTTGGGGTGGAGTATGCACGATTGGAATCTTTTTATGCTTGGTTCGGATTATTAGTCGGTTTGGGACATGGATTGGTCGGTTATGCAGAGATATCAGTCGCTTGTACAATCCTTTGGCCTTCCAATCAAAAAATCCCCAAAGCGGCATTTCGTCGCTTTGGGGATTCGTTTCGTTAAATGATTCAGTTCGTTTCAATCAATCCGTATTTACCGTCTCTACGTTTGTATACGATGTGTGTACCATCGGATTCCGAGTCGGTAAAGATGAAGAAATTATGGCCGAGCATGTTCATCTGGAGAATGGCTTCATCTTGATCCATCGGTTTCAAATCGAACTGTTTCGTACGTACGATTGAAAATTCTTGGTCTTCCTCTGAAGCGTTGTCCCCATTTTTCTCATCGCTTTTATTGACCGATGCGAAGAAGGCTGCGACGCCTTCGCGTTCACGGAATTTACGGTTCACTTTTGTTTTATATTTACGAATTTGACGCTCAAGTTTATCGACGATTAAATCAATTGCTGCATAGAGATCATTGTGACGTTCTTCTGCACGGAGAGTCAAATTTTTCATCGGTATGGTAACTTCCACTTTGGTCTGTCTATCATTATAGACTTTCATGTTGACATTGGCTGTTGCCGTTTCAAGTGTTTCTTCTGTGAAGTACCTTTCAAGTTTCTGAACCTTCTTCTCAACGTGTTCACGAATCGCCGGTGTCACCTCAAGATTTTCACCACGGACATTGAAGTTTAACATATGAACTCCTCCTTTAATTAACCCTTACTGTATACTTCTATATCTTCCCCTGAAAGTCCTTCCGGAAACATTGAAAAAATTGAGAAAACTTGTCGATTGGCGCCGAATGCGGCTACGAATCGAGACTGCTCGCTCTTTTCATTTTTTTATTTTAACAATGAAATGACAGCAATGTGTGTGTATCCCAACAATAGAACGCTCATTCAATGTTTCGGAGTCCATCCATTACTCCCACTATATGGATTTCACAGCCCGCTTACGCCTCCGATTTCGGTAATCGTTTTGAACCAGCCAAACGACCTGCCAAGTATTCCAAGTGCCACCAATTATCCGCTGTATTTTGAAATGATTTTTTTAAAACCGCCTCTTCAATCATCTAAAAATGGCTCGATTGGAGAATTCCTTCCCCATCGAGCCACTCTTATTGCTTTGTATCGTAAAATGTCCCATCACGCGCTACATTGCTGTAGGGGTTGACATAGTTTTTCATATGGTCTTTCTTAGATTGCGCTTCTGAAATGTCCAGACGAATCTGTTTTGTAAAGAAAGCCAGTTTTTTCTGCACATCCGCTTCCAATACGACCAGTTCTTTGCCGAACACTTCCTCTTCCGGTGTGAATGGCGCAGCAATTTGTGGTTGCAACTTTTCGCGATCATCAAGGCATTTCTCAATTCCCACAATCGCCTTATCCCGTTGCTCGTCCGCTGTCTGTTTCGTCAAGACCAACAGTTTTTCAGTCACATCACGCCATACTGTCATTGCAGGTCGGATCATATCTCATCCACATTCGCGTACTGCTTTTGCCGGTTGATCTGGATAACCTGTTTCCACGTATCGCGGAACTCCGTTATGATTGCAGACGCTTCATCAAAGAGCGCACTGTCGTTTTTAATATTCCCATCAACAAGGCGGCTATTCGCGAATTCATATAGAACGAGCATATTTTGCGAAACCGGGTAGGATTTGTCCAATGTCAGCATCAGCTCAGAAATGATTGCCTGCGCTTTTTGGACCGCCTTATTCTTCTCTTCGATATTATTCACTTCCACCGCTTTTTTCGCCTGGGCAATAAATTTCAGGCAGCCATTGTACAGCATGAGTGTCAACTCGCCGGGTGTCGATGTGTTCACCGCACTATTCTGGTATTTTGCATATGGATTGTTAATAGCCATCTACTATCCGTCTCCTTTGTATGTCCGTTGTGGATCCCGTTCTAAAACATTCCTTACCGATTATATCGGCAAGTCACATCGGATGTTAAGCAATGTGTGGCGGAAATTCTGTCAATCATTTGATGAGTATTTCATAATTTCCCCTCTACAAAATGATCAATTCGAACCGATAGAGTAATGGAACTTACAATAAAATGATTTTATAATTTATTAATCCTAGATCGGTTGATATCAATCATTCCCACAACTCTAATTCATGCTTTTGGGATGCACACATGCAGTTTCGGAAAATATGAAAATCCCACACCGGGAATGCTAACCGATGTGGGACTAGTGAATGGTTCGTTATTGAATTGGTTTAGCTGATAGATGCGCTATAATCAAACCAACTTCATATCGATATCCGTTTGTTACGCGCCTCCGCCAAATGCATTCGCCAAGTAACTGTATTGGTTGTTCGAGCGCTGGATCGCCATTTCCATTGCGGTGAATTGTTTCCAATAGCGGCTTTCCACCTGCTTCAGACGGTCTTCAAAACGTTCAATCTGTTTGTCCATGTTAATCAAGTTACGGCCTAATGTGAACGTCTGATTGACGGCGCCTGTATTGCCCGCACGTGCAGCAATGTCTTTGCGGCTGTCATCGACAATTGTCCGAAGTCTGCGGGCGATTCCCATGTCAGACTCTTGCTCACCTTCCATTGCGAACAGATCGTGTATTTTTCCCGGATCGGCGTTAATGGCATCTCTCAATTTTTTCTCATCGATGATGAGCTTGCCGTTCTCTAAATAGTTACTGGAAGTTGTAATTCCAAGATCATTTAGTGAATGTTTTCCCCCGACACTTTCCATCATCACCGTACGCATCTTCGTCAACATGCTTGATATCATCGAGTCATTTCGGAGTGTCCCGCTTTTCGCTTTTTCTTCCCAAAGCTCGATTTCCTTCTCTTTCATTTCGCCTTTCTGTTCAGTAGACAGCGGATGGAAATCACGGTATTTCGGCTCACGGATTTGCTTGTGCAGATCTTCGATGAGCTTGTTGTAGTCGTCGACGAATTTTGTAACTGTTCCGAGGACGCTTTCTGTGTCTGGCTGGGAGTTGAAGTTGATTGGTTGATCATTTGTAGCTTTTAATGTTACTTCAAAACCGTTAATTTGGAATTTGTTTGAAGGCCGTTCTGTTTCAAGGCCATTGAAAGTGAAGATAGCGTTTTCTCCCCTAGTTCCACTGGTGGGTACCATCGGAACTCGCTACACCATTATCACTCGTATTATTTTCAGGAAATTCAGGACTTCTGAGATAGCATCAAACTCGATTTCACGTCCACCATTACCCCCTGTCCCCTTTAATAACTCCGCTGTGTTTCGCGGTGAAAGCAATCTTTCCTGTAAATGAATCATAGAATGCCGAGACACCTGAGTTTTTATTAATATCATCCAGCACACTTTTCAAAGTCGAATCTTCATCAATTACCACTTCATAACCCTTTTCGTCAAACGTCCCATCTGCCTGAATTGCTTTTATCTTAAATGAAGGAGGAAGCTTTAGTTCTTCCCCATTATCCAATTTCAGATTCTTCAAAGGCGTAGTCAAATCGGCCTCTGATTCAATGACTTTTCCTGTACTTTGCATCGTCGCATTTATCAGCTAACTGTATCAACCTTAATCGTCCCCGAAAAATCACTAGAAGACGATACATTCCGAATCGCCACGTCATCCGGCGCAGAAACGTTTACCGTCTTCTGTGTAAGCTTCGACGAAAGGATCAAGTTATTGAATAGGTTTTGACTGAAATCATTCAAATTTCGATTGATTGCACGATAATCGTCCAATTGCCATTCAAGGTATTGTTTTTTCTGTGTTATTTTATCAAGCGGAATTCGTTGTGCATTCATCAATTCCTTGATCATGCCTTCTGTATCCATTCCTGATGCTAATCCACCAATTCGCATTGTGCCTCACCTACTCCTTACATTTTCTGATCTACCAGCAAGCCGACAAACTCACGCATCGCCGCATGAATGTCCAACAGCTTCTTGGAGGGGATTTCTCGAATGACTTCGTCCGTATTCGAATTGACGATTGTCACGTAATACTCGTTCAATTCATCGTGGAATTTGAATCGCAATTGTGTATTCGCACTTTCCAAAAACGAATTCATACTCTCCGTTAGTGTCTTTGCCTTATCCGCCGACAATCTATTGCCCATCTCAGAACCTGATTCCACATTCGACTCGATCGTTTGCATCGGTTCAACCTGTGTATCAGGACTGCCTGCTTGTCCACCCAATTGGATTGAAGAAACATTTCCAGGTATACGACCTACCATCCCCTGATCCTCCCCACGTACAACAATTCTTATCGATTATATCGGCAATCTGAAATGGAAGTTAAGTAATCGGCGAATAAAAATAACCCGGGAGGCATTTCAGAGAGGTTTGATTAAACATACATAACCTTTTAATGCAGAAAAAAACGTTCTGAACATTATGCGTCCGGAACGTTTTTTAAAGTAGTCATAAAACTGGACTGGCTCTTTAAAATTTCTAAACATTAATTGTAAGTTTTCGACATATACCAATTTATTGCACATATACATTAGAGTAACGCTACCTATCTTATTCCTCAAATTTCAAAAAATTACACCCTAAAGTCAGTTTATGTACAGAACTGTACGACGGTTTGTTAGGTATTCCCAATTGATGGGAGGTGAAAACCAATGACAACTTACGAAACACTAAGTCTGCTCCTCCAATTGTCTGGTGGATGGATTGCTGCGATCTCAGTGTTGTTGTCAGTTATCTTTTTCTTGTCAAAAAAGAAGTAATTGTCTTCCCTCGGCAAAGTGTCGACAATTACTCCTTCTCTCTCGGCTAACTGCTATTTCGCCCAAGAATTTTCACCGTCGTACGCTGTGCACAGTCTGCCTTACATTGTCTCTTTGTTCTCAACAATAGGACTGAATGCTCAAACGCCCAATCCCTTTTCATTGTATGTTACGTTTTCTATTATATGATGACTTTTTAATAGAAGTGTAGATTCTCTTTACGTTCCTGAAGAATATCCTTTTTAATCATTAAATTCAGGGATCTGTATATACCGCATACCCCATTCAACTAAAATTCTAACAGTTTCTCATCCTATGCACGAAGTACTAGAGTTAGAAATACTTCATTAGATGTATACCCTGGAGCAGGCAAAAACCATTCCTTCATTACACTCCCAAATGGATAGGTAGCGTCCCACACCATGAGGAGGTATAGTATGAAGAATTTTGCTCATGTCATCCCATACGATTTGATTGTCCAAGTAGCGCAGGCCAATGAAGTTCCAGCAGGTGTAGCGTTGATAATGGCGCCACAGATTTGGCATGAAACAAAAGGAAAAGGAATCACGGTAGCCGTCCTAGATACCGGATGCGATCGTGAACACCCCGATTTACAAAAACGGATCATAGGCGGTCGGAATTTCACGGATGACGACGGAAGCGATCCAACGAAATTTCTTGATTACAATGGACATGGAACCCATGTCGCAGGAACAATCGCTGCCCAACAGGACAATAATGGCGTTGTCGGGGTAGCCCCTGAGGCTAGTTTACTAATCGTTAAGGTATTAAATAAAAGCGGCGCAGGCCAATACGAATGGATCATCAAGGGGATCCATTATGCAATTGAACAAAAAGTCGATATCATCTCCATGTCGCTAGGAGGACCGGTTGATGTGCCCGAACTGCATGAAGCGATCAAAAAAGCGGTCGCCAACAATATCCTTGTCGTTTGTGCGGCCGGCAATGAGGGGGATGGCGACGATTCGACCAACGAATTCGCTTATCCCGGCTATTATAACGAAGTCATTTCCGTAGGGGCGATTAATCACAAACGGAACCCTTCCAAGTTTTCCAACTCACATAACGAAATCGATGTCGTGGCACCAGGCGAAGAAATTCTCTCAACGTATTTGAACGGAAAATATGCCAAACTAAGCGGGACTTCCATGGCAGCACCCCATGTTTCCGGAGCGCTGGCGCTCCTAAAAAACCAGGTCAACAACAGCTATGAACGTCAACTTTCGGAACCGGAACTCTACGCACAATTGATCAAAAGAACGGTGCCACTAGGCTTCTCCCCAAAACTTGAAGGCAGTGGGCTCGTTTATTTAACGGTGCTTGATCATTTGGCGAATGTATTTGACAAGGAAGCTAAATCATTCGTTTTAAGTGAACGGTAGATAGAGTCTAAGGTTAGTTACATCTTGAGAGGGGTCAGGTTCTAATTCAGAATTCAATTAGAGCCTGGCTCCTGAACATTTCACACTTAAAATTATGTTAGTATTGAATCAGTAGTGAAAGGAGTGGAAAATTATGCATAATTCAATTCCAGAGATTACATTGAATGATGGAGTTACATTACCCGTTATCGGTTTAGGTACATATCGTCTGAATGGGGATGAAGGGGCCAGCGCGATAAAAAGTGCCATTGCTAGTGGCTATCGCCTCATTGATACGGCTTATAATTATGAGAATGAAGGAACTGTTGGTGAAGCAGTCCGACGCAGTTCAATTTCAAGAGAAGAGTTAAGAATCACCTCTAAATTACCAGGTCGCTATCAAACGTACGATAAAGCAATTCCAACCATTCAAGAATCCTTATACCGCGCAAATCTAGATTATTATGACCTATACCTTATCCATTGGCCGAACCCTCAACAAGACCTCTATGTAGAAGCTTGGCAGGCATTGATTGAGGCTAAAAAACGAGGTTATGTTCGCTCGATTGGTGTGTGCAATTTCCTCCCTGAACATCTTGTGCGGCTCGAAAAGGAAACTGGCGTTAAACCGAGTCTAAACCAAATCGAATTGCACCCATTTTTCAACCAAGAACCACAACGAAAATGGCACGAAGAGAATACGATTACAACACAATCTTGGAGTCCATTAGCGCGTGCAAACGCCCTCTTAGAAAACGAAACGTTACGAAAGATTGCCGACCATCATCACAAGTCGATTTCACAGATAATATTACGTTGGCACTATCAACTGGGCGCCATTTCAATCCCGAAATCTTCATCACCTGAACGCAGAGTTGAGAACATCACAATTTTTGATTTCAAGCTAACTGAAACAGAAATGAATCTGATTGCAGAACTAACTCGACCTGATGGGAGAATTAACGCTCAAGATCCGGCTGTGTATGAAGAGTTTTAATAATTTCAGGAAATAAAACAGCCCTCCATTCGAGAAATAAACTCGATTGAAGGGCTTGTTCAATTTGCCAATCATCAATACTTAAACTTAGAAATTAATGCTTTTAAGTCTTCCGCCATGAAGGATAGTGATTCGGCGGATGAGCTGATTTCCTCCATTGATGCTAACTGTTCCTCTGAGGATGCCGCAACTTCTTGTGAAGCCGCTGCGTTCCCTTGGGCACTGCTCGCTATGTTGTTCGCTGTGTTCACCACTTCTTGAACAGCAGTAGAAGCCTGTTGCGCCGTTGAGGAAATCTCTTCCATCTGAGGTGCGATTGCTTGCATACTCTGAAGGATGTCGTTGAATTTCTCAAAAGCTTCAGTGGAGACATCCAAACCGCTCAGCACATTTTTCGTAATATGCCCCATGACTTCGACGGAATTCGCCGTATCTACTTGAATGCCTTCCACAATTTCATGAATTTCAGTCGCAGATTTCTGAGATTGTTCAGCTAGTTTACGTACTTCATCCGCCACTACTGCAAATCCTTTACCATGCTCTCCCGCCCTTGCTGCTTCGATGGCTGCATTCAAAGCGAGAAGATTCGTTTGCCCGGCAATGTCTGTGATGACATTCAAAATCATCCGGACTTCCTTGGATCGTTCATTGAGCGATTGGGTAATCGTATTCGATTCTTTTACCGCTTCATGAATCGAGGTCATTTGATTGACTGTATTGGTAACCGCTTGTCCGCCTATTTCGGCTTCTTGCGTTGCACGATAAGAAAGCTCGGTCGCCTGGGTAGCGTTTTCAGCAATTTGCGAGACACCTACAGAAATCGCAGCCAGTGATTGACTCGCCATATTCACGCCGTCCGTCTGCATCTCCGCACCATGTGCAACTTCTTGAATGGAAGTAGCTACCTGCTCCGTCGCATCACTTGTTTGCTGAGCACTTGCCGATAACTGTTCTGCAGAACTTGCCACTAATTCCGCACTCTGTTCAACGTTTTTAATAAGTGCCCTTAAACTCTCCTGCATGCCGTTAAAAGCCAGTCCCAACTGACCGATTTCATCATTCGATTTGACCTCAATCGATTGGGTTAAATCGCCTTCACTAACTGTCATCGCTTGTTCTTTTAATCGGACAATTGGCGTAATAATTGATTTGATGATAAAAATCACTGACACAGCACCCACTAGTAACGCAATGCTAATGATGAGGGCAGTTCTTTTTAAAATCGGCATGGCTGCCGCCGTCACCTCCGAAGAAGCGACCGATCCCGCTAGCTTCCAACCTGTCAATTCATTGGTTACAAAAGCCATAATTCGGTGATCCCCATCATAATTGAGTTCAATATTTCCTGTATCCCGTGCATAGAGTGGATCAGTCAGGCTAGCAACCGCTTCCTCTCCCGAAGGTTCGGTCGGGTGCGCGATATACGCCTTGCTCTTGTCCAATAAAATGGCATAACCCGATTCACCAATCTGCACTTGATTGGTTAACCCCTGCAAATAATTCAAGTTAATATCAACAGCTACAACGCCGGAACCATCACTTATCGCCTGTGAAATTGTCACAACCATTTCACTGGTACTAGCAGAAATATACGGATCTGAAATCACCACTTCACCTGGTTTATCCATCGCCTCTATATACCAAGGCCTTTCTCTAGGATCATAGCCATCTGGAATCCCTACATCAGGTTCTTGTACAAACAACCCTTCGCTCGTGCCTAAATATGTAATTTCAGCTTCTGGATGTAATTCCCCGTACTGCGAGAAGATTGTCCGTATCTCCGGACTACTCTCTCCCTCATACAGTTCCGAAGAAATATTGCCAGAAAAAGTAGCCATATCATGCACTTTTACTTGCATCGTATTATCGATATTCGTGTTTAACAAATTGATATTTTCAGTGAAGCCAGCCAATATCTCAGCCTCAACCGCATCTTTGGCCGTCATATAGGCAAGCGTTCCGATTAAGAGTGAAGGTATGATTAAAATCAATGCAAAAGATAAAATCAATTTCCCTTTTATATTCCGTAACCCTATCAACATCTTCTTCACTAAATCCGCCTCTTCCCATGATCTTTACTACTAAATAAAAGCAATCCACTTAGCAGCTTGTGCTGCTTATAACCCCTCTGTTTCCGCCAATAATATGGACAGTTTCCACACAGTCCCCCATTCCTCTTACGATCAAGCTAAGTGAAAGAGTACTTATTTGTAATAATGTTTGACCTGCGTACCAAAATAAATTAAAAAGAAGCCGTCTTCCTATTT
This sequence comes from uncultured Caryophanaceae bacterium, assembly GCA_963843665.1. Classification (GTDB taxonomy): domain Bacteria; phylum Bacillota; class Bacilli; order Bacillales_A; family Planococcaceae; genus Sporosarcina. The sequence continues at coordinate 85,070 of CAWJLH010000022.1, forward strand.
ATATATCGGTTCCATTTTTCAAAATTAAAACGAATTAGGATAATTTGAGTTCTTTTCATTTTAGTAAACCAATTCCCTTACAAAAAACACTGAAAATCCGTCGATGGATTTTCAGTGTTTTGATTTTTTATAAAGGATAATTCAGTTTTGGGTACTCACATAATTTAGGATTCCATAGTGACCTAGCCCCTTCACCCATTACAGTTCGATAGAGGGCTACATTGCTTCAGTTCTCAACATGTTTGAGTATTTGCCTGTCAGACTTTATCGTATCATCAAGAAAGAAGTAACTGCCCCCCCATCGGCAGAAGTGTGGACAATTACTTCTTCTTTTCCATACAACAATTTCCACTGTCGTACGATACAAAATCGACTAAGATTTTGTATTTCTAGTCTATCATTCTAGGTCAGAATGTTCAAATACTTAGTTCTTTTTCATTACTTGATGAAATACAGGTTTTCCTAAATAGACAGCGTAAGGCATGTCCGGCTTCACGCATTTGAAAAAATCACAAACTTTATAATTGAGTAATACGAACATATGTGCTAAATTATATGTATAAGCTGTTCTTTGAAAACTGAAGAAATGGAGTTCTGGCAGGAAAATACGTCTGCTAGGTAAAATCTTCAACGTTCTATTCAGAATCGGTTTGCATCGACCGACAGGGAACGACAATTGCTTTAGACGTCTTTACAATCAACTACGTGTAGCATGCCCTACTAAATGAAGACTTTCTTTGAGTGTTTCCCTAAGGTAGCAGTATATATGAACTAAAGAGATGTTTTATTCACTGAGTATTCTGAACCTTTTATGCGGATTAATCAATATCAAATGGACTGAATAGTCAAATAGTGGTACAGTTTATGTAGATAAAATTATACATAATTTGTATCCTCTCTTTCCGTGTAAGCACGCGTTCTCCAAAAACTCCCTTCTCCTATGACAATTATATAGATACATAACGGTTCACATTCAAACAATATAATTGTTTCTATTTCATTTCAAGGTCACCTTTTCAGCATATGTAGAAGTAAGGTATGACTACACGTTGACACTTTCCATTGAAAGGAGGTGAAAACCAGTGACAACATACGAAATATTAAGCTTGCTCATTGCACTTTCCGGTGGATGGATTGCTTTTATTACGGTGTCGTTGTCAGCTTTCGTTTTCTTTTCAAGAAAGAAGTAATCGCCCCCCTATCGGCAGAAGTGTGGACAATTACTTCATCTTGTCTAATTCTTGGACAACTGTTTTTTCAGCCTGACATGTAATACTGTCGGCAATCAATAGGACTGAGTTTTCCCTCTCAGTCCTATCGATTACAAAGCAAGTTTTTTCATTCTATGCAACCAGTACTGTGAATAGAAACAAATCCTTACAACACGATTGAATAGGAGGATTAACATGAAAAACTATGCTCAGGTAATTCCTTACGAAATGATCGGACAAGCAGCAAATACAAATGAGATTCCCGCAGGCGTAGCACTGATTCAAGCACCTCGTATTTGGGACGAAACAAAAGGTAAAGGCATTACGATAGCAGTCCTCGATACAGGATGCGATACGAGTCACTCCGATTTACAGAAACAGATTGTAGGCGGCCGAAACTTCACGGACGATGATGGGTCCAACCCTGACATATTCCTTGATTACAACGGACATGGAACGCACGTGGCCGGAACAATTGCTGCCCGGCAGAACGATGATGGTGTAATCGGCGTAGCCCCAGAAGCAAGTTTACTCATCGTAAAAGTTTTGAATAAAAACGGCTCGGGACAATATGACTGGATCATCGATGGAATCCATTATGCCATCGAACAAAAAGTGGATATCATCTCCATGTCGCTAGGGGGACCCAATGATATGCCGGAACTTCATCAGGCGATCAAAAAAGCCATCGCTAACAATATCCTCGTTGTCTGTGCGGCTGGTAATGAGGGCGACGGCGATGATGCAACGGATGAATTCGGCTATCCAGGCTGTTATAACGAAGTCATAAGTGTAGGCGCGATCAACCTGGAGCGACGCTCGTCCAAGTTCACCAATTCGCACAATGAAATCGATTTAGTAGCCCCGGGCGAAAAAATCATTTCTACGTATTTAAACGGAAAATATGCAACACTGAGTGGAACTTCGATGGCTGCACCGCATGTTTCCGGCGCACTTGCTCTCATAAAAAACGTGGTCAACAACAGTTTCGGCCGTCAACTTTCAGAACCGGAGCTATACGCCCAACTTATAAAAAGAACCGTTCCACTCGGTTTCTCACCAAGACTGGAAGGGAACGGACTCATTTATTTAACCGTACTCGACCATTTAACAAATGTCTTTGAACAAGAAAATGAAATGTTGGTTTTGAATGTACAATGAATATATGTTAAGAACGAAAGCGACAGTGGTACCCGGAGTCTGGACGTAAAATCTCTAAGTTCTAAGTTATCCACAGTACGAGATTTTTTAATCTCCTAATATGTGAAAAGATAAACGATAGCCGCACAGAAAACGTTGATTTTCTGTGCGGCTATCGTTTTTTTGATGGTTTTGTTACCACTTAAGGGCAATCGCTATATTTTAAAGTTTAATATCCCCGGGTGCTTCAATGACATATCCTCTTGCCGCTTCCAATTGATTGAGTGGGTCGTGATTACGTAAATCTTCAAAATCAAGACCTGTCATCGCTTCGATTTTTGAAAGGGGTACTTGATACGTTTTATATTCACCGTATGCAAATTCCAAATCCTCAATCAGATTTTTTTGAGTCTGCAAATAGGCGGTTGCGGATAGATTTCCATCTTTCTTCACCATGACGGCTATTTTCCAATACTCTGTGGGTATCTGAACGCCTCTGTAAATAACGTCATCCATCCGAAAAACGGGTCCAGTAAAGACGGTCACTTTAAGATTCGCGTTTTCGGCATTGTCTAATATATAATTCTCCAGATCTAGCCAACTTTTCTGATTCAGTTCACTGTGCTGGGGCGCACAATTTGTAAAATGGAATGTATCCTTATTCGCTTTTTCTGCCGATTCTCCCCAAACTGGGTCAAGCCGGCGGACAAGATGGCCCCGATCAAGCGCATTATGTTTATATAATTCAGGGCCGCACTGGTACTTGGTTTCGATGCGGGAATCGAGATACCATTTGTCATTACGGCCGACCTTCTTCAATTGATTGCCATCAATATTCACCACCGTATAATAAGCTAATCTGCGTGACTTGCTCATGACAATTGAAAAATGTGTATAATGGAGCACATTGCTCCCGTCTTTTAACAAGGCGATATCCTGTTCAATATCAGACTGGAATAGTGGATGCGGGACTTCATAGTCTTCACCTAGAAATTGAGTGTCATAGCCTGTACCCCCTTCATACCACGAATCCTTTAACTCCTCGACGATGATCTCTTCACCCGTATGATCGTCGATTTTCCACTCTTTCACAATGTCATTCAATAACAATTTTTGCTCATCACTTAAGTTGGCGCCTTGCTCCACAACAAATTGAATAATACTGCTTATACGAATCCCTTCATTGGCAATAAACTCGTTCCGGTTCTTTGGATTTGGAACGCCTGCATGGTGGAGGGAGATGACAATCCATTCGTCATTATAGACAGGTGAACCCGAGGATCCGGGCATGGTATCTGTTGAGTAGTGAATATAATCGTCAAATACATCTACAATCTGATTCTCCCTGATTGCTACAGCTTTTGGTGCTCCTGAAGGATGTTGAATAATGGATACATATTCACCAACCAATCCTTTTCCCGATTGCGGAATAAGAGGCAAGAACCCAAAATCGCTTACTTTTGTGCCATCAGCAGACACTTCCTCTATCGCAACGAGTGTAAAATCAAGCTTCTGATCAGTTATAAATAGACGCTCCGGTGTGAAACGGAAGGTTTTCATCGGACGTTCTTTTAAGTCAAGCCCAACTTCATAGTTGAATTGTGCAACACTGAACTGGCCGTATCGTAGTTCTCCAAAACATGATTATTTGTAAGCAATAAAGAAGGTGAGACAAGAAAGCCTGTAGCATGTCCAAGAACTCTACCGATACGATCACGGATTTCGATTCTACAAACTGGATTGGCTGCTTGTAGACCTGCTTCAAGATATGAAATGGGAAATAGATCATCTCGGCCAATAATACGCTCGATAGCAAGTCCATCACGTGGATCAATAATCGCTTTACGGAGTGCGACTCGCTCGGAGGTATCCACTTCCAAAGGATTTTTAGTTTGCAGTTCACTAGCAATTCGTTCACGTTCACTAGAACGCGCGATATAACGCTTTAATGCTTGTTGTTGCAAATCCACAAGTTCCATCGTGAGACTTTGAAACTGATCAAGTCGTTTAGTAGACATGGTTTGCCCTCCTCAGAATTGTGTGCTACATATAAGCTGCATGATTTGCTTCATCTTCCTCTTCATTTTAAAGCGCCAACAAAACAAGATTCGAACTGTTTAGATAAGTCTAACATCCCTATTGTTTTATTGAAAGTAACTTAATATGTATAAATGGAAGATATGACTATAGCCATTCAGAGAAATAGTAAAAATCGACCCGGTCGCCTCTTTGCCCAAGTCGATTTTTCTTAATTTGTTATTTTTCTATCACTTGGTAGATAACAAATCTGCTCTCCTACGGTTCGTTGCAATAATGTAAATGGCTATACAAGCAATGAGCGCTGCAATGAACGTTCCGAGATTGAAGAACCCTTTTTCGGAGAACCACACAATGGAATAACCGATTGAGCCTGTCAATAACGCGTAGTACATAAACGGAATTAATGTTTTCCTGATAACGGTTCCTTCTTTTCCGACCAATCCTACTACGGCTGAAGCGGCTACAACGTTATGCACACAAATCATATTTCCTGCCGCCCCACCAACTGCCTGAAGCGCCACGATCCATGTAGCGTCAACACCGATTTGCATGCCTACATCATACTGGAACAAGGCGAACATCATATTACTGACCGTATTACTCCCCGCAATAAAGGCGCCAATTCCACCAATGAATGTAGCGAAGAATGGCCAAAAGTCTCCTGCAAGAGCTGCAGCACCGTTTGCCAATTCAATTGGCATTTGGGCATACCCTGCCGCTCCACCACCTGAATTCAAGAAAACTTGAACCATGGGTACGGTAAAAATGAGAGCTGTTGATGCGGCAATCATCGTTTTACCTGATTGAGCCCAGGCACGCTTGTAAGCTTTTCTATTCATGCCATGTAAGAAAAAGGTGATTAAAGAAACAACAATAAAGATTGTTCCTGGCGAATACAATGGCTGAAAGCTTGCTGTAATGCCCGAACCGAAAATA
>CAWJLH010000023.1:0-21675 GCA_963843665.1 uncultured Caryophanaceae bacterium
ACAGTATCGCTTACACACATTTCGAATTGGAGAGTAATAATGCCGTCTTCGCCACGATTCCAAAACGGCCAATCCACAATTGCACTTTACCGAGATATTCGTTGGTTTTAACAAGGTCAAAGAAGTCTTGTCTTGCGCTGGTGTTCTCTAGTAGAAAAGATACACTGTTTTCTTTTACGTGAGCGTTAATTTCTTTGCACATAGTATTGTTTTCTTTCTATAGAAACATTGTCTTCATTGCACGGGGAATTTTCTACTTTCTTGGTTACATTTGTTTCTCCACGCGTATTGCTAGCGTTGTCGATTTCCAATGAAACACGTGGAATGCAAATACGCTAAGGATTAGAAATCTAACTACCTATCTACTCTTCTCTACTCAAGGAATCGGAATGACCTGCTCATCAGAAACAGTTTCCTTCTTTGATTTTCTATTCGTTAAGAAAATGGCTAATGCCGCAATCACACCTGGTATAGCAAATATCATAAAATTAAATTGAATCGATAGACTTGAAGCTAATAAGATACCACCAATCGTCGGGCCTACGATTCCACCGATACGCCCAATCCCTAAAGCCCACCCTAAACCTGTCGAACGCACAGTTGATGGGTAATACTGGGATATATAAGAATTGGCTAGGTTTTGAGAACCGATTGTTGTGGCGCCTGCAATTGCTACCACTACATATAAAAGAACCATATTCGTTGCGAATCCTAAGCTTGTAATCGCAATTGCGGCCACACAGTAGAACATAATCAGTGATTTCTTGACTCCCCATTTATCTGCTACCCATCCCATAATGATCGCACCTACTGTCGCACCAACATTCAATGTGAGTAGGAAACTCAAACTAGAACCTAACGGGAATCCTGCTTCATTCATGAATTTGGGCAACCATGTATTTAAACCATAAATCATGAGGAGTGACATAAAGTACGCCACCCAAAACATGATGGTCGAGAATGTCCTGCGTTCTGCAAAAAGTGATTTGACTGGTGAAGTCGATTGGTTAGGATCATTCAGTATATATTGTTCATTTTCTGCCGGTTTGTACAATGGATTGACCTGGATCAGTACTTCTCTTACTCGTTTATAATCTTTTCTAGCCATCATTGATCCCATCGCATCTGGTAATGAACGTGCTAAGATTGGAAGAAATAATAACGGCATGGCACCAAAGAAGAATACGGATTGCCAGCCAAAGTTCGGGATAATAAGAATGCTAAGCGTAGCAGCAAGAACCCCCCCAATTGAAAAACCCGCCATTATCGTCGCAATCATTCGGCTACGCGTTCCTTTTGGCGAATAATCACTAATAAGCGCGATGACATTCGGCATAACTCCACCGAGCCCTAAACCGGTAATAAATCTGCAAAGACCGAATAATTCGGGGCCATTTGCAAGACCCGCAAGTAACATAAAAAGACTAAAAATAGAAATACAAATTAAAATCACTTTTTTTCTGCCTATCTTATCCGCGATTGTTCCAAATAGTAAGGCGCCAAACATCATCCCTACCAAGGCGTAACTCCCCATCATCCCCGCCTCAACTGCCGTTAGGCTCCATTCTTCCATGATGACAGGTACAACTGCTCCATATACTGTCAAATCATAGCCATCAAACACCATAATCATTGCACACCAGAAGAGAAGGACACCATGATACTTATTAAACTTTGCATTTTCAATAACTTGTTCTACCTTTGTGATTTGCATACCCTACCCCCCTTTTTTCTACTTACGATTAGTAAATGATCAATTTACACATCTCCATGTAAATCAGAAAAGCCCATGCAAAATGGGCTTTTCTGAATAGAAGGAATTACTCATTTCCGTAACAGTATCTTTTACTTTTCTACAAGATCACCAGCAGGCTTGTACAGTTTAGGAACACCGCTCACTTGCCTAGAAGGACTCTTTTCGTGAATAAAGGCGACAACGATTGCTGCCAGTAAACCTGGTACTGCCAATACCATAAAGTTTTGTTGAAAGGGTAAACTTAGGGCAAGGAGCGCTCCTCCCAACAGGGGACCAATGATGCCTCCAATTCTTCCCACACCTGATGCCCAGCCAACGCCTGTTGAACGCACTTCGGTCGGATAAAATTGAGATGCGAACGAATAGAGGATAATTTGTGATCCGATTGATGTCGCTCCAGCAATTGCAACAAATAGATAAAGTACGATGAGCGTTGGCTGTAGACCCATTACAGTTAACGAAATGGCATTCAAAGTAAAAAAGATAGTCAATACACGTTTCGTACTCCATTTATCTGCCAACCATCCACCAATCAATGAACCAAAAATCCCCCCTATGTTTAACACCAAGAGAAACGTCAAACTTGATCCAAAGGCATACCCTGCTTCGGTCATTAGCTTAGGCAACCAGGTGCCCAAACCATAAGTGATTAACAAGCATAAGAAAAAATTGAGCCAGAACAATATGGTACTGACCGTTCGTCCATTTTCAAATAACTTTTTGACAGGTATACCTTTTTTCGGCGGAACGTTTATTTCATACTCATCCTCATCACGCGGTGTATAAGATGGGTCGATTTTGGCAACTAATTGACCGATTCTCTTCTTGTTATTTTGAGCCATCAAAAACCCTAGTGATTCAGGAAGGTATTTATAGAGAAAAGGAACAGCCAGTAAAGGGATTGCACCGACTAAAAACATCGATTTCCAACCTGCAACCGGAATCAGGTAAATGGCTAGACCAGATGCTAAAATTCCTCCAATAGCATAGCCGCATAACATAAGCGTCACTAATCTGTTTTTTATGACGCTAGGAGAATACTCTGTTACCAATGCAACTGTAACAGGGAAGGCTCCTCCTAATCCTAATCCCGCGATAAAGCGGTAAATCCCAAATTCTACGGGACCGTTAGAAAAAGCGATTAAACCCGTAAATAGGCTAAAAAGAATGACGCAAAAAAGAATCACGTTTTTACGACCAATCCGATCGGCCAATGGAGCAAAGATAAAAGCACCAAACATCATACCGATTAACGCATAGCTCCCTATGGTACCCGCCTGTACGGAAGTTAAGGACCATTCTTCCATTAGTAAAGAGACAACAGATCCATAAACGACCAAATCATATCCGTCAAACACAATAATGAATGCACACCAAAACACAACTAATCCGTGAAAGCGGTTAAATTTTGATTCATCAACAGTACGGGCAATGTTAATCGAGTTCAAACTTTTTCCTCCCTTATCAATCTAAATCTATCAACATGAAAATCCCTCAACCATGCTTGACATGCAAGCCCTATAAATTGAGTTACCTAGTTTAGTCCATAGCGCTTCAGGGAGAACTCCTGACAACTGTTATGCGTATGAAAATCAACACGCATTTTTTTGCCAACCCAAACATCCCCTACCTCAATGATGCCGTACATTTTTTGCTCGACTTAGCGTTCAACACAAATGAACTCTTTCAAAAAAATTTTGAGATAGACAGAAATTTTCCATCCACCTCAAAATCGAATTATAGTAATTTTGTTCCGTACGTGAAGTAACTCTCCGGAGCGATACTTCCCCATAGGTCAAGACCCAATAGGCCAACTTCTGGACTCCATTCGATTGGCTCCCAATCCGGTGCAAAGATTAAGAATCCGCCTGTCCAAATTTCAACTCGGTTTCCTGAAGGCTCGATTACATAAATAAACTGCGCACCACTTGTACCGTGTTTTCCTGGGCCCCATTCGATTTTAATATCGTTTTCAGCCATTAAATTCGCTGCTCTGATAAGCTCGTCTGGTGAATCCAAATAGTATGCCAAGTGATGGAAAAGTGCACCGTCTTGATTTGCATTACGCATTAACGCAATTTCATGGGCAATGTTCGTACGACTCAACCATGAACCGATACGGACATCATCCTGGTTTTGAACATAATAACGATGGTGAATTCCTAATAAGTCAGACCACCATTTTTGCTCTTTCTCCACATCGTTTACCATAAAGTTCACATGGTCAAAGCGGCGTGGTGCTACCCCTTTACCTGTGTACTTACTTGGGTGACTTGGTAGTTTCGAAGCAATCGCAGGATCCGTATTCACATACTTTTCTTTCTCCCAATACAGTTCAACTGGCAAACCTGCTGGTGATCTGAATTGAATTGAATCGCCTTGTGCTTTTTTCTTACCTGCTTCAACCCATGTATGCTCAATACCCATATCCTTGAATTGTCTTTCAAAAGCTTTCAGGGCTTTTTCCGAACTTACACGCCAACCGACTTGCTTAACCCCGGACGTATCTGATTTTTTAAGAATTAATGTATGATGATCAAAATCTTGCCACGCTCTTAAATAAACGCGATCTCCCTCATCAGCTGATACATACAGACCCATGACTTCTGTAAAGAACCATACAGATTTCTCCAAATTCGTTACGCCGATTTCAACGTGACCGAGATGGGCAATGCTCGTTGTGTGTTTTTCCAATTCTTTCAAAAGTGCTTGTTCCCCGCCTATTTTAGTGTTTGAAATACTCATCTGTCATTTCCCCTATCCTAATTAGTGTTTGTACATTTTGTAGTTATGTTGTTTCTACATAAAGCACCCTTATTTTTTTGCTCTATCCTCCTTGCCAATTGCATCTGTACTTCCCCTTTATGTAACCGCATACAAATCACTCATACCTTTACTGATTGTTTGTCAGTTACTCTATTCGCCCAAATCAATTCCACCTTGTTGTAACTCTAGAAGTGTGCGAATATTCAAAGGATTGAACTTGATTTAAGTATAGAGTGCAGTAAAACAGAACACCAATCGATTATTTTTTGAATACCCCGTCCTTTCTAATCTTTTTTCTATAGATCGTCTATAAACCGTTCAAACGGCATAAAATAATATTTTGACAGTTTAGAATTTTAAATGTAGAATGATAGCAATTGATAATATTTACCAGTACACTGGCAAGTTAGATTACTGATAGGGAGCTGACTAAATGGACAAGACCCAATTAGAGACCTTTATAACGATTGCTGAACACAAAAGTTATTCAAAAGCTGCACTCTTGCTAAATGTCACTCAACCCACAATAACTGCACGTATAAAAAATTTAGAAAGTGAATTATCCTGTACTTTGTTTAACAGGGTTGGAAGAGATATCATTTTGTCGAAAGAAGGAACTGTTTTTTTTGAATATGCAACGAATATCTTAACGTACATGAACCATTCTAAAGAAGTTGCCAAGCATACGAGTCAACCTGAGATTAGAGTAGGATTTTCACCAGGTTATTCGTATTCCTTCATTTCCGAGCTTCTGGATTCCATCATATCCATCGATAATTTGAACATTTCAATCATAGAAGGAATCGATTCCTGTAGTTTAAACGCGCAAGTCATGGCGGGCGACCTCGATCTTGTATTCACCCGAAACATTCAGTCCCATCGCCCAGAAATCACTTCAGAATATCTTTTTGACAACAAACTAGTCGCAGTGCTTGGGCATACCCATCCACTTGCGAAAAAAGAATTCCTCACGCCGAAAGACCTACAAAATCAAACATTAATTAGTTATCGCCGAAACTCCAGCCTTTGGAGAGAAATTAACCAACGCCTTATCGGTATCCCTGATATTAAGCGTATTGATGTTGATAATAATGAGATGTTGAAAACCATAGTAGAAGGCGGCTTAGGCATTGGGATCACCCCCGCTCTCGGTATTAAAAAATCAAATGAAATGAAGTTAATCGTCAAAGATATTCATGTTATCAAGGATATTCCGAACAAAGTCTATGTACAATATCGAAAAAATTCAACAATCGCCGCTCCAATCAAAAAAATAATATACTCCATTATTAATCATGAAATGAAAACCTCTATACTCGATAACACAGAATTATCCACTCCGTCCAAATAAAATGTAAGCGCTTTACTAAAGCGCTTACACAATAATCGACAAACAACACACACCATCTCTATGTCCATCATTTAATCCATAAAAAAATTTCAGCACCTGTTCTGGCGCTGATGCCTAGACGTAAAAATCCTTCGTTACAACATATCTACAGTTCGAGATTTTAGCATTTACTATACAAAAAACGCCTTAATTCGAATCGCTTCGAATTAAGGCAGTTTTTTTACAGGCTATTACTCTTCTCAATTTTATGTTCTTGAATAAATCCTTTTAAAACCCCACTCAAGTTCGTGTCGCCCACTTCGTCCAGATCATAGTGCACGCGTGTAGTCGGTTTGTTGATTGAAATGATACGAGTGAGATCCATCGGTGTGCCGATGATTACTGCATCGCAGTCTGCATTATTGATGGTTTCTTCAAGGTCTTTCAATTGTTGTTCGCCGTACCCCATCGCCGGAAGAATATTGCCGATATGTTGGTATTTGTTATACGTATCAATTAAAGTACCGACTGCGAATGGTTTTGGGTCAATGATTTCTTTTACACCTAGACGTTCAGCTGCAACAGAACCTGCCCCGATTTTCATCTCGCCATGTGTCAATGTCGGGCCGTCTTCAACGACTAATACACGTTTGCCGATAATGCTTTCCGGATTGTCGACTGTAATTTTAGATTCGGCTTTAATGATCGTGCTGTTCGGCGTTGCGAATTTAATATTGTTTTCGACGATTTGAATCGCTTCTTTTGTTGCACTATCGATTTTGTTGATGATCGCAACATCAGCTGTTCGTAGGCTCACTTCACCAGGATAGTATTTCAACTCATGACCTGGGCGATGCGGATCCAAGACTGTAACTGCTAAATCTGGCTTGATGAAAGAGAAATCATTGTTTCCTCCATCCCAAAGAATCACATCACAACCGTCCGGATCATTTTCCGCTGCCTCCAAAATATCTGCATAATCCACGCCCGCATAGATGATATTGCCACGTTCCACATGTGGTTCGTACTCTTCCATTTCTTCAATTGTACAATTATGCTTCTTCAAATCTTCCACTGTTGCAAAACGTTGTACACGCTGTGCATTTAGATCGCCGTACGGCATTGGATGTCTAATTGCAACGACTTTTAAATCATGCTCCAGCAAAGTTTCGATGATTTTTCGTGACGTTTGACTTTTACCTGTACCCGTTCTTACAGCACAAACAGAAATGACAGGTTTATTGCTGACCAACTGCGTTCCTTTAGGCCCGAGCAGTGTGAAGTTAGCACCCGCCGCATTGACGATTGCCCCCACGCCCATCACGTCTTCATAATTGACATCACTATAGGCAAACACACATTCATCCACATCTAATTTTTCGATCAAATCAGGTAATTGATCTTGTGAATAAATAGGAATCCCTTCTGGATATAGTGCACCCGCCAATTCGCCTGGGTATTTACGTCCATCTATATCAGGAATTTGAGTCGCTGTAAAAGCAACGACATTATATGCATCATTCGTACGATAAACTGTATTAAAATTATGGAAATCTCTTCCTGCTGCACCTATGATAATTATATTTTTTCTCTTCATTATATTCACTCCTATAACTAAGATGACTTATTGTTATAATTATAACCTACAGTGAATAAAAATACAAATCTTTTTTTTCGAAATGAATAAATTGCTCACAGCTTGCCCAAATCTTCTTTTAGATAGCGAATCAGTTCCTTCTCTCGCGCAGTATTCATCATTTCAGAGAAGGCTGGATCCCATTTATAGTACCCTTCTCCTGTTTTATTGCCTAGTTTGTTTTCTGCCAAGAGCGTGTTCAGGCTAGACATAGCTTGCGTTGCATTCGACAGATGGCTGAACAAGTGATTCGAAATCGCTGTGTAAACGTCAAGCCCACCCATATCTGCCGATAGGATTGGTCCCGTGATCGGTAATCTTCTCCCGATGCTATAGATGACCGCGGCATCAATATCTTCTTTTGACGCAATCCCTTCTTCTAATAGATGTTGAGCTTCCCGAAGAAGCGCGAATTGTAGACGGTTTCCGACAAAGCCAGGTGCTTCTTTTTTCACTTCGATTGGTTTTTTATTCATCTTTGTCATCAATTGAAGCGAACGGTCAATTGTTGCGTCACTCGTTTTATCTCCCCGGACGACTTCGACTAATGGAATTAGATGCGCCGGTGCCCAGAAATGTGTCACAACCGTCCGCTCAGGATGATTTGTTTCGGAAGCGATTTCCGTAGGACTGAGAGCAGATGTATTGCTGGCGAGAATGACAGTTGGTCCACAGAGACAATCCAACTGGTTGAACAGCTGTTTCTTCAATTCAATATTCTCAGGAACCGCCTCAATTATAAACGTCGATCCATTCACAGCGACCTCAACCGAAGTTGTTGTCGTAACGCGACTTTGAATGTGATTCGCTTCCGCTTCGTCGATCAACCCATTGTCAATCAGGACTTGCAATTTCCCCCGCATGCTCCCTAATCCTCGCTCTACATCCGCCTGATTCACGCCTTGCATTTTCACATCATAACCTGCCCATGCCGCGCTCAGTGCAATCGAATGCCCCATCGTACCGCAGCCAAGTACCGTGATTTTCTCCAAATAGATCCATCCCTTCTATGTATATTTTTTCATGTCGAATAATGTACCGGCTTTATACAACCTATTGCATAATAATGCACGTGATAGCAGGTTGTCCTATACGTCATTTATGCTACCATAAACGCCAGATACACAGATTCTTTTTTTCGAATAGACGGACTCCTCAGGTGAACAGTAGCGACTCATGTAGAGCGTCTTTTTATTTAGGAGATTTCTACGCACGGGGTGTTGTCTACATTAAGATACGTTAATCCTTCACCCAGCGTGATGTACTGTAAACAAGGAAAATAATGACCATGCACAAAAAGAACAGGCCCATTTTCATGGCCTGTTCCTTTGTTCATTCTATTGAACGAATCCAACATTTCAAGTTCGTCCATTAATTCCTAACTAGATAATCAAATGCCGCCAATGAGGCAGTTGCACCTGATCCCATTGAAATAATAATCTGTTTGAACGGACTATCTGTGCAGTCCCCTGCAGCAAATACGCCTGGTACGTTCGTTGCACCGCGCTTATCGACGACAATCTCGCCAAATTTAGTGCGTTCAACGGCATCGCCGAGCCAATCCGTATTCGGTACAAGACCGATTTGGACAAATACGCCAGCGAGTTCGATATGCTTTTCTTCGCCAGTATCACGTTCAATGTAAGTGATTCCGTTAACGCTATCCGTACCGGTAATCTCCTTCGATTGAACATTTTTAAGAACTGTGACATTCGGTAAGCTATGCAGACGCTCTTGTAGAACAGAATCGGCTTTCAATTCCGGCATGAATTCAAGAACGGTTACATGCTTGACGATTCCTGCAAGATCGATTGCCGCTTCGATACCGGAGTTACCGCCGCCGATAACTGCAACATCTTTGCCTGCAAACAATGGACCGTCACAATGCGGGCAGTATGCGACTCCTTTGTTTCTGAATTCAGCTTCGCCAGGTACGCCAATATTGCGCCAGCGAGCCCCAGTTGAAAGGATGACGGTTTTACTCTTTAGAACGGCACCGTTCTCCAATTCAATTTCGACGAAGTCTTTCTTCTCCAAACGCTTCGCTTGTTGTAAGTTCATGACATCGATGTTGTACTCTTTGACATGTTCTTCAAGGCTTGCCGCAAGTTTTGGACCTTCCGTACGCTTCACACTGATGAAGTTTTCAATCGCAGCTGTGTCTAAAATCTGACCGCCGAAACGATCCGCGACAATCCCTGTACGAATTCCTTTACGTGCCGCGTAGATGGCAGCACTCGCACCTGCTGGTCCACCGCCGACAACAAGTACATCATACGGATCTTTATCCGCGAATTCTGATGCATCCGGTCCGCTTCCCAGTTTGGCTAGGATTTCTTCAAGGGACATCCGTCCGCTCGAGAACGGTTCGCCATTTAGGAATACTGTCGGAACAGCCATGATGTTTTTGCTTTCCACTTCATCTTTAAACGCCGCGCCGTCAATCATCGTATGTGTAACGCCAGGGTTTAGCACACTCATCAAGTTCAATGCTTGTACAACTTCCGGACAGTTTTGACAGCTTAAACTGATATACGATTCGAAGCGGAACTCGCCCTCGATGTTTTTCACTTGTTCGATCACTTTCTCATCCACTTTAGGAGCCCGGCCACTCACTTGCAATAAAGCAAGGACCAGTGAAGTGAATTCATGTCCAAGTGGAATACCTGCAAACGTAATGCCTGTATCTTCACCAATTCGATTGACACTGAAGCTAGGTGTTCTTTCTAAATCCGTAAGCTCTACTTTAATACGGGATGACATTGTGGCCAATTCATCCACCAGTGACGTCATTTCACGCGAAACCTTATCTTCCCCCGCACTTACCTTAAGCAGCACATCGCCTTCCATCAATTCAAGATATTGGGCCAATTGTGCTTTTATATCTGCATCTAACATGTATAATCCGACTCCTTAACTTGTACTTTACGCAACATAACTCGGCGTGATTGCCTTAGATTTTGAATTGAGTTAGGAACGCGGTCTACGTGCGCGACCGCATGACCAGCATCGTACTGGCCCCAATTCAAAATCTAGAACATCAACCGAAAGCTTTTAAAAAAATCTGTGACATCCGTCGGGAGCTTTCTCTTTGTTTAGCGGGCATTTGAACACCTTCTGAACAGGAGACAAAACTGCATTCATCTCACCACCTATAGGGGTGGGAATCTTCTGCTGAATAAAGAGAAAGGGAGCCCCTCTCCCAGGAATGGAAGGGGGCCCCCCATTATTTCACTATTGTGAAGTTAAATTTTTCCAACAAGGTCAAGGCTTGGTTTAAGTGTTTCTCCGCCTTCTTTCCATTTCGCCGGGCAAACTTCACCTGGATTGTTGCGGACATATTGTGCCGCTTTGATTTTATCAACGAGGATGCTTGCATCACGGCCGATACCGTCTGCATTGATTTCAACTGCTTGAACAACGCCGTCCGGATCGATGATGAACGTACCGCGTTGTGCAAGACCTGCTTCTACATCAAGCACGTCAAAGTTGCGTGAAATTGTTTGAGAAGGGTCACCAATCATAATGTATTCAAGTTTGCTGATTACATCAGAATGATCATGCCATGCTTTATGTGTAAAGTGAGTGTCCGTAGAAACGGAATAGACTTCAGCGCCAAGTTCTTTTAGTGTTGCGTATTGATCTTGAAGATCTCCAAGTTCAGTTGGGCAAACGAATGTGAAATCTGCCGGATAGAAACAAACGACACTCCATTTCCCTTTCAGGTTCTCTTCAGAAACATCGATGAATTCACCAGTACCGCTATTGTAAGCTGACGCTTTGAATGGTAGAATTTCTTTTCCAATTAATGACATAATGTGTATTCCTCCTAGGTGTGTTGGTTATCATAGTCAGTTTGAGCCAATTCACTCAAACCTAAACCGCAGTGTTAATTAGTATAACTGCTTAACTATAATAATTCTAATTCCATAATCATTATCATATAAGTAAAGTTGTTTGTCAACAAAATGACTCACGTTAATTACGTCAACTTCCTTACCTTGCGGCGTTATAGCCATGTACTGCATATTCACATTCTACTCTCCTCCTTTATAAAAGTAAAGAAAGTCGGATTATTATTTCCCTATAAATTCTCAATTGATATGATTCATTCCCAATTAGAGACTACTTTGACTATTTAGAAATCCGGATACGGTTACAATCTGTTGATGGTAGGAAATCGTTTTTCAGGAGGAATGCGTGGAGTTTCTACAATAATTATGCGCTGTACTTGGGTTGTTTTCTTTCCATAGGGCGTTAGGACTTTCATTGTTACGAAGTATTCTGCGCGCGTCGCAGATTTTCATTAAAAGGTTTTCCCTCTAAAAAAACATAAATAAACGCCAAAGAAAATTAATCTTTTCTTTGGCGTTTAAAGGTTAAACTAGACCCCTATCACTTAACGGAAGCAGCTGTTAGGGTTGGAGGCTTTGCACCTTGCATGGGATTCGTCTTTTCGAATGCGTAGGCCACATTCAATACGAGGTCTTCTCGAAAGGCCGGTCCCGTAATCTGCATTCCGGCTGGCATTCCGTCCACTAATCCACATGGAATTGTTAATGCTGGGAGACCCGTCAAGTTACCGGGTCCAGTGAACCTGATGATATTCTCAATCAAATCGACATCTTTTCCATTGATATTCACCAAGTCCTCGCCGATGTTGGGAACGATCATTGGCAATGTCGGTGAAATGAGCACGTCCACTTTTTCGAATGCTTTTTGGTGATCGAGTTTGATCATCCTTCTGATTTGCTGCGCTTGTAAATAATCGACCGCGGATGGTATTTCCCCTAGTTCGAACAGATACCTGATATCGTCCCCGAAGTCATGCGGGCGCTTTTGCAAGTTCTTATGATGAATCGCGCTAGCTTCTGATAATGATGTGATTAATTCTGCATACTCGGCGTATTGCAAGGATGGAATCGAAACGACTTCCACTTTGGCCCCTTGGTCGACCAACGCCTGAATGCCGGCACGGACCAGTTTGTCCACATCCGAATCGACGTTTTTAAAGAAGTAATCCTCATTGACACCGATAACCAGGTCTTTCACATCGCCCGTCAATTTCTCCGTATACTTCACGGCCGGTACGCTCGCAGAAGTCGGATCTTTGCTGTCAAAGCCCGCGAGCACTTCAAGCATTGCTGCCGCGTCCGTCACCGTTTTTGTCATCGGACCGATATGATCCAAAGACCAAGCAAGCGGCCAGCAACCATATTTACTAACCAGACCATGCGTTGGTTTTAGCCCGACAATGCCACAAGCCGACGATGGAATCCGAATGGAACCCGCCGTATCTGTCCCCAAAGTCCCGATGCTCATATTTGCCGCGATCGCTACGCCCGAACCGCCGCTAGACCCACCCGGAATCTTATCCAGATCCCACGGGTTACGCGCCGGACCAAAATGGGGATTATTATTTGTAATGCCCCACGCATACTCATGCATATTCAACTTGCCAGTAAATACGACACCAGAATCACGCAATTTCTCAATAACTGTCGCATCATGATCCGAAACGAAGTCACGATGGATTTTCGATGCCATCGTCGTCACTTCATCTTTGAAATAGATATTATCCTTTATGGCCATCGGAATTCCGTGCAATTTGCCGCGGTATTTTCCGTCAGCAATCTCACGCTCCGCTTTTTTCGCAGCTGCTATCGCATTTTCACGCGTAATCGTAATATAGGCGTTATTCTGCTCATTGAGCGTTTCCGCCTGCTCCAAAACGGCAGCCGTCAACTCTACTGGAGAAATTTCCTGCTTTTCAATAAGCGGCGCTAATTCTTCAATCGCAAGGGAGATCAGCTCTTTACCCAATGTGATCACCTCCAGCTGTATTGCTTAATGAGATGTCATAGCTTTCTAAGGGGAGATCTTTTATTTGTTCTTGTAGCTTTTGAATCGCTTTCCAGCGTGACTCCACTACTTGGAAGTCCTCTTCCGGTATTTTCAGATCTTTTGCAGCAAATAATTCCCGAATTGACACCGTCATTAATAAATCACTCCAATTAGTATTTTATTAAAGCTCTTACAATCGGTACAAAATCGTTCGCAAAAACACCTGTAGCTCACGCATGAACAACTAATTGACCAACCAGAAAGCGATCACCCCTATCCTATTTTCACACAACAAATCCAGTGTACAACAAATCTCAATAACTATCAAACTATTCAAATAAATAGAGGAATACCCAAGTAACTCCTCCCTGCTTGATTTTTGTCTTCTATGTATAACTCAGTTCTCGACAACTGCTATCATTTCGGAATAGACACATATCTCACTCGAATCTGCCAATTCCTTTGATGGCTGCGCCTTTTGAGCTCTTTTAGCAGTTGTTGCCTATGTTTTTTTCCGGGCTGGACGATGTATTCCCCTTCAATTGACTTGACGTAGCAGGCATTTTTGCCGCTAAAACCGCTGATGTAGCCGATGCTTCCGTCAGGCGTTTCCACTTCATCGTTGAGAAAGAACTCGCCGGATGCCTTTGTGTTTTTCGCATTTCGCTTGCTTTCAGTATTCGGCACTTTCCGACCTTTACGCGCCGTTGCTTCGTGCAGACTACGTTTCTTTTTACGGAATTGCTTTATATAGAAATTCGATTCGGTCATTTCACGGATTACAGGAATGCCCGTGTTGGCGATTGCATCGTTCACAATCGACTTCTCCAAACCGAGTCGCTTACGGTGTATCGTCGTTATGCTTCCATAGGTGATTGCCGCTTCGGGACAACGCTGGGAAACACGGATCCGCATGCTGTTCATGAACGGATTTTCTTTATAAGTGGGCACTCGTTTCCTATTCTCCATCCATTGCCAGAAAACCCTTCCAGGCAGATGGTTATCAAATGTGTGGCAATCAACGCAAACTGTCAACAAATTGTCAGGATGATCGCTGCCCCCATATCCCTTATAAACGATATGATGGGTGCTCAAAATCTTATTTTTACGTTTACAGGCCTGACAAATGTAACGATCCCGCGCAAACACGAAATACCGGACATTATAATAATGAAGGGGTTGCTCCCTCACCTCGGATTCTTCCGCCCTCACCCGATCAAACAACTGCCGATAGTCGAATTTTCCGACCTCAATCCGCAGTGCCGAAGTTGGAAGCAATCTGCGAAAACGGTCAATCCACCTGCATGCATTCGCTATCCGACTTTCTAAGCTCGGCGGCAGCCATCCCTTAGGCTTCCTTCTATTTAGATAACGGGCTTCACGGTATCTAGTTTTCCGATACCGCCTGCTGCGTCGAAACGCTTTCCGCTTTTCGAGTAGACTTTTCACATCGGTGCGCAGTTCCAGCTCACCCTTCAGCAAGACCTTGTCCTCCGATACGACGGCCAAGCCAACCTGTTTCATCCGGATACTAACCCCGACCGCAACGGGCTGCTTATAGCCACTTGATCCGTACACCAATTGGATAGCAAAAGGCTGATAGCCAATAATTTTCGCTTTTCCCTCTTTTACTAATAACCGTGCTTTTCGTGGTTTACATGGCATTAATGGCTCGCCATGTTTATTCAATACGAATACGAGCATAACGTATTCCCTCCCTTTGGAGTTTGTTACCCTTCGCCAATGTTGGTAAGGCTTCCGGCAATTGAATGCCGCCAAATTCGGTTGACCGCCCTTACCCTACAGAGCTTTTACAGAGCCGACACAGTGCATGGGACTAGGGTACCATCCCAGGGTGTGATCACCAAACCAACGGAGTCCAACTTGGACAGAGGCTAGACAACTTGGGCCAAAATGCCCCACTCGACATGCTTACGCAGGCAAGTGATAGGTAGTTGACTATGATCAAAAATTCTCATCGGTAGCGGTAATTCATTACAGCTATCAAATAGACTATATTTTTTGTAGTCCAATAGATATATCGGAATAGAAAATGAAACCTTAATACCTTGTCGTAATATATTTTACAAAACATTAACACTAGGAACATTGAACATTATCCTCTTGTCTGGTATTGGATTATTCTCGGGCTGAGCGTTGACTACTTGCGCGGGAGCATTGTCTATTTCCTTGAGAACGTTGCTAACTTGCACGCGTACATTGCATCTTCCCATTTAACTATTGCCTACTCTCACAATCCATGTATCCCTTCCCTTCTTTTCCTTCTATATAAAGGGTGAGAGGAGGTGATCAACATGGCGACAATCGAATTTAAAAATGCGGTCGGACGGGTTTATTTTGATGGCGGTTTGACAGACGAGGGCAAGCTCATCCGTAAATCGAAGACGTACCGCAACATTGCGGAGAATGCTGCGGCAGACAGCTTGTATACTGCACTTGAGCAACTTGCGGAGCTATCGGAACTCCCGTTTCTCGGGGCAGAAAAAGTGGAAACATCCAGCGTGATGAGTTAATAGGAAAAGCGTAGGGCGCCGCTTAGACGCGACAAGCGCTGGAAGACCTGAAGCGACTCGAGCGGCTGGCACCCGAAGTCTAGACAATAAAAAAGGGGGAATAAAAAATGGCAAAGACACTCCAACTGAATTTCAGTACGGCTAACGGCAAGAACGTGATACTGACGGTGGACGAGCCACGTTCAGATTTGTCTGCACCAGCGATAGAGACCGTGATGCAAGCAGTTATCGCTTCGGGTGTATTTGAAGTAGACGGATTTCCGCTTGCAACGTCAAAAAGCGCCCGCGTCATCGAGCGCAATGTTACTGAAATTGTCAACGGATAACAGGCAGAAATGGCCGGCTTACCAGTTTCCAGACTGGGGAGCCGGCCATTTTTTTGGGGATGTAGTTATGTATATAAAAAATACCAGGCCCCGAAACAATTCATTATTGTTTCGGGGCCTGGCATGAATCTATACTTGTCGAACTAAAAAATTCATTGAATCCGCTTCGGCGCTAGAGGATGCCTCCCGCCGTAAGCCAAGCAGCTTCGCCGCCAGTCTTATGGCTTCGGCTACTCCTCTTCAAACGCCTTCACTCAGCTACTCTGGATATTCATTTACTCAACATATCTAGTTACATTTTAGTAACAACAATTTCTTCCTCAACGACATCGACACGCACTCTTTCCACATGCTCTTCTTCCAAAATAAGATCTGTTAATGGATCTTCGATTTTGTCTTGGATCACTCTGCGAAGCGGTCGGGCGCCGAAGCGTTTGTCGTAGCCTAATTTGACCAATGCTCGTTTGGCTTCTTGGGTAATTGTGATGTCGATATCATTTTCCTCGATTGTTGCGGTTAGATCCACGAGCATTAAGTCGACGATTTCCAGAAGATTTTCTTCTGTCAGTTCGTTGAATGCAACAATCGCGTCGAAGCGGTTAAGAAACTCGGGTTTGAAATAATCGCCCAATGTTTCGAGCATTGTCACGGATTCATGTGTCGTCTGATTGAACCCGACGCTCACTTTTTTCGTCCCTGTTCCGGCGTTACTGGTCATGATGATGACCGTATCTTTGAAGCTGACGGTGCGGCCATGCGAATCGGTCAAACGTCCGTCTTCCATGATTTGCAGGAACATATGTTGAACGTCCGGATGCGCTTTTTCAATTTCATCAAGCAGTAAGATTGAATACGGATTGCGGCGAATCTTGTTCCGTCAATTGCCCGGCTTCCTCATGGCCGACATAACCCGGAGGTGAACCGATAATTTTAGACACCGCATGTTTCTCCATATACTCACTCATATCGAGACGTATCAGTGCGTCGCGCGTACCGAATAATTCTTCCGCTAGGACTTTCGTGATTTCTGTTTTCCCGACCCCTGTCGGACCAACAAATAGGAAGGATCCGATTGGACGGTCTTTGGCTTTGAGCCCTGCGCGGCTACGGCGGATCGCTTTTGCGATTTTATCGACGGCTTCTGCTTGGCCAATGACCTTTTTGCCAAGGCTATCCGCAATGCCTTTCATTTTCGCTTGTTCCGCCGCTTGAAGCTTGGTTACAGGAACCCCCGTTTTCTCTTCTACGATCAATTCGATATCCGCAACAGAAACTACTACATTTTCTACTTCTCCGTTTTGTTTTGCCTCTTCCAGTTTTTTACGCAATTGAATTTCTTCATGACGTAAATTTGCCGCTTTTTCATACTCTTCCTGTTCCGCCGCCTGCTCTTTTTGTTGAATGACTTCGTTGAGACGTGTTGTCAGCGAATCGGAATCGGCTGACGTCTGTAAAAGATTGAAACGCGCCCCGACTTCATCCATCAAATCAATGGCTTTGTCCGGTAAAAAGCGATCTTGGATATAGCGTTGCGATAAGGTGACAAAAGCTTGCACCGCTTCATCCGGATAACGCACGCCGTGGAAACTTTCATAACGGTCTTTAATGCCATTAAGAATTTTAACCGTATCTTCCGCAGACGGTTCCTTGACGATGATTGGTTGGAAACGGCGTTCAAGTGCAGCGTCTTTCTCAATTTGACGGTATTCTTTCAACGTCGTTGCCCCGATGAGTTGCAAGCCACCGCGTGCCAAAGCCGGTTTTAAAATATTCCCGGCGTCCATCTGTGAACCTTCCGCCTTGCCAGCCCCGACGAGTAAGTGAATTTCGTCGACGAATAAAAGGACATCTTTCCGCGTTTGCAATTCTTCGATAAGCTGTTTCATTCGCTCTTCAAACTGGCCACGGATACCCGTATTGGTGACGAGTGACGCCACATCCAGCACATACACTTTCTTGTTCATTAATTTCGCCGGGACATCACCTTCATGGATTTTCACGGCGAGCCCTTCGGCGATTGCCGTTTTACCGACACCCGGTTCCCCGATTAGTACCGGATTGTTTTTATTTCTCCGGTTCAACGTTTCAATGACGCGTTTCACTTCTGAATCACGTCCGATAACCGGATCAATCAAACCTTCCCGTGCATCATCTGATATATTTTTACCAAGTTGGTCTAACAACCCAATGTCTTGATTCTGTCTCGTTTGCGTCCGCGTCTGTTGATTGCCGTTTGCTTGGGAATAGTAATTTGCATCGCTGTTAAAAACAGGTTTTTTCCCTTCAGTCAGTTGGCTTTGAATTTCTTGAAAGCACGTATGACACAGGCTCATCTGCATGCCTTGCTGATTCACTTGAATTCTCAAATTCATCGTCGCTTCGTTTGTTCCACAATGTTGACATTTCATAGTTGTTTCCTCCTTGTTGTTGTTATTTATCTATCTCATTTGACTTTGACTATATTTGACTTATGAACTTATTTTACACTGACCTTCTTTGACTTTCAAGGATTTTGCTTGATTTACTATAAAAAAATCGCTTTGCGGACATTAATCCGCAAAGCGATAATACGTATACGAGAATCTTCGGTGAAGCATTTTCTTCTTCCTAGCAAACGTTGTCAACCTTGACTCAACAGAGCATCCCTCAGTTAATCGTCCGCTCAAGAAAATGAGTCATTTTCATTCTATATTTATCCCCGGCCATTGCATAAGCTTCGCCGTGATTCGCATTCGGGACAAGCATGAGCTCTGCTGGGCTTGCCGTATGCTGATAGAGTTCCTCTGCCATTTCCGTCGGAACAAATGTATCGCCTTCACCGTGGATATAAAGAATCGGGACATCCGTCTTCTCCACCGCATTCAGCGCACTGGCTTCTCCAAATGAATAACCTGCTCTGATTTTCGTCAAAAGGCTGGTACTATCCAACAACGGGAATGCAGGTAAGTGAAACATGCGATTCATCTGATACTGGAATAATTGGTAAACGGATGCATACGGACTGTCCGCGATGATGGCCTTGACTTGGCGCGGAAGTTCCGCTTCGCCACTCGTCATCAACACCGTCGCCGCCCCCATCGATAAACCATGGTAAGCCACTTTCACATCGGGGCCAAGCTTCTGCACCAACAGATTCGTCCAGTCGATCAGGTCAAGCCGATCGGGCCAGCCGAACCCATAATAGGCTCCTTCGCTATTCCCATGTCCTCGTGCATCCGGCATGAATATATTGTAATCTAAATCATTATGATAATACTGTCCAAACAGTCCCATTTGCTTTGCATTGCCTAAATAGCCATGTGTTAAGATAACCAATTTATCCGTTGGCTTGGATGCAGGCAAATAGTAGCCTGACAGTTTCAATCCATCGCGTGCTGTTAACGTAAGGCGTTCAAATTGCTGAGCAGCCACCCAGTCAATCCAACTCCCATTCACAAAGAGGTCCATCGTCTGATCCGACACTTCCAAGTCTGCATTATTCTGCAAGAACTCCTTCGGCCCCCGTTTCACAGCCAATTCATAGAAAAAGAAACTTCCGGCAATCTGGATTGCCAAAAAGACAGCAGCAAAAATGAAAACGTACTTCTTCCATTTGATACGGATGGTTTTCAGTCCCCTTTACTATTCTGTCTATGGGCATATTAAGCGCCCTTATACATTATAGTAGAAAAACAGTAGGTTATGTAAGCTATTTTTGTTGTTAAATCGGGTAAGTATTGGTAGTTTCTTTACGTAGAGCATCGTCTAGTTTCATGATTTTATTGAAGTCTAAATTTGAGATAGATTCCTTACCAAAACAAAAAGCCCCTTCATTTGTAGTGCAGGGAACTGATTCGGTAATCAGTCTCTATTCTACAGAAGGAGCATTTTTATAGAAGTAGTCCGTTTCATTTATTCCTATTCACGAAGCATTGATTTTTAAAACAGATTGAAATAATACATCGACAGCTGCATGCAATGTTTCTTCATTGATATCAAATTGTTCATTATGGTGTCCTGCAGCCAGGTCGGTACCAAAAATACAATAGGTTGCGAGTCCACCATTCTGTTTAACCCGTTCCATGAAATAAGTTGCATCTTCAGAACCGGATGGGTCATTGGATTCCACTATCGTTTCATTTACTAAGGCTGACCCTTGTGCACATGCCTCGAGAATCAATGCCAACTCTTTCGACCCTTGACTACTAAGTGCTTCACCAACGGTATCAATTTCATAATCGACTTGATACATTTGGGCTGCACCTGCAAGAATCGATTCCAGTTGGTCTTTCACATATTGATTCACTTCAGAATTTTCACCACGTGTTTCTACCTTTAGAAACGCATGATCCGCGATAATATTTCTTCCTGAACCCGCATGTAATTCACCGACATTCACTCTTGAAATTCCTTTGGAATGTCTAGCAATCGCATGGATATTCAAAGCTGCATTTGCTGCAGCTAACAATGCATTATTTCCTTCTTCAGGTTGGGCTCCTGCATGGGCTGCCCTCCCCTTAAAGGTAATATCTAGTTTCGACGTGGCTAAGAACCCGTTATTGCTAGCGACGAAATGTTGATGTGGAACGCCTGTCCCAACATGACTGGCAATGAAATAATCAACATCGTCCACAACACCCGCATTAGCCATAGACTTGGCACCACGCGTCCCCTCTTCTGCAGGTTGAAAGATCAATTTAATCTTTCCGTTTAGTGCTTCTTTATTGCTAGCAATGACTGTTGCCAAGCCTAACCCGATTGCTGTATGCGCATCATGTCCACATGCATGCATTTTATGAGGAAGCTTAGACCCGAAACCCTCTTGTTTAGGGGTATGACTGTCCAACTCTGATTCATGAATATCGAGCGCATCCATATCAAATCGATAGGCGATTGTGGGCCCTTCGATTCCGGTATCCAGTGTTGCAACAATCCCCGTATACCCATCCGAAAAGTTTTCGATATAGTCTTGCTTAGCTCCATTCTCCATCGCCCATTGATAATGCTCTTTCGTCACTTCATCATCTGGTTTTCCCATACAATGTTCGATCGACATAACCGATTTCCCCATTGATAAGTCAAACCCAAGCTCATCTAAGATAGACGCTACAATCGAAGCCGTGCGCATTTCAAGAAATCCTGTTTCAGGGAATTGATGAAAATCTCGTCTCCATCCAATTACCTTTTCCGATAATTCGGCATTAAGATTTGAAACCATCCTGTACCAATCTCCCTTTCATTTTTAAGAAAAGCATCTGCTTAACATGCTACATACATGGTAGCATTTTTCTTATAGAAACGGCGTAACTCCCGGTCCAATTGGTAGATTAAACAAGTAAAAGATTGAAATTAAGATGATCCAAACAGTTAAAAATATGAGTGAATAAGGGATCATCAGTGACATCAAAGTCCCAATACCCGCCTTCTTATCGTATTTCTGCATAAACGATAAAATAACGACAAGATATGGATTTAACGGCGTCATGATATTAAAAGATGAGTCA
>CAWJLH010000024.1:0-15929 GCA_963843665.1 uncultured Caryophanaceae bacterium
GTGCCTGCATTATAAAATGACTCCTTAATTGGAAAGTACCAAATTCTAACTTTGAAGCACATTAGAATTTGGTACTTTTTATTATAGAAATTTTCATTATAACGTTGTCTACTTTCATAGGAACGTTGCTAACCTGATGAATACTGAATTGCATCTACGAGATACTCTAAATAATAACCAAACGTACTATTCCCCCCACTTCAATAGGTCGGGATTTCCATCGAGTATAGACTCATATATCACCTTTTAGTTTAGCGATATAGACATTTTCAGGGGCTATCTTTACTTTACCAAGTACTTTATTAAAAAACTCGGGGATTCCCGCTAAGTCCTCGTCCCGATAAATATGATAAGCGGGATATTGTGTATCTACGTGTAACGCCAAACCAAGGGCAGCTGCACGTATACAAAAATGACGGTCTTCACCCCAAAACGTTAGATTCGGAATTTGTTCAAAATTAACCCCTTTCTGAAGCGCTTCCCGCGATAGTAGAGTACATGCGCCAAGACCCCCTACTTCATAAACGCCTGGCACCCTCAACTTAGCCAGGAATTCGTTAAACCGAATCGTGATTTGTTCATCTAACAGGTTTTCTCCCCGCTGCTTTTGATATTGAATATACTCATCATAGAGCCATACTTGTGGTTGCTCAATTGTATTCGGTTGCCACCTAGTCCAAAAGACTTCAGAAATGATATCTTTTTTTTGCTGGAGGAGATGCTTAATCGTTTGCGGATATAACAGAAGATCCGAGTCCACCAAAAATAAATAGTCTACATTTTGTTCCTTTGCCGATTGGATGATCGAGTTCTTAAAACCCGCTACCTTCCAGACTAGATGTTCATTCCAATAATGGGTAACTCCATCCTTTACATACTCATCTTGATAGGTTGACTTTTCAATTAACACAGATTGATTTCGTTCTTGAAATTTTTGAAGAAGCGCACTGGATACCGGACTGTTATTATCATCTATAAAATGAAAGCTGAATGCGATATCTTCTTGTTGAAGTTGTTCTAAGGAATACAAAAAAGCACCTAATATTTCCGGCTTTTGATGCACCGGACTTGCAATCAAGACTTTCTTTTTCCCCTCTATCTCCTTCACCATCTTTCCATTCATTAATTAAACCCGCTGAACAGTAAACAAAAAACGAATTCATCTCACCGCCTATTGTGGTGGGGTCTTCTGTAGTTAGTGAATGAAGATAAATGTCCTCGTTTCTCATGTATTATATGTATCATGCAAAATATATACACTGTATCTGAAGGTGGCAGACCCACGATTACGAGTAAAGGCCGCACCCCAGATTGTAGGGTGCGGCCTTTTTTTCGTTCGAATTATCGGTTATTCTTCGGAAGGACGTGTATTTTGTGTCGCGAGGGTATCCCAGAAACTGATATCCTTTTTTTCAATAGAACGGTCTGCGATTGCTCGCACTGTTGCGTCTAGTGTTGTAATCGTTTGTTTGATCAAATAGCCATTGCTTTTTTGGCCCAATACATAAGATTCGTATGAATGATCCGACATACCGCGCATTTCGAATAGGAGTGTAGATATGCCGTACTCCACTGCGATTCCGTTACGGCTGATTGTTTCGGCCGATCCGCCATTGTATTTTCCGAGATGCCCCCATCCCGTTGAATCTACTGCATCGAACACAACTGCCCCAAGTTGTTTCGATTTTAACAGCACATCCGGATCAACATTCGATGTTGTTGGATAGAGGATTGAACCTGACACGAGTTCGCCGTCGCGCTCACTTTGTGTGCCCTGATGGTGCAAGTCAATCATGTAGTCGATATCGTAAGCACGCATTACATTGTCATGCAATGCTTTCGTTTCAGGTTGAATTTTCGTCACATGATCTCGATTCAAATCAATTCCGAGCGCATTATAGCGCGTCAAATTGCGTCCGCCGCTTGCGACATAGTCATCCAATGAGAAATCGACATCCCCCATGGCACCATCCGCATTGAGCATTGGGACAATCAAAATGTTCACGCCATCCGTGACGCCTTTCATTTTGCCAGTGCCCAGATGCTTGATGAATTCGAGTGCCCCTTCCGTCGTCAACTGCTCGTTTCCGTGCTGCTGTGTGAGAAAGAGAATCGTCGGGTTTTCTGGGTTTTTCATATACTTCACGAGATATAGATCCCGCCCTTTGACACTTTGGCCGATCACTTCGAGTTCCATGTCTCGCTGTTTCGCTTCCTGCTTTTTCAAGGTATCAACCATTTCATCATACGTGTGTAAAATGGATGTATTGACCGTTTCATTTCCCCCATAATTCGGTCCATTGCCAACCGCTT
The DNA here is from genome assembly GCA_963843665.1 of uncultured Caryophanaceae bacterium. Taxonomy (GTDB): domain Bacteria; phylum Bacillota; class Bacilli; order Bacillales_A; family Planococcaceae; genus Sporosarcina. Next base: position 2,314 of record CAWJLH010000024.1, read on the forward strand.
CCGCAACCGGAGCTGCGAACGGTGATGCGCTCAGCACCATCGCTCCTGCAAGTGAGATTGAAAGTAATGTTTTCTTCATGTTATTTTCCCCATTTCCCCTATGTTTTGTTTAAGTTGAGTAACGTTCAAATCGTGCCCGTGCCTTACCGTCAATTCGTTGGTCTTGAAGAGGTCAATGGGATTTTCTCGTAATCTTCGGGATTTAGCTGTTCAACCGATCCATCGGCGACCGCATGTATGATGCCCGTCAAGCCCCGTTCAACCGCTTTCACAAGTTGTCCTTTTTTCTTCTGTCCCATCGATTGCGTCTGCCCGGTCACTTCGAAAAGCACTGTTCCGCTGCCGTTCAAGGCAAAAGTGCCCAAAGCTGTGCCAGGAAGATCAAGTCCTTGTGAATATAGAGAGATATTTTTGAACGGCGAATTGCCATAAGCCTGTAATTCATTGTAAGCAGCAACGTTCAGCTGTCTCGAAAAATCATAATTATACTCATCTTTATACTTGGCATATTTAGCGCCAGCTGCCGTATTGGGATCTGGCACAAACTGGGCTGATAAGGATAGCGTCACCTCATCGGCAGTCCCTGCGACATAGTACATGCCCTGGTGATGCAGGTCAATGAACACATCCACTTTCCCGTGCTCTTCTTTCAATGATTTGTAGACGTCCCGGACAGTTTGGGCTTCAGGCGTGATAAACCAGCCCGGTGAACTTGAATTACCCGGAAAGTCTTTAGCTTGCGGGATGTAATCCAGATTCGGATTGAAGTCACGGTTGACATCAAAACCTGGATTTTTTCCGTAATCATACATCTGACTGATGCCACGATTCACATAATTCCACGATGGTCGGGCACTACTCAGTTGCGGGAAGTCGGCAACCACTTCATCCCAAGTCATATCATTTCGTCTTTTGTCCATTTCGGAGGCATCTGGATTCAATTTCGGAAGAAAAACGAGCGTCACTTCTTCACGGACTTTCCGGGCTTCCGGTGAATTACCGGAGCCAATATGCTGGAGCAAATTGAGAATCGCTTCAGTACCGGTCTTTTCATTGCCATGGATTTCGCTTTCAATCAGGATGACTTTCTTACCTGTCCCAACAGTCGCTTTGTAGATGTCCCGTCCCCGATTCGATTTGCCAACCACTTCCACGGCAACATTGCCTTGGCTCGATTTCTCAATTTGCTGAAGCTTCTTCACCATTTGCCCATAATCTGTGAAACCGGAGATTGAATAATCATGATGCCATTCTTGACTTTCCGGGCTTTCTGCTGCAGATACCGGCAAGGCAAGAGCCGCACAAAGAGATAAGATGCCTACCGTACTGACCATTTTCTTTTTCATAACCGAACACTCCCTTTTTTTAGTCCGACAGTCACAAAAAAACTCAGTTTTTTACCCCTGGTACATCTTTCCGCACGACATCAAATAGCCCTGCGCCAATGATTTCCAAAGCAGATTGCATTCTCTCAGTAGAAATATTGTCTTCAATCGTATCTTGCGGTGTGTGATACACTTTTTCAATATGATATTCGAGCGGATCCCAGCTATCGATGCCCATCCAGATGAACAACGCGGAAGGAATGCCTGCATTATGGAACGGTACGTGATCGCTCGATCCAAATTTCCCAGGAAGAATGTCAGAATTCCCGAGGCGTGCACCCGCAGCAACCGTTGAGTCCGTCACAATATTCGTGCCTCCGTCAACAGTCATTGCGTACAAATTCTTAGCCTTTGCGTAATTGGTCGCTACCATATCCGGATTGAAAACGGCCTCAATATTGTCCCGTTCCGCTTGCGTCAATTGATCTACATAATATTTAGCTCCGAGCAACCCTCGCTCTTCAGAACCGAAAGCGATGAATTTCAGATCTTTGTCAGTATTGTATCCTTTGAAGACACGCGCCAGCTCCAGCATCAAGCCTACCCCCGAAGCATTATCACTGGCGCCCGGTGCTCCCACCACGCTATCCATATGTGCACTTAAGATGACTTCTTTGCCGTCACTCTTCTTATTCTTCGCTTTCTTCGTTCCGATAACGTTCACGGATTGCAGATTCGAGTAGTGTTTGGCTGTTAAACCGATTTCTACCGATCCCTCATTTAACTGTTCCTTCAACCATTCCCCTTGGATGTATGCTGCACCGTAAACAGGAACATCGTAAGTTGTCGATAAGCTCGGATTGAAGGTAGAGCCATAATTCCCGCGGCTCCCTACAACGCTTTGAAGAATGACACCGACAGCACCAGCATTCACTGCATGGTCAACCTGCAACCGGTAATTTGCAGTTGAACTCTCTCGGGTCAATAAAACCACTTTCCCTTTCACATCCGCCGTGAAATCCGCTGCCTGCGTTCCGCCTTTCACAAAAATCACTTCCGCTTTTACCGGAACATCGCTCACTTTACCATTTGGTGCTGCCCCCATTTGCCAAGAGGTCCCGCCAGTAAAAGAAACGTCTGCTAGATATTGATCCGCAACAGGGAAATACTGATACTCTACTTCATATCCATGACTTTTCAACTGGCCCGCAACATAATCCGCTGCCTGTTTTTCAGCCTCTAATCCCCCCGGCCTCGGACCAATTACTTCAGACAAATACCTGACATGCTCAATCGCTCTTTTCGCTTCTACTCTCGCCACAACTTTCTGATCATGGGCAGCGCCGGACTTCCCGTTTGCCGCGATACTGATTGGCGAAAGCTCAACAGCTCCTGCATAGGAAGACGCGAACGGCGATGTGCTCAGCACCATTGCTCCCGCAAGTGTGATTGTTAACAACTTTGTTCCGCATTTTCATTTGAACTGAACTCTTTTTCATAGTGTCCTCACTCCTCATGTAATCTTCGTATACATTCCACTAAAACAATTATTTCCTGATCAGGTCATAGACGGACGCCCCTACCAAGTCACCGGCTTCTTTCAATTTTTCCGCACTGACATGCTCGATTGTATCGAGCGGCGTGTGATAATAAGGCTCCAAATTGGCTGTGCCAGGTTCGCGGCGGATGAAATTTACCGCTACAATGCCTGCATCGTGGAAAGATACATGGTCAGATGCCCCTCGTTGATAGAGGATTAGTTCAGACGGTGTACCAATTCTCTCTGCTGTTGCAGTGGCCGTTTCAGACACAATGTTCGGCTTTCCATCAACTGTATTCATGTAGATTGCTGTCGCATTTTCCCATGATGTCCCGACCATATCCATATTGAAGTTGCCGATGCTCCGATCGATTTCATCCGCCGTCAATTGACTTGCATAATACTTTGAACCGACTAGGCCGATTTCTTCAGCACCGACAAAAGCGATCCTCATTTCCTTTTCGATTGGATAGCTCTTCAATACACGGGCGAGTTCCAAAGCAACCGCCGTTCCTGTTGCATTATCGCTCGCTCCCGGTGCAAAGGGAACGCTATCATAGTGGGCAGACACATGTACAATATCGTGTTTTCCACCCTTTTTTGGCGACCGTTTTGCAATGATATTTTGCGATGTCGCATTCCCCAAATGTTTGACATTCAACGTGACGGTCCCTTTTTGGGATAAAACATCCGCCAATAAAGCCTCCCCGCTCACTTTCGTAATCCCCCCAACCGGAATCGGTGCATGATCATTAATGGATGGATTCAACGGGCTTGCCTGATCGACATTGTTATAAATCAGCACCGCAATTGCCCCGGCTGCATGTGCATTCTCGACCTTCTGTTGGAAAGTCAATTCGCCTCGTGAAATTAGGGCAATTTTCCCGATTGCTTCCGCGCTAAAATTGGAAGCATGGCCCAAACCTCCGTCATAAAGAGGAGCTGTCAACCCTTCCTCAGCTGTAGCGGCAGACCCGGACGGAATAGTGATCAACACTTCATCTCCATCAGCTGTCTGTAAATGACCGATTTGCTTATCGGGTATGCTGAATTCCTGGACCTCGACTTCGTAACCGTAGGAAAGAAGGCGTTCCTTGATGAAATTTGCAGTAAATTTCTCCTCCTCCGTACCCGTCACGCGTGGTCCGATTCGTTCACTTAAAAAGTGCACATCTTCATACATCCGCTCCGCACTAATCCGCGCAATCACTTTCTGATCATGTGCCGCATTGCTTTGCCCTGAATTCGGCGCCGCTGATACTGCGGCAGGTTGGAACAACTGGCCAGGCAGTACATACCAACTAGATGCCACAAGTATTGCGGACAATACAAGTGTCCTAAACTTCTCCTTCATTCGTAGTTCCCCTCCCTGAATTAATAGCAGTTCAGTAGGCTGTATACCTTTTTTCGACATCCAATTCCTTCCTGAAAAATGAAAACAGTTACATCTTCATACGTGTTTATGAGAGAACCGTTCTAATTACTTATTAGAATTCAAACAATATTCAAACTACTTTATACTCACTCTGAATTCTTATCGAATTAGAAAGTCTAAAATTCAACGTAAAAAGGTTCCTTCGGTTTTAAAACGGAAAGGAACCTTTTTTTTTGCGCTAGTGTTTGTTTTTTTCTATAAAACATTGTCTTCATTGCACGAATCATTTTCTACTTTCTTGGTTACATTTGTTTCTCCATGCGTATTGCTAGCGTTGTCGATTTCCAGTGAAATACGTGGAATGCAAATACGCTAAGGATTAGAAATCTAACTACCTATCTACTCTTCTCTACTCAAGGAATCGGAATGACCTGCTCATCAGAAACAGTTTCCTTCTTTGATTTTCTATTCGTTAAGAAAATGGCTAATGCTGCAATCACACCTGGTATAGCAAATATCATAAAATTAAATTGAATCGATAGACTTGAAGCTAATAAGATACCACCAATCGTCGGGCCTACGATTCCACCGATACGCCCAATCCCTAAAGCCCACCCTAAACCTGTCGAACGCACGGTTGATGGGTAATACTGGGATATATAAGAATTGGCTAGGTTTTGAGAACCGATTGTTGTGGCGCCTGCAATTGCTACCACTACATATAAAAGAACCATATTCGTTGCGAATCCTAAGCTTGTAATCGCAATTGCGGCCACACAGTAGAACATAATCAGTGATTTCTTGACTCCCCATTTATCTGCTACCCATCCCATAATAATCGCACCTACTGTCGCACCAACATTCAATGTGAGTAGGAAACTCAAACTAGAACCTAACGGGAATCCTGCTTCATTCATGAATTTGGGCAACCATGTATTTAAACCATAAATCATGAGGAGTGACATAAAGTACGCCACCCAAAACATGATGGTCGAGAATGTCCTGCGTTCTGCAAAAAGTGATTTGACTGGTGAAGTCGATTGGTTAGAATCATTCAGTATATATTGTTCATTTTCTGCCGGTTTGTACAATGGATTGACCTGGATTAGTACTTCTCTTACTCGTTTATAATCTTTTCTAGCCATCATTGATCCCATCGCATCTGGTAATGAACGAGCTAAGATTGGAAGAAATAATAACGGCATGGCACCAAAGAAGAATACGGATTGCCAGCCAAAGTTCGGGATGATAAGTATGCTAAGCGTAGCAGCAAGAACCCCCCCAATTGAAAAACCCGCCATTATCGTCGCAATCATTCGGCTACGCGTTCCTTTTGGCGAATAATCACTAATAAGCGCGATGACATTCGGCATAACTCCACCGAGCCCTAAACCGGTAATAAATCTGCAAAGACCGAATAATTCGGGGCCATTTGCAAGACCCGCAAGTAACATAAAAAGACTAAAAATAGAAATACAAATTAAAATCACTTTTTTTCTGCCTATCTTATCCGCGATTGTTCCAAATAGTAAGGCGCCAAACATCATCCCTACCAAGGCGTAACTCCCCATCATTCCCGCCTCAACTGCCGTTAGGCTCCATTCTTCCATGATGACAGGCACAACTGCTCCATATACTGTCAAATCATAGCCATCAAACACCATAATCATTGCACACCAGAAGAGAAGGACACCATGATACTTATTAAACTTTGCATTTTCAATAACTTGTTCTACCTTTGTGATTTGCATACCCTACCCCCCTTTTTTCTACTTACGATTAGTAAATGATCAATTTTCATATCTCCATGTAAATCAGAAAAGCCCATGCAAAATGGGCTTTTCTGAATAGAAGGAATTACTCATTTCCGTAACAGTATCTTTTACTTTTCTACAAGATCACCAGCAGGCTTGTACAGTTTAGGAACACCGCTCACTTGCCTAGAAGGACTCTTTTCGTGAATAAAGGCGACAACGATTGCTGCCAGTAAACCTGGTACTGCCAATACCATAAAGTTTTGTTGAAAAGGTAAACTTAGGGCAAGGAGCGCTCCTCCCAACAGGGGACCAATGATGCCTCCAATTCTTCCCACACCTGATGCCCAGCCAACGCCTGTTGAACGCACTTCGGTCGGATAAAATTGAGATGCGAACGAATAGAGAATAATTTGTGATCCGATTGATGTCGCTCCAGCAATTGCAACAAATAGATAAAGTACGATGAGTGTTGGCTGTAGACCCATTACAGTTAACGAAATGGCATTCAAAGTAAAAAAGATAGTCAATACACGTTTCGTACTCCATTTATCTGCCAACCATCCACCAATCAATGAACCAAAAATCCCCCCTATGTTTAACACCAAGAGAAACGTCAAACTTGATCCAAAGGCATACCCTGCTTCGGTCATTAGCTTAGGCAACCAGGTGCCCAAACCATAAGTGATTAACAAGCATAAGAAAAAATTGAGCCAGAACAATATGGTACTGACTGTTCGTCCATTTTCAAATAACTTTTTGACAGGTATACCTTTTTTCGGCGGAACGTTTATTTCATACTCATCCTCATCACGCGGTGTATAAGATGGGTCGATTTTGGCAACTAATTGACCGATTCTCTTCTTGTTATTTTGAGCCATCAAAAACCCTAGTGATTCAGGAAGGTATTTATAGAGAAAAGGAACAGCCAGTAAAGGGATTGCACCGACTAAAAACATCGATTTCCAACCTGCAACCGGAATCAGGTAAATGGCTAGACCAGATGCTAAAATTCCTCCAATAGCATAGCCGCATAACATAAGCGTCACTAATCTGTTTTTTATGACGCTAGGAGAATACTCTGTTACCAATGCAACTGTAACAGGGAAGGCTCCTCCTAATCCTAATCCCGCGATAAAGCGGTAAATCCCAAATTCTACGGGACCGTTAGAAAAAGCGATTAAACCCGTAAAGAGGCTAAAAAGAATGACGCAAAAAAGAATCACGTTTTTACGACCAATCCGATCGGCCAATGGAGCAAAGATAAAAGCACCAAACATCATACCGATTAACGCATAGCTCCCTATGGTACCCGCCTGTACGGAAGTTAAGGACCATTCTTCCATTAGTAAAGAGACAACAGATCCATAAACGACCAAATCATATCCGTCAAACACAATAATGAATGCACACCAAAACACAACTAATCCGTGAAAGCGGTTAAATTTTGATTCATCAACAGTACGGGCAATGTTAATCGAGTTCAAACTTTTTCCTCCCTTATCAATCTAAATCTATCAACATGAAAATCCCTCAACCATGCTTGACATGCAAGCCCTATAAATTGAGTTACCTAGTTTAGTCCATAGCGCTTCAGGGAGAACTCCTGACAACTGTTATGCGTATGAAAATCAACACGCATTTTTTTGCCAACCCAAACATCCCCTACCTCAATGATGCCGTACATTTTTTGCTCGACTTAGCGTTCAACACAAATGAACTCTTTCAAAAAAATTTTGAGATAGACAGAAACTTTCCATCCACCTCAAAATCGAATTATAGTAATTTTGTTCCGTACGTGAAGTAACTCTCCGGAGCGATACTTCCCCATAGGTCAAGACCCAATAGGCCAACTTCTGGACTCCATTCGATTGGCTCCCAATCCGGTGCAAAGATTAAGAATCCGCCTGTCCAAATTTCAACTCGGTTTCCTGAAGGCTCGATTACATAAATAAACTGCGCACCGCTTGTACCGTGTTTTCCTGGGCCCCATTCGATTTTAATATCGTTTTCAGCCATTAAATTCGCTGCTCTGATAAGCTCGTCTGGTGAATCCAAATAGTATGCCAAGTGATGGAAAAGTGCACCGTCTTGATTTGCATTACGCATTAACGCAATTTCATGGGCAATGTTCGTACGACTCAACCATGAACCGATACGGACATCATCCTGGTTTTGAACATAATAACGATGGTGAATTCCTAATAAGTCAGACCACCATTTTTGCTCTTTCTCCACATCGTTTACCATAAAGTTCACATGGTCAAAGCGGCGTGGTGCTACCCCTTTACCTGTGTACTTACTTGGGTGACTTGGTAGTTTCGAAGCAATCGCAGGATCCGTATTCACATACTTTTCTTTCTCCCAATACAGTTCAACTGGCAAACCTGCTGGTGATCTGAATTGAATTGAATCGCCTTGTGCTTTTTTCTTACCTGCTTCAACCCATGTATGCTCAATACCCATATCCTTGAATTGTCTTTCAAAAGCTTTCAGGGCTTTTTCCGAACTTACACGCCAACCGACTTGCTTAACCCCGGACGTATCTGATTTTTTAAGAATTAATGTATGATGATCAAAATCTTGCCACGCTCTTAAATAAACGCGATCTCCCTCATCAGCTGATACATACAGACCCATGACTTCTGTAAAGAACCATACAGATTTCTCCAAATTCGTTACGCCGATTTCAACGTGACCGAGATGGGCAATGCTCGTTGTGTGTTTTTCCAATTCTTTCAAAAGTGCTTGTTCCTCGCCTATTTTAGTGTTTGAAATACTCATCTGTCATTTCCCCTATCCTAATTAGTGTTTGTACATTTTGTAGTTATGTTGTTTCTACATAAAGCACCCTTATTTTTTTGCTCTATCCTCCTTGCCAATTGCATCTGTACTTCCCCTTTATGTAACCGCATACAAATCACTCATACCTTTACTGATTGTTTGTCAGTTACTCTATTCGCCCAAATCAATTCCACCTTGTTGTAACTCTAGAAGTGTGCGAATATTCAAAGGATTGAACTTGATTTAAGTATAGAGTGCAGTAAAACAGAACACCAATCGATTATTTTTTGAATACCCCGTCCTTTCTAATCTTTTTTCTATAGATCGTCTATAAACCGTTCAAACGGCATAAAATAATATTTTGACAGTTTAGAATTTTAAATGTAGAATGATAGCAATTGATAATATTTACCAGTACACTGGCAAGTTAGATTACTGATAGGGAGCTGACTAAATGGACAAGACCCAATTAGAGACCTTTATAACGATTGCTGAACACAAAAGTTATTCAAAAGCTGCACTCTTGCTAAATGTCACTCAACCCACAATAACTGCACGTATAAAAAATTTAGAAAGTGAATTATCCTGTACTTTGTTTAACAGGGTTGGAAGAGATATCATTTTGTCGAAAGAAGGAACTGTTTTTTTTGAATATGCAACGAATATCTTAACGTACATGAACCATTCTAAAGAAGTTGCCAAGCATACGAGTCAACCTGAGATTAGAGTAGGATTTTCACCAGGTTATTCGTATTCCTTCATTTCCGAGCTTCTGGATTCCATCATATCCATCGATAATTTGAACATTTCAATCATAGAAGGAATCGATTCCTGTAGTTTAAACGCGCAAGTCATGGCGGGCGACCTCGATCTTGTATTCACCCGAAACATTCAGTCCCATCGCCCAGAAATCACTTCAGAATATCTTTTTGACAACAAACTAGTCGCAGTGCTTGGGCATACCCATCCACTTGCGAAAAAAGAATTCCTCACGCCGAAAGATCTACAAAATCAAACATTAATTAGTTATCGCCGAAACTCCAGCCTTTGGAGAGAAATTAACCAACGCCTTATCGGTATCCCTGATATTAAGCGTATTGATGTTGATAATAATGAGATGTTGAAAACCATAGTAGAAGGCGGCTTAGGCATTGGGATCACCCCCGCTCTCGGTATTAAAAAATCAAATGAAATGAAGTTAATCATCAAAGATATTAATGTTATCAAGGATATTCCGAACAAAGTCTATGTACAATATCGAAAAAATTCAACAATCGCCGCTCCAATTAAAAAAATAATATACTCCATTATTAATCATGAAATGAAAACCTCTATACTCGATAACACGGAATTATCCACTCCATTCAAATAAAATGTAAGCGCTTTACTAAAGCGCTTACTCAATAATCGACAAACAGCACACACCATCTCTATATCCATCATTTAATCCATAAAAAAACTTCAGCACCTGTTCAGGCGCTGAAGCCTAGACGTAAAAATCCTTTGTTACGACATATCTACAGTTCGAGATTTAGATTTTAGAATTTACTATACAAAAAAACGCCTTAATTCGAATCGCTTCGAATTAAGGCAGTTTTTTTACAGGCTATTACTCTTCTCAATTTTATGTTCTTGAATAAATCCTTTTAAAACCCCACTCAAGTTCGTGTCGCCCACTTCGTCCAGATCATAGTGCACGCGTGTAGTCGGTTTGTTGATTGAAATGATACGAGTGAGATCCATCGGTGTGCCGATGATTACTGCATCGCAGTCTGCATTATTGATGGTTTCTTCAAGGTCTTTCAATTGTTGTTCGCCGTACCCCATCGCCGGAAGGATATTGCCGATATGTTGGTATTTGTTATAAGTATCAATTAAAGTACCGACTGCGAATGGTTTTGGGTCAATGATTTCTTTTACACCTAGACGTTCAGCTGCAACAGAACCTGCCCCGATTTTCATCTCGCCATGTGTCAATGTCGGGCCGTCTTCAACGACTAATACACGTTTGCCGATAATGCTTTCCGGATTGTCGACTGTAATTTTGGATTCGGCTTTAATGATCGTGCTGTTCGGCGTTGCGAATTTAATATTGTTTTCGACGATTTGAATCGCTTCTTTTGTTGCACTATCGATTTTGTTGATAATCGCAACATCAGCTGTTCGTAGACTCACTTCACCAGGATAGTATTTCAACTCATGACCTGGGCGATGCGGATCCAAGACTGTAACTGCTAAATCTGGCTTGATGAAAGAGAAATCATTGTTTCCTCCATCCCAAAGAATCACATCACAACCGTCCGGATCATTTTCCGCTGCCTCCAAAATATCTGCATAATCCACGCCCGCATAGATGATATTGCCACGTTCCACATGTGGTTCGTACTCTTCCATTTCTTCAATTGTACAATTATGCTTCTTCAAATCTTCCACTGTTGCAAAACGTTGTACACGCTGTGCATTTAGATCGCCGTAAGGCATTGGATGTCTGATTGCAACGACTTTTAAATCATGCTCCAGCAAAGTTTCGATGATTTTTCGTGACGTTTGACTTTTACCTGTACCAGTTCTTACAGCACAAACAGAAATGACTGGTTTATTGCTGATCAACTGCGTTCCTTTAGGTCCGAGCAGTGTGAAGTTAGCACCCGCCGCATTGACGATTGCCCCCACGCCCATCACGTCTTCATAATTGACATCACTATAGGCAAACACACATTCATCCACATCTAATTTTTCGATCAAATCAGGTAATTGATCTTGTGAATAAATAGGAATCCCTTCTGGATATAGTGCACCCGCCAATTCGCCTGGGTATTTACGTCCATCTATATCAGGAATTTGAGTCGCTGTAAAAGCAACGACATTATATGCATCATTCGTACGATAAACTGTATTAAAATTATGGAAATCTCTTCCTGCTGCACCTATGATAATTATATTTTTTCTCTTCATTATATTCACTCCTATAACTAAGATGACTTGTTGTTATAATTATAACCTACAGTGAATAAAAATACAAATCTTTTTTTTCGAAATGAATAAATTGCTCAAAGCTTGCCCAAATCTTCTTTTAGATAGCGAATCAGTTCCTTCTCTCGCGCAGTATTCATCATTTCAGAGAAGGCTGGATCCCATTTATAGTACCCTTCTCCTGTTTTATTGCCTAGTTTGTTTTCTGCCAAGAGCGTGTTCAGGCTAGACATAGCTTGCGTTGCATTCGACAGATGGCTGAACAAGTGATTCGAAATCGCTGTGTAAACGTCAAGCCCACCCATATCTGCCGATAGGATTGGTCCCGTGATCGGTAATCTTCTCCCGATGCTATAGATGACCGCGGCGTCAATATCTTCTTTTGACGCAATCCCTTCTTCTAATATATGTTGAGCTTCCCGAAGAAGCGCGAATTGTAGGCGGTTTCCGACAAAGCCAGGTGCTTCTTTTTTCACTTCGATTGGTTTTTTATTCATCTTTGTCATCAATTGAAGCGAACGGTCAATTGTTGCGTCACTCGTTTTATCTCCCCGGACGACTTCGACTAATGGAATTAGATGCGCCGGTGCCCAGAAATGTGTCACAACCGTCCGCTCAGGATGATTCGTTTCGGAAGCGATTTCCGTAGGACTGAGAGCAGATGTATTGCTGGCGAGAATGACAGTTGGTCCACAGAGACGATCCAACTGGTTGAACAGCTGTTTCTTCAATTCAATATTCTCAGGAACCGCCTCAATTATAAACGTCGATCCATTCACAGCGACCTCAACCGAAGTTGTTGTCGTAACGCGACTTTGAATGTGATTCGCTTCCGCTTCGTCGATCAACCCATTGTCAATCAGGACTTGCAATTTCCCCCGCATGCTCCCTAATCCTCGCTCTACATCCGCCTGATTCACGCCTTGCATTTTCACATCATAACCTGCCCATGCCGCGCTCAGTGCAATCGAATGCCCCATCGTACCGCAGCCAAGTACCGTGATTTTCTCCAAATAGATCCATCCCTTCTATGTATATTTTTTCATGTCGAATAATGTACCGGCTTTATACAACCAATTGAATAATCATGCACGTGATAGCAGGTTGTCCTATACGTCATTTATGCTACCATAAACGCCAGATAAACAGATTCTATTTTTCGAATAGACGGACTCCTCAGGTGAACAGTAGCGACTCATGTAGAGCGTCTTTTTATTTAGGAGATTTCTACGCACCGGGAGTGTTGTCTACATTAAGATACGTCAATTCCTTCACCCAGCGTGATGTACTGTAAACAAGGAAAATAATGACCATGCACAAAAAGAACAGGCCCATTTTCATGGCCTGTTCCTTAGTTCTTTCTATTGAACGAATCCAATATTTCAAGTTCGTCCATTAATTCCTAACTAGATAATCAAATGCCGCCAATGAGGCAGTTGCACCTGATCCCATTGAAATAATAATCTGTTTGAACGGACTATCTGTGCAGTCCCCTGCAGCAAATACGCCTGGTACGTTCGTTGCACCGCGCTTATCGACGACAATCTCGCCAAATTTAGTGCGTTCAACGGCATCGCCGAGCCAATCCGTATTCGGTACAAGACCAATTTGGACAAATACGCCAGCGAGTTCGATATGCTTTTCTTCGCCAGTATCACGTTCAATGTAAGTGATTCCGTTAACGCTATCCGTACCAGTAATCTCCTTCGATTGAACATTTTTAAGAACTGTGACATTTGGTAAGCTATGCAGACGCTCTTGTAGAACAGAATCGGCTTTCAATTCCGGCATGAATTCAAGAACGGTTACATGCTTGACGATTCCTGCAAGATCGATTGCCGCTTCGATACCGGAGTTACCGCCGC